>NZ_JAKFFU010000028.1:0-554 GCF_021502625.1 Dyadobacter sp. CY351 | reverse complement strand
CGGATATCTACGGATCAATTTGTATGTGCCAATCCCCGTAGCTTTTCGCAGCTTATCACGTCCTTCATCGCCTCTGAGAGCCTAGGTATCCCCCATGCGCCCTTAATTCGCTTGCGCGATCTTAATTTCTTCTTCTCTCTTCTACTTCTCAATATGTCAATGAACTCGTTACCAATCTTTATTGGTAATGTGGAGAATAACGGATTCGAACCGTTGACCCCCTGCGTGCAAGGCAGGTGCTCTAGCCAGCTGAGCTAATCCCCCAAAAATCTTCAATAATAATTATCAAGAACGTTTTCCTGATAAACTTGTTTTCCGTGGGCCTGCGTGGACTCGAACCACGGACCTCGACATTATCAGTGTCGCGCTCTAACCACCTGAGCTACAAGCCCTAATATATGATAAAGATAAACCAAAAGCAGAATTCTTCGTCTCCAGAAAGGAGGTGTTCCAGCCGCACCTTCCGGTACGGCTACCTTGTTACGACTTAGCCCCAGTCGCCGATTTTACCCTAACAGTGTCTTTAACCTACTGCTTCAGGTCTCCCCGACTCC
>NZ_JAKFFU010000027.1:0-581 GCF_021502625.1 Dyadobacter sp. CY351 | reverse complement strand
AATGTATGGGTCGCGCCGTCTTTAAGACCAGCAGGGATTGGTATCGTAAAGCCATAGTTGCCTGTCCCCTTACCCTGGTCTTTCAGGTCTGCCCGGTACTGGTTGGCTATTACTGTCCCGTAAACTGTGCTGCCTTCGTAAAGCTCAACAGTCATTGTTGAATCTGCATTGTTCTTGTCCCAGACCCATCCGCGGGCACTGCTACAATCCACTGCAAAAAAGCTCCCCTCGTAAGCATTCGATCCGCAGGTCAAACTTCTAGGTGATGAGGTTACTGAATAGGTTGTCCCTTTTACGCGGATACTTAGCGAATGCGCTTTCCCGTCTCTCAGGCTAGCAGGGAGAGGCAAGCTGAAACCATAGTTACCCGTTCCCTTGCCTTCATTCTTTAATGTTTCCTTGTAAATGTTGGCCAATCCAGTCGCATAGACTGTACTACCTTCATAAAGCTCGACAGTCAGGGCAGTGCTCGAATTGTTCTTGTCCCAAACCCAGCCACGCGCACTGTTGCAGTCAACTATGTCAAAGTTACCAGCATACACATTGGCTGGGCACATCAAAGTCCGAGGCGCAGCAGTCGG
>NZ_JAKFFU010000026.1:0-1187 GCF_021502625.1 Dyadobacter sp. CY351 | reverse complement strand
TGTATGTACCCCGATTTTCAGACAGCCATTTGTTGTTGTATTTCCTTTTTCAGCAGCAAGTCTTTCCATTCAAAAGGTGTCATATTGCCGAGTCCTTCATGAGGTCTTCGGTGGTTATATTCATCAATCCATTCCGCGGTCAATTGCCTGACCTGATCTAGGTCGAAAAACAAATAAGCATCTAGTACCGCTTCTCGATAAAGCCGATTAAATCGTTCAATAAAACCGTTCTGCATGGGTTTTCCTGGCTGAATAAACCGTGTTTCGATATTTCTATCAGCACACCAAATTGCAAAATCTTTCGATGTGAATTCTGGTCCGTTGTCCGACCTTATCGCTTTCGGAAAGCCTTTACTCAGCCCGATCCGTTCCAAAACCCTGGTAATTCGCTTTGAGGACAACGAAGTATCAATCTCAATGGCCAAGGCCTCGCGAGAGCAATCATCGATCACGTTGAACGTCCTGAATTTACGATTCCCAATCATAGAATCACTCATAAAGTCCACGCTCCAAGTCTCATTCACTTGCGCAGGCTGAACCAGCGGTTGTTTAACGCGATCAGGTAATCGGCGTTTACCTTTTCGCCTCTTATTCAGCTTTAAAACTTGATAAATACGGTGAACTCGCTTATGGTTCCACAGCTTACCAGATCTACGCAGGTAGGCAAAAAGTTTCCTGAACCCGTATGAAGGGTGTTTAAATGCCAAGTCTTGCAACGACTCTATCACCTCAGAATCATCTCTCTTACTGCTGTAATAGTATTGAGAACGAACGAGGTTAACAATTTTACAGGCTCTGCTCACAGCGATGTTGTGCTCTCGAACAATCTCCTCGGTCAATTCCCTTTTTGCGGCAGAGCCCAGCCCTTTTTTGCGAACAGCTCTTTAAGTATTTGATTATCCAGGCTCAGATCGGCAAACATCTTTTTCAAGCGTGAATTTTCTTCCTCTAAATCTTTCAGGCGTTTAACGTCAGAAGCTTCCATCCCGCCATACCGGCTCTTCCAATTGTAAAAAGTGGCTTCGGAAATGCCATTCTGCCTGCAAATCTCCTTGGTTGGAATGCCAGCTTCCTGTTGTTTGAGGATCGAAACGATCTGTGTCTCGGTGAATTTGGTCTTTTTCATCAGTTTAAAATTAAGTGATATTCTCTAATTTCAAACTGTCTGCGATTTTGGGACACTTACA
>NZ_JAKFFU010000025.1:0-1224 GCF_021502625.1 Dyadobacter sp. CY351 | reverse complement strand
TGTAGGCTTCCCATTTTTAGAGCGGCGACGATTTAGATTTTATTGTTGATTGTAATAGTTAACTCTTCTTTTTTCACGGCATTTTCTTTCAGCAGTCTGCACTTTTGATTTGGGGTCAGTCCCTTCATTGATCTGTGGGGATGCTGGCTGTTGTAATTGTCAAGCCATTTATCCGACAAAATGCGTAGCTGTTCCAAAGAATCAAAAAAGTAAGCATCCAGGATATCTTCCCGGTAGGTTCTGTTCAGTCTTTCGTTGTACCCGTTCTGCATTGGCTTTCCTGGCTGAATGAATTTTTGCTCAATCTGCTTTTCTTCGCACCATTTGGCCAGTTTCTTGCTGATGAACTCCGGGCCATTATCAGTTCTTATTGATAACGGCAACCCGCGCTCCAACTCTAACTGCTGCAAAATTTGAATTACTTTACCTGCACAGATGGAATAGTCTGCGTGCGCTGCAAGTGCCTCTCTACTAGCGTCATCCATGACTATTAATGTTCGCACGCGTCTGCCAGAGCTTAGGGCATCACTGACAAAATCCATGCTCCAGGTTTCGTTCAACGTTTTAGCCTCGATTAAGGGCTGCTTTGGTCGTTTCAGAATACGCCTTTTTCGCTTACGCCTTAATTTGAGATCCATACTTCGATAGATTCGAAGCACTCGTTTGCGATTCCAAGGCAGGCCTCTGTTCCGCAAATTGCCATAATACCAATCAAAACCCCTTGTCGGATGTTCTTCTGCCAACTCATTAAGCATGTCTATAACAGGCAGGTCGTTCTTGACAGTTTTGTAATAAAAGACACCGGTACTTAAATGCAAAACTCTGCACGCCCGCTCAATGCTAAATCCAGCTTCCTGTGAAATATCGGAAACAATTAGCCGCTTCTGAGCAGGCTTTAAAGCTTTTTTTCGATAATCTCTTTTGCGAGTCTATGATCCAGAGCCAATTCAGCATACATGTGTTTCAGACGGCGATTTTCTTCCTTGAGAGCCTTTAACTCGGCTAGCTCAGATGCTCCCATACCGCTGTATTTCTTGCGCCAATTGTACAATGTAGCTTTGGAGATGCTATTTTCCCGAGCGACGTCGTTCGCTTGTTTGCCAGAATCCAATTCTTTTAGGATTTTGACGATCTGAGTTTCTGTGAATGTGTTCCGTTTCATAGCAGATTAAAATTAGAAAATTTGTCTAATTCATCACCACTCTGTTTTTAGGGAAGCGTACA
>NZ_JAKFFU010000024.1:0-1257 GCF_021502625.1 Dyadobacter sp. CY351 | reverse complement strand
CAGTTTACGGGACAGTAATAGCCAACCAGTACCGGGCAGACCTGAAAGACCAGGGTAAGGGGACAGGCAACTATGGCTTTACGATACCAATCCCTGCTGGTCTTAAAGACGGCGCGACCCATACATTAAATGTCAGGGTGAAAGGCAAATCCTATATTGTACCGACTGCTGCGCCTCGGACTTTAATGTGCCCTGCCAATGAGTATGCCGGTAACTTTGATATAGTTGACTGCAACAGTGCGCGTGGTTGGGTTTGGGACAAGAACAATTCCGGTGCTGCGCTGACCATAGAGCTTTATGAAGGTGCTACGGTGTATGCGACTGGGGTGGCCAACATTTACAAGGAAACATTAAAGAATGAAGGCAAAGGAACGGGTAACTATGGTTTCAGCTTGCCTATCCCTGCTAGCCTGAGGGACGGGAAAGCGCATTCATTAAGTATCCGTGTTAAAGGGACAACCTATTCAGTAACCTCATCACCTAGAAGTTTGACCTGCGGATCGAATGCTTACGAGGGGAGCTTTTTTGCAGTGGATTGTAGCAGTGCCCGCGGGTGGGTCTGGGACAAGAACAATGCAGATTCAACAATGACTGTTGAGCTTTACGAAGGCAGCACAGTTTACGGGACAGTAATAGCCAACCAGTACCGTGCAGACCTGAAAGACCAGGGTAAGGGGACAGGCAACTATGGCTTTACGATACCAATCCCTGCTGGACTAAAAGACGGCGCGACCCATACATTGAATGTCAGGGTGAAAGGCAAATCCTATATTGTGCCGACTGCTGCGCCTCGGACTTTGATGTGCCCAGCCAATGTGTATGCTGGTAACTTTGACATAGTTGACTGCAACAGCGCGCGTGGTTGGGTTTGGGACAAGAACAATTCCGGTGCTGCGCTGACCATAGAGCTTTATGAAGGTGCTACGGTGTATGCGACTGGGGTGGCCAACATTTACAAGGAAACATTAAAGAATGAAGGCAAAGGAACGGGTAACTATGGTTTCAGCTTGCCTATCCCTGCTAGCCTGAGAGACGGGAAAGCGCATTCATTAAGTATTCGCGTAAAAGGGACAACCTATTCAGTAACCTCATCACCTAGAAGTTTGACCTGCGGATCGAATGCTTACGAGGGGAGCTTTTTTGCAGTGGATTGCAGCAGTGCCCGCGGATGGGTCTGGGACAAGAACAATGCAGATTCAACAATGACTGTTGAGCTCTACGAAGGCAGCACAGTTTACGGGACAGTGATAGCCAATC
>NZ_JAKFFU010000002.1:0-835938 GCF_021502625.1 Dyadobacter sp. CY351 | reverse complement strand
AATGCCAGCTTCCTGTTGTTTGAGGATCGAAACGATCTGTGTCTCGGTGAATTTGGTCTTTTTCATCAGTTTAAAATTAAGTGATATTCTCTAATTTCAAACTGTCTGCGATTTTGGGACACTTACAACTCGACCGGTGAATAGCGCGTCTTATTCTTGAACAATTTACTAAACGACTGAGGATGCTCAAATCCCAGCTGAAAGGCGATCTCGTTCACTGACAGGTCGGTGGTGGAAAGTTTTTCTTTTGCCAGGTTAATGAGCTTGTCTTGTATGAAATGCCTGGTGCTTTGTTTGGTCAGTGTTGTCAGCAGACGGCTTAGATAATCCGGGGACAGATTCAATGCCTCGGCCACAGACTCGACTGTCGGGATACCTTCGGCTGCCAGGATATCGTCTTTGAAACGATGGGTTAGCAACTTCTCCATCCGTTCCAGGATAGTATGGTTCGAAATCCTGCGAGTTAGGAATTGCCGTTGATAAAATCGCTCTGCGTACGTGAGCATTAATTCAAGCTGCGCAATCATGACGTGGTGGCTCGATGCATCCATATTGGCGTGGTACTCCTGCTCGATCTGCTGCATCAGGCCCACAACCAGCGCTTCCTCTTTTTCAGAAAGGTGTAGTGCCTCCCGGAGATGATAGCAGAAAAATTCATACTGCTTTATTTTGCCCGACAAGGTGGTATTCCATAAAAAATCAGGATGGATGAGTAAAAGCCATCCGGTATGTTTGAATTCCTCTTCGCCGGAAGACTCCACCGACAGAATTTGCCTGGGCGACATAAACACCATAACGCCCTCGTCAAAATCGAAGTCCTGCTGGCCATATCTGATTTTGGAGTTGACGTTTTTCTTGAGCGCGATTGTGTAAAAGTGATGGCTGATACTTTTCGGAGCCACGGCAGGCTGCGCTTTGATATCCTCAAATCGCACCACGCTGATGAGCGGGTGCTCAGGTCTGGGCAATTGCATCAATCGATGATATTCGGTGATGGTGCGAATGTGCCTTGGTGCTTCAATTGACTTCATAACAAAGGGATCGTTTATAACCCAAACAGTAATTTTAGCCCTTCCTTAAGTGCAGCGGGTGGACGCCCAAGTTTTTGGGCCAGATCGGCGGTCACTACGGATTCCTGCCCGTTTCGAATATCAGCATTAAAATCGGTAATTTTTCTTGCCATTGCCTGCGGAATGCCTTTCTGAACCAGTATATCTTCGAACGCTTGACTTTCAACCGAGGTGTAGCGCACCTCTTTTCCCGACAGCTCAGTCAATGCCCGGGCAACGTCATCGAACGAATAGGCCTCCCCGCCTGTAAGCAGGTATGTCTTGTTTTCGCATGGTTCGTCCAGCATTACATGCGCGATCGCCTCGCCCATTTCCTGTCGAAGCGCAAATGCAACCTTTCCCATTCCGGCGGACTGGACAATGCCGGTGTCGAATACCTGTTTGCCAGCAAACAGCGGAATCACGTCCATATACAAAGCATTCCGAAATATGGTGTATTGTAAGCCACTTTCCCGTATATAGTCTTCGGTGGTAAAATGGTCCATCATCAAAGGGTTAGAAAGGTTATTCCTATCCCGCAACGAACGGCTCGTGTAGGCGATGCCCGCTACTCCTGCCCTTTTCGCTGCATCCACAACATTGCGGTGCTGCTGCACCCGATCGCCTTCGTCGCTAGCTGAAATTAGTAAGACCTTATCTACATCTTTCATGGCATGGTCAAGCGAAGGCATATCTTCGAAGTCGCCTAAGTACGCCCGGAATGCTTTTTCCTGAAACGACAATCGCCTTTCCTCTTTTCGGGTAAGAATGGCAATGCTGCTGGCCGGGATCTTTTTCAGCATCGTTTCGATCACTGCACTTCCCAACGCACCCGTCGCGCCTGTTACTAATATCCGCATGATTATTGTTTTAAGTACAAAGCAAAGCTCGGCAGAAACCTGAATGCATAGATAGCCAAATCCGGCTTTATTGTAGCCCAATCTGACTTCCACAAGAAAACACTTATTGGGATAAGATAGCTCGAAAAAACTGCATGTGTGGAGACAAGCTTAACAGGCTAGGCTTTTTTGGTACATCCATTTAAATCAGTTTTGCGGATTGGAAGAAAACCACCACTTTTGTCAGACATAATACACAACATGCAAGCTCGCTCGAAGACAAGGTGGAGAGTAACCGCATCGCCGGCGAATGCAGGCTTTGTGTCTTTTCGAATAACCGACTATCCTAAACCCATCAGATTTTTCTAAAATGAGGCCTTTGTCAATGCTGCAAAACGCCTGCCGAATCGCAGGCTTTATCCTTGTTATCTTTTCCCAGAACATTCAGGCGCAAAACCTACCTGCCAAACGCCCGAAGCCGAATATTGTCATCATTATTTCGGACGATCATGCTTTTCAGGCGATCAGCGCGTATGGCAACAAGCTTGTTAAAACGCCCAACATTGACCGCATTGCACAGAAAGGTGTCCGCCTGGACAAAGCTTATGTTACTAATTCCATTTGCGGACCCAGCAGGGCGGTAATACTCACTGGCAAATACAGCCACAAGAATGGTTTTAAGGACAACGAAACCTCCCAATTCGACCATAGCCAGGACAATTTTGCCAAACATTTGCAGACCGGCGGATATCAGACAGCCTGGATCGGAAAGATCCACCTCGCAGGCAAACCGGAAGGATTTAACTTTTTCAATCTGTTGCCCGACCAGGGTTCTTACTATAATCCGGAATTTATCGGAATGGACGGAAAGAGCATTAGAAAAGAAGGTTATGTTACCAATCTGATCGAGGATATTTCCGAAGAATGGCTGGACTTACGTGATTCCAACAAGCCATTTTGCCTGGTGGTCGGCCACAAGGCGACGCACAGAACCTGGCTGCCGGATACGGTGGATTTTGGCCGATATGATTCGCTGACATTCCCAGTTCCAGTAAATTTTTATGATCAATACAAAACCAGAAGTGCTGCCGCAGTGCAGGATATGAGCATTGACAAAACAATGCAAATGGCATACGACCTGAAAATGCTCAGTTACAGCTCAAAAGGCGAACCCACCGTAAACAGGATGAATCCGGCGCAGCGAGCGAAGTTTGACGCTTATTATGGAGCGATTGAAGCTGACTTGAAATCAAAAAACCTGACCGGCAAAGCACTGGCAGAGTGGAAATTCCAGCGCTACATGAAGGATTATTACAGCACGGCCGAGTCGCTCGACCGCAATATCGGGCGCATGCTGGATTATCTTGAAAAACACGAATTGGATCAAAATACGATTGTGATCTACATGTCGGATCAGGGATTTTACCTGGGCGAACACGGCTGGTTTGACAAAAGGTTTATGTACGAAGAATCATTCCGTACTCCGCTGCTGATGCAATTTCCGGGCGTGATTAAACCAGGGACAAACAGCAGTCAAATGGTCATGAACCTGGATATAGCGCCTACGCTTCTGGATGCGGCCGGGCTTGCGATCCCATCGGATATGCAGGGAAAATCCATGCTGCCCTTCTTAGCAAATAAAGCTGTCAAAGGCCGGGAGGCATTGTATTATCATTATTATGAAAACGGTGAGCACTCGGTTTCACCGCATTTTGGGGTGAGCACGAAGGATTACAAACTCATTCGTTTTTACAAGCGGGTCAATTCATGGGAGCTTTTTGATCTGAACAAAGATCCCTCAGAGGAAAGCAATGTATACGGCAAAAAAGGATATGAAAAGACCACGCTTGCACTGAAACAGCAGCTCACGAAATTGATTGCGGAGTATGACGACAAGGAGGCGAAAGTGATCCTTAGATCAGAACCCTAGGCCATTAACGCAACTCGTCCAGCTCCACAACTTTCGCCGTTTTGGTCAGCATATGAATGATGAGCCAGGCGATCAAATATGTGCAACCGCAGATTGTGAAAATGATGTTGTATCCTCCTTGCAGGTTCCCGGCTGCTTTGTAGCTGTCCAGCAGGCTGCCGATTAACATGGGAAACAAAATTCCGCCAACTGCACCTGCCATCCCGCCGATTCCGACAACAGAACTCACGGCTTGTTTGGGAAAAAGATCGGACGGTAATGTGAATACATTGGTTGCCCAGGCTTGGTGCAATGCCACGGCAAAGCTGATCAGGCCGACTGCGACCCAGACGTCACCTGCGAACTGGATCAGGATTACCGATAACTCCAATACTGCGAATGCCAAGAGAACCGTTTTTCTGGCTTTTAATGTAGGCCACCCTTTTTTGATAAGCCACGAAGAAAGATAGCCGCCGCCAATGCTGCCGATGGTGGTTGCGGTATAAATCAGCATCAATTCGAGGCTTGGCTTTTTAAGGTCCAAAGCAAATGTGGATGCGAAATACGAGGGTAACCAGAATAGAAAAAACCAGTAAATAGGATCAATAAGGCCCTTTCCCGTAATGTAGGCCCACGTTTGTGGGAATGTAAAAAGCTTGATCCATTTCACACGCTGCTTCTCGGCATCGTTTTCATCCTGATCCTGTCCGCTGACAATGTAATGCAGTTCCTGGGCACTCAGGCGCTTTTGCTGAGCAGGAATATCGTAGTAAATCAGCCAGAAAATAAGCCAGACAAAGCCGAGTGCTCCGGTAATCCAAAATACTTCCTGCCAGCCATAATGGTTTAGTATCCAGGGCACCAGCAGCAATGCAACCACCACGCCGACGCTTGTGCCGGCGTTAAAAAGTCCCGTTGCCAGCGCACGCTCTTTTTTCGGAAACCATTCGGCAACCGTCTTGACTGCCGCAGGATAATTTCCGGCTTCACCCAAACCGAGTCCCACACGCGCCAGACCAAAACCAAATGCGCTCCTTGCGACAGCATGCAGCATACCCGCAATGCTCCAAAAGACAATGGTGATCGAATAACCCATTTTCGTGCCGATTTTATCGATCAGCCAGCCGAAAAGCAGCAGACCCAGGGCATAGGCGGCCGTAAAAGCCATGACAATCCGTGCAAAATCGGTTTCCGTCCAAGCGAATTCTTTTTCTAAAATCGGTTTGAGTAAACCAATGATCTGCCTGTCAAGGTAATTGATAGTCGTGGCCGTGAAAAGCAGCACAACAATGAGCCAGCGGTAATTTTTAGTTGTAGCATTCAGCATAATAAGGCGAGTTGCTTTTTGAATTGCAGGAAATGTGCTTTGAGGCTCTGCCAAAGTAAGTATTTTTCCATTTTGATAAATTTATTATTGGCTACGGCAATGCAAACGCCACATAGGTTCCGCCTGCTTTCAGGCCATAGCGTGCGCCTCCGGCTTTCCTCGCCATTCAATTTCTATGTTGGCAATCCCGCCCCGCAACCTGCATTTGTACACGATGCAGAGCTGAGCTATACTTATAAGCAACAATATAGTATAACAGCTTATTACACATCCATCCAGGATGTTTTCACCAACATCAATGTGCAGGACAATCAGACGAAGCTTTATTATGGAACGCATGCAAACCTGGGTTTAAGCGCGAATTCAGGTGTCCGTTTATCAGCAGCATTTCAGCCGGGCAGCTGGCGGGACATCAATGTGATGGGCGGCGCTTACAGGCTGCGGGAAAAATCAGCTTATCTATCCAGCGCTTTTGACTATCACCTGTTTTCCTACGATGCGAACTTGACGCAGTCCTTCACCATTCATACGAAGGCAGCAGTAAAGGCTGAGATCAGCGGGACTTACAACGGGCCCGGCATTCTATTGATCATTTTACTTAAACGAAATGCCGCCAGCAGGAAGTAAAACGCGCCAAAAGCGGCATAACCAGCTAGAGTATTCATACCTATACCCGGCGTATGTGCTTGTAAATAGATGGAGACGCCCGCCAGCATTTGCTGAATCTGTTTTTCAATCTTTTCAGGCTGCTTCTCGAAATTGATACGACATTACCACCATAGCTGCTGACATACTGTTGTCATTTCCGCATTTTAATTTTGAGAAAAACATTCCATCCTATGAAATTTGCATCCATCCGAATTATCACCGCAGACATCCAACCTCTAATTGCATTCTATGAACAAATTACGGGTTTATCCATTATTCAGCATACAGCGGATTTCGCAGAATTACACACCTCATCAATCGTACTGGCGATCGGCAGCACCCGGACTCTGGAGCTTTTTGGAGGAAGCCATCTGGCCGTCCCGACATCCAATCAATCGGTCATTTTGGAGTTTCTCGTGGACGATGTAGACGCAGAATATCACAGGCTGGCAGACCTCCTTGGCGATGACATTGTTCAAAAACCAACAACAATGCCTTGGGGAAACCGCTCTATGTTGTTTCGCGATCCTGACGGAAACCTCGTAAACTTTTTTACGCCAGTCGCCCGGTAAGCAGTTTGCCACCCATCAATACAGCGCTGCCGACTCGCATGACTGGCTCACTAAGAAAAGCCGACCGAAGTCAAGTGTCAATATCACCGATTTCAGTAGGCACAATACTTTAACATTGAAAGATGTATTCATTTTCCTCGAAATCATTTTACATTCCGGGGATAGTGGGGGCAGTTTCGGCGCGACAAGCCTTAAACAAAGCAGGGATAAACGCTGAGATACGTGTTGCCTGCAACAACCATCAATATATAGCGGCACTAGCGGGTTTGGTTTTTTTAATACTGCGGTGAAAGCAACGATTACAATTCCGTCTTTCGGGAGTTTCTGTTTTACCACATCATGGGGATAAAAGCTCCCCCATATGATATTACTTACTATAACAAATTCAAATAACCCTTAGAAGGTATCCTTCCCTCCAAGATACTTTAATTAAAAGAACGCCTGAAATCCAAGGGCGATACACTGGTTTTGAGCTTGAAAAGTTTGCTGAAGGACTGGGGATGTTCGAACCCTAATTCATACGCTATTTCGCTTATCGAAGCATCGCTCGTAGATAGTTGTTGCTTAGCCTTTTCAATCAAATGGTTGTGAATGTGTTGTTGTGCATTTTGCCCGGTCATTGATCGCAGCATGTCACTTAAATAACTCGGACTGACGTTTAATTGCTCAGACAGAAACTGGACAGTTGGAAGCCCCTGCTTTTTGTCTGGTGGTGACTGAAAGTAGGTATGCAAAATGTCTTCTACCTTTTGAAGCAGATCGCTGCTTACCGCCTTACGGGTGATGAATTGCCTGCTGTAAAACCGGTTGGCATAATTCAGCAGCAATTCGATCTGAGAAATAACAACGTCCTGGCTGAAATTATCAATTCTGTCTTTTAATTCTTCTTCAATATTTTCGAAAACAGAAATGATCGTCGTTTTTTCCTTTTCCGATAAGTGTAGCGCTTCATGGATAGAATAGGAAAAAAATCCGTACGCTTTGATCTTCCTGGCGAGTTCGTAACCCAGTAAAAAATCGGGATGGAAAAGTAAAGTATAACCGGACTGATCACTGAGTGGTGCGTGGCCTCCCGTGATCTGATTTGGCGAAACAAAAAACATTCCCCCTTCGTCGAAATCGTAGTAATGCTGCCCATATTTGAACTTCCCGCGGAAGTTTGTCTTATAGGAGATTTTATAAAAATTTAGGATATGGGGACTGGGAAGTCTTTCCAGCGGAACGGTCCCATCAGCATTGTTGATTAAACTTACCAACGGGTGCATAGGTGCCGGAATGTCCAGCGCCTTATGCAGCCTTGATAACGAAATGAATCTATGGTTAGACATTTCATCCTTCATAATAATGCCTGTTTTATAATTTACTTTCGATGCTGCCTAATGCACCTGGTACGCCGTTCAGGGCTTTCCTGGCTTCTTCCCAACTTGGATCGTTCGGATCAAATGTACTCCGAACATAGGCAAGAATACTTTCACATACAAAGGCAACACGCTCCGGATTTTCATCACTTGTTTCGCGGGCATCATACCCTGATATGCCACCGAAGATGTGTTCAGCACCAAACACGGTCAGCAGGTCCTTTGGGCCGGGACTTTGATAATAAGCGTCCGCACGCCAGTTGTCCACATCAGAGAACATAAGGTTGATGTCTTTGTCCCCATTCACGATGAGTGCCGGCAAAGTCATCGTGCTGAAATTACCTGCCGCCAACACTGGATAATGCTGTCTATTGGCTCCGTTAAATCCTTCTGGTCCACCAGAGGCGCCAATCAGCACCCGGGCCTTCAATCTTGGCTCTGCGGCATTCACTATTTTTCCTGTTGCAGGGTCGGTTACCTCCATGCCTGCCAGCATGGCCACGGTCTGGCCGCCCATGGAATGGCCGATGGCAGCAACTTTTGCTTGATCGACTCTTCCGGTCAACCCCGGCACTGTGGAAATAATTTCGTCTAAATGATCCAGGATAAATTGCATGTCCGTAGCCCGCGAACTCCAAAACAAGGGTGCTTCCGGAAGGGACGACGAAAGACCAAGTGCTCGGGAATTTTGATGGGTGGGTTGAATGACAACAAACCCTTCTGCTGCAAAAAAATCAACCATGGGACCGTATCCTCTGTACGAAGAGAGGAAATTAGAGGGACCATGCCCATGCGAAAGAAGAATGACCGGCAGGTTGTTTCCGCTAGCAGGAGCAGAAACTTTCATTTCGAGGTCTACGTGACGGCCGGAAACTGGTAATACAACCGGACTGAAGCTCATGATGGGTGTTTTTGACTGTTTCATGTTGTTATTGATTTTGAATTTTGAGATATGCAAAGTTCATCAGCCTTCAACTCCCCGGCGTAGTGAAATCGGGGCATTGCGTAGCCAAATCCCGGACAAATTCAGGTACACATCAATTCTTTTCAATTTGTTTCAAACTCCATTTGTGATACATTTATAGACCTCAACCAACGGATTTGAATACAAGAAAACATTGAAATACTTTAACCTTATTATTCTGGTTTGTTTTATGGTAACTGCTTGTTCCAAAAAGGAATCGAAGCAGTTTACGATTGGCTTTTCGCAGTGCACGGGCAGTGATAACTGGCGTAAAACCATGCAGGAGAGCATGTATCGCGAGCTTTCTTTCAATCCGGAGATCAACTTTGTGATGAAGGATGCGGGCGGACAGAGCAAAACACAAATCACACAAATTGAAGAACTGCTTAAACAAGACATTGACCTGCTGATCGTATCTCCGAATGAAGCCGAGCCGATTACACCTGTTGTTGAGAAGGCTTACCAAAGCGGAATTCCAGTCATTATTTTGGATCGCCGGACCAATTCTGATCAGTACACAGCCTATGTGGGTGCTGATAATGTGGAAGTCGGGCAGATTGCCGGCGCTTATACCAATACACTTTTGAAAGGAACCGGAAAGGTGATCGAGATCAGTGAAAAACCGGGCTCTTCCGCTGACATTGATCGCCATAAGGGTTTTATGGAGATCATTAATCGATTTGCCGGCATCGAACTGGTTGCCAAACTGGACGGCGATTGGGATAAATATTCTTTCGAAGCCCCGCTGACCAAACTGCTGCAAACCCATACGGACATTGACGTTATTTTCTGCCAGAATGATCGCCGCGCGTTGACTGCTTTTAAGGTTTGTAAAAATTTAGGTCTTGAAAAAAAGATTAGGTTAATCGGTGTTGACGGACTAACCGGGCCGAATGGCGGCATTGATCTTGTTGATAGGAATGTTTTAAATGCTACTATTCTATATCCGACTGGTGGAGAAGAAGCCATCCGAACCGCGATTTCTATTCTTCAAAAGAAGCCGTTCAAAAGGGAAAACCGCTTGCAAATCACCATGATCGATTCGACCAATGTCAGGATCATGAAATTGCAGAGCGAAAAATTGGTGGCCCAGCAGCAAGACATTGAGCGTCGGCAGGAAAAAATTGAGGAGCAGCGTGCGATCTCTGAAAACCAGAGCATTGTCATTTACACCGTTTCCATCACCCTTGCATTAGCACTCATTTTCGGAGCCATTTCCTTTTATTCTTTACGCGAAAACCGGAAGATCAACAAGCGCCTGGAAGTCCAGAATCATGAAATTTCGGACCAAAAGAACCAGATCGAGCAATTGGCGCAAAGTGCTGAAATTGAAAATGAGGCCAAACTTAAATTCTTCACCAACATTTCGCACGAATTCCGCACGCCACTTACATTGATTTTAGCACCGATTGAAGATGTCTTAGCCAGCGAAAAGATCCGCGATCCCTTGATCAAACAAGAGCTTTCACTGATCCGGAAAAACACATTAAGACTGCTCCGTCTGGTGAGCCAGCTGATGGATTTCAGAAAACTGGGAAGTCACCGCATGCAGGTGCGCGCTGGCGAGCATAACCTGGTGGCATTTGTGAAGGACATTATGGTGGCTTTTGAACGCATTGCTTCCAAACGAAAAATTGATTTTCAATTAATCGCTTCCGATCTCGAAGTGATGGTGTGGTTTGATGCGACGATGCTCGATAAGGTGATTTTCAATTTGCTTTCCAATGCATTCAAATTCACGCCGGATAAGGGAAGGGTTTACTTGTATATCAAAACCATTTCCAACGATCAGGCGCAGATTACGGTGGAAGACAATGGAATAGGCATGACGGAATCAGAAGTTGCGCACGTCTTCGAGGTTTTTTATCAAGCCGAAAGCGGTTATAAAGCCCTCGGAACCGGGCTCGGCCTGGCGCTTTCCAGGGAATTGATCTCGCTGCATAAAGGAACTATTTCCGTCCGCAGCCAGCCCAATAAGGAAACGGCATTCACCATTGAATTGCCGCTGGGTAGCAAGCATTTCCAGGAAGATGAATTACAAACCGGGCACGCGGAAGATTTTTCTATGGTTCAAAACTTTGAAATTCAGGAAGAAGATCCGGCTGCGAATAATGCTTCTCCCAAGGAGGTTTCAACTCATGAACAATCTGTGCTGCTCATTGAAGACAACAATGATCTGGTAAGGCTTTTGGAACAAAAACTGAATGTCAGTTACCAGATATTGGTAGCCAATGACGGCGAAGAAGGTTTGAGACTGGCATTTGAGCACATTCCCGATCTGATCGTGTGTGATGTGACATTGCCCAAAAAGGATGGATTGGGCGTGAGCGCAATACTTAAAGCGGATTTCAGGACGTCGCACATTCCGGTGATTCTGCTTACCGCCAGAACCACCATCGAACAGCAGATCGAAGGCATTCAGACGGGCGTGGACGCTTACATTACCAAGCCGTTTAACCTGCAGTATGTGCAGGAAAGCATTAAGACTTTGCTGAAAAACCGGTCCGTGCTTCGCGAACATTACACCAGTGAGTTGCCCATTGAAACCTCGTCGGGAACGAATCCGAACAAACTGGATAAGAAATTTATTACGCAATTCACTGCATATATTGAGGAGCGTTACGATAATTCCGAGCTCAGCGTGGAAGACATTGGCAGGGACCTGGGCATGTCCCGGGTACAGCTTTACAGAAAAGTGAAGGCTTTGCTAGGCATGAGCGTGAATGAATACATTCAGCAGGTAAGGCTCAATAAAGCCAAGTTCCTGCTGCGCCGCGACGATCTGACCATTGCCGACATAGCCTACAAGGTCGGCTTCTCCTCTCCTACCTACTTCTCCACGGCCTTCAAAGGAAAATATAATCAAACACCGATGGAATATAAGAAATCATAAGCAGCCGGATTTTCATTCAATATTTTCAACCAATCGTCCAATTCGTTTGCCACTGAATTCATAAGAAATGATACAATTTTGAAGCAAGATGTATCAAAATTGAAAGGTTACGGATGTATCAAATTTTAAATCGTAAGTTAATTCACTGATTATCATCATTATAACCTTATAAAATACCACTGTATCAAAGTTTAACTTTATTGAGATATTATTTACTTATTCCGGGCAGCAAGTGGCGGTAGTTTTGACAAAAAATCAGAACTACCAATGAAAAACAGTAAGGTATTAGTTTGGTCGATCGTCGTTGCGCTTGGCGGGTTTCTTTTCGGATTTGATACGGCCGTGATCTCGGGGGCGGAAAAAGCCATTCAGCATTTATGGGATCTGTCTGCGGTTGAACACGGGTTCACGGTTTCCATCGCATTGATAGGGACTGTTCTCGGCGCAATGTTAGGCGGCATTCCGGCGGACAAGCTCGGAAGAAAAACCACCCTATTCTGGATCGCCGTCTTATATCTGGTTTCTTCGCTCGGCTCGGCGCTTGCAACCGATTGGTATGTTTTCATTTTCTTCCGCTTCCTCGGCGGGTTGGGTGTAGGCGCTTCTTCCGTAGCTGCGCCGATGTACATCTCTGAAATCTCTCCTGCCAAGTCACGCGGGAAAATGGTTGGGCTATTCCAGTTCAATGTCGTTTTCGGAATTCTCATCGCCTACTTCTCCAATTACTTCATGCAGGATATGGGCGACAATGCGTGGCGCTGGATGCTCGGTGTGCAGGCCTTGCCTTCTATAATTTTCTTGCTCGCTATTCTTTACGTTCCGGAAAGTCCACGCTGGCTGATTATGAAAAAAGGCGATGTGCAGCAAGCCAAGGAAATCCTGAATATCATCGACCCTCAAACCAGCGAAGAAACATTGTTTGCGATCATGAATGCAAACGGGGAAACGAAGGACAGACCTTCTGCCAGGCTGTTTTCTGCCAAATACAAAACACCGGTAATGCTTGCTATTTTGTTCGCAGTTTTCAATCAGGTTTCGGGCATTAATGCCATCATTTATTACAGTCCACGTATTTTTGAAATGACAGGATTGGGAGCAAAAGCTGCGTTTCTGTCCTCTGCGGGAATTGGTTTCGTCAACTTCGCTTTTACACTTTTAGCCATCAACTTTATAGATCGTTTCGGCAGACGCACATTAATGGCGATTGGCTCCGTGGGTGTGATTATCACACTTGCATTGGTTGCAAGGGCATTTTTTATCCAGGATTTTACGGGCGTACCGGTTTTCCTTTTCGTTTACATTGCCTTTTTTGCCTTCTCACAAGGTGCGGTCATCTGGGTGTTCATATCTGAAATTTTTCCTAATGAAGTGCGGGCAAATGGTCAGGCGCTGGGAAGCTTTACGCACTGGTTTATGGCGGCCGTCATCGCCTTTTCCTTCCCCATTATTTCCGAATATCTGGGCGGCGGAGTTACATTTTCCTTCTTCGCGATCATGATGATTTTGCAGCTCATTTTCGTGTGGCGCATCATGCCGGAAACCAAGGGAACCTCTCTGGAAAGGACTGACAAAACAATGATTCTACATTAATATCTCCACTTATATGACACCAACAATAACCGTTTTCGGAGAAATGCTTTGGGACATGCTGCCATCTGGCAAGCAACCCGGCGGAGCGCCCATGAATGTGGCCATTCACCTGAAAAACTTCGGCATGAACCCGGCTTTCATCAGCCGCGTCGGCGACGACGACCTGGGCGTTGAACTCATGGATTATCTTAATAACCAGGATTTTAACACAGATTTTATCCAAACTGGCATAACGCACCTTACCGGCATTGTAAAGGTTAACCTGACTGATAAAACAGAAGTCACCTACAAAATTGTGCAGCCCGTTGCCTGGGACTACATTATGACGACGCCTGAAAACAAACAGCTCGTAAAAGATTCAGATGTGTTTGTCTACGGCACGCTTTCCGTCCGCAGCCAGCAGTCTCGTGACACGCTTTTTGAATTGCTGAAAGATGCAAAGCTGAAAGTGTTCGACGTCAACATTCGCCCTCCGCATCTGGACAGAGCCACCACTGAATATCTGCTTGAACAGGCTGACATTGTTAAAGTAAACGAGCATGAGCTGAATACGGTTTGCACCTGGTTTGGCATCCAGCCCGAAGTGGAAACGCAAATGAAATTTCTTTACGAACGCTTCAACCTGAAACTGGTTTGTGTTACGCTCGGTGCCGATGGCGCGGTCGTTCTTTCCGGGGACGGATTTCATTCTCAGGGCGGATATGTAGTGGAAGTGCAGGACACGATTGGCAGCGGCGACTCCTTTCTGGCGATGTTTCTGAAAGAATATATTTCTGGCTCATCCATTCCCTCAGCCCTTGAAAAAGCCTGTGCAGTTGGTGCATTGGTTGCCTCCTATTCTGGTGCTACACCTGTTATTGCCGAAAAAAAAATTGCTGATTTTTTAATCAATAATCAAATCAATCATGTTTAAACGACTACCGCTTCTGGCTTTTGCCATACTATGTTGGGTGCAACTTGCGGCTGCTCAATCCAACATTACCGGAACCGTGAAAGACGGCGCCGGGGTGACGCTCCCAGGCGTAAGTATCCTGGAAAAAGGTACAACCAACGGCACATTATCTGACGCCGATGGAAAGTACAGCATCGGCATTAACAGCGGCGCAACGCTGGTATTTTCTTACGTGGGCATGGTCCCCAGCGAAGTGGTTCCGGGCACGAATAGTGTCATGGATGTGACGCTGGAATATGATTCAAAAAGCCTGAATGAAGTGGTTGTTACCGGCTATCAGTCTGAGCGAAAGAAAGATATCACAGGTGCGGTGAGTGTGGTGAGCATTAAAGACATTAAGGACAGCCAGGTGGGTAACCCGGCAAAGGCATTGCAGGGAAGAGTGCCGGGTGTGCTGATCACTACGGACGGAGCGCCGGGCGGAGGTGCCACGGTAAGGATCAGAGGAGGCAGTACATTGGGCAATAATGATCCGCTTTACATCATCGACGGCATTCCTACCAAAAGAGGATTGAATGAAATAAACCCGGCAGACGTCGAATCTATCCAGGTTTTGAAAGATGCTTCTTCGGCAACCATTTACGGTTCAAGGGCTGCAAATGGTGTTGTAATTGTGACGACCAAAAAAGCCAAAAACGGTCAATCGCGGTTGAATGTGAACATTTCCACTTCAATACAGGATTATGCGTCGAAGCTGAAAACATTGAATGCAGACGGCCGCGGCCGGGCATATTGGCAGGCAGCAGTGAATGACAAAGCGGATCCGAATGCCAATCAGATTTATCAATACGACTGGAATAATGATTTCAATAACCCGTCTTTGAGTCAGATCAAATATCCCGAATTCATTGATGCGGCAAAAACGATGAAGCCTGCCAACACTTATTGGTATGATGAGATTGCACAAAAGTCTATCATTCAATCCTATGATATGTCCATTTCTAATGGTTCTGAAAAAGGAAATACGATGTTTTCGCTGGGTTACTACGATAATAAAGGAGTTGTAAAATCAACACATAATAAAAAGTATAACGCAAGGTTGAACACGGATTTCTCGCTATTTAAGTCCAAACTGAAAATTGGCGAAAATCTGTCTGCCACTTACATCCAGGATGTGCAGTCTCCGACGGCTGATATACTGTTTGCGTCGCTCGTTTCACAGCCCGTTGTGCCGGTTTACACCGTGGATGGCGGCTGGGGCGGCCCTGCTTCCGGAATGACCGACCGCCAAAATCCTGTCAGGCTCATCGAGGACAACCGGCAGAACAAAGGCAACTTCTACCGGCTATTTGGAAATGTATTTGCTGATCTGGAAATAATTCCAAAACTGCATCTTAAAACCAGCTACGGAATTGATTACAGCGGTGGTTACAAAAGGCTGCTTCGGAAATCCTACACCTCCGGTTTCTTGTCTGATCCAACCAATCAGGTTTCGAATTTCCAGGACTACTCGGGGAATTCGATCTGGCAAAACACATTAAACTATGACATTCAAACTGGTAAGCACCAAATTGGAATCCTAGTTGGACAGGAAAGCATCCGATATATCGCCCAGGAATTTTCGGCAAGCAGAAGAGGCCTGGCACTCGAAAATATCAATTATTCCTATTTGAACGCAGGAAGCAATAACATTAATAATGGCGGCAGCGGCAGTGCGAATTCACTTTTCTCCTATTTCGCAAAGGTTAATTACACTTACGCCGACAAGTTCCTGGCATCGGCAACCGTACGCCGCGATGGTTCGTCACGCTTTGGAAAAGATAACCGCTTCGGAACATTCCCTGCGTTTTCATTGGGTTACCGTCTGAGCGAAGAAACATTTATTAAAGATATTCCTTTCATTTCTGACTTGAAACTGAGATATGGATGGGGTCGCTCGGGTAACCAGGAAATCCCGAACAATGCGACGCAATCTTTATACTCAGCCATTTACGGCAGCGATCCAACCTGGGATTTTGATAATGGCAGTGCGTATGACATTGGCGGAAACGGCACGGGCCAGCTTCCGTCCGGATTTACATTGATCCAACAAGGCAATGATGCCCTAAGATGGGAATCGCTCGCAGAATCTAATTTTGGTGTGGATTTTGGTTTTTTAAACAACACATTAACTGGTTCTGTTGATTATTTCCAGAGGAAAACTTCTGACATCCTGATCAGTCCGGCATATCTGGCTGTGATTGGTGATGGTGGAAACCGGTTTACCAACGGCGCTTCGATGAAAAACAGCGGTTTCGAAGCATTGCTTTCTTATGACACTAAAATTGGTAATGACCTTAGGATCAACCTGACTGGAAACTTCTCCCTGTATCGCAACAAGATCACTTATTTACCAAAAGAGGTGATTGCATCCTATCCGGGAAATGGAACGGATAAGACCATACTCGGTCGCCCGGCCAATTCATTCTTTGGATATGTAGCCGACGGAATATTTCAAAATCAGGGTGAAGTAGACAATGCTGCAACTCAGCCGGGAAAAGGCGTGGGACGAATCAGATATGCCGATTTGAACAGCGATGGCACGATTGACGCGCAGGACAGGGATTTTATCGGAAACAGCACGCCAAAATATATGTATGGCTTCAATACTTCCGTAAGCTGGAAAAATTTCGATCTGAGCTTTTTCTTTCAGGGAATCGATGTAAAGGTTCAGAACGAATTCAAAACCTACACTGATTTCTCGTCACTCTGGACGGGCACCAACTGGGGTGAAAGAACGCTGGACGCATGGACGCCTCAAAACACAAGTTCGGATATCCCTGCTTTGACATTGGTAGACAGAAATAACGAAGGTCGCTTCTCGACTTACTTCATTGAAAACGGTTCCTATTTAAAGCTGAGAAATGCGCAGATCGGGTACAATTTCAAAAGTCTGAATGCCCTGAAAATCCAGAGCGCGCGGTTGTATCTGCAAGGAAGTAATCTGTTTACCATCAAAAGCAAAGCTTTCACAGGTCCCGACCCGGAGATTCCAAACTTCGCTTTCCCGATCCCTGTCATAGGAACCATTGGCCTGAATGTCACTTTCTAAATTCTGAAATCATGATCACTAAAAAAATAATATACGCCCTGACATTGCTCATGGTGCTTTTCACAGGCTGCGATGATGCGCTGGTAGAACCTGCCCAGGGTGTCATTTCGGGCGACGATTTGAATACGCCTGAAAATGTGGACAAAATGGTGGTAGCAGCTTACTCCGCGCTCGGAAACGATCATTACACCTCCCCTTTTTCCAGCATGTGGGCCTATGGGAGCATTCGTGGAGGCGATATGTACAAAGGTGGCGACGGCCCCGGAGATTTGTCCGAATTCCATTTGTTCGAAACATTTTCCCTGAACAGGGTGGATAATGCATTGATCGACCAGGTTTGGTTCAGATTATACGTGGGCATCAGCCGGACAAATGATGCAATGCGAAGAGTAAGTGCATTTTCCGAAGCAGAATATCCCGAAAAAGCAGCGCGTATGGGTGAACTCAATTTCCTGAGAGGACATTTCTATTTCCTGCTGAAAATCTTGTTCAAATATGTCCCGTATATCGATGAAACCATTGCCAAAACAGACTATCCGACCATTTCAAATGACAAGCTTTCCAATGACGAACTATGGTCAAAAATAGAAGCCGATTTCCGGAGCGCAGTTGACAAGCTTCCTGAAAATCAAAGTGACAAAGGCCGGGCTAACAAGATTTCGGCAAAAGCCTATCTGGCAAAAACACTCTTGTACAAGGCTTACGAACAAAACGAAACCAATGCCGTTGTATCGATAAATAAAGCCTTGCTGACAGAAGTAAATTCGCTTTGTGATGAGGTGATCAACTCCGGAAAGTATAACCTGAGCGCCGATTATGCTGACAATTTTCTAACAGCAACCGAGAACGGCCCCGAATCCGTATTTGCAATTCAATATTCAAAAAACGACGGAACGCCACTCGGCAGGCTGGATTACGGACACGCGCTGAATTACACCATGAACCAGGAATACGGCTGCTGCGGTTTCCACGTTCCCAGCCACGACCTGATCAATTCCTTCAAAACCAGTGCTGACGGACTGCCTTTGTTCCAAACCTATGCTGCTAATGACGTTGCGGCATCGCTTGATTTCCAGACCAGTTCTTTCGACCCGCGCCTGGATCACACCGTAGCAAGACCAAATGCTCCGTTTAAATATGGAAAAAGCTATGTATTTCAAAAATCCTGGGCTCGTGCTCCGGCGGTTTACGGTGCATTTGCAAGCATTAAGGAAGTGGTTTTACCAACGGATCCATCTTTTCAAAAGGTGCCGCCATTTATGTCCAGCGCTAAAAACTGGCAGATTATCCGGTTCGCCGATGTACTGCTTTGGAAAGCCGAAGCATTAATAGAATTGGGTAGACAAGACGAAGCACTTCCTTTGATCAACAGGATCCGCGCCCGCGCAGCCACAAGTACAGGTTTGCTGGTAGCAGCGGATGGAAAACTCACAGCAAATTTCAGGGTCAAACCATATGTTAAGAGTTCGGACTGGACACAGAACTATGCAAGAACGGCGATGCGTTGGGAAAGACGACTTGAATTTGCTGGCGAGGGTTATCATTTCTTCGACCTGGTTCGCTGGGGCGTTGCGGCTGAAAACATTAATGCCTATTTCGAGATTGAAAAAACAAGGGCAACGCATTTGGGAGATGCGAAATTTACAGCAGGCCGGGATGAATATCTGCCTATCCCATTGAATCAGATCAATTTCAGCAGCGGCTTGTACAAACAAAATGCAGGATGGTAAATGTCAGAACTGTTCTGGCCCAAACACAATTAAATTAAGATATGAAAAAAATAATCATTGCATTACTCCTTATCTGTGCCATAACCGGCTCGAATGCCATTGCGCAGGATTTTAAAGAAAAATACCGTCCTCAATTTCACTTTACGCCCAAAGCCAACTGGATGAATGATCCGAATGGGATGGTGTTTCACAACGGGATTTACCATTTGTTTTATCAATATTATCCGGACGGCAAGGTTTGGGGACCGATGCACTGGGGACATGCCACGAGCAAGGATATGATCGCCTGGAAAGAGCAGCCGATTGCTTTGTATCCGGATAGTCTGGGTTACATCTTTTCGGGAAGCGCGGTTGTGGACAAGAACAATACGGCAGGATTCGGCAAGGACGCGCTGGTGGCCATTTTTACACATCATGACCCGGTTGAGGAAAAAAAGCAAACCGGCAAACACGAAACGCAAAGCATTGCATATAGTCTGGACGACGGTAAAACCTGGACGAAATACAAAGGAAATCCGGTGATCCAGAATCCGGGCGTAACCGATTTCCGTGACCCGAAAGTGAGATGGTTTGAGCCGCAGAAAAAATGGGTAATGACCTTGGCAACCAAAGACCGCATCACGTTTTATTCTTCTCCCGACCTGAAATCCTGGACGCGTGAAAGTGAATTTGGAGCAAATGAAGGCGGCCACGGCGGCGTATGGGAATGTCCGGATCTTTTCCCGATAAAACATGAAGGAAAAGACATTTGGGTGCTAATCGTAAACATTAATCCGGGCGGGCCAAACAAAGGCTCGGCAGGACAATATTTCCTCGGAGATTTTGATGGTAAGACATTCACTTCCAATTCAAAGGAAACCAAATGGCTGGATTTTGGAACGGACAATTACGCAGCGGTAACATTCGCCAACACTGGCAACCGCAACATTCTGATGGGCTGGATGAGCAACTGGCAATATGCCAATCAGGTTCCGACAGATCCGTGGAGAAGTGCGAATACGATTGCCCGTGAGTTGGGTTTGAAAACAGTTGGAAAAGAAACTTACCTGACGTCGGTTCCTGTGAAAGAACTGGATGTTTTGAACACTACAACATTCTCGATGAAGAATGTAAAATTGAAAGATCAGCTGGATCTGACGGAAAAAGCAAAGAACAAAACCGGACTTTTCCGCCTGGATGTAACGACTAAAAACACAGCAGATTTCTCCATTGTGCTGGCTAACGAAGCGGGCAACGAACTGATTGTCGGCTACGAGAAAGCAAAAAATCAGTATTACATTGACCGCTCGAAATCAGGTGCCATTGATTTTGAAAAAGGTTTTGGAGAAAAACACATTGCGCCCAGGTTTGCAACGGGAAGTGATATTCCATTAACATTAATTGCAGACGTTGCTTCCGTGGAGCTTTTTGCAGACAATGGGCTAACGGTGATGACCGATATTTTCTTTCCGGAAACCCCGATGTCCAAACTTTCTATCAAATCCGTTACAGGGATTACTGTTGATAATTTGAAATACACGGTTTTGAAACCTTCGGTAGAATAATCATCTATTTCCATGCGGCAAATGTAAAAATTTGCCGCATGGACAGGAAACCAACCTCAACGCGTGCTCGCCAGCGCCCACCATACTAACACCGGCTGAAAAAATAACCTTACCAAACGCTTCTTATCCGTATCGAGTCCGAATGCGTTTCGCTGGTGGGTGTATTGAGTGATGTTGCCGGGGAAAACGGCGGTGAAGAATGCAGCAGCGAACTTTCCGATTTTGGGGCGGTGTTCCTGAGGTGTGGCGATCAAAGCAGCTCCGAGGGCGATTTCTGCGATCCCGGAATAGACTACTGTGTCGTCCTTTTTAAGTGGAATAAAGTCAGGGACCTGTGCGCGGAACTCTTTTCTGGCGAATGTTAAATGACTGATGCCTGCATAAACCAGACTTGCTCCCAGCAATAGCCTGCCTGCGGTTTTTAAATCTTGTTGTTTCATCTTGATACGTAGGTTTTAGAAAATCAAGACAAGAACCATACCTGCACGCGTATCATTCAGCACTCACTACTTGTCTCATAATCACATCCCGCAAACGGCCTTCATGTTCATCGCTCCATTGCCCTAATGCGGCGATGACGGGGATTAGTGTCTTACCAAATTCGGTCAGCTGTATTCTACTCAGGCAATAGAACGCTGAAATTGCAGGATCATGGAGAACGGCTGATAGAAGTATCTGCCGTTTGACTAATCTTATAAATTTTTGTATTATTGGTGTATACAAAATTTATAAACCATGAGAAATCTATTCTATGTTTCCGTATTTGCTTTAATGTGCAGCACAGTGGCAGGTCAGGGCATGAAGACTGAAATTGTAGTCAATAAGCAAATGACAAATTCGAGTGGGGAGATTCCAAATTTCAGTCATTTAAGAATTATCGGACTGGATGTGGATTTACAAAAAGGAAAAACCAATTCTATTTCTTTGACAGCAGAATCAAATATTATTGAGCACATCGTAAGTAAGGTCGATGGCGACACGCTTGTTATTCATTACGAGAGAAATCAGCCATTAAGAAATGTCGGAAGCCCTAAAATAATGCTGACTTACAGTAACAGTATAAACAGCATATTGGGTAGCGTTTCTAACATCAAATTACTTTCTCCACTTGAAAATGATGATCTGGTTGTAAAACTTCAAACCAAATCATCCATTACCGGAATGGTAAAATTGAATTCCTTAAACCTGAGGATGGAAACGTCATGTAATGCTGCATTAAGTGGGTCAGCGAATGATATGCATGCCGAATTATTCACAAAAAGCAACTTGAATGCAAGGGATTTGGCAATAAAGAACCTAGACATTGTTGAAGAAACGCACTGCAAGTCCGAATTGAATGTTTTAGAACAACTTACAGCCAAATTATTTGTTGAAAGCACACTCAATAATGTGGGTAATGCAAAGCCAGATATCACTTATCCGTCTATGGACCAGATGACTTCTATGAAATCATTCAGCCGGAATGTTGATATGTTTAAGTTTAATTGACAGCTGAGCCCCCCAAACCTTACACCAGCCTTTCCCTGATCGCCAGGCTTACTGCTTCGGTGGCGCTGTTTACGTAAAGTTTATCGTAGATATTGCGGATGTGGTTATTTACTGTGTTGTAGGCAATGCCACATTCTGCGGCGATTAGTTTATAGCTGTAACCTTTGACGAGAAAACCCAATATGTGCTTCTCACGCTCGGTCAGGTGGTAGTCTTTTTTAGCTGTGGTTTCAGCAGAAAAGTAGCGCAGGACTTTGGTGGCAATGCTGCCGGTCATGGGCGCGCCGCCTTCAAGCGCCTCCCGCAAACTCTCGATAAACCGCTCCGGACTTGTCTTTTTTAATAAATATCCATTGGCACCGGCTTGCAGACTGCCAAAAATCCGCTCATCTTCTTCAAAGTTCGTTTGGATGAGCACGGGCAATGCGCCAAAATGCCTTCTGATCAGGATAGTTGCATCGATGCCGTTAATTCCGGGCATGTCTATATCCATGAGCACAAGGTCCGGTTTCGATTCGGTAATGTTGACCAGAAGGTTGTTGGCATTTGGGAAAGTTCCGGTGCACACGAAACCGTCGGAGAGATTGAGGAGCATGGAGACGCTGCTCAATCTTTCCTGATTATCGTCGAAAATGATGATCCTTGACGCCATACGGTGAGTCAATAGCAATTAATATGATGTTGAAATAAAATATCCTACAAAATTAGCATTCGAATTTCTTCTACAATATAGCAAATACTAGTCATCCTCATTGCATCAGAATACCAGCGTAATGGTCGTCCCCTCGTCGATGACGGAGTGTATCGTAAGCAGGCCGTTCATCTGTGCCGCACGGTGGTGCATATTGGCCAATCCATTGCCCTTCCTGATGAAATCCGGATCAAAGCCCCGGCCATTATCATGGATAGTCAGCTTTGTATGGCCGCTTTCCCGCATTGTAAATACATCTATGGTGTTAGCATTGGAATATTTGGCAGCATTGTTCATCGCTTCTTTAAAAATCAGATACAGGTTTTTCCTTGTCTGCATATCCAGTTTCAGGTTTTGGATTTGAATATCTGTTTCAAAACGAAAAGTAAATCCTTTGGACTCGGCCAATGTGCTGCCAAACTCAAACATCCGGGCAAACACGTCCTCGATCTGGTCATTCCCGGCTTTGACACTCCATACAATATCGCTAAGCCCTTCCTGAACCTGCTGGGCATTTTCCTTTATCTTCCGGACCACCTGCTGATGTTCCGTTTTCTCGATTTGCATGAGCAATGCCTGGCTGTAAAAAGTAATGCTGCTAAGCGTGCTCCCGATCTCATCATGCATATCGGCGCTGATCCCGTTGCGGATTTTTTGGATATCCATGATCTGCCGGAGCCTGTATTGATAAAAAAAGTAAATTAGCAACCCCACACCCAGCAGACTGAGAATGAAAAACCAAACCGATTGATACCAGGGCGTAAGCACCCGGATCGGTGACTGCCATTCCTGGCTGCTCCAATCGGCGCCGCCAACGGAAACCTGGACTTTCAGCATGTAATCACCCGGTGGCAGACTGTTAAAGAGTAGTTTGTTCCCAAATTCAAACATTTGCCACCTATCGTCCCCCCACCCTTCCAGCTTGTAGCGAAACCGGTTCAATGACGTATTCTGGTAATCCGGACTCATGAATGTAAAGGCAAACAGGCGGTCACCTGGATTGAAAACGATCTGCTGACCAGCCTGGTGGGTAATGATAGTGTCGGTTTTGTTCCGGCTCGCATCGAATTTCGAATAGGAAATAAGCTGCAATGCACTTTCTTTTTTCGCGTTTGAATCAAGCTCTTCCGGGTTGAATGCCACCACGCCGTTCAGGCCGCCGAAGTAAAGTGTGCCGTCTCTTGATTTCAGATAGGATCCATGATTGAATTCCAAATGAGGTAAGCCGTCTGAAATGCCGTAGTTATGGAATTTTCCCGTTTTCGTGTTAAAGCGCGACAAACCTTTATTCGTACTCATCCAAAGATTCCCCCGTTTGTCGGGCAGGGCCGCATAAATGTTGTTATCAGGCAGGCCGTCATGCGTGGTAAAAAGCCGCGTTTGTTTGCTATCCACGTCAATGCGGATCAAGCCTTGCCCGGTGGCCGCCCAAAGTGCATTTTCAAACCATGTTGTATGGAAAATCTGCAAAGCGGGAAGCTTGATCTTATCTCCGGCTGCCTGTCCATAATGTTCATAAATACTGGCATCCGCATTCAGCACATACAAGCCATTGGTTGTACTGACCAAAACACGGTTTTTCTGCCAGGGCATGAAGTTGTTAACACGCACATTTTTGATATAGCGCCCCGCTTTATCATTCAAAAGAACAGGTTGCATATCCCGCGTGCCGATAATGCCCATTCCACCCCAGGTGCCTGTCCAGAAAGTTGAGTCATTGAGTTTATAGAAAGAAGTAAAGCCGCGTCCGCTCACGAACGGGAAATCCACCTCCGCGTAAGCCTCTGTCTCAGGATCAATTTTAAGGAACTCGATGCCATCTGTTACTGCGTAAACCTCGTTTTTGGTAAAAAGCACTTTGTAAGGAATTACCGTATTCTTCATAGTCCTGTTCTGGCTGTGCAGCTGCATATGCCTGCTCCTATGTGTCACGGGATCGATCTGATGAAGCAGATATTGCAAACCGTCACGGTTATAGCCATAGGAACACGCCCAGATCTTTCCGGAATTGTCCTCAGTAATGCCTCTGACGCTGCTGCCGATATCGCCGGTTTTTTCCAAAGGCACGCTCATGTATCTTCTGAAAATCTCTTCGGTAAGCGTAACTTTTATCAGACCGTTCACGCCTGCCACCCAAAAACTGCCGTCGGTGCTCAAACAGGCGGCAAAAAAGTAAATGTCTGCACCTGATTTTTGCAGCAGGCGGGTGGTCAGATCGGTGAATTGACCGGTTTTTTGATTTAATAAACCAATTTCCTTTGAAGATTTATACCACTTATAATTTCCTTTATCAGTATAAATGATCCCGGGCGCTATCGGGGCGTCCGTATCAGTGATAGGGCCAAAACGTCCGGTTTTGAATGCATAATGCCGCATCCGGAAGTGTTTCCCTGTTTTTTGCTCAAAATATATTAATAATGTATCCGCACTCACCTGCACTACACTGAAGATGCGAAATGGACGGAGGTTAATGTCATTTCCTGTCAGATCAGTTCGTTTAACCAGTTTGGCTTTATCATCAATTTCGTCCAAAAAAGTCCCGTCACTAAACGCATATTGCTTGCCTTTCCCGTCCAGAAACAGGTTGGTGACCTGGCTCGCGACACCGGAAGCCTGCCCCGCATGGGTTGGTGGCATATATAGTGCCTCAGGGACAAGATCTTTACTGATCTTAATAAGCTTTCCACGCGGTATCGAAACCCAGCCATTTTGATCACTGTCAAAAAAAACATCCAGATGCTGTTTGGAATCAACACTTTTGAGAGCAGTTGAAGGTTTAATGGTCTTGCACGTGAGGTTAAGGACATCGACAATGCTGACGCCGATATTATGCGTCACCCATATGTCACCACCCGGCCCGGTCTTGATTTGGTTGATCAGGGTTCCGCTGCCGATGGATCGGGTTAGCATGTCCGTAAAATTCTGGAAACTGTAACCATCATAACGCCATAGCTCCTGGCCGGTTGCCACCCACATGAAGCCGCGGCCATCCTGGGCGAGCGCGCGCGTATTCCGGCTTGGCAAGCCTTGCTCCGGACCAAGCAACTGAATGTTTACACGCGTTTGCGGAGCCTGCGCCACACAGATATCCGTAAAAAGCAAAACCAGGAAAGGCAGCAGACCATACAAGTGGATTTTTATGCAAGACAAATTTATCTTGAACTGTAAAACTCTGCGAAGCATGAAGAGGTGGGAGTGAATATAAGACGGATGTAACTTGTATACTCTTAAAGTTGACTTTTCGATTAAAGAACAAATAACCTTTTTTCTAACCGCCTGTCACAACAATGATTAAGGAAGTAAAACCAGCCTGTATAGCAATAATTTGCTATTGCGTTATGGCGCTTTCCTATCTTCTTTTGCGCTAAGATTTTACTCAACGTTTTTTTCTTAATCACTATGTCCAATGCCAGGTTCTGTGAAAATGCTGCAACAGCGTTCTTCACAGGATTTCCCTGGTCTGCACAGCCAAAAGCTCCACAATCATCATCCTTAACAACCTCAATTTCAAAACAATGAAAAAATTAGTTTACTCACTTTCAACATTACTGGCTTTCCTCTTCGTCCTGGCTTGCACAGATCACGACATTTTTGAACCTGAACCGGAAACTTTGTCTTCCGAACTATTTGTAAGCGGCCTGAAATATCCGATCGGGATGGCAGCGGATGACAAGAACAACCTGTGGGTAACCGAAGCAGGATCCGGTAAAGGCGATGACGGCAGCGTATCCATGATTACCCCTTCCGGCGTGAAAACGACATTTGTTACCGGTCTCCAGTCCCTGATGCGGGAAGGATCCATAGAAGGAATAGCGCATCTGGCTTACCGCGCAGGGAAATTATATTTTCTGCATGGCTCCAACGGCATACTTTACACAGCCGATGTGTCGTCCTTCAAATCCGGCGACAGCCCTGTTGCACTGGCCCTTATCGACTCAGCAGACATTGGAAGCTATGTCGAAAGCCTGGCTTTGACCAATCCCATTAATTCAAATACATACCATTTTACATTCGGGCCGGACGATCATATGTACATCGTTGACGCCGGAAGCAATGCCATTATTAAAAGACACAAGACAAGCGGCGCGCTAAGCCTGTTTGCTAAAATACCCAATGTTGCAGCGGGCGTGGAGGCTGTGCCAACCGGCATCGTTTACGACGGAAGCAAATTCCTGGTAAGCACATTAACCGGCTTCCCTTTCACACCGGGTGATGCCAAAATCTTTGAGGTAAAGACCTCGGGAGCGGTTGAGGTCTACAAGTCTAACTTCACAACCCTGACCGGCATTACACTTTCAGCCAACCAGAAGCCCATCGTCATCCAGCATGGTGTTTTCGGAGCAATGGGATTTGCGGCGAAGTCTGGCAAAGTGCTCAATGAAGACGGCAAGATCCTGCTCGACAGTCTTTCGCGGCCGACTGACATTATTCGTGGCTTCGGCAAACTCTACTATTTGCTTAGCTATCAGGACGGGACAATCAGCAAGTTGTCGTATAAATGAGTTCATTTTTCCGGAAAAGTGTGGACTGTCGCCCGATATAGTAGCGCTTCCATGATCTCAATGGGGAAGTTACGTCTCAGAAAACCGTTTCAGGCGACACGAAATCGGATAATTTATTTATAATTATTCTAAGTTTCGCAAATAATGGTGCGGTTCTTCCTTGCACTAATTATTCCAGTGCTATCAATTTAGGATTAAATACAAAAAAGCGGAATGAAGTAACCGATTGGTTATTTATTCCGCTTTTTTGTATTTAATCTCTCCATTTTCTGGCATGAAAATTTTGCTGTATACATGGTCTGCTAGGGGGCCACACTATCCGCATACTCATGAGCAATAAATGCACTTTACTAATAGCGAGTCTTTTTCTTATACTCTGCATCTACCTCAAAGAGGCACGAGCAAGGGCTGAGGAAAGCAGTAAGTTGAAGTCTGAGCTTCACAGTCAAATGATAAGTACTGTCCCGGATGCGGGCTTGTTACGCCGACATTAGGCTTCAAGGCTTAAAAACACACTTGTATATAAAAATATCAACCTAGACTATACTCAACGTATTAAATTTTAGCCGGGTCGAAACATCTTCCCGGCTTTATTTTCTTTATGGTTGAAATTTTGCTAACACGCTTTCAGCCTGCTGATCCGGCTCTGGCCTAATGTTCACGTGATATTTAAAAGCCTGGGATACCTCTTTTGAAAGGCACAGTCCCAATCGAAGTATACATTCTGTCCAACTTAATCCTTGACTTATATGGTTTTTCTATCCTTCATTATCGCCTGTTTTAACTGGACTGCATGGGATTTGGGTGCAGCTTCTTCGAATCACTTACCGGCCGTTTCCAACGAGTCGCGCGCAGTGGAGCCTGGATATTACTTTTGTCTTGCAACGACACCATTGTCCGAAAATCAATACATTTTCGTCGCTACACCTTTAAAAAAAGGCAATTTGATGATCGATGGCCGGACCATTAATGTTAGCTACACCATGACAGACAAAGACCGGAAGGGTTTTACGGATTATTTTTCGGGTGAAAACTACAACGTCAGGTTGATTATCCGGGACGAAATAAAAAGCGAGATCGGCATTTCCGACTATCGCGGGATCCTGGAAGTGCAGCATGGTGCTGAGAACCGGAAATATAAAGTCCATGGACGCCGCTATTGAGATTTTGAAGGAATTGGGAACTATACCATTATTGCAATGTGTTCCGCAATAATTTTCCAACCAATTCTCTTCATGAAGCCTATCTATTTTCAAGAATTTGTTACTTCTTTTTCCGAGATTCTTTCATCTAATAATGAATTCCTCGCCCTGGCAGCAGGTGGTTCCTGGATTGATGGCCGGATGGACCAATTCTCAGACATTGACCTGGTCATCGTTCACCAGTCTGAAACAATTTCTTTTGAAGATAAAAAAGCATTGGCCGAATCAGCCGGCGATTTGCTCGCGTGTTTCACTGGCGAGCATGTAGGTGAGCCAAGATTACTGATTTGTCTGTACAATAACCCCATGCTTCATGTCGACTTAAAGTTTGTCTGCCTGCCTGATATGGCTTCCAGAGTGGAAGATCCGGTTATAATCTGGGAAAGAAATGGTGTGTTAACCGACGTACTGACACAGTCCGTGGCTAAATTCCCCCATCCTGATTTGCAGTGGATTGAAGACCGTTTCTGGGTTTGGGTTCATTATGCAGCCGCAAAAATTGGCCGTGGAGAGTATTTTGAAACGACAACATTTTTCTCATTTATCCAGCAAACTGTACTAGGGCCGCTGGCTTTGATCAGTAATAATGAGTTGCCAAAAGGGGTAAGGAAAATAGAATTCCTGCTTCCTGAGCAAGACTTAACATTCATGAAAAACACGATGGCGGAACATAACGCCGAATCCTGTTTCAATGCTTTGCAAAACACAGTCCGCTATTATCGCTTCCTAAGAGAAGCCACGAAGCCCGAATCCCTCCAGATAAACCACCGCGCAGAACAAGCTGTAATGGCTTACTTGTCCGACTACACGAACGATTCTTCCCGGTAACATTCATTGCGAAGCGCGTAAGATATCCGGAAACTTCCCGGAAGAAATTTTATGCTATTTTTTAAAATCCACACTCACCCAATTGATGCCATAAAATGGCCAATTCGTTGTCCATTAAGGCCAATTGCTGCAAAGTGTACTTCCCTTTTTTATACAACATTGCTAAACTAGCATCCGCCTCATGACATCCGGGCGATCTGACGGATGAAGTGCGCATTGACGGTCATTAAATGGAGCCGTTGGCTGCTTGTGACAGCTATTTTTTGTATTTCAGAAAGTACATTTTAAAGCCATGAATTGGAAAAGTTGGATGCTTCCGGGGGCGATCTTTATTGCCTCCGGGTGTAAAATTCAGTACCAGACAGAAAAGATTGAATACAAAGTCGAGTCCCAGGACGTTGCAGAAGGAAAACGACTTACCATGCTGGTCTGCGGATCTTGCCATTATAATTTTGAGACAAAGGATTTCAGTGGCAAAAGACTGGAAGACTCGCCAAAATTCATCGGTAAGATCTACTCCGCTAACATCACGCAGGATCCCGAGCGCGGTGCAGGCAAATACACGCCCGGCGAACTAGCTTACCTGATCCGCACGGGCGTAAGCAGGACGGGACGACTAATGCCTTACATGCACCGCCCCAATATGGCCGACCAGGACCTGGACGACATCATTGCTTACTTGAAATCCGATGATGCTGCCGTAAAGCCATCGGTAAGGAGCGCGGGTAAAACAAAGTACATGCCAGCGGGCGGGCTTGGTTTGAGCATGATGAAACCCGGGGAATATCGCAACCACAGCATTCAAAAGCCCAAAGAGGATCAGGTGATGCTCGGGAAATACCTGGTCGATAACCTGGCTTGCTACCATTGTCATTCCAAAAGTTTTGTTTCGCTCGACCCGCTGGATCCGGCCAGATCGAAGGGCTATTTGGGTGGTGGGAATAAATTGCGGGATGCAAGCGGAAAAAAGATCAAATCACCGAATCTTACGCCGCACATAACCGGCATCCTGAATTGGACGGATGCCGAGTTCAGACGTGCTATTACCGAGGGCATTTCAAAAGACAATTCGGTTATCAGTTACCCTATGCCGCTATTCCCGGAATTGACGGAAGATGAAAGTTCTGCCATATTCGCCTACTTACAAACTGTCCCACCTATAAAAAGGAAAAGATAACAAGCAACAATTCAATTGGTGAACTCGTCGTGATGCGATTCGAGAAATGCGGGCTTACGCTGGCAAATGTCGTATGCCTCTCGCAATCCAATTGGCGCATAATGCTGCTTTATTTTGAAAATATTGTCTATTCCCACATCCAGGGATTTGCCCACGTTCTCGTACGAGCCGTGAACATGTCCATAGAAAAGAGGAACATTGTGATGCGACTGGTGCCAGATCGACATAGGATAATGGGCACACACGAATTTGAAGGATTCCACCTGATAGAAGCCTATCTGGGTAAATTCAATAAATAAGTTTTGCGGGCCCACATGCGCCCGCGAGATATGGTGATCGTGATTGCCTTGCAGTAAGATCACATTTTTACAGGCAATTTTCTTCCTGAATATCTGGATGTTATCCTTACCACCAAACGACCAATCGCCGCAATGGATCAGCAGGTCATTTTTGCCCACAGTTGTATTAATGCCGGCTATGATGGCATCATTCATCTCCTCAATGAGCGGGAATTTTCGACATCCCCCGGCATGATCTTCCGGCCACGTTGTTGTTCCTGAACAAATATTTTTATGCCCATAATGCGTGTCAGAGGTCAGGTAAACCTCATCAATTTTGAAGGGCAAATTACGGAATGGTATCATTTTGGAACTGCTTACTTTGAATTCTTGTCAAACGAATAAGCTCGCCTAAAAGTTATCTGTTTGCATATTGCAACACAAGCTTTCCGCCTTTTTTAATAACCAAAACATCTTTCACCACACTTTCACCCGGCATGAACAACTTCATAGTCGTCCGCGGACTTTCCACATTAAAACCCACCAGTTCTATATTTTTCCAATCGATCTGGTCCGTTGACTGGGCCACTTTGGCATGGGGTAACACGGCACCTTCGCGGACCAGCATGACCACTTCCAATTCACCAGCCTCAATATCGTGCCAGCCGCCTTCGTACACCTTGCGACTTTGGTAATCCACCCATTTCCCTTTTGGTAAATACACCTGCCGGCTTCTGGCTTTTTCAAAAAACGGCGCAATCAGCATATCCGATCCCAGCATATATTCATTGTCCACCATCCAGGCACCCGGATCGTCCGGAAATTCGACCAGCAACGCGCGCACCATCGGCAAGCCCTTCTCGGAAGCTATTTTGGATTGGGTATAAATGTATGGCATAAGCTTATATTTCAGCTCCACCGCTTTTCTGAAATAATCCTGAAAATCTTTCCCATATTCCCAGGGTTCTTTGGGCGCTTGACCATGCGTGCGGGTATGGGAGCTCAGCAAGCCCATCATTAACCAGCGGCGGTAAAGATCTTCGGGCGTTTTCATGGTAAAACCGCCGATATCATGGCTCCAAAACGTAAAACCCGAAAGTCCCAGTGACAATCCGCCGCGCAGCTGTGCTTCCATTCCCTTGTCCGTGGTTTCCGCATCCCCGCCCCAATGGATGGGGTAACGCTGGCTGCCAGCCCAGGTGCTTCTGGCCCAGATAATGTTGTCGCCGGTTATCTTTTTTGTCAGTTCCGACACGATCTTATTATAACGCAATGGATACAGGTTATGCTCATAAAAGCCCGTGCGACCGGATGCATACACGCCCGATAATGGTGCAGCTTCACCAAAATCAACCTTAATAGCGCCAACGCCAAGTTTCAGCAATCCTGAAATTTTATCTTCATACCATTTAATGGTGTTGGGATTGGAAAAATCAAGCACAGCATCTTCATAGGGAATGGTCCCGTTTGCGTTCTTCACAGCCAGGCCTTTGTCCACGATTTCGGGATACAATGTGTTTTTCGGAACAAAATAAGGCAGCTGCCAAAGCGATGTACGGAAACCCTGTTTTTTGAGGTCCGCGATCATGCCCTCGGGATTTTTGAAGCGACTTGGGGCGAAGTTGTAGTCGCAACGCCAGTCCGTCTCAAACCAGCCTGTATCGAAATGGATCACGTCGGAAGGGATGCGGTTCTCGCGCAATTTGGCGGCAACATTGCGCCCGTCCTGCTCTGAGAAGTACGTTATGCGGCTCATCCACAGCCCAAATGACCACAACGGAGGCATGGATGCCTTGCCGGTCAGGTTTGTGTATTCATCCAGAATGTCTTTGGGCTGACCCAAAAACACGAACAGGTCCAGGTTCTCATCGCCGATCTGCATGGCATTGGACTCCCCGTAAGTAGCGCCAAAGTCGCAGGTTATGGGCGAAGTTGTATGCATAAACATTCCATAGCCGCGCGAGCTCATGTAAAATGGAATCGGTTTATACATCGTCTGCGTTTGAACGCCATTCGGGTCGTGCGTCCATAAAACAACCTTTTGCCCATTTTTGTCGAGCCGCGTAAACGACTCGCCGCAACCAAAAATCTTCTCGTCAGGCGAAATAGAAAAAACCGCCGCAACGCTCCGCGAATAGTCGGCAGCCCGGCGGACAAATGAAAACGGCAATGTCGGCGTATAAGAAGATTTGCCGTCTGCCTGCCCCCGCGTCTGCGTAAGCACTTTCCCATTTGAATCCTTAATCAGGATCTTCCAGGGATTTTCATAAATGATAACAGATCCGTGTGCATTCGTGTATTCGTGGCCACCATTAATTTTTTTATATTTCCAGGAACCATCCTTAACCGGCTCTTTCACAAGCATCAGCGACATTTCGGAGGAAGGTCCCAGAGCACCCGTATTCGCACGAATACGGACAGTGCGCGGCGATGTAAACTCAACAGAAAAAGGCAAAACAGGATCCTGTGCGTATTCAATGGAAGGAAATTCATTGCTGTAAGAGCGCTTATAGCTCAGCATGGAATTATCAAAATTATGCGCAGCGAAAGCCTCATGCCGCTTCCATTTGATCTTTCCGGCACCGGTTGCAGGATCAAATGAGGCCAGACTATCGGCAAAAAACAATGTGTTGGAAAAATCCCGGAAATCACCGCTGATATCAACGGGGTCATTCACGAGCTTGCTCTGCTGGGCTGAAACAGGATTTATATTAAAGATCAGCGAAAGCAGGAGGAGGAGCAATGCTGTTTTTTGTAGGAATTTATAATGATACATATTGGAGGATGCAATTGTTGTTGCCCTTGATTGCTGTTACTTGGGCGGACTAGGTGTCCTGTCACCCTGAGCGGAGTCGAAGGGGTGCTACTGCCTAGGCATGACGCCTTTTGCATCGTGCTCCTCCCCTTCGGCTCCGCTCAGGGTGACAGGGAACTTACTTCTTCACAATCCTGAAATTATCAACACTTCCATTAAACGAAGCAATGGCTACGTCGGCTGAGCCGAATGATACTTTCAGGTCGCTTACTTTGGATGCGTCTGCGATGGTGCCGCCGGAGGCGCTTTTGAATTCGGAAAGCTCTATGACGGCCGTTCTCCATCCATTGGTTTGATAACCGGTTGCGGTGAATTCTGTGGAATTCCAGGGCTGGAATGCGTATACGAATTCAGTGCCGCCTGCGGTGATCGTGATTTCGTATTTACCAGCTTTCCAAGGCTCTGCAATGTTGTGCTCGAATTTGAATTGTCTTTCAGCGGCCGGACCTGCTGCCAGCTTGAAATCGAAACTGCAAGTGGAGAAAACCCACGCGTCGGCGTAGCCGGTTGCGGGTAACTTGGTTTGTTTGATCCGTGAATATTTTCCTGAGATCGCATTCGCATCCGTTGCCGGCACAATCGGCGCTCCGCCCCAGCATACTTCTGCCCCCCATGTTGTTGCAGGCACGTCAAAATTGACCATATGCCCTTCCATACTGTTCACTTTGAAAGCGGTTTTGACACTGCCAAATTCGCCCTCCACCGTAACAATGTCCGAAACGGCAGTAGCGGGCATTTTGGCGGTGATCTGCTTCACCGTAGTGCTCAGGATCTGCAAGTTGGTCGCGCCTACTTTTACGGATTTAATGTTATAAAAATAATCTCCGTTGATAACCAGCGTGCCTCCGGGCTTTACAAATTCGGAATACAAACCTGTGAGCACAGGCGTCGGCGCGGATAATACGAAGTCGTAAGTAGCCTCCCCGCCGCGGGTCTGCACTTTAATTTTATTGGACACATTCGCGTCCACTGCCTTGGTAGGTGCATTGGCTGGTATGGTCACAACCAGATTTGAGTTGCTGCCCAATGCAGCATTGAATGTAGCTTCGAAATCATTGAAATACACCTTCATCACACTCCCCAGGTTCTGTCCCTGGATCACGATCAGACTACCCGGTTCTGCTGCATTCAGCGAACTGTCGGCTTTGGTAGGGTCGAGCAGGCGGACGTTGGTGATTGCAGGCGCGCCGTCCACATCGTCGTCATTACAGCTCTGGAACGAAAGCAGCATTCCCGCTGCCAGGCACAGCCCCAGTGCTGTTTTATATATATTTTTAAAGTTCATCGCTTTACAAAAATTAGGGTTAGTCAACTAATGTGCTGAAATCAAAAGGAACCGGTTCACCTTTCAATGAAGGTGCATTCACGAGCTCTCCCTCCGGAAAGGGCAGGTAAAGCGTGTTTTCCGACAACGGATAATACTCAGCCGGTGAATAAGTCACGGTGTATTTCTTCGGATTGGTAGAACCTGGCACGTAAGTCATTGTATAGTTCTCCCTGCGTTGTGCAGCTGTGTAGGCGATTGCTTTGGCCGGATTGAAATAGTACCAGCGGACAATCTCATTCCAGGAGTTACCTTCAAACACGGTTTCAATTCTTCTTTCTTTGAAAATATCCTCGAAAGTCAGTGAAGTTTTAGCCGCCAGACCCGCTCTTTTGCGCACCGCATTATAGTATTGCAATGCTTTGGCATCATTGGTTGTAGCCGCATTGCCTAAAACTGCATCTGCATAAATCAGGTAAACTTCTGCCAGACGCAGCATATAGGAATTGATATTGGCAGCCATGAATCCGCCCAAACCACCATTATCTGCCGGTGAGCCAACAATGTATTTTTTGATCGCCGATAATTGCGCAGGCCTGTTGTATTTCAAACCACCGGTCGCTTTCTGAATGTTCGGGTACACATCGCTGTCGAACATCGCGATTGATTTTCTGCGAAGTGAATCCGCAGGGTTTTCAACAAAATATTTCACCAGATCCGCCGACAAACCTTGCGCTGCACCCCAGCCATCGCCCGTTGTGGTAATGTTGGCGTCGTAGGCAAAGTATGCCTGGAACGAATTGTTAACTCCCCAGGGACTGCTTACCGGCATCCATTGCAGCGAAAACAAGCTTTCCGGGTTATTTTTGGAAGAGTTGTTATTAGCACTTTCAAACAGCTCCGCATAGGTTGGCGCGAGCGTCCGGCCGCTTTTCGTGATCACATCTTCCGCATAATATTTCGCACTGTCCAGATCCGACTGGTTACGCGTTCCTTTCTGGTTCAATCCGGCGCGCATCAGGTACATTCTCGCCAGCATTCCTTCGGCTGAATATTTTGTCAAACGGCCCTGATCGGCAGTTGCAGGAAGGTTTTCTGCTGCGAAACGGTAATCCTGAATCAACAGCTTCCACACATCTTCAATGCGGTTGCGGACAGGTGGCAAGTTAAGCTGCGCCACGTTATCATACACAATCGGCACCGCGCCCCAGTTGGTTACCAGGTAATAATAGGCTGTTGCACGCATAAAACGGCATTCGCCCAATCCCTGCGCTTTCACAGTGGCCGAAGCCGTGCTTCCTGTCGCTTCCTTGATCGCCTTGTAAGCATTGTTGCTTTGCGCAATGATTTTGTAAAACGATTTGTAACCCGGCAAAAGCGTATTTACATCCGTCGATGGAATGGCGTGCTTAACATATGCCGTCCTGTCATTGGAGTTAAGGTTACCAGCGCGGGCTTCCTGAAATGACATGTTGGCCTTATCATTGAAATCGAACCACACAATGTTGTAAAGTGGCGCCGTTCCGGCCAGGATTTCGGCGTCAGTTTTGTAAAAATTACCCGAAGTGAGCGCGTCCAGTGGCGGGCGGTCCAGGAATTCTTCGCTGCATCCCTGCATAAGCATCAGTGTGCCGATGGCTGCCAGGAGTTTTATTTTGAATTGCATATAAGTTTCTTTTAAAAAATTATTGGATCAGATCGATTAAAAATCAGCCATCAGACCGAAAGAATACATACGAACAGACGGATAGCGTCCTGTGTCGATGCCGGCCATGACCGTTCCGCCATAGCTTACCATTCCGATCTCCGGATCATAACCTTTGTATTTCGTAATGGTAAACAGGTTTTGCGCGCCTACCGAAGCTTTCAATCCACGGATGAAAGTGTCTTTCAGCAATGACTTAGGGAAGTTGTAGCTCAATGTGATATTTTTCAAACGTACATAGCTTCCGTCTTCAATGAAATTGGTGCTCATCCGGTTGTTACCATTCGGGTCACCCGGCGCGATACGCGGGATTACGTGACCAGGATTGGTAAGTGTTACCGTTTCCGCATCACCTACTGCATAGCTGCTTGGGCGTGCATAGTTGGCCACCGATTTCCACTGGTTTCCAAATACACCACCATTACCCGGTACTTCCGCACGGTAACGCGGATAGTTAAGAATATCATTCTTGAAACTTCCCGTCATGAACGCGTTCAGCTCGAAGTTTTTGTAGGTCATATTGTTATTGAAACCCAATGTGAACTTCGGCCATGGGTTACCGATCACGGTGCGGTCTTCTGCATCAATGATGCCGTCGCCGTTCAGATCCTTGAATTTGCTATCCCCTACCCAGCTGCCTGTGAGCGGATTCATCGTCAGCTCGCCGTTGGATGTCTGGATCGCATGGCCTTTAATGTCGGCAGCGTCCTGATAAAGTCCCTCGGCTATGTAGCCGGTTAGCATACTGGCTGGTTGTCCCACCTCTGTTTTGAAACCAACCGAAGTTGCGTTCCAGGTTGGTGTAATCGGGTTCAGCAGTGACGTTACCTTATTGCGGTCGAACGAAAGGTTAATGCCTGTTCTCCAATAGAAACCCGCTTTGTCGATGTTCACGGTGTTCAATGTAAAGCCGACACCTCGGTTTTTCATGGAACCAGCATTAACGGCCGGCCAGCTCAGGTAACCTGGCGAGTAAGCAATGTCACCACCATAAGTAAACGGATATGAATTAACCGTGATCAGGCTCGTAATGTTTTTGATATAAGCATCCACGATCAGTTCCACGCGGTTGCTGAACATATGCAGGTCCAATCCGGCATTGATCACGTCGTCTTTTTCCCAGGTCAGGAATTCATTGGCAAAGTTCGAAGCCAGGAAGCCTGTTCCCCAGCCCGTTGGAACCGTTTGAAGCGTTGAATAAATAGCATTACCGCCACTTCCCTGGTTACCCGAGCGACCGATCTCAAATCTCAGTTTCAGGTCATTGATTGCATTAACACTTTTCAGGAAAGGCTCTTCCGAAACGCGCCATGCCACCGAAACGGCCGGGAAGTTGCCCCAGCGACGTCCTTCACGGAATGCCGAAGAACCGTCCATCCGGTAAGTTCCCTGCAAGAAGTAACGCTCATTGAAGCTATAATTCACACGAGCAAAATACGATTCACGGGATCCTGAACCTTTACCACTGTTGTTGCTGACATTGGAAATAACAGATGCATCACCACCGGAAAGCTCCTCTATCGTATTGGTAATGAACTTTTTACGCGTACCGCTCAATGATTCATAGGTAAATGCCTGTGCTTCATGACCAGCCATAATATTCACACCGTGACGTCCCAGTTTCAAATCATATGTCATACGGCTGTGCAAGCTCCACCAGTTGTTGGTGTTGACCGAGCGCGTCGAGGTCGCTGCGTCTTGTGAAACCACGTAACCGCCGATTGTATAAGAAGGGTGGAATGAGTAGTATTTCAAAAACTCAGAGCTTCCGTTCACTTCCGTGTGCCACGTCAGGTTTTTCATCAGCTTCACATCTGCAAAAAGGCTTCCCAGGATCGATGTACGGCGGTTATAGTCGTTGTAGATCTTGGAAATCATCACCGGGTTCGTGAATTGGAACTGTGTAGAAACAGGCCCGCCCCAGCTTCCATCCGGATTGGTTACCGGCACACTCGGGTTTTGGTCCAGTGCAAGCTGAATAATGCCGCCATTGTTCGTGTTCACTTTTTCCTCAGTGATACCAACGCTCATATTCGCGCCGATTTTCAGCCAGTTACGCGTTTGGTTTTCTAGGTTCAAACGACCATTATAACGCTTGAAGCCCGAACCTTCCACAATCCCTTTCTGATTAAAATACTCACCGGAAAGGTAATAAGTCGATTTTTCCGTACCGCCGCTCAGGCCCACAGAATACTTCTGCAATGTAGTCGGACGGAAAAGTGCGCTCTGCCAGTTTGTACCATCTCCTAATACCGAAGGGTCCGCAAATTGCGGTTCGGTAGCCGTGCTACCCACAGCCGCCGCTTCATTCCGGAACTGTGCATATTCACGCAGGTTCATTACATCAATGTGCTTTGGCTCCGATTGCAATGTCAGCAGCGAGTTGAAAGTAATTTTCGCTTCCCCCGCCTTACCGCGTTTGGTAGTGATCATGACAACACCATTGGCCCCTACTGCACCATAAATCGCTGTGGCAGAAGGACCTTGCAAAACGTTGATCGTTTCGATATCGTCCGGGTTAATGCTCGAAAGAATGTTTGAAAAACCGGTTGGCCGGTTATTAGGATCATCCTTCATGTTATCAGGCTTGATCTGCACACCATCAATTACATATAATGGCTGCGTTGTGCCCGTCAGCGAGCTTAGTCCGCGTATCAAAACCGAAGGCGCCGCTCCCGGCTGACCCGAATTTTGCTGCACCATTACGTTCGCCGCCCGTCCCTGTAAACCCTGTTCAAGCGAAGTATTGATCGTTTTGCTGAGGTCTTTGCCTGAAACAGTCACTTGTGAGCTCGAAACGTCCGTTTTCTTCATTTCTCCGTATCCAACCACCACCACTTCGTCCAGGGCAGCAATGCTTTCCTGCAATCTGATGTCGATTTTTGTCTTGTTCCCTACCAGAATTTCCTGCGTCACATACCCGATAAAAGAGATCACCAATGTATTTCCCGCACTCGCCTCAATTGAGAATTCACCCTCCGTATTTGTAGTTGTACCATTAGAGGTTCCCTTCACCACCACGCTTGCGCCTGGAATTCCATCGTCGCCATCCACCGAAACCACCGTACCGGTAATCGTTTTTTTCGCATCGCCCTGCGCAAAGGCACCCAGCCCAGCGCCCATGATCCCCAATGTTAAAAGAAGAGGTCGTAGCAACCCGGCGAGGAACTGCAAGCTGCGACTTACCCGCCTTGTTTCGTACAAATTTTGTTGCATGTTGTTTGGTTTTATAAAGTGACTATTTGTTCACCTCCGATTTAGATTTTTCCGGGACTACTGGGTGAAGTGCCGGATTTGGTATAAATCGAATGAATAGTTGGACAAATGTGCCTTTAAAAAACAATCAGCAGGGGATCCAAATGTTTACAAATAGGGGTTCATTTGTAAACTGAGACGAAAAATTGCCCTATTTTTTCGCCTGTGGATGCATTATGGGATGGTTATTTAAAAAATGCGATTGAGCAGGTAATGAGCAAGTGTATGCCGATTATATGTTAGTATCAAAATGATCTTTTGTACTATTCCTGGCCAAGATGCTCTTTCCGGTAGGCTGTGGGAAGCATATTATACTCTTCTTTGAAGAGTTTTGCGAAGTATTTCGGGTTGTTAAAACCGATCTGATAAGCGATTTCAGAAATGGATAGCTGGCTTTTTTCCAATAGGCTCGCGCCCCTGCGTATACGGATGATGCGAATGAATTCAATGGGCGTTTTGCCGGTCAGTGAAAGGATTTTTTTGTACAAATACATGCGGCTCATGGACATGGCATCGCTCAGTTCTTCGACGGTAAACTCGGCATTGGACATGTTTGCTTCCACCACTTTCACTGCGCTGTTTACAAATTCCTCGTCCAGCGAACGAATGGCAACCTCGCTCGGACGGATCTCCACGTGCTGCTGAAACTGCTGCTGCAACTGCTCACGCTGACGGATCAGGTTGGCGATCCTGACTTGTAAAATATCCAGCCGGAAAGGTTTGGTCACATACGCATCGGCGCCGGTCTGGTAACCTTGCAATTGCTGTTCTTCTTCCGCACGGGCTGTGAGCAGCACTACCGGAATATGCGAAATACGCCGGTCCGTTTTAATAATGCGGCAAAGCTCGATCCCGTCCATTTCGGGCATCATTACATCGCTTACAATCAGGTCAGGGATTTGTTCCAATGTGATTTCCAGTCCGGTTTTCCCGTTACCGGCTTCCAGGATGTCGTATTCTTTTTGAAATACTTCTTTTAAATACACCCTGAACTCGTCATTGTCCTCCACGAGCAGCACGAGCGGCTTGTTTTTCGCCGCTTTTTCCACGGGCAGATCTATTTCCACGTCGGTCATACTGGGCGCCAATGCCTCTGTCGCGGGCAATGCATACACTCGGGACGGATTTTCCTGCAAAGGCAATGTCACGGTGAATGTGCTTCCCTGGCCCACTGCGCTTTCGAGATCGATTGTGCCGCCATGCATTTTTACAAACTCCGAGACAATCGCAAGCCCGATCCCGCTGCCCTGGTTCATCATATTGTCGGGCATCGGATGCTGGTAAAACCGTTCGAACACCTTGGCTTGCGCGTCGGGCGGAATCCCGATCCCCGAATCGGCCACGCTTATTTCCAATGCTTCGCTATTATCCTGGTTCACAATGTGCAAGGTCACAGTTACGCGCCCGTTTTCCGGCGTGAATTTGAATGCATTAGAAAGCAGGTTATACATGATCTTCGACAACTTATCCTGATCAAAATCAGCATAGCGGGAGGTTAATTCACTTTCGAACCGGTAACGAATGTGCTTGTGCTCGGACAAGTCCGAAAAAGTCTGCGCGATCTGCCTCAAAAACCGGACAATATCTCCCCGTTCCGGCCGGAACTGCGTTTCTTCCACTTCCAGCTTTTTGAAATCGAGCATCTGGGTTACCAGGTTAAATAGCCGCTGCGCATTCCGGTGCACCAGCGACAATTGCCTGTGTACAGTGTGATCGGAACGGATATTTTTCAACAGGTTTTCGAGGGGAGTCAACATCAGGGTAAGCGGCGTGCGGAACTCGTGGCTTACATTGGTGAAAAACCGGATCTTCATCATGTCCAGTTCGTGCAGCTGCTGGGCATAATGTCGCTCCTGTTCGAGTTTGAAGTTCATCCGTTCGCGCTCAATCAGGATCCATCGCGCAACCATCAGCGCACCGGCTGCAAACAGGAAGTAAAGCAGATAAGCCAGAGGCGTGCGCCAGAATGGCGGCAGGATCACCACACGCAGGCTGCGCTCCGTGGACGCGCCGCCCTCTTTCATTTTCACCTTGAAAATATAAGTCCCCGGATCAAGGTTGGTGTAAGTCACCTTGCGCGTATTGTCGGCTTCAAACCATTGTTCGTTAAAGCCTTCCAATGTATACAGGTAATGGTTTTTCTCAGGATGCAGGAAATTCAGCGCAGCAAATTCGATCGTAAATACATTCTGGCTGTATTTCAACACAATGCGATCTGTCAGTGAAACCGACTTGGCCAGCACAGCCTCGCCATCGAAAAGCTCCCCAGGCTGAACGCTTTGATTGAAAATCTGAAAATCGGTGAGCATTACCTGTGTGGCGGTGCGCTCGTTTGTAATTTGTTTTGGATCAAAAATCGAGAAACCGTTGGCCCCGCCAAAAACCATTTCGCCCGATTGCAGCCGGAGCGCAGCATTTTCATTGAACCCCCTACCCTGTAAACCATCGACCTCATTGAAAGTCCGCACCTGAAATGTGACGGGCACCCCACCCGAACGCTTGGAAATATCCACATGAACCAATCCTTTTGGTGTACCAAGCCACAAATTTTGCATCTCGTCGACGGCCACTGTCAGAATGGAGTTATCCGGCAAGCCGTGTCGCGTATTATAGGCAACGAATGCATTGGTGCGCGCGTCGTATCTGTTCAATCCTTCCGAAGTCCCGATCCAGATGTTGCCGAAATGGTCCTGTGCGAGTGAAGTAACGGCATCGCTGCTCAAACTTTTGGGATCGCCGGCTTTGTAGGCATAATGCACAAACCGGCCCGTTTGCCGCATTAAAACGTCGATCCCGTTTGCGGTTCCGATCCAGATGTTGCCTTGCCTGTCTTCGAGCATGGCCGAAATGTAATCCGAGCTGACGGAGTTGGGGGCCAGCCGCCGGTAATGCCGGAATGTTTTTTTGTTCCGGTCAAATAAATCAAGGCCATCGGCGAGGGTGCCTACCCACAATCGCTTTTGCGAATCTTCAAAAATCTCCCAGACGCGGTCATCGATGAGGCTCGTGGAATCAGCCGGATCGTGCAGATAGCGCGTGAAGGTTTTGCCGTCAAAACTGTTGAGCCCGCCAAAATAAGTTCCGATCCAGAGCACATTGCTTTTATCGAGACAAAGACTGACAATCACATTGTTACTCAAACTTGCGGGGTCGCCGGGAATGTTCTTGTATTGCCGGAATGTGTTGTTTTTACGGTCAAAATAAATCAAACCCCCGCCATTCATACCCAGCCAGAGATTGCCTTTCTGATCCTCCACAAACATATTCACATCGTCAAAAGGAAGACTGCGCGGATCGCCGGGTGCGTGCTGTATCAGCGAAAATTTGAAGATATTCTTATGGTAACTGCAAAATCCTTTCTTAAATGTCCCGGCCCAGATCATGCCCGTCGGGTCTTTGTACAAAGCCTGAATGCTGTTCTGGCTGATCGTTCTGGGGTCGCCGGGATTGAACAGCATGGTGGAAACGGTCCCGTGTTTTTTATCCACGACATTAATGCCCCCATGATCCGTGCCCATCCAGATGCGCCCATCCGGGCCGGTGACCATTGAACTTACGGTGTTGTTACTGAGGCGGAAATCTGCCCCGGCGGTGTTGGCAATGCGTAATGTGTTGTTTTTGAAATCAAAATAAAATGCACCCAATGCGGCTTTTACCACATACACCCAGGGCTCGCCATCGTCATCCACAAAAACCTTGTGGTTGGACAAATTACCCAGGTTTCGGTTTTGTAACATGGCACTTTGCACATCCACCTGGTAGGTTTTTGCATGCAAACGGGCCAGAAACCCATCGTCACACACCACCCACAAGTTACCCTGCGCATCCTCACCGAAATCGGAGATCAGACGCTTGGCGGGCTCGGATGAGTCTTCGGAAGGGCTAAATTTAACCTTGACCAGCTTTTTGGAACGGGTTATAAATTTCAGTAACCCCAGCCGGTTGTGATTGATCCAGTAGTCGCCGGAGCGTGTTTTTATAATGCGGCTGAAATTGGCATCTGGCAGTCCGAGCCTTTTTGCCGCCAAGTCGGCATTGTGGTCAATGCGTTCAGCGATGGGATCGTAAATATCAAATCCAACCGGTGTACTGATCCAGATGTAACCCTGCGGATCTTCAAATATCGCATTGATCCGATGATCCGAAATGGTGGTGGAATCGCCTTGAATGTGCTTGAAAACGCGAAACGAGTAGCCGTCGAACCGGTTAAGGCCGTTAGCCGTGCCGATCCAGACAAAACCCTGGCTGTCTTTCAGGAAACAGTTGACTTCATTGTGGGATAGTCCGCGTTCGGTGTTATAGCGTGCAAACTGATATTCATTGGATTGAGCCAGGCTCTTCCCCACGCAACCCAGCACGACCATTATTACCCAGCAAAAACCCCAAAAGCAACTTCGCATCACACAAAAAAACGAATCTTTTGTCTGAATTCTTACATTGTTATATGTGAATGTGGATACAACCGGGCGAGCAGGCAATGTTGCTGCCCGGCAACATTGCTTATCAGAGCTTCCTGCTGAAACTTAGTCCTACACCTGCCTGATTATTTCCATCTGGAAAGCTGTAAATATTCCAGGAGGTGCGTTTCTGCTCCATTTTCTTCTGGCGCAAAAGATTCCAGCTGCTCAATAGAATGGTGCTGGTGCCGATGCCTATATTGAACAAAGAAAGCCTGCCCTGACTGGTAAATTGAGGCGAATTGTCACCCTTGGTCAAACGTCTTTCGCGCGCAAAGCCGAAAGCACCCATAGCAACCTGGCTTGTTCCGGCCAAAAATCCAAGGACCGGGGCCGTTTTGGAATCGGCGCCCCTGGTAATATCTGCAATATTAATAACATTAAAAGTCGCATTTGCGCCCATCACAACGGCTGAACTGATGGCATACATGGGCTTAATGCGGTTTGAAGGCTGATCGGGATATGGATATGAGCCGTAGGCTGGCTGAATCATCGCACATTCTTCCTTCGTTAACCCACTCGACGCGATCCAGTTGTCAACCGATTCGCTGTTCATATCTAAAATGTCGGCATACTGATAATTTGCGTTGATAAGCTCTGCTGTACGCCTCCCGGCAGTTTGTTCAACGAGATAACCTACCGCGCAAATATTCTGGTCTTTGTCGATGAAACACGGTTTGCGCTGCCCTTCGTAATCGTAGTTTTTAGGATACTTTCCAGCTTGCGCATAGCTCCGGAGCAGGTCGAGCAAATGGGTTCTTCTGGATTTAAATTCGTTGGTAAGGTGCGAAACATCTGCTTGACGCAAAAGCCGCTCCACATACAGGAGGTGTGTTTTGATCCGCAGCTCGTTATCCGTGTCCTCATCAGGCTCAAATCCAAACTTCTCAATAAAACTAATGTTACCGATGACCGGGTTGACGACGTCGGACTTTTGGTGATTACACCCGGCAAAAAATGCGATAATACACAGGCAGATAAATAAGGAAACGGTGCGCATAGGACGTTGACGGTTAGGTTGATAGTTCGGTTTAATATCCTTCCAGTTACTAAGAACTAAACAAATCGAAAATGGTTGGAAACTACTCGTCAATCCTTTGTGCAAAAGCGTCCTATTCATTTTTTTTCGCTAGAAAATGTTTCAAAATTTCCGCGGCATAGGGACCAACAAATATTGCGGGGGATGGGGAGGAGGATTGTCATTTAAATCGCTTTTACCGGAAATCGAACGACTGCTGCCATGACACAGAACTACGCGAAGATCGCTTTCCGGGGACTTGCCAGAAATAAAGCTCATTCCTTCATCAACATTGCCGGCCTGGCCATCGGGATGGCCGTTGCACTGCTCATCTCCATGTGGGTGTGGGACGAATGGAATTTCAATAAAAAGATTGAAAACAGCGACCGCATTGCGCGGGTTATGTGGAATTCGACGCAAAATGGCAAGGTGATCACGTCTGCCAATATGCCGTTCCCACTCGCTGCCGAGCTGCGCAACAGTCACGGACAAGACCTGGAACAGGTAGCCGTGTCATGGAGCAGTGACGATTATGATATCTTGTCGGATGAGAACAAGTTTCGGCGTAAAGGGCGTTTTATGGAGCCGCAAGGCGCGCACATTCTGTCGCCCATAATGATGAAAGGCAGCCGGGAGGCTCTTCAAAACCCTTCCGCGGTGCTCATTTCTGAATCCGCTGCGAGCGCATTTTTTGGAAAAGGTGAAGCATTGGGCAAAATCATCCTGATCGATCACGAGCTGCGGGCCGAAGTTGCCGGCATTTATCAAGATTTCCCTGAGAATTCTGAATACAAGAATCTCGATTTCATCGCACCGTGGAAACTGTTCGTTAGTGCCAAAAGAAGGCAATGGATAGGCGAGGCTAAGGATAACTGGGGCATTAAGACATTTGAAATACTCATAAAAGTTACGCCCAAAACAAACATTGAGTCGGTGTCCGAGCGGATCAGCGGGTTAATGATGAGCCGCGTAAAGGACAATAAGATGGAAGCGAGTTTAAAACCAAGCTTGCTATTGCATCCTATGAACCGCTGGCATTTGTTCGCCGATTGGGAAAATGGCCGGAATGCGGGCGGTCAGATTACATATGTATATATTTTCAGCGTTGCCGGCATCTCCATTTTATTGCTGGCTTGCATCAATTTCATGAATCTGAGCACGGCGCGGTCTGAGAAAAGGGCTCGTGAAGTGGGCGTCCGGAAGGCGGTTGGATCGATGCGTTACCAGCTTGTTTTCCAATTTTTGTTTGAATCCCTTATTACCGTTACCATCGCATTGCTAATTTCATTTGTTCTGGTTGAAGTTGCTTTGCCTTATTTCAACGCGGTTGCCGATAAAAATCTGCAATTGGTACGAGGCACTGAATTCATCTCCAGCCCGGCTTTCTGGATCCTGATCCTTGCGTTTTGTGGCGTCGTTTCCATTATTTCAGGAAGTTATCCTGCTTTCTATCTGTCGTCCTTCAAACCTGCTAAAATCTTAAAATCAGGGAATGTTCACTTTGGCAACATTACTTCCTTACCAAGAAAAATACTGGTCGTTTTACAATTCACGGTTTCCGTTTCTTTGATTATCGGGACCATTGTCGTTTTCCGGCAGATCCAGTTTGGACAAAACCGGGCAGTTGGTTACGAACGAAACGGACTCATTAATGTTCAAATGCCACGCGGGGGCGGCCCATTGGATGCGCTGAATAATGATCTGCTGCAATCGGGTTATGTGGCCGATGTTGCACAGTCATCCGGCCCGGCGACGGACGTGATGTCCAATGCGAGCGGATTTTCATGGGCTGGAAAAGCGCCTGACTTGCAGGAAAATTTCGCCGTCATTGCAGCTTCACACAGTTACGGCAACACGGTGGGCTGGCACGTGAAGGAAGGACGTGATTTTTCAAAAGCATTTCCGTCCGACTCAATGGCAGTTATTTTAAACAAATCTGCCGTTGAATACATGGGTTTGAAAGATCCGATAGGGAAAACGATCCGCTGGAAAGATGCGACTTTTAATGATGATGTGTATCACATTGTGGGTGTGATCGACGATATGGTCATGCAATCGCCTTTTCAGCAGGTGAAGCAGACTATCTATTTCATGACCTACGCACCGAATTTTCTTTACCTAAAACTAAAACCCGGAACCGAAACTGCGACGGCCATGGAAAAGGTCCAGTCCATTTTCAAAAAGCATCTGCCGGATGCAGTGATCGATTTCAAGTTTGCAGATCAGGAATATGGCTTGAAGTTTGCAGTGGAACAGCGTGTTGCCAAGCTGGTTACCTTCTTCGCTGTGCTCGCAATTCTTATTTCCTGCCTGGGACTTTTTGCATTGGCAGCATTCACTGCCGAGCGGCGAACCAAGGAAATCGGCATCCGGAAAGTGCTAGGCGCAACCATCACGAACATCTGGCTGATGATTTCGAAAGAATTTGTTTACCTCATCGTAATTGCACTGCTCATAGCAACTCCCCTGACCTATTATTCTTTATCCAACTGGCTTGCTAAATATCAGTATCATACCACATTATCCTGGTGGATATTCACAATTTCGGGGTTGCTGGCATTGGCTTTAACCGTGCTTACAGTAAGCTATCAGGCTGTTAAAGCTGCCTCACTAAATCCTGTCAAATCGCTTAAATCGGACTGATCACTTTTTTTCAAACAATTTGATCGTATAATCCAGCAGCGCAGTATCGCCTGACTTGCCGTGGCCCGGAATTATGACCTCGACGTCGGGATATCGCTGTTTCAGCCTGGTCACCGTTGCGGGCCAGGCGGCTTCGTTGGCGTCTTCCAGGTTCCCTTTCCCTGCTCCGACTTCCTTAATAAGGCATCCGCCAAACATTACTTTTTCGCTCGGAAAATAACCGACGACGTTGTCTTTGGTATGTCCTTCACCAAAAAATTCCGTGATCACATTCCTGTTGCCTACTTTCAATGCAAGCTTGTTATCAAAACCTTTTTCAGGCGTCGGGAAATTTTTTAGTTTGGTGGAAGCAATGGTGCGGTTTTCGGCATAAGAAGGAATCCCACGGCGTTGAAACTCTTTGAGCCCGCCTACACAATCTTCGTGAAAATGCGTCGCAATGATGGCCACAACCTTACAATCGAGGCCATCCTGAACCCAGCTGATGAGTTGCGAAGAAGTGGAATCATCGACCGGCGTATCAAAAATAATAGCTTCCCCTTTATCAAATACAACCATCCCGTTGCAAGGCACTTTTCCGAATGTCTCACTTTGGAAGTAAGTAATGTGCCGGTAAACATTCGGCTTAACGCGCTCAACAATAATGTCTCCCTTGCTGAAACTTTTGTCAGAAACTTTTGCGGATTTGCAGCATGTCAGGAGAAATACAAGGCTTAGGAACAGGAGTTGTCTCATCGTTGCGTATCGTTGATTTTTGTTTTAGTAAAACAAAACGAATTCGCCTGCTTAAACAAATCTCAACCAACAAATACCCGAATCAATGTCAAAAATCACCTGGAAGTAACTGAATCGCGGTCCGCAGCTGCTGAACTGTCGCGATATTGCCTTCTCTGGCCCACCTGTGAACTGTCAGCGTATGCCTTTTGATTTGAACGCTGCGGTAGGGTCGTTACGGTTTTGGTCTGCATCATTCCTTCATTGCCTCGCGCGTCCGCTCCGCTCATTTCCCACCCTGTCAGTGGCGCGGGACTGTCTGTCGGTTTATACAGATCGGTTTTTATTTCCCTTTTAATATAAATGCTGGAAGGGTTTGCCAGCTTCGTCCTTGTTGCAAGCACCTCGGATTGTCTATTCTGATTTACAATGATCATGCAGCCAATCAAAACAAATAATGTAATGATCAGGCTAAAAAGCTGCCAATTTTTTGTCATAACTATGCAGAGTATACGTTCGCGGTGCTTTGCACTTCTTTACAGAGATATTTGTCACCATTGATCACTGTCTTAATGCACGTTACCAGTTCGTCGGGATGATTGGTTTTTAGTAGATATCCGCTCACACCCTCATCCAGAAGCGAATTTGCCAGATCGTGCTGTAATTTTCCAGCGTAAACGACGAATGATGATTGCGGATAATCGTTCATAATGCGCTTCAATGCTACATTATCGATACCATCCGCTTCCTCTGTCATACCAATGATGATGATATCAAAAGTATGCTGTTCATCACATTTCCCGAACGTTTGCATACAAGAGGTTTGGATCATTGTGAGGTTCTGGAAGTGATCCCTGAGAAAGATACGCATCCCTGAGCGAAGGACCGGATGCTGGTCTATTACGGCGATTTTCATGGCGCAAAACTACAACGTATAGCTGTCAGCGACACGCGAGATAATTGAATTGATAATTGAAAAATGTTATTTGAGGACTAAAAAAATTAAATACCCTGACAAATTAATTCTATAACTATTTTTTCTAACTTGTTGTGTGAATATGCCAGGTTTCATTATTACTAACGTTCCTCATGAGCATTCAAATTATTGTGGCCGAGGACCATCCATTGATTTTGATGGGGATCCAGCATTTGTTGATGGAACACATGCCAGGCGCTGTTGTCACGGCAACCGGCGATTTCAACAAAGCGCTGGCCTTGCTTGAAAAACAGCCATACAACTTACTGATCATGGATATTAACCTGCCTGGCGGCGACAAAGTGGGAATGATCACCTCTGTGCGGATGAAACAGCCCAAGATCCCGATCCTGGTATGTTCCAGCTATGACGAACAGCTTTACGCGCTCCCTTTTTTGAAAGCCGGAGCCAATGGCTACATTTCGAAGACGGCACTTAACGAGGAATTTAAGCAGGCGATTGACAGTGTGATCAGTGGAAAAATTTACGCGAGCCCTTCGGTTATGGAGCAGGTTTTTGGCCAGCTTTTCAATAAAGGCAGCCAGGATCTGATTACGGATAAGCTGACGGACAAGGAGCTGGAAGTCGCCAAATTACTATCCAAAGGACTGTCTACCAAGGCCATAAGCGAGCACATTCACTTGTCACCCTCATCCGTGAGCAGTTACAAAGCGAAGATCTTTGAAAAACTCGGCGTAACCAATGTCATTGAACTTACGAGATATTTTGAATTGAACGGGTAACTTCATGTACCGGCATTCTCTTAATTGGAAACGTGTTATTGACGCCCGAATGAGAATCTGTCCGGTCATCGTTTTACGGTGCTTTCTTTGCCTTATGCTCGTTGCCTTTTACATTAAAGCGCAGCCGCAGGACGAGCTTTCATCGTACCGCCTGCAACATTTCACTGACGAAAACGGGCTCCCGCAGAATAGCGTAAAGGCCATTATGGAAGACAGAAACGGCTTTTTTTGGCTTGCGACAGAGGTGGGCGTCGTGCGTTTCGACGGGCAAAAGTTTATCACTTTCGATAAGTCTAATGTAGCCATTTCAAGCAACCGGATACGCGGCTTTGTTCCCGCCCTGCCAAGTCCGCAGGCCGATCCCGATTACGAATTTTACGGACTCACGGAGGACAACCAGTACATCGGCATCCGCAACAACGGGCTGGTAAAATCTGACACCGCTTTTTATAAAAAATACACGCAGACCGACCCTTTCACAGGCAGGCAGATCAGGCACAACAGCATGCTGGGAAGCTCGCCCGCGCAATACCCGAACAGGCCGATGGAGGAGCATTACTTCGTGGCTGCGGACAGCGCGACATTCTACATATGGAGGCAAAACACCATTTCCTGCTATAAAAATCAAAAGCTGATCTCGACATCCCGCGGCTTGTTCCGGGATTTTTTCCTGATTGGGTCCCAACCGTTCGCCATCGACGCATTGGGCAGGATTATCAGAATAAGGATTGGGAAAAGCAATGAAATCGTTTCGCCCGATGGAGACATCGTTCGTAATGATTTGTTTATCAAAGGCAAAGACAATCTCAAATTGTATTGGAACAATGTTGCAAAAAGTGCCTTTCTATATCTGAATGAAACCTTCTACGCGCTCGAATTAACGCCTGGGGGACGATTGACGACAAAATTGCTTCTGCAGGGTTTTGATTTTGAAGATCAGGATATCGTGGCAGCGCATTATAGCAAAACCACCGGCGCTCTGCTGCTGGGAAGCACGACCAAAGGTTTGTTTTTAATTAAAAATAAAAACTTTGTAACGCTTAAAATAACCGGTAAGGACGCTGATAATGCATACTACGCACAAAAACCAGCTGGAAACAATGCTGTAATAACCAGCCAGGGATACCGCATAGGACGGAACGAAGCAGGTGCCCCGTTTTTTGAAGGCGTGGTTTCTCCGTTTATGAAAGAGTTTGGTTACAAATTCTCTCTGGCTATGAATCCTGACAGTTCTTTCTGGTTTGGGATCGGTGACGACCTTTTTAAATTGGATAAAACAGCACGAAATGTGCTATATCAGTTAAAATTGCAGCAAAAATTCATGTCGCTTCGTATCGATAAGCAACATAGGGTATGGCTGGGCGGGGAAAACAACACGCTGCATGAACTGGTGAAGTCCGGCAACGGCTACCAGCCCAAATTGGTTTTAAAAGCAGATTTCGGAGGTGTTTCCATCATAGGCCAGGAGTCAGATGACGTCCTTCTGCTGGGAACCACAACGGGGTTTTTCAGATATAATGTCCGCACCAAACTGTTCCAAAAGCTGACTAATTTCAAGGATATGAGTATCCGGAGCTTTTACACAACCGCAGAGGGAACGTGGATCACAACTTATGGCAACGGTTTTTTCCTGTTAAAAAAAGACCGCTTGATCTCGTTTCCCTTAGATAAGGACCGGTTTCTGGCCTTTGCACATTGCATCAGCGAAGATGCGAATGGCTTTTTTTGGATTACCACAAACAGAGGCTTATTTCAGGTAGCGAAGCGGCATTTACTGGACTATGTCCAGAATAGTCATAACATGGTTTACTATTTATATTACGACCGGAGCCAGGGTTTTGCTACAAATGAGTTTAATGGTGGTTGTTATCCGTGTTCGGTAAAGCTGGCCGACGGCACTTTATCACTTCCTTCAATGGATGGCCTTGTGTGGTTTTCTCCAAACAAAATCAAGCCCGAATTGCCGGATAGGGGCGTTTTTGTAAGTTCTGTCACTATGGATGGGAAAGACATCCCGGTCAAAGACACGCTGCTTGTTCCATATAACTCGGAACAGCTTCGCTTGCAGGTGACGACACCATATCCCGGTCATGTGAATAACATTCAGATGCATTATTCCTTGTCAGGCGGAGGAAGAGAGGAGAAATGGTTGCGCGTTAATACCGACTTCATGATCTCCATCCCGAAGATGCCGTACGGTAAATACAACCTGACGATCAGAAAGAAAAACGGCTTTAAGACCAACGATTACACCTACAAAACGATCGTCCTGGACATTCGGCCGGCGTGGTACGAAACGTGGTGGTTCCGGTTACTTATCGCGCTTGCCTTGCTGGGATTGTACTTCATGGCTGTAAAATGGCGGGCGGGTTATCTGGTAAAAAAAGAGCGAAAAGACAATCTGGTCCGGCATTACCGGGTTATCAGCCAGATTGTAGCAGCGGTAAATCACGACATTCAGACGCCATTGCATTACATCGGCTATTCGCTGCGGTATATCAATGATTATCTTCAAAAACTGGAAAATGGTAATCCGCTGATAAACAGGATGAGCGAAGAAACGCTTAATACTACGGTGCACATTGGAACGCTGACCAAAAATTTGTTGGATTACATCAAAATTCAAAACAAAAACGGCTCTTCACGCACACAAATGAGCCAGGTAGAGGCGCGGGCCATGATCGATGGCATTTATTCGCTTTTCTCCGGCATTGCCGTTTCCAGGGGAGTTGTATTAAAAAATAATGTTGAGCCCGGTTTTCATGTGTGGAGCGATCCCAGTCTGCTATCGATTATCGTGCATAATTTACTGGATAATGCATTAAAAATCAGCGCATCCGAAATAACAATATCGTCCGGCATTGAGGATGGCAAGAAGCAGATCATCATCGAAGACAGCGGAACCGGCATGCCGGAAGACCTTATGAAATGGCTCAATAAATCCTATCGCACCTACGAAGAATGGCTGAAAATCTCCCTATATCCCGAACAAAGAGGCATCGGACTTGTAATAGTAAAAGACTTAAGCGTCCTGCTCGCCATCAACATCACCGCCACCATCAACACCAAAAATCACACGATTGTGAGGTTGGTTTTTGAGTAGATAAGGGACTTACCAGCATGGCGTAGCTTATAAAACCCCACCCTCAGACCAACTTATCAACCGTGATCGGTAGCTCTCTTATGCGCTTTCCGGTGGCGTGGAAAACTGCGTTGGCGATGGCGGCGGCTACGCCTACGATGGCGATTTCTCCGAGGCCCTTGGAGCCGATGGGATTGACCACCATATCGGGCTTATCAATGTAAATTACCTCAATTTCCGGAGTGTCCATGTGAACCGGGAGATGATAGCTTGACAAATCATTCGTCACGTAACGGCCATAACGGTGGTCCATAACGGCTTCTTCCATCAGCGCCATTCCTATGCCGCCCACTATGCCGCCAATGGATTGGCTCCGGGCAGTTTTGTAATTGATTATTTTGCCAACGTCCGCGCAGGTGACGACACGCGTTACCCGCACTTCCGCCGTAACCGGATTCACCTGCACTTCCACAAAATGACACCCAAAAGAATACATGGAATACTGGTCACGCTCCGGCCCGGATTTAGATTCTTCCGTGACTTCGACTTGTGGTAAATTGTGATATTTCAAAATGTCGGGATACGAAACGGACTTGGAACCGGAGTCGGGCATCGCCTCAGCCAGTTCGGACAATCTCTTTTTCAGGGCTTCGCAAGCGACGTGAACTGCCGAGCCAACGCTTGGAATGGTGGATGAGCCATTCTGCCCCGGCGCGTCCGGCAGGCTGGAATCGCCCAGGTCGAACCGGATTTTTTCCGGGCTTATTCCCAGGACTTTCGATGCAATGCTGGTCATGGCCGTTCCTGTTCCCGGCCCAATATCCATCGTTGCGCTTTGCACAATAACGGACCCGTTGGCGAGCATAATCGCTCTGGCTTTGCTCGGGTGCCGGTGAAAACCATAAAGGCTCGAAGCCATTCCATAACCAACCAGCATATGGTCTTTTTGCATCGAGCGAGGTGACATGACCCGATCTTTCCAACCGAATTTTTCAGCTCCCAGTTTGTAACATTCCCGAAGTCCTTTCGCCGACCACGGCAGATTCCTTTCCGGGTCACATTCGGCATAATTGCGCAACCGCATTTCCAGCGGATCGATTTTCAATGCATAGGCCAGCTCGTCCAATGCTGATTCTAGTGCAAACATTCCCGTTGCGTCGCCGGGCCCGCGCATCCATGTCGGCGTGTTAACGTCCAGTTTCAAAAGCCTGTATTGCGTAGTCACATTCGGGCAGGCATACATGGCGCGGGACGCGAGGATGGTCCGCTCCAAATGTTCTTCGTAAGTGGAGGTCTGCCCTACCCCTTCGTGCACAATGGCGGAAAGCGTGCCCTGCTCATCTGCCCCCATAGCCACTTTTTGAACCGTATAGGGACGATAACCGACGGATGTGAACATTTGCTCACGGGCCAGAACGAGCTTCACCGGCCGATTCAGCTTCCTGGCTGCCAGCACCGCTGCCACCGTGTGCGGCCATACACGGATGCCCGATCCAAATGCACCGCCAATGAACTGCGCGTTCACTTTTACATTCTCCCGAGGCAGCTTGAACGCTTGCGCCAGATTCCCCTGGGCAGACTTGACTCCCTGATTTTTATCATAAATGGTCAATTTATCCGCGCCTTCCCAAACCGCAATGATCGCGTGCGGCTCGATGGGCTGGTGATGCTGCGTAGGGATCGTGTAAGTGTCCTCAATTTTTACTTTCGCTTCATTAATGGCATCTGGATTTCCCCTTACATAATCCTGAAAAGGTGAATTTTTATTTCTCTGTACGCCTTCTGCTAGGGCAGCATTTTTTATATTTTCCTCAAAGTCAGTCTGATGAGCCTCCTTTTGGTATTTTACTTTGACGAGTGATGCAGCTTGATTTGCCTGCTCCAATGTCTGCGCGACCACCATAGCAACCGGCTGGCCACTGAAATACACGAGGTTATCATAGAAAACGCGAAATGCTGTTCCGACAGCCGCTCTTTCGGCCGGTTGTTTAACATCCCCATATCCCGGAACGCCAGGGGAATTCAAATGGCTGATCACAGCGAGGACACCGCGTACAGCCGCCGCTTTTTTGGAATCAATGCTTACAATGCTTCCTTTTGCTATTGTACTGGTAATCAGCACAGCATAGGCCATATCAGGGAAGTGGTAATCTGCTGAATAAGTCGCGGCCCCCGTCACTTTTACCCGCCCATCCACACGATCGAGTGACATGTCCGGCTCCGAAGATTCAAAAAATGGCTTCATTGCTTTTGATTGTCATTTTGGACCTGCATAATGATATTTATTTTCTTATACATAGTTCAAAAAGCGCTATCTGCCCGCAAGTCTACCCGTTGTATCAGCGCGCTGCCAGCACTTCGCGTATGCGCGTCCAGCGGATATCCGGGTAGCGATCGTTGTCAAGCGGACTCATTTTTGGCTTGCCGCTCAACATGTTTTGAAGATATTGCATGCCCTGCCAGGGCGGAAAAACTTCGTCGTTCTGCGGAGATAAGGTGCGGGTGATTTTGATCATCGTGCCAAGAAAACCCAAGCCACCTGGACGCAATGTACCAAACTTTTCACCCGTCGCTTCCGAGGCTGCCCGCTGAATGTCCCGGATCGTCGCCACCTCTCCCGCAATCCGCAGATAACGCGGCGTAGTAGGATCCAGTGCCGCAGCTGCGGTATAATCAGCAGTATCCCGCATGGTTGTAAAGTCCATGGGCTGATCCGCGTTTCCCCAATAAAGCACGCGTTTGATTTTGAACAAAACCACGGGAGCCTGACCGGTTAACAGGTCTGTAAACATTCCATTAAGGATAGATGTGGCCGCAATGGGCGCATCATTTAGCTTACGACCAAATTCGCGCCGGAGATCAAGGTTGCGGTTGCTGCCATCGGGCAGCTTGGTGAAATCAATGCTGAAATCGGAAGGAATAAATCGCGGAATACCGGCAGCAACAGCAGCATTTAACAAACGCATCTGCATGTCAACAATCACGTCCCGGAGCCCTGATAGCGCTGAAACTAAGCAAGTCCCGCCGGCGCAAGCGCGTGTCAGCTCGTCGACATTAGCAAAATTCACCTCAATGATTTCGGCCCCTATACGCCGGAGTTCTGAAACGCGGGGGTTGCTGCTGCCTTGCCTGACGAGTGCCTTCACGACCCCACCGCGCTTCAATATAAAGCCTGCAATCAGAAAACCCAGCTCGCCCGTGGCCCCCGCCAGAATTATAGTCGCCGATTCGGGTAATTTTGTAATGTCCGTCATGATATCCGTTTAATGTTGCAACAGAGAATACAACAATTGTTCCCGGACACATTTACTTTACAGCATTGCAATGTATGGCTGAACGGACTTTCATTCAGGAACCGTCTTTCTAATCAAAACCCTCACGAAAAAGCAGCTCCTTGTTTCACTTTTCAGATTTAAATCAACTACTTTTTCAAAGACTTAATAAATAATGTAACAGACTCAATGTCCGGCTCCGTCAGGATGCCGACGAACGAGGGCATCTCTTCATTGTAACCCTTCACGATTTTGACGCCCGGTTTCAGAATAGATTCCTTAATGTATTTTTCGTCTGCAACTGCGCTTGTTCCATCCTCAAAAACGCGTTTGGAACCGTACAGATTCTGAAACGGCGGGCCATACATTCCGTCTGTTTTCAAGCCTTCCGAATGGCAGCCGGCGCAGGCCATTTTTTGGAATATTTCCCGGCCGTGTTCCGCTGAAACCATAACCTTTTTGTCTTCCTTTTCCGCAATTACCGGCATTTTGACGTCCAGTAGGGCAAGGTCAACATTGCCAAACCCATACGACGTCAAATCCATATTTTCCGCTTTGTTCACCGTAAAACAGAAGCTGTCGTTCATCTTTTTGCCGTCAGCCGCAGCCAGCTTATACGAAACTTCCATTTGCATCACCTCGGCCATTCCGGGGACCAGGATCAGAATCTTTTTACGGTCTGCCGACAAATAGGAAGCGGCAGCAGTCAAGGTTTCCTCGCCGGAAGTGCCATCCATTTTAAAGTGACCCGAACCATATTCTTCCGTGCGCTGATAATTCCATCTTTTCACTGCAAAATTGGCTGCATCAGCTGCCATTTTAGGATCAAGCTCTGCATCAAAACCAAGGATAACCCCTTGTTTGCCAGCCTTAAACTGGTTGGGCAGATAGCTCGGCTTACCTGTAGAGCGCAGGCGCAGCAATGCACTGATGCCCGTCGAAGTAGAGCCCCACAAGTTGAAACCGGCAACATATAGCTGCCCGTCGACCGGGTTAACGATGCCTTTGGAGGTCGGCGCAGGATAATCAGCATGAATGACCGAAACCCCTCCCTGCGTTACATTCGAAGAACTATCAATCAAAACTCTGAACAAACCCGGCCGGCCAAATGAGAAATGGATCAGGCTGCCATTCAGCGGGCCCATCTTATTGCCGGTAATCCACGCCTGGCTAATGCTGGAACGGTCCACTCTATGCGGAATCCAGGTCAGCGGAGGCGCCACTTCCGGATTATCTGAGCGGTGGGCAGTGGGTTGAACGCCATAGTAATCCCCTTTTTTAATTAAATAAATAGGTGTTGACGGAACGAAATTTCCCTGCTGATCCGAAGCGGTAAGAATGCCCTTTTCAGGATGAATTCCAAGGTAAGGCCCCCTTAGCCCCGTTGCTATCACCTCCGATTTCAGACCATTCCGGCTTATTTTAAGGATCGCCCCATTCTGCGTCGATCCGGATCTGAAACCTTTGCCGGTTTTGGCAGTCATTCCCGGCCCGTTGTCCAGGCTTCCGCCTTTCGCAATGTAAAAACTACCGTCCGGCGCCGCCACCATATCCGCAGCCCATTCTCTCGATTCGGCCGATTGCTCCATCACATTGGAGAAATTTTCGTAGAAATCAGCCACGCCATCTTTATTAAGATCGTGCAATTTCACAATGCCTTCCCGCCCGAATACATAAACCCGATCATTTACGATTTCAATGCTCATAGGCTCATGAAAACCAGAAGCAAAGCGCGTCCATTTCAGATTTTGAAGGTTTTTATCAATTCCTTCGATCATCCACACATCTCCCTCGAAAGTCACTACGCTGGCACGCCCATCTTTGAAAAACCCAACATCTGCCACACGCACATTGCGCTTCCACGGATTCGGCAAAGGAAGCGTTAACTGATCCGTCACAAAAGCGGCCGTGTCCGGCGAGAGTTTCCCTTTGGTAAAAACCGTTTCTTTCCATAGAGCCGGCCCGCCTTTTTTGTAGTCGGGAATGGTCACCTTGCCCTTTTTGCAATAATTTTCAAATGCTTTTTTAAGTCTGGCAGGGCCTTTCCAGATTACAACCGTCTCATTGATAGCCTTTTGAGATACAGGAACTCTTACCGTCAAGAACTGATTACCCGTAATTTCAGGCTGCAATGAACCTCCTTTGCCCAGAATGCCGACCGCCGTAACTGTATCCTTGTTCGCCCCGTGGTATAGATATGCAATTTTGCCCTTCACCTCCGAACCGGTTGCCTGCCGGACTTCTGCCGCTGTCAGGAAAATTTCCTTTGTAGTGTTTTCAAATTGAAATGCTCTCGTAAAAGCCGTTTGATCTTCAAACTTCGTGCTTCCCGGCAATTCGGCAACGTCGGCACTCCCCACCGTATAGGTCAAAACAGCCTCATTACCATAGACATAAACGCCTTTCCACCGACCTTGCTCCGCAGGCATCGGCGCCCAGGTTGGCTGCTTTGTTTCATTAATGTTGGATAAATCTCCCGAAAACGGCTTTTCCAGAGTCCAGCCTGGATAAACACCCGTGGCTATTTTCGCTTCTCCGGTGAGTGAAGCGATTTTATTATTCTTATTAAAAAAGTCCTTATACGAGACCTGCGCCATCAAAACCATCGGCAAATACTTCCCAGTCCACGCCACCGACCAGCGCAAAAGGTCGGTGTCGAAACAAACATAAGTGTCGTTACCGAGCTGCAAAGCCAATGTTCGCGCCGCCATATTGTCCTGCGGGTAAGCCGGTCCAAGCTTACGCGCATCAACTGATGTGGAAATATATGGAAAGCCATCCTCTATGAACGAACCCAGTTCCAGGGAATCCTTGTAATTGGCAACAACCGTTTTATTATCCGTATAACCCGTCAGAAAAACAGAACCCAACGTCAAAATACACATCCAGACTGTCCCCAGGTGTTTACGGCAATATCTCAAAATAAGCATGGTAATGAATATGGTAAAAGAACAAAGTCAAAAGTCTGTTGCAGTTGAAAAGTTACTTGTAAAACTATCTGAAAAAGTGAAAGCGCACCTGTACACCCACTTGAAGAGGACGCGTAAATGGAGGTCTTAGCCTGAATGATTTTACCTTAAAATAACTCAAACCGTCTACTGGCACAATGGATTACCCAAGAATTCAGAATCTCCGCAATTTTTATCAAACGCGTTAAGGAAACGCGTCATTTCAACTTTGTAAACCTTACTATGTTATGAAGAAAATTGTTTTACTATTTTCCCTACTCTGGTTCCAGCAAAAGCTCTTCGCACAAACCATCGAGAATGTGGGAATCAACACCTACACCCCAGACCCCAGCGCGGCGCTGGATGTTCAGGCTACGAACAAGGGGGTGTTGCTGCCTCGGGTTTTTTTGCAGTCAAACACCGATGCCGGAACCGTCGCAAACCCAGAAAGAGGATTGCTAATCTTCAACACAAATCCCGGATTACTGGATAAAGAAGGCTTTTACTTCAATATCGGTACGGCTGCGAGTCCTGATTGGAAGAGTATCGAGGAAAACATCAAGCTTCCTTTTAATCAAACTGCGACAAGTTCGGGGGCGCTTTTTTCTATTAAGAATACGACGACAACCGGCAATTCTGCTGGAATTGGAGGCTATGCTAATGCTGGACAAGCGATAGCAGGCCTTTCGTCGACCGGGACGGCGGTTATGGGAAGAGGTATTCAAAATGGAACGGGGGTGTATGCTTCTTCACTTACTGGACTTGCGCTAGAAGTAAATGGCAAATTCAAATATGATGGCCCGACATTATCGCCAGGGACAGGAAAAGTTCTAACATCGGACGGTGTTGGCAATGCAACCTGGGAAACACCGCTTAACGAATTTGATAATATCTTCAATGGTTTTCAGGCGAGTGGCATTCTTGGAGGTGGCAGCCAGAATATGTCTGAAAGCACTTTCGTCAAAGTTGCATTCGCAAATCAGATTTACGATTGGGGCGGAAGTTACAATGACGTTAATATGGCTCCGCATAGCACTTTTAATGCTCCAAAACATGGGATTTATCATTTTGACGTAATGGCAAGATGGGAGAAAAGTTCAGACGACCTTTTTGGCCCTACAATGAAGCTTGTTAGAATTAGAGGCGGAGTTACCACAGAGGTGTCAGAAAGCAGGGCATGGTCAACGGACGGATCTCATACATCACACATAGCCATTGATTGTGAATTAGAGCAAGGCGATCAGGTAAATGTGATTGCCAGGTCTTATGGGACTCAGGTAGCCCTTGCGATGTCTGATAGGGATGCACACTTTAATGGACATCTTGCTATAGAACTATAATTTTTAACTCCCCAAAATTAAGATACTTATGAAAAAATTATTCATCCTTTTAACAACAACGCTATTATGGGAAAGCGCTTCTGCGCAAAGCGTCGGCATTAACACAAATTCGCCACACCCTAGCGCCATACTGGATGTAAATAGCACCAACAAGGGTGTTCTTTTTCCGAAGATCTCATTGCAATCGGAATCGGATAAAATAACAATTCCCAATCCAGCAAAGGGCTTGTTGATTTATAATACGAACACGCTGGCGGGCAGTGAAGGCTTATACTACAATTCCGGTGATGGTAACAATCCTTTTTGGAGAATAGTTGGTTCAAAACTAAGTTTCCCTTTCAGCCAGATCGGGAACAGTAATGTTGCGTTGTTTTATGTTTCGAATTCGGGCGTTTCGCAAAATTCCGTCGCAATTTCTGGATCCTCCGAAGTGATAGGTGTTAGAGGTGCCTCCGATACGGGGATAGGTGTTTCAGGAACGAGCTCGTCCGGAGTAGGAGTTTTGGCGGCAAGCACTTCGGGACTTGCCTTACACGTTTCTGGAAACCTTAAAATCGCAGGAAACGGACAATCCCCTGGCAACGGTAAAATACTGACATCAGACGCCAATGGTAATGCAACATGGCAAGCACCGGCTGTAAACATTGTCGCTTTCTCAGAAGTGGGCATCAACGGTGGAGGCAATATCAATTCATCAGGCGGACAGGAGTTTGTCACGGTTAACTTTGGCAATATCACATATAATGTCGGTGGAAATTATAACCCTCTGGCTAACAGCTTCGTTGCTCCATTTAATGGAATTTACCACTTTGACGCCATGGTTGAATGGACCCACGGAGATCCGGACTTGGAATTCAGTCCTTCGTTGCAATTGGTCAGATTTAGCGGAAATAATGTCTCAGAACTAGCACTAGACTACAAATACAAGGTAAGTTCCAAGTATACATCGATCATATCAATCGATTGTCAATTGCAGCAAGGCGATGTTGTAAATGTCAGGGGGAAATCGGGAGTAAACGGTGTAGAGCTTGAAACCGCAAACTCCACTGCTCATTTCAACGGAAGAATGCTACAAAAGCTTTGATGCAAAAAAATTCAGTTCATTCAATAGTCAAATAATATATTATGAAAACAAAACATACCATAATAGCACTGCTAGGCTTCACAGCCGTTTTTGCAGAGGCACAGGCGCAATTGAAGACAGGCGCGAACAGCTTCTTTATATCGCCGGGAACAACCGTGACCGTTAGCTCTTTGTCACTGACGCCAACCGAAGCGACGAACCTGAACAACAATGAAATAACACATTCGGATGTGGCAATTGCTGGTAAGCCAACGGGCAGCATCAATCGTGTTTACAATCTGGCGAGCCCACTTACTTTTAAAGGAAAAGTGCTGATCACTTATCTTGAATCAGAATTGAATGGTAACAATGAAAATGTGCTGCAAATCACACATGCAGGACCAGATCACATTTACACGATTCCGACGAACAAAAGCACACCCGACCCGATTTTGAACAATGTTTCCGAATCAGGAGACTGGACGAACATCAGCACCCTCACTGCAACAGAATCCGGCAGTGGGCTGCCTGTTACATTGGTGGACTTCGTTGCCGCACAAAAGGAAAATGATGTTGTTCTTACTTGGAGCACTTCGTTTGAAGCCAATAGCGATTTCTTTGAAATTCAGCATAGCACAGATGGGAAGAACTGGCTCGTACTCGGAGACGTAAATTCAAACGGCGATAGCAAGATAGAACGCACTTACTCCTACGTACATGAGCGACCGTTAGCAGCTGTGCATTATTACCGCTTGCGTATGGTAGACAATGATGGAAAATTTGCATTCAGCAGAATCCGGAATATTCGGGTGGCAAATAATTTCGCTGTTGCATTCCATCCAAACCCAGTAGCAGATTGGCTTACCATTGAAATGCCGGATGCACGTCAACCCGAAAATGTAAAAATTGTAAGTAAATCCGGCAGTGTTGTGTACGAAGCCAATAAGAGTGAACTACAAAAGCTGCCTGATGGTGCAATCAATTTGAAACAGCTTACAGCAGGCATTTATGTTATACAGGTCCGTGAGCAGGATGGAACATTACATTCTTCTAAATTGATCAAAAACTGATTACTATGATCAAAAATCCCTATTCATGCGCTTGTATGATTTTATAAAGTGAATCTTTCTCTACCACGACGGCGTAGCTTAGTGACCAATGTGTCCTGGCTGCGTCGTTTTTTTGTTTCCAACTAGTGTGTTACCTGTTTAAAGCCACAGCTAATAAAGTCGATTCATGCCAAAACAATCCCTGTCAACAGCTTATCTAAAATTTTTCAGATATTTTTAGTGTCAAATGTTTGATATTTAAAATAACAATATTATTTTTACATCAAGGTTACACTTCATCAGCAAAAATTATGAAACGCGTTCACATCGACAACAACCATTGGAATACACTGGCCAGCATCAGGCATCACATGTATGAATATCTCCTGGTATTTTCTTGTGATAAGGTGACGGAAGCATTGCTTCATAATGTAAAGCGTTATTTTGAGGAAAATTATGGGTGCGCCTATGCTGCGAACCTGGTACCGCACCTTACGCTCTTCAAATGTACGATTCATGAAAACAAAGTGGATCGCATTATCCAGGGATTTGAGAAAGTGGCCCGCCATACATCTCCATTGTCCATTTCGCTGACGCAATTCAAGAAGTACGAATACGGGAAATTTTATGTCGATCTGGAAACAACGGCGTCCGATCAGGTGCTTGATCTGACTAAAAAGTTGAAATCAGAAATAGGCCGGCACGTGCGGCAATGGGCGCCCGGCGAGAATCATTTTTGTGAAGATCCGCATTTCACCATTGCAAGGAATATGAGCGCCTTGCAAACCGCCAAGGCAGCCATAGATTGGCTTTACCGCGAGTTCCTGGCATCATTTCAAGCCAGCGAAATGGTTCTCCTTAGGAGATCACTGGTTACAGGCTCTAAATACGAGCAAATCGCAAACTTCCCACTTCTTGGAGTTCCAGGAGGCAGTTATACACAAGGTTCACTGTTTTGAATGGTTAGGTTCATGGCGTGCGGGTGTCACATCATGAACAACATTCAATAGTTAGCGTAAACAAAATACCAGGAGTTGCCGCATATATGGGGTAGCAACATATGTGGAGTAACAAAATTCACTAGTGGGCGGCTCAGCAATGAGTAAATGTTTAAATTGCGTAAGGACGGCAGTATGATTAAGGCTGTTGATCCCGCAAAACCTGAACCAGCTACGTTTATGAAATTACGTCTCCTACTTAATTTGTCTGTTCTCAGCATATGTGCTTTTGCAGCAAATGGTCAGTCTTTTAACAACTTTCCGGTTACCACGCAAAAACCTCCTTTGCATGCCAAGCACTGGATCGGCATTACCGGAAAACCGTTGGCGGCTACGGCGGGAGCGATGATTTTTAGTAAAGGCGGGAATGCGATTGACGCTTCCTGCGCAATGCTGGCAGCAACCTGCACCATGTGGGATGTGTTGAGCTGGGGCGGTGAAACGCAGGCGCTGATCTATAACCCAAAAACGAAAAAAGTAATCGCAATCAATGCGATGGGTGTTGCTCCGACCGGGGCAACCGCTGATTTTTTTAAAAACAAGGGCATGAAATATCCACCGGAATATGGGCCATTGGCGGCAACAACGCCGGGAACGGCTGGTGGTTTAATGACAATGCTGGCAGAATATGGTTCAATGTCCCTGAAAGAAGTGCTCGCACCAGCAATGCAACTGGCGGAAGGATATCCCATCGAAGCACAGACTGCCAATGCGATCGAAAGAGATAAGGCCGAAATAAAAAAGTGGCCATATTCCACCAAAGTGTTTCTGCCACATCTTGGTTCAAAACGGGAGGCGCCGGATGCGGGCGAAATATTTGTTCAGAAAGACTTGCTGGCGACGTTGCAAAAACTGGTTGACACAGAACAGGAAGCATTAAAAAAGGGGAAGAGCCGGAAAGAAGCGATTTATGCAGCTTACGACCGTTTTTATAAAGGTGACATTGCCAAAGAAATCGCCAGAGGAACGAAGGAACAAGGCGGCCTGATCACAGAACAGGACATGGCCAATTGGAAAGTCAAGATCGAGGAACCGCTGATGACTTCTTACAGAGGGATCGATGTCTATAAAATGCAGCAATGGACGCAAGGCCCTGTGTTATTGCAGACTTTGAATATGCTGGAAAACTTCGATCTGAAAAGTATGGGTTACAACTCATCGCGATACGTGCACACGTTGTATCAGACCATGAACCTGGCTTTTGCCGACCGGGACTTTTACTATGGTGATCCGGCTTTTGCACCTGAGGAACCAATGAAAGGTTTGCTTTCGAAAGAATATGCCAAGGAAAGAATCAAGCAGATCAATTGGGAAACGAATGATGCGAAGGCACTTCCCGGAGATCCGTATCCATTCGAGGGAAAGAAAAACCCTTATGCAGATCAAATTAAGTCATGGGGAAATTTCCATGCTTCGCTTAACCGTAACGCGAACGGATTAAGTAATGAATATATGGATGAGTTCACAGCGGGGACGACATCTGTGGAAGCAGCCGATGAAGAAGGCTGGGTGGTAAGCATTACGCCCAGTGGCGGCTGGGTGCCTGCCTGCATTGCAGGCAATACGGGTGTGGGATTGAGCCAGCGTATGCAGTCATTCGTTCTGGATGCGAAGGAAAACCCGTTCAATGTTGTAGAGCCGGGCAAACGGCCGAGGGTTACCTTGACGCCAAGCCTTGCGCTGAAAGATGGAAAGCCATTTTTGTCATTTGCAAAACAAGCCGGGGATGAACAGGACCAGTTGCTGCTGCAATTCTTTCTGAATATGGTGGAGTTTGGCATGACGGTGCAGGAGGCTACGGAAGCACCCAGCTTTAAGACCTTGCAAATGTATGCAAGCTTTGGAGCACATGAAAAAGAGCCGGGCGGGCTTATACTCAACCAAGCCATGCCCGATTGGTCCCGAAAAGAACTTACCAGAATGGGTTACAAGCTTTACTTTCAGCCGAGAACAAGCGGACCGATCAATGCGATCTATTTTGACTGGCAACATAAAAGCTTCTGGGGCGGATCCAGCAACCATGGGGAAGATTATGGCATTGGCTGGTGATCCCTATTAAAATCCGGACCGTACTAACCCGGACAAGTGAGTTGCCATTCCTGTCGATGCATTTTTTTAAACAAAGCGCAATCAATATCTTTGAAATAAACCGATACGTATGTTTTCCGCTGCTGAATTAAAGAAACACAACACTTCATTGTCCACTGAAATTCTTGCAGGAGTGTCGTCGTTTCTGGCCACAGCGTACATTATCGTAGTCAACCCATCCATATTAAGCCAAACGGGTATGCCGTTTTCGGCAGTGCTGACGGCCACAATTCTGGTTGCTTTTTTCAGCAGCTTAATGATGGGTTTCTATGCAAATAATCCGATCCTGGTTGCGCCGGGAATGGGATTGAATGCATTTTTTACATTTACAGCAGTCTTTACCGAGAAACTGAGCTGGCAAGTTGCGCTGGGGACTGTGTTCTGGTCGGGTATCTTTTTCCTGTTGCTATCGTTTTTTAATGTGCGCGCCTACATTGTAAAGGCCATTCCAAAATCGCTGCGGTTTGCCATAGCGGCCGGAATCGGCCTTTTTATTACATTAATAGGCTTTGCAAATGCCAAATTCATCGTTGCCCATCCCGCAACAATGGTGGGTTTGGGCAAATTAAATGCTTCGTCGCTCACATTTGCCGCGGGGTTATTAATTACGGTCGTTCTTTTGATCAAAAATATTAAAGGCAGCATTCTTATCGGCATTGTTTTAACGAGCCTGCTCGCCTGGCCAATCGGACGCTGGTGGGGCGGAACGGAGACCATTATCAACATCGACACCATTGTTTCACAACCTGATTTCAGCCTGCTTTTCGAGCTGGATATGGTCAATTCACTGAAATGGAGCCTGGCCCCTATTATCCTGGCATTTGTTTTCACGGATATGTTCGACAGTCTTTCCACATTCGTAGGACTCGCCGAAGCGGCGGAACTGCTGGATGAGAACGGCGAACCCAGGAACATTAAAAGATCACTCGTTACCGACGCCTTTTCCACCACCATCGCTGGATTGGTCGGCAGCAGCCCGGGAACTGCATACATTGAATCGGCCGTAGGCATTGAGCAAGGTGGAAAAACAGGACTTACCGCTGTCGCGGGAGCGATTCTTTTTCTTCCTTTTCTTTTTTTATCGCCATTATTAAGCGCTATTCCGGCTATTGCAACTGCTCCGGCCCTTGTATTAGTGGGCGTTTTTATGATGAAACCAGTTGTTAAGATCAATTGGGGGAACCTGAGCGAAGCGTTTCCAGCATTTTTTGCGATGGTGCTAATTCCATTCACTTACTCCATTACGCAAGGAATTATCTGGGGATTTTTGAGCTGGACCGCACTGCATATTGCAACGGGAAAGATCAGGGAAATCAGTCTGGCGCTCTGGATCATTGACATTTTTGCCATTCTGGCGCTCATTCTTTAACTTTTTATGAAAAAATCACTCCTTATTTTTCTTCTCTTATTTTTACAAATTACAAACATTAATGCGCAGAGCATAACGGGCGTTCTTGGTGCATTTCCTCCTGAGCTGGTGTTGCTGCAAAGCAGAATGGAGGAGAAAAAAGACACGATCATACAGCAGATCCGCTTTACAAAAGGCAAATTAAATGGCCGCCAGATTGTATTGGCGCAAACGGGGATCGGGAAGGTGAATGCTGCGATCACTACGACTTTGATGATCGAACATTTCAAGCCACGCGAAATTATCTTTTCCGGAATCGCGGGCGGCATTGACCCTGCGCTTAACCCAGGCGACATAGTGATTGGGACACATGTGACCTACCACGATTTTGGTATGGCCGAAGACAACGGGATGCAATATTGGTCTACTAAAAACCCGGCAACAATGTTGGAAAACCCGAGGTCATTTGTTTGTGACAGTACATTGGTTAAGAAGGCGTTAGCCGTTTCTAAGGGACTTACATTCTCTAAGATCAAACGCGACAACGGCAGTTTTGAACCAGCTGTAAAGCAGGGAATTATTGTCACAGGCGATATTTTTGTCTCTTCTGAAATTATCACCAAACGCCTCCGTGAAGAGCTGAATGCCGCTGCAACTGAGATGGAAGGTGCTGCTATTGCCCAGACTTGTTACCAACAAAACACACCTTTCCTGATCATCCGCAGCCTGAGCGACAATGCCAATGAAAAAGCGCAAAATGACATTATGGCCTTTTACGACATTGCCGCTCACAACGCCGCCACACTTGTAATGGCTGTTGTCGGGAAAATGTAAATGTGCTGTTATTATGCCCAGATATCGTTGCTGGCCGTTAAAATGATCGGCGCGCCGTCGGTTACCACGATTGTGTGCTCATGCTGAGCCATGAAACCGCCTTTGTCCCCTACCGTTGTCCAGCCGTCGCCTGTTTCCACGGCCAGCGATGAACGTGTTGAAATAAACGTTTCGATGGCAACTACTGAGTTTTTCTTGAAGCGCCTCGTATTAGAACGATCGCGGTAATTGGCAATTTCGGACGGTTCTTCGTGCAGATGCCGTCCTATTCCATGGCCATTCAAGTTTTTGATCACCTTATAACCGCGTTTTCTGGCTTCTGATTCTATTAAAAAACCGATATCCGAGATTCTTACGCCGCCTTTGATGTTGCTGATCGCCTTTTTCAGGATTTGTTTGGAGGCGTCCACAAGCTGCTGATGCCCGTTTGTATCTGGTCCCAACACAAATGATCCGCCGTTATCAGACCAGTAGCCACCCACTTCTGCCGAAACATCAATGTTCACCAGATCGCTATCGCGCAAGATCGTTCTGTCCGTTGGGATGCCGTGGCAAAACTCATTATTAACGCTGATACACGTCCAACCGGGAAAGCCATAAGCGAGGTTAGGCGCTGATTTTGCCCCAAATTCTTTAAAAAGCCCAGCCCCGAAATTGTCGAGTTCTTTGGTTGTCATTCCGGGTTTTGCAAACGCCGTCATTCTTTTCAGGATTACGGCAACCACTTCACTCGCACGCTGCATTCCCGTTAATTCTTCTTCTTTGGTAATCGACATATCTTAATTGTAAAATCCCCGATGCTTATTCGCCCCTAACATAAGCAGACAAATGTGCTTAGTCAAGCGCGGATATGAAAATCGAGCAATTGTTTCTGGTGTTCTATTGTGGGAACAAGGATTTTCAACCGCTTCAAATCTTCTATACTCACGTAATAAACACTGCCTTTTTGTTTTGCGATCCTGTGAATGTTTCCTTCCAGACGTAATTGGGTAAGCATTAGTAACAGAAAATGGCTGTTCAGGTGCTCATTGGCAACAATGCGCAGGTATTTGGTATGTAAAACAAAATGGGGAAGATCGAAAAGGACACAATTGCCAAGCTGGCTGGAACTGCTGTTATGGGTAGATATAATGTCGCCATGCAGGAAACAGAACTTCTTTTTCTCGCGCTCGGAAACGCGCATATATTTCGGTTCTCCCAGGATAATACTGTCGCCGACCAGTTTTTCAATGAGTGTGAATGGTTGTAAATTTTCATCGGGCCATTCAAACTGAGCATATTGGCATCCCGTCGTGATCGTTGCCACAGCGCCCAGCTCTGCCTGATCGCAGTCTTTAAAATTAAAATACTTTATGGGTTTCAATAATTCCATCGTTTTGCCCCGGTCATCAAAATGTGTCCGCTCGTACATTAAAGCGCTTCATAAGATAGCCGGATAAGCATAGGAATGGAAGAAGGCAGGAGCTGAATGCCGGGAATTTTGGCCTGAATGACAGTTATATCGGATTTAAGTAATGCATCAATGATCCTATTTACCGAGCCAATCCTTAAATGCAGCAATGCGATCCAGGCTTACAGTCACTTCAACTCGTGGCGTAGGCTCGATTTCCACGACCATTTTGCCCATGGGATGCTGATTCACCGACCGGATGGAATGTAAAGAGATCACTTGCGACCTGTTAACCCTGAAAAATCGATTCGGATCAAGCAGTTCAACAAGCTTATCCAAACTGTAATCAAGGCTATAAAATTTCCCGTCTGTTGTGTTCAACAGCGTGGTCTTTCGCTCATAGGAAAAATAGGCGACTTGCGCCACCGCAATGCTCTGCAATCGCGTTCCGGCCGTGACCATGAACCGCTCTTTATAGGCCGACTCCTTATAATTTTCCAGTAACCGCGCGAACCGATTTTCGGGCAACGTAGGTTTTACAATGGTTTTAAACTTGTCGATGGCCTCCGAAAGCTCCTGATAATCAATTGGTTTTAACAAATAATCGATACTGAATGTTTTGAAGGCCCTTAATGCATATTCGTTGAAAGCGGTTGTAAAAATAACCGGAACGGTTAGTTTCAGCTCTTCCAGAATACGGAATCCAAGATCGTCTTCCAGGTGAATGTCCATGAAGATCAGGTCTGGAAGCTCCGCATTTTGTTTTGCAAAATATGCCAGCGTCTTTTCAACAGACGCGATTTTGTCGAGCACCCGGATCGTCTTGTCATACCTGTGAATGAGGTTTTCCAGGCGTTCGGCAGTCTGGCCTTCATCTTCAATGATCAATACTTTCATGTCAGCAATGGGATTTTCACAACGAATGAAACGCCTGTTTCAGAGACCGTTACCGGCTCTTTGGTCAGCAATCCATATCTGCGGATAATGTTGGACAGTCCTATTTCAGCCGAAGCCGGCACGTTGTTCCGCTTTCTGATGAGATTACTAATAATCAGCTGAAAATCAATCATTTCAATACTGATATGCAAAGGATTTTCCAGCGACATTTGGTTGTGCTTCACCGCATTTTCAATGAGCAATTGCAATGTGAGCGGAGCGATTTTGTATTGGTAATGGGCAGCAGCAGGGATTTCGATGTGCACATGCATCTTTTCCTCAAACCTCGATTTCAGTAAAAAAACATACGCTTCAATGAAATCCAGCTCCGTTTTCAATGTTACCGATTCCAGATCGGAATGATCCAGTATATAACGGTAGGATTTGGATAACCTATTGACATACACCACCGATTGCTGCGGATTCTTTTCAATGATAGAGGTCAGAATACTCAGGCTATTAAACAAAAAATGAGGGCTTAATTGACTTTTGAGTGCTATAAAGCGGGTTTGCAAATTCTCCTTTTCGAGCTGTGCGGCGCGCAAGCTTACTTGTTCCAGTTGTTCATTGCTGCGCTTGACCGAGACCATATAAATGGTCGCCAACATAGCCATCACCGTCAGGCCCGTATTCGCTTTTGCTTTTTGCTGACGGTTGAAAGGCTGTATTTCCTGCTCGGTCCTTTTGATGACGATCTGTAATTGCTGCGCCAGCAACATTTCCATATTGCGCCAAAGGAAAATGAATGCAAAATTGAATAACACCGCCAGCACCAAACCAACGGCATAGGTAAAAAGCCGCCTCGGAAACCTGAACGTAAACGTTGCATCGAGCCTGCCGGATGAGTATTGTATGGCACCGATGATCGCGATCCATATCCTGAAAAACAGCAGGTTAACAGCGAATTCAGCACTCCAGAGCGGCATTTTATTTAAAATGGTCTCTCCGTCCAACGCCACATTGCTTACAAATATCCGCACAGGCAGATAAATGCAAACAATCCCGGCCGCCAGCTGCCACTCCTGTTTTGAGAATAATGTTGAGACCGGAATTAATCGCATAGCGGAAGCAGGACGGTGAGGGTTACGTGAATGTGCGAACCCGGACTATCATTATTTATGCCTGGAAATGTAATCTGCATGACTTGAATTGCATTTTTTCAAAAGTAAGTATAAATCTGAAAGTCCCAGGCTGTTATGCAACGAAATTGAAGTAGCGATGTGTCCTTATGACAAAGCAATTATTACTACGATCCTGCATGATATCAAGAAAATTCTATCTTTCATTGACTTTGACTGCGCTGCTTTATGTCTTTTCAGAAGTCATTTTCAGGATAGGCCTTTCCCTGGTCGGTTATCCGTTCTTTCAGCCGGCCCGATATCTTGAAAAGAAATATTACCCCTATATCGAAGCCATGCAGGAGGCGCAAGTGGAACGTGGCGGCGACACCCGGAACATCCTGATCCTGGGCGGATCGGTGGTCAACACGCATTGGTCGAGGTTGGAAATGCGGCTGGATACATTGTTTCAAAAGGCCTATCCGACAGTTAAAAAATTCAACTTCTTCAATGTCGCCATGCCGGGCCATAACTCCCGCGACAATCTCGTAAAATACCGGCTCCTCAAAAACCAGCCCTATGACCTAGTCATTTTTTATGAAGCCATCAATGAGAACCGCGCCAATAACATTTCCACCGAAATGTTTTACCCGGATTACAGCCACATCAAATGGTATGACGAGATCAATTTGCTGTTGAAGCATCCGGAAATGAATGTGACTGTGATACCCTACTCCATTCATTTATTAATCAAAACACTGATAGACAAGCTAAAACACCGGAATTACATCAGCAATGACCAGGTTGACCCTGCATATGCCGGTTATGGTGAGGACATTAAAACGGCTGCATCCTACTATAACAACCTGAATGACATTGCCCGGCTGGCCAACAAGAAACACGACCCGCTGCTTCTGGTAAAATATGCAACCTTCTTCCCGCCCGGCATAACATTGACGGGTGAGGAGGCCGACAAAAAATATTTCACGCCCTGCTACATGGTATCGCCGGTGACCACGTGGGGCAAGCCGGCGAATGTTGCGAAAGGAGTCCGGATGCATAATGCAATGCTGGAAAAAGTCCATCGCGAACAAAAGACCGGTTTCTTTAATATGGCGGCGGTTATGCCCAAGGATTCGGTTTTATTCTGTGATGTATGCCATCTGAGTGAGCCTGGCGCGCAGCGTTTTGCAAGGGAGCTGTCGAAACATATCGTATCGAGCGGAGTGTTAAAGTGATCCGTTTTGCATATTTAATTTCAGTTCAAAAACTTGCTGCAAATCCATATTTAGACCAATTATCGTTTAACTTTGTGCATCTTGACTCTCAAAACAGGGAAGTTGCACCTGTTAACCCGTTATTTTAATTCGTCTTAATATGAAAAAACTTCTTATTGCTGCCTGTGCATTCTTATCGTTTGCTGCTCAGGCTCAGCAGAATGTCCTTCTGGAACAATCTTTCTGGAAAACCTCCCCGGATGTGAGTGCAGTGAAAGCGGAGATTGAAAAAGGAAGCAATCCTGCCCAGTTCAATAACAACATGTTTGATCCGGTTGTGCTTGCTATCAATGCAGGAGCGCCCAACCCTACCATTGAATATCTGCTGACCCAGCCGGGCAACACAGTGGATAAGGCAACCCACGACGGCCGGATTTATCTGCATTGGGCTGCTATGCGAGGCAATGTGGAATTGATGGAATATCTGGTTGCCAAGGGAGCGAAAGGAAATTATGTGGATGGCCACGGTGCTACGCCGATCAACTTTGCTGCAGGCGGCGGTCAGCAGAACACCAAGGTTTACGACATATGCCTGGCACACGGCGCCGATTTGAAAAAAGACCTGAATAATGATGGTGCAAATGCATTGCTGATCGGCATAGCAAATGATAAAGACCTGGCGTTGACCAATTATTTTATATCCAAAGGCCTGGACTTAAAAAGCACTGACGCTGCCGGACACAATGCATTCAGTTACGCTGCCCGTGCGGGTAAAATCGATGTTCTGAAAACACTTTTAGCAAAAGGTGTTCCTGCCAATTCGGATGCGATTCTCATGGCTGCGCAAGGCGGTCGCGGCAGTGCTAACCCTATCGAAGTTTATCAATATCTGGAAAGCCTGAAATTGAAACCGACAGTTATCGGGAAGAACGGAGAGAATGCATTGCATGCTATTGTGCGCAAGCCAAAGCAGGAAGATATCATCAAATATTTCCTGAGCAAGGGCGTGGATGTGAACAAAGCGGACGAAGATGGCAACACGGTTTTCATGAATGCTGCGGCCAGCAATCGGGATACAGCGACCATCGGCATATTACTTTCCAGTGTTAAAAACATTAACCAGTTGAATGAAAAGGGCGTTAGTGCGTTGGCAATGGCTGTTCGCGGTAATTCTCCTGAGGTGATCGGTTACCTGATCGGCAAAGGTGCAGATATTAATACAACGGATAAAAACGGCGATAACCTTGCTTTTTATCTCGCACAATCTTACAATGCCAGAACAGCAGGCGAGTTTGGACCAAAAATCAAAGTGTTGCAGGACAAAGGTTTTAAAATCGCTGCACCGGCGAAAAACGGTAACACATTATACCATATCGCAGTGGCGAAAAACGACCTGGCACTGGTTAAAAGTCTGGAAGCATATCAGATAGATGTGAATGCAAAAAACAGCGAAGGCATCACCGCATTGCACAAGGCTGCTATGGTTTCAAAAGACGATGCAATGCTGAAATATCTGCTTTCCATCGGTGCCAAAAAAGAGATTGAGACAAACTTCAACGAAACTGCTTTTGATCTGGCGGGAGAAAATGAGTCGCTATCTAAAAACAATGTAACTGTCAATTTCCTGAAATAACTTTCATGTCTGATTTATTTAAAATAACACTCCTTTTCCTGACACTGACGATCGCCCGCCCAAACAATGCTGTTGCACAGGCGGCCGGCAAGAGCAAATACAAGTGCATGATCCAGATGACCAATTACATGGGTGAAGGCGCATATATCGTGATTTCGCTCATTAACAGTAAAGGTGCTTACGAGAAGACATTGTATGTGCTGGGGCCCGATAAAAAGTGGTACAACAGCATGAAAGAATGGCACAAGTTCCAATCCAGGCAAAAAGCCAACATCAGCGCCATTACGGGTGCATCGGTGACGGGAGGCGACCGGAGCGTGAACGTGTTTGAAATTGATAATGCCAAGATCAACGCGGGATATAAGATCCGTTTTGAGAGCGCTGTGGAAGACAAGGAATATCACGTGAAAGACCTGGAAATCCCATTGACCACCGAGTCACTGGCTGCGAAAAACGAGGGAACTGGATACATTCGTTACGTCCGTTTCAGCGCTAATTAAAGTTTAAGTTCCTTATGACCATTTCTGTATGGAGATACAGCCACCTAGCGTTGGCTGTATCTTCTTTTCTTTTACTGACCCTCGCCGCTGTTACGGGCATCATTCTGGCATTTCAGCCATTGTCCGAAAAAGTCCTGCCCTACCGCACCGATCATTTCAGTGAAACTACGCTGGCGGGAACATTACCCGTTTTACGAAAACAATATCCCGGAATCAGCGAACTTACGGTTGATAAAAATCAGTTTGTACAGATCAAAGGCAGTGATGCGGAAGGGAAAAAACTGCAAGCTTACATTGATCCGCAAACCGGCAGCCTGCTGGGTTACCCCGCACCCAAAAGCGAATTTTTCGAATGGGTAACGGCGCTGCACCGCTCGCTCTTTATTCATGAAACAGGCCGGTTTTTTATCGGGCTGACTGCGTTTTTATTGCTCCTGATCACCGTTTCCGGCACAATGCTCATAATCCAGCGGCAGCGTGGATTGAAACGTTTTTTCAGCCGCATTGTGCGGGATAATTTTGCGCAGTATTACCATGTGGTGCTAGGCAGGCTGTCGCTCATCCCTATTTTCATCATTGCATTAAGTGGCACGTATCTCTCGCTGGCCCGTTTTGGATTGATAGAGTCCCCGGTTGTATCCGCCGAGGTTGATTTTGATGCGATCAAGTCGGGGCCTGTTCGGGATCCTGCTGATTTTGAGGTGTTTAAAAAAATAAATTTATCCGAGGTTCAAACCATTGAATTTCCCTTTTCCGAAGACCCTGAGGATTACTATACATTAAAACTTACCGACCGCGAGATAACGGTTAACCAGATCAACGGAGACATTTTAAGCGAGGTTCGGTATCCGACGGCTGCATTGCTTACCGAGCTAAATCTGGACCTGCACACGGGGCGCACCCATGCGATATGGGCTGTTATCCTGGCAGTTGCTTCGGGTAACATTCTCTTTTTCATCTACTCAGGCTTTGCGATGACATGGAAGCGCAGGGCTAACCGCGTAAAAAACAAGTATACGGCGGATGAAAGTGAGTTTATCATCCTGGTAGGATCTGAAAACGGCAGCACTTTTAATTTCGCCAATGCCATTCACAAGCAGCTGATCGCAGGAGGCAGATCGGCTTATGTTACGGAGCTTAATAATTATAAAGTTTATCCGAAAGCATCAAACATCATTGTCATGGCGGCTACTTACGGGCTGGGTAACCCGCCTACCAATGCTGCACATTTCGCTGCACATCTGGAAAAGCACAAGCAACCCCGTCCCGTCCGTTTTTCTGTGGTAGGCTTTGGTTCACACGGTTATCCCGATTTTTGCAAATTCGCGTTTGAGGTTGATAATCTTTTGGCCAAACAGGATTGGGCTGTTCCTGCCCTTGAAATCCACACCGTCAATGACAAATCCCCGGATGAGTTCGGTCAGTGGGCAGCGAGCTGGTCGCAGCATGCGGGTGTGGCGCTTGCTATATCCTCCGACTCGCTAACAACCCGCCATGAACCCGTACAGCAACTTACAGTCGTTGATAAAACAACCGTTTCAACCCCAGGCGAAGCCTTTCTCATCAGCCTTCGGGCAAATAACCCGACGGATTTCACTTCCGGCGATTTACTTGCCATTTATCCCGCAAATGATCACCGGGAGCGGCTTTATTCTATTGGCAAGGTTGGTAGCAACATTCAATTGAGTGTAAAATTGCATGAAGGCGGGTTGGGTTCGGATTATCTTTATCGCCTGAATGCAGGGAGCGAGATCGGTGCCAGGATTGTAGGCAACCCGCATTTCCACTTTCCAGAGAATGCGTCTTCGGTGATTATGATCTCTAACGGGACAGGCATAGCGCCGTTCCTGGGTATGATCGATCAGCAAAATGCTCCGGTGGATTGCCGTTTATACTGCGGTTTCCGGGACGATGCCTCGTTTTTGCTTTACAAAACTTCCATTCAAACTAACCTGAAAAACGGGAAATTAAACAGTCTGCACATTGCTTATTCCCGGGAAGGCGCCAGGGAATATGTGAAAGATCTGCTGGCAAGGGACGAAGCTTTTGTGGCCGAAACGCTGTCCAATAACGGTGTTATCATGCTTTGCGGGTCGTTGGCCATGCAGAACAATGTAGTCGCTTTGCTGGACCATATTTGTCAAACCCGCCTGGGGAAAAACATCAGTTACTTTCAGTCGCACGGCCAGGTGCTAATGGATTGTTACTAAGGCCGGTATCTGGCAATATTGAAATTTTTTGAAGTAACCACTTTACCGTCGTCGGTGATCATTACGCAATTGAATTCCGGGAATTGGTTGATGAGCTTCATTCCGGCTTCCTGGCCCATAACCATCAGCGATGTGCTGAAACCATTGGCGCGCTCGGCACCGGGCCCGAAAACGGTCACGCTCGTAAGGCCCGTAGCAGGATAACCCGTCGCAGGATTGATAATGTGCGCATAACGCTTGCCATCTATGACCACAAACTTCTCATAACTGCCCGACGTCACTACGGCACCCTGACGAAGCGGCACCACTGCAAAAAGTTCTCCCGGACGCCCCGGATCCGTTATGCCGATGACCCAGTCGCTGCCATCGGGCTGTTTTCCCCACGCGCTCATATCTCCGGAACCATTCACTATGCCAGCCTTAATGCCCTGTTTTAACATCATATCACGACACCGGTCCGTTGCGTAACCTTCGCCCAGCGCCCCGAACCCGATTTTCATTCCTTTCTCTTTCAGAAAAATAGTCCCTTCCTCTTTATCCAGGATAATGTTTTGGTAACCCACATTTTCAACAGATTTTTTCACAGCATCGGCACTGGGCATTGCTGTCATTGAGCCATCGAACTTCCAGATGCGTTCCATAGCTGCAAAACTGATATCGAAGGCACCATTGGTGAGTTTGGAAAGTGCAATGGCCCTTTCCGTTAACCCGAAAACCTCCGCATCGACTTTCACCGGCCGGATACCCGCATTGGCATTAACTTCTGAAACCTGGGAGTTGGGTTTCCAATCGGAAATCAGATTTTCGATCCGCGTAATTTCCGCGATCACGGCATCAATGCCCGCTTCTGCTGCGGCGGAATCTTGTGCTACGATGGTGATGTCAAAACGGCCACCCATGAGCATAGTGGTCCTTTTCCGCAAAACCTGTGCATTTGTTGTGAGGCAAAAAAGAAAGAAGAATATAGTAAAACGATATAGCATGTCAGAAGGATTCTTTGCAAAATTAATCCCTAGTCTATCTTTTTAAACACTTTTCAAAAACTATTGCTGCACCACGCATTTATAGCTTGCCGGTTGGTACGGTTTTAGTTTAGCACTGACGAAAAAATTAGATTATTGATATGGAAAATAATAATAAAAATACGCGCGACGGACGCAACACAAGCCTTTGGCAAAAAAATACATCCGGTGCAGCAGCCTCTGATGGGCTCGACACTTCCAGGACATTTGACGCACTCATTGTAGGTGCGGGAATTACGGGAGTAACAACGGCTTTACTCTTACAGAAGGCCGGGCGGAGTTGCATCCTGGTGGACGCGCACAATCCCGGATATGGCACAACCGGAGGCACCACGGCACACATTAATACATTTGCAGACACCACTTTTGCAGAAGTAGAAAGCAAATTCAGCGAAGAGGCTGCCAAACAATTCGCGGATTCCATCGCCGGGTCCGTACGCCTGATCCATGAGCATGTTGAAACTTACGAGATCGACTGCGATTTCGAATGGAAAAAAGGATATGTGTATTCGCAAACGGAGAAAGAAACCAAGGAGCTGGATGATATTTTCGACAGCTCGCTACGGGCTGGTGTGAAAGTGGAAATTACCAACGAAGTCCCCGTAAACGCCGAGTTTCAAAAAGCCATTGTATTCGAAAACCAGGCACAATTCCACCCGCTCAAATACATCCAGGGCCTTCTTTCGGAGTTCGAAAAGCTGGGTGGTGTCACATTGGGGAATACGCTGATCGATGATATTAAAACAGAAGATGGTGTTCACATTGCCTCAGCAACGTCGCGGGAAATTAAGGCGAAAACGGTTGTATATGCCACCCACATTCCGCCGGGCGGAGTTAATGTGCTCCATTTCCGGAATGCGCCTTATCGCAGTTACGTTATAGCAGCTACGCTTACCAACGACGAATATCCTGAGGATCTGGTCTATGATATGCAAGAGCCTTACCACTATTTCAGGACGCATGAAATTGATGGACAAAAGTATCTGATAGCGGGAGGTCATGACCATAAAACGGGCCACGGTGACCCGGAACAGTCATTTACTGACCTGATCAATTTTACAAAACAATGTTATCCCGTCAAAGACATTTACACCCAGTGGTCGGCACAGTATTATGTTCCGGCGGATGGGTTGCCTTACATTGGCAAGTCGCCCGGAGCCTCGGACGGCATTTATACAGCCACGGGCTTTAATGGAAATGGTATGATCCTGGGAACAGTTTCGGCGATGGTTCTTTCCGATATTATTTTAAATGGAAAAAGCGAATACGAAGACCTGTACAATCCGGCAAGAATTAAGCCGATCGCTGGTTTTACAGAGGTCATCAAAGAAAATGCCGATGTCGTGGGCCGCTTTATAGGCGACCGCTTTGGCGTGCAAGAAATCGATTCAGTTGCCCAACTACCGGATGATTCAGGTGAAATTGTTGAACTGGACGGTCAGAAGCTGGCCATTTACAAAGATCCAACGGGCAAGGTCCAAGCGCTTGATCCCGTGTGTACACATACCCATTGCATTGTGAACTGGAATAATGCTGAAAAAAGCTGGGACTGCCCCTGCCACGGAGCGCGCTTTGATACGGACGGGACCGTACTAACAGGACCGGCCAGAAGAAATCTCCAGCCGGTCAACATTGGGGTAAAATGATATTAGTAATAATTATGAGTATGGTTTAGATCATACTCATAATTGTTCCAGTTCGTGGATAACTGTCTTTGCGGCCAGGTCTGCTGCCAGCAGCACTATTTCTTCCGGAGAGCCTTCAAAAACTTCCCTTGCAGCAATAGAACGTTCGTTCAGGAACATGTGAATGAAAATGGTGCCCACCGGCTTTTGTTCCGTTTCGCTCCCACCCGGTGTGGTCAGCCCGGTAACAGCAACCTGGACATCTGATTTGATCAGGTTTTTCAGGCGCAAGGCCAGCTCTTTGGTAACTTCCCCGGATTCTGGAGTGAATTCTTCTATAAAAGCCGGATCCATCCCTAACACGTCCACTTTTACTTCCGCATCATAACACACAAGTCCGCCTTTGAGGACACTGCCGGAATTTTCCGTCAGTGAAAACTCCGCGGCTAGCCGGCCCGCCGTCGCACTTTCGGCGAAGGCAATGGTCAGTCCTTTTTCGTTTAAAATTTTACTACAATCAATAATCAGTTGTGAAGGCATATTTTCAATGGTTTAATCAGGAAACTGCATAGTTTGCGGCCGGTAGTCCGTATAGACGAGCCCGTTTTCTTTGCGCTCTCTTATAATGAAAAAGATATACAGGCTTCTTGGCAGAAACAACATTCAGTTTGCAATATAGCTGATGCGCTTTTTCTGCGACATAAGCCCAGGTAAAATTCTCATTCACCCGTTTCAAGGCATTATTACACAAGGCCTGATACTTTTCAGGGCATGACAATCCTTCCAAAAGGGCATCGGCAAGTGCCTTAGGATTGTGCGGAGGGACCAGAAAGCCCGTTTTTTTATCTAACACTGTAAACTTGATGCCGCCAACATCGGAGCCTATGACAGGTGTGCCGCAAGCCATAGCTTCCAGGGGTGTTATGCCAAATGGTTCATACCAGGGTGTTGAAATGAAGAAATCGGCTGCCTGATAATAGTAGCGGAGTTGCTGCCTGTTCCGTCGTCCTACGAACTCCACAGCGCCGGAAACTTCCTCTACTTCTGCCACTTCTTTGAGGCGTTTGAGTTCCGGATCATTCACAAAGTCAGGCTTCTCATCCGCACCGCCTACCACAAGCAGTTTGATCCTCGGAATATGTTTCAGGAACCGGATGGCGCGGATTACATTGTCAATGCCTTTGCGGGGTACAACCCTGCCCAGTTGCAGCAGCACCACATCATCTTTTTCAAGGCCGAGCTTACGTCTGGCTTTTTCTTTGGGATACGGATAAAATTCCTCGGAACTGAACCCGCACGGAATGATCGTTATGCGCGAAGGGTCAGCATTATAATGTTCTATCAGATCCTGTTTGTCCTGAGGGCACTCGGCGATGACGAAATCGGCGTCGTCTACAAGCATCTGCTCAATGTCCATCCGGGCGGCAGGAAATGCATCCTTGTCTTTCTGATGGATCATACGGATCTTACCTAAGGCATGGAAAGTGATTACATAAGGAATATCCAGTTGTTTTTTAACTTCGGAAGCCACAAGGCCGGACATGAAAAAATTGGCATGCACAAGATCATACTGGAAGTCCTGCTGGTTGATAAACCGGATCATGCTTTGGGTAAATTCATCCATATATCCCAGCAGCATTTCCTTAGGCACTTCCTGCGCAGGCCCCGCATCCATGTGAATCACGCGGATATTAGGAAGCCAGTGAACGATCTGAGACAAATATTCATCGTCTCTCCGCGTAAAAATGTCAATCACATAACCCAGTTTAGCCAGACATTTGCATAGTTCGGCCACGTATACATTCTGGCCTCCACTATCCACTCCGCCCAGGGTTGCCAGCGGCGAAGCGTGCTCACTGATAAATGCTATTCTTTTTGTCATGATTGTGGATCGTTAGTTGGATCGTTTGTCTGAAGGTATTTTCCCAATCACTGGTAAACCTGTTAATGTCAAATTTTTCCAGCGCCGTCTGTTTCGCTTTGGCGCCCATATCTGCAACCCTTGCAGGATCGGCTATGAGCGAATTCATCTTATCAATTAGATTTCCAATGTTGGTATCAATAAATCCGGATTCGCCATCCTTGATCACGGTCACATATTCCGTGGTAGCAAGCGCAACAACGGGCATACCGGTCATCATGGCTTCACACACCGCCAGACCGAAGCTCGTATACCGGATAGGGTTGAAGAAAAATCGGTAATGGCTGATAAATTCGGGAAGTTGCGGGTTCAGCACCTCGCCTAACCCACCGGATTCTGATGTCCCCATGCCGATCAGGTCCAGGGGCACATGCTTTCTCACTTCATCAAAAACATCCCAACCGGTGATCCGCCCCCGCTGTTGTATATGGTTAATCACCACAATGCCCCGGGGGATATCTCCCTGATAAGCAACCTGCGGGATGCACACTCCGTGCTCAATTACCCTCACATTGGGAATTCCGGTGCTGTCCCACATCAGCTTATTGAAATGCGTCACATGCACAAGCGTCACCTGCGGATCCGACATAACGTGCCGCGTATTGGTGGGATGCTTTTCCGGCGTGTTATGCTCCACGTAAACGCGCGGAAGTTGTTTCTGCCAGTCGGCAAGAACCTCATGCTGATCAATCAGGAAGTTACGTTCGGACTGAAAAAGGATGCAGTCAAACTGCATGTTCCTGACTTCCCCTGCCGGCACTTCAATCACATTCGGACCAAACGGAAACGTTTCTCCCCTACCGTAATAGCCTTCACTCTTGCGTTCAGTAACGGGGATATAAATGTCATAATCACCTTGCGATAAGTAGTACAGATAGCTTCCGTGAATGTGCCAGGTAAAGATTTTTAACCTTCCATTTGTCGTGTTGATTTGATGCATAGGTCAGCGAATTTGGATGAGGACAGAACGGCGTTATAAAAACAATGCCATCCAGCACAAAACGCTTCCCTTATTATCAGTGAGTTATGAAACCTGCTCATTGTCAGGACGAAACGATTTCAGGATTTTTATCAACATTTTAGAATCCCGGATTTACAAGCAATAAGTTCCACACTTCTTGCTGGCACCAAACTTGTAAGCAACCCGCTGCATTTAAACCAGACCACTGCTTATGTATATCCTTGGAATCAATGCTGCGTTTCACGATACCGCCGCAGCACTCGTTAAGGACGGCAAGATCATTGCTGCCGCCGAAGAAGAGCGTTTTACGCATATCAAGCATGGGAAACGGCCTGTTCCTTTCTCCACGTGGGAGCTTCCGTTTCATGCCATTGATTATTGTCTCAAAACAGCGGGCATTACCATGAAGGACGTGGACCACATTGCGTATTCATTTGATCCGGATGGCGTAAGCGAAGCAGCTGTATACGAGGACGACCTGCTTTCTGGCTCTGATGTGCTGGAAGCTGCGGATGTATACAATGGCTGGGATACATTATTTCTCAATTACATACGCAAAGCACCCGATCAGCTAAGGGACGGTTATCCGCACCATCTGCAAAAACGATTTGCGGATGCAGGCGATTTAAATGCAAAATGGACATTCATTAACCATCATAATGCGCATGCGGCCAGCGCATTCTTCCCGTCTCCTTATGAAGAAGCAGCCGTGCTGACTTTGGACGGACGCGGTGAGAAGGCAACGACAGGCTATTTTTTAGGACAAGGAAATAAAATTACACAGCTGGCGACGGTGGACATGCCGCACTCGCTGGGTATGTTATACGAAAAAATCACAACCTATCTGGGCTTTTTGCATTCGTCCGATGAATACAAAGTCATGGCCCTTGCCTCCTATGGTAAGCCGGTTTTTATAGAAGATTTCCGTTCCGTGATCCACATTGAGGACAACGGACAATATACCATTGATGAATTCGACCCGGAACAATGGTGGGGACCGGGCCGGAAAAAAGATGATCCTTTCGAGCAGCTGCACCATGACATTGCACACTCCCTGCAAAAAGCGTTGGAGGAAACTGTGCTGAAACTGGTTCACTGGCTGCACGAACAAACCAACTCGGAAAACCTGTGCATGGCAGGCGGCGTAGCGCTGAACTGCGTAATGAATGCAGTGATCCGGGATCACGGCCCGTTCAAAAATGTATGGGTGCAACCGGCAGCAGGCGATGCAGGCACGGCATTGGGCGCGGCGCAGTGGCTGGATGTAGCGTTGAACGCGCAAGGCGATATGCGCTATACAGCCGAAATGAACCACGTTTACTGGGGACCTGAATATACCGATGATGAGATAGAAAAATTCATGATATGGGCAAAGATGCCTTATAAGAGACTGTATAATGTTGCCAGCGAAACGGCCGCTATCCTGGCTGAGGACAAGATTATTGCCTGGTACCAGGGCCGTATGGAATTTGGTCCGCGCTCGCTGGGAAGCAGGTCTATCCTGGCGTCACCAATCCACCCGGATATGCAGGCCAGGCTAAACGATATCAAGGACCGGGAAGATTTCCGCCCTGTTGCTCCTGTGGTTTTGGAAGAAGATGCCCCTGAATGGTTTGAAGACGCAACCGTTTCTCCGTTCATGCTTTTTGTATATCCTGTAAAAGATGATAAAGCGGACCGCATCCCGGCGGTACGGCATACGGATGGCACGGCACGCGTGCAGACCATTAATGCACAGCAGCATCCGTTATATTATGAGCTTATCCGGGAGTTCAAGGCAAAAACGGGCGTGCCTGTTCTTGTAAATACATCATTCAATACGCGCGGCGAACCCATTGTTTGCTCTCCCCGGGATGCCATCGAATGTTTCTGGACATCACCATTCGACGCCCTGATCATTAATTCTTTCATCCTCGAAAAATAATGGCAGACCTGATTAGTGTAGTGATCCCAACTTATCGGCGACCCACACTTTTGCGCAAGTGCCTCGAAGCCATAGCCCTGCAAACGTGCAGAGGCTTTGCCTTCGAGGTTATTGTGGTCTCCGACGGGCCCGATCCGGCAACGGCATTGCTTATTGAGCGTATCAGTGGCGAACAGCCTCATTTATCCATTTCATTTCTTCCCCTTGAAAGAAAAAGCGGCCCCGCGGCTGCCCGGAATTCCGGCTGGAAAAACAGCAAGGGTTCATTGATCGCATTTACGGACGATGACTGCATTCCCGCACCGGGATGGCTGCAAGGGTTCTGGCAGCATTATAAAAATGAGATTGTGCCAACGATTGCATTCACGGGACAAGTTGAAGTTCCGGTTCCTGAGCGGCCCACGGACTATCAGAAAAATGTCTCACATCTGGCCACGGCCGAGTTCATTACGGCCAACTGCGCTTGTACCAGAGCCGCATTGGAGCAGGTTAACGGGTTTGATGAATCCTTTCCCGCAGCCTGGCGTGAAGATTCTGATCTGCAATTCAAGTTTTTGAAAAATAAAATACCCATTATCAAAGTGCACGAGGCGCTGGTATGCCATCCTGTGCGCGAGGCCGGCTGGGGATCGAGCATTCGCGACCAGGAAAAAAGTATGTTCAATGCCCTGCTGTTCAAAAAGCACCCCGACCTTTACAGGACCAGGATCGCCAGCGGGCCGGTGTGGAATTATTATATTACTATCGTGTCGACCCTAGTTGCCATTGTGGGATTGCTGGCAGGCAATAAATGGATTGCGGGCATTGCGATTGGGATCTGGCTCATTTCAGTAGCGCGTTTTACCCTGAAACGCCTGAAAGGCACAGATTTAAGTTGGTCGCACCGCTTGGAAATGATCATTACTTCCTTTCTGATCCCCTACCTTTCCGTATATTGGACATTGCGCGGAGCCATGCGTTATAAAGTTTTTTTCCTATGAAATTCTCTCCTGATACCACACATAAGATCGCCATTTTCAGGGCGTTGCAATTGGGCGATATGCTTTGCACGGTTCCAGCATTACGGGCGCTTCGCAACAGCTATCCCGACGCCGAAATAACATTGCTGGGCTTGCCCTGGGCCGCATCTTTCAGCGAGCGGTTTTCTGATTATATCGATCGTTTCATTCATTTCCCCGGCTACCACGGCTTACCGGAGCAACCGTTTGACGAAGCGGCTTGGAATGCTTTTCGGGTGCAGATAAAAGCCGAGCATTTCGACCTTATACTGCAAATGCAGGGGAACGGGAACATTGTTAATGAGATGCTGGAGAATTTAGACGCCGGGCCGGTCGCGGGCTTTCATAGTGCTGGTAATCACAGAAATGAAGCGCTTTTTCTCGAATATCCCAATGGCATTTCTGAGATTGAGAAACATTTAAAAATGCTGGCAAACCTCGGAATCCCTTCACTAGGCACCGATCTGCAATTCCCGATATCAGCGGCTGAAAGGAGGCACCTGCAGGAATCTGTTTCCCTGCCGGATGGTCGTTATGTATGTGTGCATCCGGGTTCCCGCGGTGCATGGCGGCAATGGCCTCCCGCACATTTCGCGAGCCTGGCGGACCATTGCGCAGATCAAGGCTATCACATAATCATTACCGGCACAAAGGACGAGGCGCCTATTACTGCGCAAGTGATTGGCTTAATGAAACGTCCGGTTTTGGATCTTACCGGTAAAACGGGTCTGGGAGAAATTGCCGCGCTAATCGAAGGGGCAGACCTGCTGATCAGTAACTGCACGGGCGTTTCGCACATTGCGGCCGCCACGCGCACGCGCAGCATTGTTATCAGTATGGACGGAGAGCCCGAACGCTGGGGACCTTTGAATAAATCTCTGCATTATACCATTGACTGGACAAGGGATACATCGTTCGAAAACGTCCGCATGGCGCTTGACACCCTGCTGAGCAGCATTACGGCACATTGAATGCAATGTTCAGATCTTACCTTTCGCATCCCAGTGATCTTTCAGGATTGCTCCTTGTTTATCTTTAATTAAAACACGCGTAAAACGCTCACCCTTGATCCTGCCATCCGGTGTAAGCTCGCCTATAAAAAGCAGGATAGGGTTTCCCTCCGCATCGGTCTTGAAGCTGATGTCGTAACGCTCAAATTTCCGGGTGATCATTTCCTCCGGTGCATATTGCTTGCTGAGCACCTTATGCAATTTTTCTCCGATTTTCATAACACAACATTCCTGTTTCCCTAATCAACATTTAGTTATACGACAGACTTTCCGGATCAAAGTCGCTCGTCTTCATTGTCGCCAGATCTTCCGTATTGAAGTCGTTCGTTTTACGATCCGACACATCGCCTGGATCTGTAATATTCAAGTGTATAGCGGACTGCTTTTTTGCTTCCAGTGTTTTTGTAATAAGCATTTGTGCCGCCATTAGCGCGTGCTGCGATTCTTCATGCAAAACCCGGCTGTATTTACTCGAAAAATCAGTATCCCAAAGTCCCGAATGATGCCAGATATGGAGATGGTCCCAGTCGGGCCGGTCGATGATGGGATACAAACACACGCCCAGCAACGGTACGCCACGATCCAGCACATCCGCACATTCCGATGCAATCATATTAATCCACAAGGGCCTGTCCTCCTTGGGATGGCTGGTTTCAGATATAATGATAGGCTTGTTGTATCGCTCGTATCCGGCCTGCAAAAGATCGGCCAGTGGTTTCCAGCGGGGATCAGGCACAGGATCATTCCAGCCGAGAAACTGGTATCCACCTATGATCCATTGGTTGTTATAATAAAAATTAAAGCCAATTACATCCACCAGATCCTCGCTGCCGCCGAGCTCGGGGCATATCCGCCCGCAAAGCATATCAACGGACTGGAACTGCTGCTCATTCTGGGCAGCGGCGGTTGCCAGGTCTTCTAAATCCGGGTCAAAACCCGGTACCATATTCACGAGCGGCTCGGTTGTCACGATCCGGACGAGGCCGCTGCGCTGCTTCATTGCCCTGGCTCCTGCAATGTAGGCGCGCATCAGTGCGTACTTCAATTCCCAGCCGTTTTTCGTACAGTAAGGCACCGTTCCGGCCACTTCTCCGCCCAGCCAGGAAATAAAACTCACCTCATTGATGGGTGTTACGAGCAATAATTTCCCGGGATTATTTTGTAAATAAAAATCAACAAATGCCTCACAAAGCGCCACAAAACGCGCGGTAAACTTGGGATGGAAAGGGCTCAGATCATCTGGGTAACCAAAATGACAAATGTCCCAGATCTGCTGCACATCGTGCTCGTCAGCCGCACGCATCATTTCCAGCACCGGACTGAAATCATACTCATAAGGTCTTCTCTCCACGAAACTCCAACGAATCCCTTCGCGCACCGTTGAAATTCCCAGTAACGAAATCCGCGCATAATCCGCCCTGATCAGTTCGAGGTGACCCGTCATTTCGAGCAGGTCGACCCGTTCGCCTCTGTTGTTCAACTGATCGGTGCATTCGAAGCCTGCCATCCAAAATGTCTTGAATGGATTCTCGAAAGTCCTTTTTGATTCAGTCAGGATGTTATTTTCAGTCAGCATTGCTGTTGGTCTAATGTCTGTCATTGCGGTTTATTTCTTGATCCGGGTCGGGCGAGGATGTAAGCAGTCCGGCCGGAACCGTTAGTTCGCCGGTTTCAAAGTCGATCAGTCCATTGCGTTCATCCTCAATGTTCGTGGCCTGTGTATAAACGTCTCCCGAAAAAGACCTCTTTCTCAGTTCCTTTTTAAAAAGGGCGATCTGGCTGGCTCGTGCAGAATCGTCCACCGGCCCGCCGTAGTTTTCAAATCCAAAACCTCCCCATTCACTTACGATCAGCGGCACCTGTTTCCTGTAAAAGAACGGGTCGCCGACAACGAGCGGAAAGGCTGCAACCGAATTGAGATTTCCGGCTGTCAATTCATCGAGCATCCATTTCCAATGATTGAGGTCAGGTGTGTACAAATGCGCGGTCAGCAGATCGGACTTTAATCTTCCCTCGAAGGAAATATGTTGCCAGCCGTCATTATCAACCACTATAAACTGCGGGTAGGCAATCTGCATGAAGTGATACATATCAATGATATACTGCCGCGTATCCACATTCACGGCAATGTCCTGGGCTCCCCAGTCTTCATTATACAGGCTCCATATCACCACGGAAGGATGTGTCCCGATCAATGCCAGCATGCGCATCAGCTCGGCTCGGTGATTCTCCCGGCTCTTCTTAGTCGATTGGTGCGGACTGGGAACTTCCACCCACAGCAGTATGCCAATTTTATCGGCCAGTTTATAAATACGGGGGTCTACACCGGCAATGTGGATCCTTACCAAGTTGCATCCCAGCTCTTTCATAGCCAGCAAATGCTTCTTGATCTGGTCATAGCTGGCATTGCCCGGCTGGTAAAGAATGCCATCCAGGTAAACCGGCAAATTATTGAGATACAGGCGACTGCCCCGGGCCTCAAATTTTCTGAGGCCGAATTTTGTCTCAATTTCAGAAATATCGCCTTTTTCGTCAATGAGCTGCGCCACAAGCCGGTATTGGTTGGGCGTTTCGGGCGACCATAGCAACGCATCCGGCATATCCAGCACCAGCCGCTGCGCCTTTTGTCCTGCTACAAGTACCAGCGGAAATTCATCCTCTGCCACGAGTCTATCATATTTGCCCGATTCGGCACCGAAAACCGACAGCTTGATCTTGTACTGTCCCGGGTCATGAATACGCGTGGTAAGTGTGAACCGCACCAGGTTATCCTCGATAATGCTCACAACACCTACCCTGGATCGTAAACGGTTTCGCTCTACCCTTTCAAGCCATATGCTGCGGACGGCGCCGGTGAATGTCTGGTACCAGATGCCGCCCCGCTTGTAAACATGGGATTCCTGCTTACCACGCGGAATATCAGCGTCCATACTGCTGGTAACACGAACTGTAAGCTTGTTGACCGGCCGAAGCACTTCCAATTCATATGAAAATGAGGTGTACTCACCCATATGGACCTGCTCGCCTTCAATGGTGGATAACAGATGCCCGTTTAACCAGACCCGGGTCTCATAACCGCAGGCACCAAAAGTCAGCTGCAAAATACTGTCTGTATCGTGCTCCGCCAATGCTTCCTGAGAAAGTTCGAATTCTCGTTCGTACCAGACTACAATTTTGTCCGTCCAGGAAGCTACATCCTGCTGGGATGCTGCCAGGTGCTGTTCTACACTTCCGGGCCACTGGGCGGTTTGTGAAAAGTCGTGCCGGACATACCAGCTTTCTGTAATGCCCCGGTCATTCGGATCGACTGCAAATTTCCACTCTCCATCGAGCAGCACATATTCATTCGGCCGGAGCACCGCGCGGGGCAGATCATCCTGAAATGTAAGGTCCTCAACATTCGCTTCCCGGCTTTTGGACGAGCCGTAATTGGTATGGTTTTGCATTGCTGTTATTTTGAATTCCGCGTCGTTTATGTCCACTAATGCGGACTGATACTGTTACTAGCTGGCACTTTTGAGCTCTCTTGTCAGCGCAACCGGCGTTTCCTGCTTTTTGACTGAAAGCATCAACCGCTGCATGGCGCTAAAAGTGTGTTCCCAGGACTTGTCCGCCAGATACTCGTCCACAGACCGCAGCCATTGCGCATTCTCCTGGTTAGTGAACTCATGCTCAATAGCATTGATAAAAGTATCTGCATCGTGCCCGATACTCACGAGACCCATCTTTGCATATGGAAAAACAACATCACGGATCGCAGTGGACACCACAGGCTTGCCTGCGGCGAGATATTCGGGTGTTTTTGTAGGACTGATAAAACGCGTGGATTCATTCAAAAGGAACGGGATCAATGCTACATTCCATCCTGCCAGATAGGACGGCAGTTCCTGGTAAGTCTTGCATCCCAGATAATGAATGTTATCTGCAACAGGCAGTTCGGCCATATCGATTTTTACAACAGGCCCTATCAGCATCAAATGCCAGTCCGGTCGCTTGCTGGCTATTTCGCGGATCAGCTGCTGATCAAAACGCTCATCGATCACCCCATAAAAACCAAGTTTTATTCCTTTAACGGAAGCCTGGTCTTCCGGCTCTGCCAGCTGGTTTCTGGCTGCCTGAAAGTGTTGCTTATCAATGCTGCTCGGGAATGGATGAATGTTATGGTGACTTGCCTTCTTGGCTTCATATAAACTTACTCCGCCGGTAAATACAACATCGGCCTTGGCCAGAAGCTGCTGCTCGACGAATTTAAGGCGCGGTGGCGCAAACTTAAATGCCGACAGCTCATCCATGCAGTCGTACACGATCAGGCCGGGCGCAAACGATCTTGAAAACTCGAAGGCAACGGGCGTATAATACCAAAATACAAAATCAGCGCAGTCGCGCTCCTCGAAGAATGAATCCAGAAGCATTTTGATCTGCGCGTTGGTCTGCTCCTGTGTGCCGCCGGCGGGGAGATGCGGCACGCAAACCCATAATCCGGGCAGCTTTTTATTAATGTCAAGATATGCCTCCCCGGAAGCATCGAAGAAAGGTTCTTCCAGGAAATAAACGTTCCCATTTTGGGCAAAGCGTGTCATCAAATGTTGAGGCCGCTGAAACACAAAGTCCCACCTGAGGTGGGAAAAACATAGTAGGTCTTTCTGAAGTCTGGTGGTCATAGGAAAACGGTGTCGGATTAAAGAAAAAACTCCCACTTAAATAAGAATTGTGCCAGGCGGAAACGGCGCTATAAAAAAGACCCGCACAGGAATGAGTACGGGTCTGTTTTTAGATTGAAATGCAGGCTTCTTAACTGTCGTCCCGCGAGCGTGACTTCATTAGCAACACGGCCAATGTAATCACCGCTGCACCCGTCAGCACCTTTTTTGCCAATCCTATTTTATTGAACTGCAGCTCGGATTTTAATCCGTGCTCTGCAATCAGATCCGGTATGTGACCGTTTTTCAGATCTTCGCCGATTCCTTCCATCATGTTGATCCGGTCGGCTACTAAAAGTGCCAGCCAGTGTGTCCAGGTGTTTTCACTGTACCGGAAAGCAAAGCGCCGCAACTGCCCGCTCAGCCCTGTTGGCGGATTGGGTGTGCCAAACACGGCTGTAAGTCCGGGACGCTCGTTGGAATGCAATATTTCTACCAGCGCCGGTTGTTGTGCCGGGCGCTCCCAGATCATCCCTTTGTTATCGTTTTCGTTTCGTTTTTTTATCGGATAGTTCGGCACGTCCAATGGGTCCGCGTCGATGCCCCATCCGTTAATGTGGCTGTAATCACTTGCTGTCTTTTTCATATCGAGCTTATTTTCTTGCTGATGGTGGGATAAGAATCGTTTTTATACAGTTGTCCAGTTTCGCGGAAAAAATATGGTAAGCGTCACCTACTTCTTCCAGCGGAATCCGGTGCGTAATGATCCCTTTCGGATCCAGGCGGCCAGCCTGCACGTGCTCGATCAACCTTGGAAGCAGTCGTTTCACAGACGCCTGGTTGGCCCTGATCGTGATGCCTTTGTTGACTACATTACCGATCGGGATGAGGTTACCCGTAGGACCGTAAACACCCACAATCGACACAATTCCGCCTTTTTTAACAGAATTAATAGCCCAGTGTAAGGCTGTTGCTGAACCGGCCTGCAACATTAGTTTCCGGCCTGTAATGGTCTGCAATGCATCCCCTGCCGCTTCGCAGCCTACTGCGTCAATACACACATCCGCGCCGATCCAGTCTGTTGTTTTCTTAATAAAAAGCACAGGATCTTCCAATGAGCGGAAGTTATACGCTTCGCATTGCGCGTATTGTTTTACAAATTCCAACCGGTACTCAATGTGATCAATAACAATCACCCTTCCTGCACCGAACAGCCATGCCGATTTCGCTGCCATAATGCCTATCGGCCCGGCACCGAAGACCACCACCGTATCACCCGGTTTGATACCGGCCATTTCAGCAGCCTGGTAACCTGTGGGAACAACGTCTGTAAGCAAAACTGCATCGTCGTGATCCATGTCTTCGGGGATGAGCGTCGGGCCAAAGTCCGCGTAAGGAACGCGCACATATTCTGCCTGCCCTCCGTCAAAGCCACCAGCCGTGTGCGAATAACCGAAGATCCCGCCTACCGCAGTTGCCTCCGGATTGGATTCATGGCAGTTACCATACAGCCCCTGCTGGCAGAAAACGCATTTTCCACACGCAATGTTGAAAGGCACCAGGACGGTATCACCCACTTTCAGGTTTTGAACCGAATCTCCGATTTCTTCAACAACGCCAATAAACTCATGGCCAAACGTCGTGCCCACTCTGGTGTCCGGCACTAATCCGTGATATAAATGCAGGTCTGAGCCGCAAATACATGAGCGGGTAACACGCACGATCGCATCTCCGGAATGCTCAATTTCAGGCATCGGCTTATTCCGGTCTGCTCTTACGCGGTAAGGTCCGCGGTAATTCATTGCTAACATAGTATTTTCTTTAGTTAGTGATGATTAATATTCCTGTTGAAGCGCGCCTTACTAAAAAACCATTCCTCAGAAGATTAGTTATATGCCCCCTAAATCGGCAATGGCACAAAAATTATAGCCCGCGGGGATAAATTGTTATCTAAACTCATGCATATGCGGGTCAATAAATGGTTAATCGTTTTGCTGGTATTGCTTGTACTGGCTGGGGTTGGGATCTGGTGGTGGAAGTCGCCTTCTTCGGAAAACGCGAAAGAAAAGGCGGCAGATAAGGTGATGCCTACAATCGGCGTGGCTTCAACAAATATCACGGACATTGATGCCGAGCGGATCAAAATGCAAAGCAAGGTCATACTTCATAATCCCCTTCCTGTCGACATTAAAACAAGCCGGCTCAATTACGTCGTGTATATCGATTCCGTGAAGGTGATCGAGGATGCTTATGAGAAACCTATCAACATCCGTTCATCTGACAGCACCACGCTTACCATGCCTATGGAGCTGCTGGTAAAACCAATGACCCGGGTACTCAAATATTTTGATGACAATAAGATTGACAGTGCGGACTATCAGATGAAAGCTTCTTTTGAGGTGGATGTTCCTATTGCCGGTGACCGCGAATTCACCATGAAAGTCTCGAAGCGACTGCCTGCTTTGCGAATACCCAAAGTAAAAATCAATCATGTGGATTTGAATGCACTTGCGCTGAAAAGCAAAGGCATGGATATCGAAGTGGCAGTGTTTAATCCGAATTTATTTCCGCTGAAATTAAGTGATGGGAAATTTGAGTTTAGCGTGGAAGACGCGCTTCAGATGAACGGAGTTTTGGAAAAAACCATATCAATTCCGGCAAAAGGAAGCCAGAACATTTCTGTGCACGCACAGTTAACAGACGGCAATATGCTGAAAACCGGCTGGAAAATGCTGACAGACAAAAAAGATACGCAGTTTGCCTGCAAGTTCGCGGGCACGATCGATTCTGAAAACAAAATGCTCAACAAAAGTAGAATGGTTACAACCATCACCGGCACGCTCGATGAAATCATGAATGCTGTAAAGAAGGCGGACTAATGCTAAACTTTTGATAGAAAGATAAATGCGACGGTTAGGCTCAAAAGAAAAGCCGGAATGTTCCGGCTTTATAAATTCCCCAATACTGGCATTAATCTGCCCAGTTTAACTCCCTCATGCATTGCAACTTACGTTATCTCAGCAAGGCTAGCAACCGGTGCATATCATCCATTTCACCGCTTTTCTGACTAATGGCAGTTTTAATAATATCGTCCAGCCTGTTGTTGAATTCTGCAAATGCTGTTTGCAAAGATTCATAACAGCGTTGCAGACCTGCTGCATATTCCTGGTGCGCTGCCAATGTCTTTTTTGGATACTTTTCATAATCCATATATTCGACACTGATATGCTGGCTTACTATATCTGCCTGCCATTCCCCTATCGGCGCCGGCACGTCTATAGGCGGCCGACATCCCAGGAGATAGGTTTGTCCGTTAAAGGCATAATGCACGATCAGGACAGAAACCTTAACCTTTGCTTTATTATTTCGTCCTGGCTGGTAAACTGAAACAGGATAAATCCGTTCACACAATTCTTGCCGCCCGTTGAGAAAATCTAACTGGGGCAATTTCAGCTCCTGATCGTTTTTCAGACCGCTAATGTGCATTTCTATTTGCTCCGGCGCGAAATAAGCGTCAGGCCATTCGCTTATCAGGTCGTTAACCTCGTTTGTTTTCTTTAAAAATAGCGAGTCGAGGTCATATTGGTCAAATAAATGTATGGTTTTCATGGACAAGGCTAGGATGTTTCTTTTTGCTATCATTAAAAAATCAGTGCCCATTGCCCGCTTTTCAGATAATTTTGCAAATCTATTTTACTGGATAAATAAAGGCGTCGCTGCCACAGTTCGTGCATTTCTGATCGGTTGCATTGTCAACGGCTGCATTGCCGCATTGCTCACAAACGTACTCATCCGCTGCTTCGCTGATCTCATACTGATATTCCTTGTCCCAGATAGGCAAAATAGGCAGCCCGGGCACCTGATCGTATCTTCGCATTAACGTGAAAGTGCCACCAGCTTCAAAATAAAGTCTTTTTACCTCCCCCAGATGCCGGATACCTTTACTGCGAAGCTGCGCAAATGCTCTTTCCCGGGTTATACCCACCTTTTTCATGTTATGCAAATTCAGATGTGAATCCTCAATAAGCGGTGTTATATCCCCCTGTGTAACCGTTTCCAGCCTTTCATTTCTGGTGGCAAGCTTGGCGATCAGCTGCTGAACAGATACGACGATTACCGCAATGACCACAGCTGCAAGAATGCCGCGATCGGGCGATTGCAGCGGTACACCGATGGCGGCAGCAAGGGATACCATCGCTACCATTTCATTACGGCTGAGCTGTGAGGCCATTCTTTTGCCCATAAGCCGCATGGAGACCATGAGGATGAGATAGATAACAGCAATGCGTAACACTACTTCCAGGTAAAATTCAGGAGGAACGTCGCCTATGAATATTCGTTGCCAATCATTGATATGGATGTCTTCTGGTTTCATGAATCGGCAAGTTGGGATTTTACGGAAATGGTGGCGGAGATCCAGGTTTTAGCGGTGCAGATCTGGCAAGCCTCGTCTTCATCCGCTGAATTTGTAACGTTCCCGCACGTGGCACATGCGCGGGAATTTTCTACCATTTCCTGGGCATAACCGTTCACAGCATCATCGGTTGGAGGAAAAATAGGAAGGCCTGCGGCAGGCTCCTTGGTTTTGTAAATACTAAAAATACCGCAGGCTTCTAAGTATACACGCCCCGTATCTCCAAGGTTATAGACATTCTCACTTCTTAAAGCGGAAAACAGCTGCTGCCGCGACACCTTTGCAGCGGCCATCTGATCGAGCTGAATACGGCCATCCTTAACAAGAAGCTGCGTTTCTCCCTGGCTTATTTTTTCAAATGCCGGGCTCTTCGTCTCTGTAAGGTTCAGGCCGCGTTGAAAAATCAATGCGCAGATCAGGATCAGGATACCCATCAGCACGCCCAGCTGCGGGATCTGCATGGCAGGTGAGACGATTGCACCGAGGGTGACCATAACGGCCAGCTCGGATACCGTCAACTGACCGCCCATGCGCTTACCCATCAGCCTCACAATGATGAGCAAAGCAATATAAATGATGAATGTCCGTACAAAAACTTCCACAAGGAATTCAGGCGGCGCTTCCCCAAACAATATCCTTTGCCAGTCCCAGGGCTGTATGTCTTCTTTTTTCATTATTTCAAAAAAGATCTAGGATAAAGTATTTTTCTCTATTCCTGCATCCGGGCATTTCAGGACCATAATGGAGCTGGCAGGCACAGTTAATACTTCTCCGGGTTTGAAATCATCGCCCGATTCTGCAATCATCCCAGCGTCGGTGTCGATCACTATCTCCCACTCGTTACCACATTCTTCTGACGGCAGCACAAAGTCCACCGCTTCATCGGAATTATTGAATATCAGCAGGAAGCTATCGTCTACAATGCGTTCGTTGTCCATATTTACGCACCGGATCCCTTTTCCATCCAGGTAAACTCCTATCGCACCTGCGCAGCTTCTTTCCCACTGCTCATCCGTGAGCTGATTTCCGTCAGGCATAAACCACATAATGTCTTTCGCTTCGGAACCGTGGAGCGGCAAGCCCTGGAACCACCTCCTGCGCCGGAAGGTCGGATGCTCCTTGCAGAACCGGATCAGCGATCTGGTGAAATCAAGTAATTGGTTATCAGCCTTTTCCCATGAAACCCAGGATATTTCATCATCGTGACAATAGCTGTTGTTGTTGCCTCCCTGCGTACGGCCCAGCTCGTCGCCTGCTACCAGCATCGGCACGCCTTGTGACAGGAACATTGTTGCCAGAAAATTTCTTTTTTGTTTGTTCCGAAGCAGAATAATGGCTTCGTCATCCGTTTCGCCTTCTACACCGCAGTTCCACGACCTGTTATCATCGGCCCCGTCCTTGTTATCCTCGCCATTCGCCTCATTATGCTTCGAATTATAGGAAACAAGATCGTGTAGCGTGAAGCCATCATGGGCTGTAACAAAATTAACGCTTGCCGTGGGTCGGCGGTAATCGCCCTGGTAAAGGTCCGGGCTGCCTGTAAAACGATTGGCAAAAGCACTTATCCCTACCGACTCCCCGCGCCAGAAATCACGGATCTGATCCCGGAACATATCATTCCATTCCGCCCAGCCGGGAGGGAATTTCCCTACCATATAACCTTCGTCACCAATGTCCCAGGGCTCCGCAATCAGTTTGACGCGTGAAATAATGGGATCCTGATGGATAATGTTGAAGAAAGAACCCAGGTTATCCGTCTCATGCAGCGTCCGTGCCAGCGTAGACGCGAGATCAAAGCGGAAACCGTCCACGTGCATTTCGGTGATCCAGTAACGCAGGCTGTCCATGATCAGCGCGAGCACATTAGGCAATTGCACATTCAGCGTGTTTCCTGTGCCCGTGTAATCCATGTAATAGCGCTGGTCTTCCGGGGTCAGCCGATAATAGGAAGCATTGTCAAATCCTTTGAAAGAAAACGTGGGTCCCTGGTGATTGCCTTCCGCGGTATGGTTGTACACCACGTCCAAAATCAATTCGATACCCGCTTTATGGAGCTCTTTCACCATATTTTTGAACTCAGTAACCTGCTCTCCATTATGCCCGCTGCTGCTGTATCGTGGGTCGGGCGCAAAAAAATTGAGGGTGTTATAGCCCCAATAGTTGGTCAGCCCTTTTTCCAGTAAATGCCTGTCGGCCACAAATTGGTGGACCGGCATCAGTTCAATGGCCGTTATTCCCAGCGAAGTAAGGTACTTAATGGTAACCGGATGGGCCAGGGCTGCATAAGTGCCGCGAATCTCCTCGGGAATGTCCGGATGCGTCATCGTCAGCCCTTTGACATGCGCTTCGTAAATGATAGAGTCATGGTAAGGAATTTCAGGACGCCTATCGTCTTCCCAGTCGAACTGGCCGTCAATCACAATCGATTTTGGGATAAATGGCGCACTGTCGGACTCGCTGAAACTCAGGTCTCCTTCCTCATGGCCGATTTCATAACCGAATAATGCATCATCCCATTTCAGGTCACCTGCCAGCGCGCGGCTGTACGGATCCACCAGCAATTTATTGGGATTAAAACGATGTCCTTTTTCCGGCTCATAGGGGCCTGCCACCCGGTAACCATATAGTTGTCCGGGTTTGAGTCCGGGAATATACACGTGCCATACGTGGTGTGTGACCTCCTCGATCTTGATCTTAATGTATTCTTCGGTATCATGCTCCGATTTGAATAGGCATAAATTTACTTCTTCGGCATTTTCGGAGAATACTGCGAAGTTGACCCCATTTCCGTCAAAAGTTGAGCCTAGTGGGAACGGATTTCCCGGTAAAACTTTAAGCTGCCGCGATTTCGGCGCTTTAATCAATTCATTTTCTATATGTCTGTCAGCCATAATGTGTTTGCTTTACTGTACATTAACTTTCCGGCGAATATAAAATGTGTGCCAAAGTAGGCCATAGGGCCCCATAAGCGAGCATAATATTGATTTTCAAGCGGTATAATCTTTGTAAGCAACATGACCGTCATTTACTTAGCCTAGTGAATGACTCCCAACCCATCACAATAAAAGAGTATGTTATGAAACCAGTAACCAACACCCTTTTGGCTGCCGCGACGGCCACATCCGCCATGACGCTTTTCAGCTACATTGCCTCGCACAAGGAGGATGAAAATTTCAGCGAACCAAAGCTGCTTGCGACATTCCTGGAAAGATCTCTGAATATTGAAAAAGAAGCGGCGCCACCGCTGGGCTGGCTATCCCATTACCTCATTGGTGCAGGGTTCGGAGTAGGTTATAAGTTATTTCTCAAATTGGGCAAAACGCAGGCTTCACCGCTGAACGGACTTTTATACGGGGCCGCAGCAGGTGCCTCGGGGATACTCTGGTGGAAAACAATGTTCGAAAACCATCCTAACCCGCCCAAAACGCACAGAAAAGGATATTATACGCAGCTTATGATCGCACACCTCATTTTCGGGGTGACATTATCTGCTTTTAAGGACAAACGAATTGTGTAGAGCAATATGACTCAACAACGCGGCGGCTGGTATGGTTTTTACATACCCGAGCCGCACTAAAACCAATAAATATGGAAAATATAACAAATGCCACGCATAGCGAAGGCAAAGTAGCCGAGGCAATCGAAGAGCAGACCGCTAAATTACCATCTGACATTTTCTTATGGGCGGCATTGGGATCAATGGGCGTTTCGCTCGCATTGAAAATCATGAAACGCAAGCATACAGCCTTGTTTGTAGGACAATGGGCAGCACCATTTTTGCTGCTGGGCGTTTATAACAAGATTGTTAAAACGCAGGGACACGATCAGGAAGGTGATTAGTCCATGCAATCTTAATTCAGCCCACCGTGCGTTATTTCAAGACACGGTGGGCTTTTTTTATTGATTCTTAAATACAAATTTCTCTATAACTGCCACTTCACCCTCAACGCCTTTTGCCAAAATGCCGGCGCGAACCGCCCTATCCCATGGTGGCAGGAAAGTAATATCAGGCGCGCTGATTTTCAAAGCTGTAAAAGCGGAGCCATTAAGGCTGTATTGAAAACCAATCTCCGTATTGTTTTTTACAGTCATTTTGATGAATAAATTTTTCCCCTTTGTGGCAACAGGAAACTTACCCAGACTGCTTCTTGCGCCATCTTTAACAATGGTAATGTCAATGCTATCCTGCTTTGCCACAGCGTAAATCAAATTTTTCTCGTCACCGATCAATGCTACACCGGCCATTGCGCTTTTTGCGGGAATGGTCTCCACAGTTGCCTCATAATTGGGGCCTTCTATCCTTCTTGCGATAAACAACTCGCGGTCGTCTTTAATCTGTAAACCTATACGGCCGTTTTTCAGCTCGAAAGCGGGCTTGTTGAAAACCGACCAGCTCCATTGCAGATCAAGTTTTTCTTTGTTAAAATCATCTGTTGCCGTAAACATTTTCGGGCTGTCCGACGGGGAAAGATATTCATCTGTAAAACGGATCCAGTTATCGGGTGTGAATTCAAAGCCACGAACCAGCGCCTGACGGCCCGTATATTTGTTTGAAGACTTGTCGTAAGCGTGATAAAGGAAATAATTTTTTCCCTGGTACGTAACGGCTGTTCCGTGTCCCGGGCACATCCAGTCGCCCTGGCCGGTCATAATCGGGTTTCCTTTGAATTTCTCCCAGGGCCCCATCAGGCTTTTGGAACGTGCAATGCCGGTGGCATAGGTGCAGCCTGGGCCGCAGCAGCCTGCTGCTGCATAAATTGCGTAGAAATAGCCATTGTTCTTAATCACCGAAACGCCTTCCACAAGGTTGGCTTCCCAGGGCGTATCGTTTCTGAACAGCTCTTTTTTTTCGCCCACAAGCGCCGTTTTTTCCTCATTGATTTCCTGGATCCAGATCGGCGTTGCCTTACCTACGCTATTGCCGTCTTCTTTCCAGATCAGGTGCAGCTTGTTATTTTCATCCCGGATCGGGAAACCGTCGATTGAGCCTACTTCCTGACAAACCAGCGGGCCGTGATCTTTGAAGGGCCCTTCGGGTGTGTCGGCACTGGCTACCCCTACGCACAGGTTACCCCCTTTTTTATGTGCAGTATAATAAACATATACTTTCCCATTCTCGTAATTCAGCTCAGGCGCCCAGTAGTAATAGTCCGCCCAGCCGGTCAGGTCGAGGAAAATGGATCCTGTTTGTGTCCAGTTTTTCAGGTCTTTGGACTTCATCACCGGAAAGCCCGGCGCCCAGTTGGAACTGGTTCCTGCGGCATAATATGTGTCTCCTACTTTAATAACCGAAGGGTCCGCGAAATCACCACGGATTACTGCCTGCTGTGCATGGGCAATGTGTACGAATATCAACAACAGCAGACTAATGCTCAATTTTTTCATAAATAACTTTTAAATGTAAACTGCGTTCCGGCCCCAAATATAAGCCAAAACGCTATTCGCCCGAGGGAACGGCAATGGCCTGCCCCGTAGAAACCGGCTCGCCGAAGCTGGGAAGACCGTCCGCTGTCCAGGTGAATTTCTGCATTCTCACATTCCGTGAACCGCCGCAGCGCTGCCCGGAGGCCGAGTTGGCATGGTAAATGATCCAGTCTTCCTCACCGTCTCTGGATTTGAAAAAGCCATTATGCCCCACGCCGAAAGCATTGGCCGAAGCCAGGCCTGTGAAAACCGGATTGGCTATTTTAGTCCAGCTTGCGGGTTTCAATGGATCACTTCCTTCCTGCAAACGCGCGATACCGAGCGAATAACGGTCATCCCCGCAGTAACTTCCCGAAAATACGAGAAGGGTTTGTCCGGCCGGGTTTTTCAAAATCTCCGGCCCTTCGTTCACTGGAAACCCACGCTTTTCCCAATCATACTGCGGATCAGCGATCTTCACCGTGGGTCCGGCAAGGGTAAACGGATTAGCCATCCGCGAAATGTATAAATTCTGGGTTAAATCGGTGTTTCCGCCTGCAAAAGGCCTTCCTGACCAAACCATAAAGAGCGTAGTATCCTGCTGAAAAACAGTCGCGTCAATGGACCAGAGGTCTTCCGGCTGCGTTTTAAGCTGGCCTTTATCCGTCCAGGTGCCCTGCGTCGGATCTGCATTTGCATTTTCCAGCACCCACATGCGGTGGTTGCGGTCCTGTCCGTCGGAGCCGGTATAGTAGATATACCATTTACCATTCAGAAAAAAGAGCTCCGGTGCCCAGATATCCCGCGAGTTACCACCCGATGCAGGTGCATTAAAGACCGTAACCGGCGTAACATCCTTCAAGCGGCTCATTTTACCCGTCTTCCAGATTTGTATCCGGTTGCCTAACGTGTGCAAATAATAGTAGGTTGTATCTTTCTGAAAAACCCAGGGATCGGGAGCAGCACTCAGTAAGGGGTTAGAGAATGTTGCTGCCTGCTGCTGCTTACCCGGCTCGGGGCTTTTTGCTTCCTTTTTACAGGACGCATCGATAAATAAAAATGCAAGGCACCAGATCAGGACTGGCTTATACAAGGTTTTGAATGTCATAACGGCGGTTTAAATGAACCAGAATTTGCTACTAATAACGTGGATTCTGCGTTAGGTTTGGATTTAAATCAATATCCGATTGTGGAATGGGATACCACTCGTTCCGGCCTATGACGAAGTTGGTAAATTCCGGATCTCTTGAAGCTAGTTGAGGTCCCAGATCACCCCATCTCTGCAAGTCCGCAAATCGCCACGTTTCACCACTCAGCTCAGTAATGCGTTCATGTTTTAGCTGGGCAAGAAACGCATCCTTTGAAAGTCCCGGCATGACCACGGACAGTGGCCGCAATCCTGCACGTGCGCGCACCTGATCCACATATGGATACGCTTGTACAGTTTGTCCAATGCCGTTTAATGCTTCGGCATACATCAGCAGCACATCTGCATACCGGAGTAACCTGTGGTTATTGGGCGAACTAAAACGCTCTTCCGTTCTTCCCTGCTCATTGTCATTAAGCTGCTTCCGGAACCAGACCATGCTTTTCAGTCCCGTACTGCCATACCTCTGTGCAAAAGTCTGTCCATATACCTGCGTGAAAGCCGGGCCACGTACATCCGTCGAATCGAACAGAAACGTAGCTGCAAGCCGGGGATCGCGCTCGTTGGTTGCTGTTTTTTCCTTGTGAAACTCGTTAACAACCCACCTGCGCGCAGCGCCGTCGGAAAATCCGAAGTCGCCTCCGGGAGGACCATAAAACCGCGCAATGGAAGTACCTGTATTATTAATGCGCGTTTCATCTACATCATCGTCGGTATTCTCATTGGGGTTAAACCTGAACTGTATTTCGAAAATCGATTCGCTGTTGTTCTCGGTAGAAGCCTTGAAGTTATCCTGATAATTGGCTACCAGCGTGTAAACCCCTTTTCCTTCGCCCGTAATAAACCACGCAAGTGCATTGGCTGCTTCCTGATATTTATTCTGCTGCAAGTAGGCTTTCCCAAGCAATCCCATTGCTGCCCCGCGCGTGGCCCGGCCGAGGTCGTCGCCTGTGTAACGCAGCGGCAATGCAGGCGCAGCTTCCATCAGGTCCCGCTCAACCTGTGCCCAGGCTTCTGCGTTGGTTGCGTTTGTGGGTCGGTCTGTCGGGCTGGACGGTTCAAGGATAATCGGTGGCCTGCCATAATACAGCGTGAGATTGAAGTAAAATAAGCTGCGCAAAAATTTCGCCTCGCCGATAATGCGCGTTTTTAAAGCTTCGTCCATTTCAATGCCGGGTACATAAGCTAATACCTGATTGGCCCTGAAAACACCGACAAACAGGTTTTGCCAGGTACCCGCAGTGAGACCTTCGTTATAGTTGGTCTGGTTGAAGCTCATCACGTTGTTCAGCGTAATGTCACCGCCTGAGCCGTAACCTTCGTCCGAACGCAGCATGCCGTGGTAAAACAGGAACCGGGAATAAAGCGTGGCGGTCCTGTGGAATGTGCTGTAAACGGCGTTGATCCCTTTAATGGCATCGTTCTGGCTCTTCCAGAAAGACGCAATGGTAGGGTTATTCGGATTCGGCTGATCAAAATCGCGGTTACAAGCCGTGGCAACCATTAAAATGAATGAGGTAAGCAAAAATATCTTTTTCATGTTGATGTCTTTTGAGATAAAGGCTGCTGATCAGAAACCCAGGTTGATGCCGAAAGAAATGATACGAGAAGACGGATATCCACCCAGGTCGACGCCTGGTTCGAGATTAAAATTCGCTCCGACCACATCCGGATCAAGGCCCGTATATTTGGTGAACGTCAGCAGGTTCTGCGCGCTTACATATACTCTGGCATTGCTCAGAGCCAGTTTGGTAGTCACAGCTTCGGGGATAGAATATGAAAGTTCGACATTTCTAAGCCTGAGATAGGACCCGTTTTCCAGCCAGCGGTCGGTATTGCCGCGCACATTGGATACAATGCCCCGATCTGCACTGGCAGGGTCGCCTGCTGCTCCTGTTGAATAAGAAACTCCTAAGCGTGGGAAATCAGTGTCGGTATTTTGTGGAGTCCACGGGTTAATGTCACGGCGGTAGTTGGAGTAGCCCATTCCGTCAATGTCCCTTCTCACATCATTGTAAATTTTTTGGCCAAATGCCCCATAGAACTGCACATTCAGCGATATGCCCGACCACGATCCGTTCAGGATCAAACCGGAAGTTAGTTTTGGCCATGGACTGCCTGCAAATGTGCGGTCACGGTCGTTGATATCATCATTGGTTCCCTGATCGATGCGGTTTACGTAGCGGACATCACCCGGTTTTGCGTAAGCGGCCTGCGCTTTATGCGCCTGAATTTCTTCGTCATTCTGGAAGAGGCCATCTGTTTTAATCAAATAGTATTCACCAATAGAGCGGCCCACTTGCGAACGCGTATTGCCCGACTGGATGTAATTCCTAGGTTCTCCCGTTTCTTCATCCACACCCAGATTACCCAACTCGAGCACCTTGTTCCGGATCAGACTGAAATTGGGCGCAACGCTCCATGTGAATGGTCCGGATGTATGGCGATAGGTAAAATCCAGCTCAATGCCCTTGTTTTCAATAGAACCAATGTTAACCAAGGGATCGCCTTGCAAATTCCCGATGTAAAGGGGCAGTGGCAGCGATAGCAGAACGTCTTTTGCCACAGAACGGAAGGCGTCAATGGTAATAGCGAGCTTGTTGTTGAAAAGCACCAGGTCTGCACCAATGTTAGTTGTCGCTTTTTGTTCCCATTTAATATCTTCATAAACCAGCCTGGCTTGCGTAGCACCGGGAAATTCTGTCTGCCCCGACCCAAAAACTGCCCTCGGCGCCTGGTTTAAGAATCCGGTAAACTGATAGTTACTCAAATTGGCCGAGCCGAGGACACCATAAGAACCTCTCAGTTTCAGCTCGTTGATAATGTCAGACTTAAAAAATTCTTCATTACTGACTTTCCATGAAGCTGCGGCCGATGGAAAATATCCCGTGCGGTGAGCAGGCGAAAAACGTGAATCCTTATCAGCCCGGAAAGTGAATGTGAGGTAATATTTTTCAGCAAAATTATAGTTCAACCTGCCCAAAGCGGAATTGATCAGCGTCTGTGAACGGGTACCCGTCGCTGTCATGCCACCACTGGCCGAATTGATGGTTGTAAAATAATCGCCGCCGTACACACCTAGCTGTAAACGCCGCCCCCCAACATCATCATTGCGAATGGTCTGCTGCGTATACCCTACGACCCCGTTTAAGTTGTGCTTATTAAATGTAAAATTGAAATTCAATGTATGCTCAAACAGATAGCTCAGGAATTGTGCCCTTGTCTGCCCTACGCTGCTGAACTCCGGTGATTGGTTCCAGTACCAAAGGCCTTCTTTCCTGATGTTATTCGTTTTGTCAAAGCTCGTTTCCAAACCGGCATTGAAGCGGTAAGTAACGTTTTTCAGGATTTTATAATCGATAAATGCATTACCCAGCACTTTGAAAAAATTGGAAGCTGAGCGGGTAATGTCGTTGATGGCAGCCTGGTTTCTGGAAAATGACCGCGCATTGAACGACCCGTAACCCCAGCCGCCCGGATTGGAAGTACTTTGCAGGTCGGCACTTTGGACCGGGATGATCGGCAGGCTCGTCCATACATCATACCAGGCGTTACCCTCTGCAAATCCACCCTGAAAAGGCGCATTCCGCTCGGTGCTCGACACCATCAGATTTTCTCCGAACGTAAATTTATTGCGGGTCGCCTCGGTATTGATCCGCATCGAACCACGCTTGAAATCCCGGGCTTTGAGCACACCTTCATCCGCAAAATAAGAGCCGGAGATGAGATATTTGCTATCCTTGCCTCCCCCGGACAAGCTGACATTATAATCCTGAATACTGCCTGTTTGCAGCAACTCGTCAGCCCAGTTTGTATTGACGGCGCCATTATAATTAGCCACAGATGGCTGCAATGCATAACCTGCCGCCTGGTAAGCGCGGGTATTGGTTTCCACGTATTCCTGGGCATTCATCATATCCCACCGTTTGGGAAGCGACGAAATGCCAAAACGCGCCGATGCATCCACTTTCAGCGCACCCTCTTTTCCTTTTTTGGTAGTAATGATAATGACTCCGTTTGCAGCCCGCGAACCGTAAATGGCCGCCGCCGACGCGTCTTTTAACACTTGTATCGTTTCTACATCATTGGGATTGACCGTTGTATTGGCATCGGCCAGCATACCGTCGATCACGTACAGCGGACTGGCATTTCCAAACAGTGTACTCAGTCCGCGAATGTTCACTACTGCTTCCTGTCCCGGCGCACCGCCATTCCGGACCGCGACGCCCGGGGTCATGCCCTGCAACGCTTCCGGGACCGAACGGGCAATCCGCTTATTCGTATTCTGGGCATCAATGATGCCCGTTGCGCCCGTCAGGTCTGAACGGCGAACCGACTGATAACCGATCACCACAAATTCTTCCAGATTCTGAGCATCCTCGGCGAGCTGTATCGTGTAGCTGGTCTGGTCGGTAACCGGCACATCTGAGGGCAGGTAGCCGATAAAAGTAACCCTTAATGTCTGACCGTTTTGTGCAGTAATTGTAAACTTTCCGTTGGCATCTGTAATGGTGGCGGCATTCGTTCCTGCGACGACGACCGTGGCGCCAGGCAGGGCTTCACCCGTGGCTGTTTGCACGACACCGGTTACATTGGTGCCTTGCGCGAGGGCAAAATGAACGCCGGAAAGCAGAATAAATAAGAGTTGAAACAGGGTATAATAATTACGCATAGCTGATGGGTTGATGAATTTAGTTGAATCCTTAATGTTAATTGTAACTCCTCATCGACAGGAAAAATTGCATATATTCTATAAAAATTGTGCCAATTCAAGGATAAAGCAATGGTTACATAGCATAAAATACCGCCACATTTCTATGGCGGTATTCTTAGCTGTTACATTGAAATCTGAGATTACTCGCGCCGGAATATTACTGCTTCGTATTATGCTTGGTCGCCTCGTTTTTGTAGTTGTTGGTCTTTCCGGTGTGGTTCTTCGTATTTTTTGGTGCAGAACCGCTGCCCTTCTTCATGGTCGTATCCGGTTCGGTCAGGTTTTTTTTACGCCTTGCTACTGCTTCCTTTGAGTTCAGTAATGATTTCGAATCTTCATTATCGGAAGAATATCTGCCGACGTCGTTCGCATTCTCGTTCGTGGCGCCTCCCGGTCTCGTGCTTGATTGTACGTCACCGCTGTTAGCGTTGCTCCTGCCCTCCGGCCTGGGATTGGATGGACTGGCAGCCGGCGCGTTATTCGCGCCTTGCTTGCTCTGAGCGGCAGACTGTCCTTGCTTACTTTGCGATGCAGTTTGTCCTTGCTTGCTCTTATCAGCATTTTGCCCGCCCGAAACGGTTGCATTTTGAGAATACGACACGGTGGTAGCAAATAGCATTGCTGCAAGAAATGAGATTAATGGCTTGTTCATGGTTCGGTTAATGTTTGATGAATAATGTTTGGCATAATAGCCATTCCAGGCGGAGGATATTATAAAAGGCATGCCAACAGATCAGATCGCTCACTAACAAATTTTCATTTTTGGGCACAAAAAAATAGGCACCTGTTAAAGTGCCTATTTGACGTCTAATTATGTCTGATCAAAGGTCGAGCCCCCTTCTTCTCAATCGCTCTTCATCGGTCAGATCTTCGGCTTCCACTTCTGTATGGCGCAGCGTTTCGTTGATTACCTCATCGCGCTCGTCCACTGTCTTGTTCAAGCTTACTTCTTCCACAACCCGAGCTTCCTTATTTACAACCGGGATCTCTGCATATTCCTTCATTTCAATAGTTCCTTTAGTGAAGGTATCAAAATCCGATTCTGAAGCAATGCGGTCAACAGGTGTCCTGTTAACATTCACCTGCTCCTGACGCAGGCGAACGCTTTCCTGGACCGGACGTTCAATGATGCGGCTTCTCAGACGCACGCCACCCGTTTCAATCTCGCGTTTCCCAACTTGCAACTCTTCCTTGATAACTGGTAACGATCCCGATTGCTCATCCGCAATGATGGATCTTTCATCCCGATCGGTTGAATAGTCATCTCCGATCAGTGAACTCTCCCGATTTGTTGAAATGTCATCGCTAACAATCGAGCTGTCATTCCGAATTGTTGAATAGTCATCTTCAATAAGTGAACGATCGCGATTTGTTGAATATTCGTCGCCAATCAGCGAACTGTCGTTACGGGTTGTTAAATCATCTGAATCAGATACAACATTAAGCGATCGGTTTGCATAAGGATCTACTGTGTTATCCTGATATGGATTTACCGGAACTTCCGTAGCGGTGCCTGCATATCCTTGATCTGCCGTATATCCTTGGTCTGCCGTATACTTAGCATTATGGTCATTCACATCCACCGCACCGAACTGGTCGAGAATAGCAGCTGCGTTTTCGGCTTCCATAGCATTGGCAGCATGAACTGTTACAATGGTTCCGCGACGTCCCGCTTCCGAGTAACGTCTTGTTTCTTCTTCGTCCCCATCAAACAGGTCCCTGAAAAAGTTACCGATACGGTCCATCACATCCTCGTCGTCATTATGAACAGTTGATGTTTCCTGGTCCGACTTGTAGGAAGCCGTTTTGATATCGACATCGCCGCCTGCGAATCCGTTTGCCAGTAAATAGTTTTGCGCTTCCTGCGCATCGCTTTCATATTCGAAAATTCCAACTACTGTATTAGCCATGATTTCTTATTTTAAAAGTTATTGGTTTGTTGATTAGCCGCCCACTCTTAAATATCCATGCCTGAAGTGTCTCTCGAAATCGTGACTTCTTCTTTTCTCAGCACTTGTGAATATGTTTTCTGATCCTGGTGCTGATGCTTTTTTATGTGAATTTCTTCAACGAGCATCAACCGCTTTTCCACAACCAAAACCTCCTTGACAACCGAAATAATGGTAATATCCCCCTCTTGTCGAACAGGTGCCGGAGCAGCGTCCACGTACTGATTGATTTCTTTTCTTTCTATGGTCACTTCTTCACTCGTAACCGTAGCATCAGCGAAAACTTCCTCTTCCAGCACTTTTTTTGAAACAGTAACACTCCCCGTTTCTACAACTTTGGAAGATATCACCAGTTTTTCCTCGATTACCGGGATCTTTTTTGTTTCCAAGGAAGAAAATTCATGACCGATCCCGGAATCGTCATTATTGGAAGACATTGTTATTGTTTCGGAAATTTGTCCACAGTTTCTTTTGTCTCATCGGCAAGTTGTTCAGCGGAACCCTTTGCTTTATCGACATATGCATTCGCTGTGTCTTTAACCTGGTCTGTCAAAGAGTTAAGCTTATCCTTGGCTGTGCCAGCTACTTCGGCAGCCTTTGATTTTGTTTCTTCCCATTGATTTTTCAGCTTGTCTTTTTGCTGATCGGCCAGGTCTTTAATCTGCTGACGTGTCTCTGCGCCTGATTTTGGAGCGAATAACATGGCAGCTAACGCACCAACTGTCGCACCTACGAGCACACCAATTACAAAACCGCCGTTAAAATCTTCTTTGTCTTCATAATGATACTTCGAGCTCATGACATTATAATGTTTAGTTGAGCCTCAATTACTGCTAAAAATGTGCCAGGCGAAAAGCCAGGGACGATTCAGCGATGCATAGTGCAATGTTAGGCCATGCACAATTCGTTGGCCCAGTTATTTAGGGCGTAATGCTGATTTGACATTAAAGCTGTTTAGCTTTGGCAAATTACTTCCTGCAAAAGTATGTTTGTAATTCAATTGAATTCTCCGCTACACAATTATATAGCATGAATAAGAACGGCCCGATTATCATTATAGAGGACGACCCCGACGATCAGTTTGTATTAGAAGAAGTTTTTAATGAGCTCGGTTACTCTAATCCGCGGATGTATTTTGCGGATGGGCAAACGGCATTACAATATTTGTATCAGGTCGACGAACGGCCCTTTATCATTATCTCGGACATTAACCTGCCCCAGCTTAACGGACTGGAACTGAGGAGAAAAGTCCAAACAGATGCCGAGCTGAGCCTTAAATGCATTCCTTACGTTTATTTTACAACGGCCATTAACCATCAGGTCGTTATTGATGCTTACAGCACATCAGCGCAGGGATTTTTTGTAAAACCAGGTGAATTTGAAGAGATTAAATCGACTATCAAAGTGATGATCGACTATTGGAAAAAGTGTGCTGCCCCTAATAATTTCTGAACCGCCTTTCACTCATTTTCTGAATAAATCTTCCCGAACACTTCCTTGCTGAGCGGCTTGGAATGATAGCCCTGCACAAGCGGATGTTCTTCGGCACTCTTGATATCCTCCGGGTCGATGGAGGACGAAAGCAAATATATAGCAAGTTGTGAGCGCATTTGACTGGGAAATAAGGCCACCTCATCCAGAAATTCCCACCCGCTCATTGTGGGCATATTAATGTCAAGAAAGAGCACCGTTTCCCCAAAAGGTGTCGCCTGCCCAAATGCTTCTTTGAAGAACGTTAGCGCTTCTTCCGGATTGGTAAACAGCTGTATGCTGGCCGCGGGTGCAACACTTGCGATCACATATTTGCAGACCATATTGTTGATCGGATCATCGTCAACCACAATAAATTGAGCAGGTAACTTCATATAACCGGGTTTTGATTCAGTTCAGACTGAAATTCAATCTTGAATTCAGTGCCTTCATTCACAGTACTATTCACATGAATCTTTCCACCGAGCATTTCCACCTGCGTTTTGACCATAAACAGCCCCAGGCCTTTGCCTTCCACATGCTGATGGAAGCGTTTATATAAACCAAAAATCTGAGAGCCTTTTCTTGTCAGATCAATTCCCATCCCATTATCGCGTATGCTAATGTTTACCAGGCCGTCGTCGAGGCTGCTGCTAATGTAAATAACAGGCGACAGATCCGGGCGGCGATACTTTATGCTATTGATAATCAAATTGTAAAAGATGCTGTACAGGTAAGTTTTAAGCGTAAACAACTCATCTACGGCGCGGAAGTCTGTTTGAATGCTGACCTGCTCTCTATCAATGATGTTTTGAAGGCTCGACCGTATGTTATCGACCAGATGCTGCAAATTCACAGATTCTTTGTTTTCGCTTACCTCCCGTTTGATACGCAAGATTGTATTCAAATCCGAAATGACATCATCCAGCCTTTTTACATTCAATAGTATACCTTCCAGGAACTCGTCCTTCACCGGTTGCGGATAAGCATCCTGGCTAATCAGCTCGCCCAGCCCGATAATATTTGCTACGGGCGCCCGCAGGTTGTGTGATACGATGTACGCAAACTGGTCAAGCCCTTTGTTGGATTCGGAAAGCTCACTCGCGTAGTTCCGTAAATTCTCATTAAGCTCGCGGAGCCTTGATTCAGACTCTTTCCGCTCGGTAATGTCCCGGAAATACGCCGATAGGCCATTCAGGGAAGGGTAAGCTGTAATCTCGAACCAGGTGTTGTCCATTGCATAGTAAAACTCGAAATGCTGGATTGCATTAAGCTCCACCGCCTTATTATATTTTTCATAAATAGTTGTCTGGACGACGTGCGGAAAAACATCCCACAAGCTCCGACCCAGTATTTTCTCTTTCGGGAGATGCAACAGGATCTCGGCTTCTTTGTTCCAATAGTTGACGGTCCAGTTTTTATCCAATGCATAAAACCCGTCCCCTATGCTTTCAAGGATCACTTTTCTCTCTTCAAGCGCCTTAATTACTTTTTCATCGGCTTGTTTTTGCTCAGTAACATCATGTAAAACACCATATAATGTAGCTGGTTCTCCGAGGCTGTTCAGCTCGATCTGCGCGCGCACGTGCAAATGCCTGACCTGCCCGTCTTTTCTGATGATACGGTGATGATAGTCGGCGGGCTGCATGGAATCCAATACGCGCTGATTGCTTTTTATAACATATTCCAGGTCCTCGGGATACACAAATGACAGCCACGACGCTGTGGATTGAATGTTGTCCTGATCTTCCAGGCCGTAAATCCGGCATGCTTCATCCGACCATACACTGGTATTGGTTGCCAGGTCTGTTTCCCAGCTGCCCAAATGGGCTATCGCCTGGGCCTGCCGCAAGCGTCTTTCTTTGTGTTTGAGTTGTTCGTCAGCGATCAGTTTCAATCTTTCTTTTTCGAAGAAATCCAGGGAGTAAGAAATTTCCATGGCTGCTTCCTCTAATAAAGTAATTTCTGCCTCAGTGAATATATCCGTTTCGGAAGCGTAAAGGTTAAACGTCCCCACGATCTCGCCCGATCTTTTGATGGGCAAAACCAAACAAGACTGGTATCCAGCCAAAGCTGCCAGCGCTTTCCAGGAATCGGAAAGAAATTTTTCCTGGGTGTTATTGGTAATATAATAAGGCTGTGATTCCAGAGACGAACGCAACATGGTCTGCTCGCCAGCTACATTTGCAAGGCCAGCCATAAATTCTTCCGGCACGGCATGCTGTTCAACAACATTGATTTTTTCAGTGTCGTGGACAAACATCCCTACCCAGGCTCCCTGAAATTTCCCGGTTTCACACGCAATCCTGCAAACTTCTTTCAGGACCGTTTGCGCGTCCGGCGCATGTACAACCGTGTGGTTAACCTGGCTCAGGAAAGCATACAGCCTGTTCAGATGCAGTATTTTATCTTCGCTGACCTTTTGTTTTGTAATATCCCTGAAATTATCAACAATCCCATTCACCGCCGGCTCGTCCAGGAGGTTGGTTACCGTTGCCTCTATCCAGCGCCATGTGCCATCCTTATGAAGCATTCGGCCGGTATGCCCTGGTATTGCGGTTCCTGGATTGGCAAATACTTTCATCATAGTATCCGATAACCCGGAAAGGTCCTCGGGGTGCGCCTTGGAGAAAATGTCCATAGCCATAACTTCCTCGGCCGTATATCCCAGGACGTTTTTTACCGCATGTGATACATAAGTTGGCCGCGCTTCCCTATCGAGTATCACCACCGCATCGCTGCTGTTTTCAACAAGGGTGCGAAAACGCCCTTCACTATTGGTTAATTGTTGCAGCAACGCCTGTTGTTCCCGCTTAACCTGGTATTTTTCAAGGGCCTTATGCACTGCAAATGACAAACGTCCAGCCTGATTTTTGATCATATAGTCATCTACCCCCGTCAGCAACATTTCTTCCGCCATTGTATCGGAGACCGCATCGGAAATAACAATGAAGGGAATCGTAAGGTCAAGCGACCGCAGAATTTCAAGCGCCTCGGTGCATTTAATGCCTGGTAAATTGTATTCCGAAAGAATGATATCGGGAGCAGATTCCGTGATAGCAGCAATAAATTGTTCTCTCGTGCCAGCTATTGTGATGACTGGAAGCAGGTCTGCTTTCTGCAAGGCTTGTGTTACAATGTTCGCTTGATCGTGTGAATTTTCCAGGTAAACTATTTTCAGACTACTCTCCATTTTAAATCCATTAGGATGTGTGCAACACGCCGGGGCTTGATTTTGAATTTATTATTTCAATATGCAAATGTTAAACGAAGAGTGAAGCTAACAATGTCGAATTATTTTGTATTAAATATAGGAAGAAGTAGTGTCGTAAACACTTCTTCCTTTTTTCGGCAGGGATTGGAGTTGAAGAATTGTGAAATGCTAACGGCTTCTGACCCTCAGAGCGCTACGTGATAGTTAGGGTCGTCGACGATATTTACTTCGATCACATCCTGTGCATTGGCCAATAACCTTCGACAATCGGGGCTCAGATGCGTGAGGTGGACTTTTTTGCCTGCTTTCTGATACTTTTCAGTGATCTTATTAAGCGCTTCAATGCCGGACATATCTGCAACCCGGCTTTCAGAGAAATCAATAATTACTTTTTCCGGATCACTAGCAATGTCGAACTTCTCGGAAAATGCAGTTACCGATCCGAAAAACAGCGGGCCGTAGATTTTATAATGTTTGACGCCATTTTCATCAGTCATTTTTTGCGCGCGGATCCGTTTGGCACTCTCCCAGGCAAATACCAATGCCGAAATAATGACGCCAATGAGGACAGCCAGGGCGAGATTATGCAGGTAAATCGTGATCGCCGCAACCAGTATCCCTACAAACACATCCTGCTTGGGCATTTTATTAATAATCCTGAAACTCACCCACTCGAAAGTCCCGATCGCAACCATGAACATGACACCCGTAAGGGCGGCCATGGGAACGAGTTCAATGACAGGCGCACCGAAAAGAATGATCATGAGAATGGTCAGCGAAGCGATAATACCTGATAATCTGGCCCTTGCGCCTGCCGAAAGGTTGACCAGCGTTTGCGCGATCATGGGGCATCCACCCATTCCGGTGAAAAAACCATTTAAAATATTCCCACTCCCCTGTGCGATGCATTCCCTGTTTCCATCACCCCGCGTCCCGGTTATTTCGTCCACCAGATTCAATGTTAGAAGTCCTTCGGTAAGCCCCACCGCACCCATGACCAGGGCATAGGGAAAAATAATCTGTAATGTGGAGAAATTGAGCGGGATGTCCGGAATGTGAAAGGGAGGAAACCCGCCGCTTACGGACGCAATGTCGCGCACTGTTTTGGTTTCAATTCCCAATCCCAGGACAACGAGGGATACGATAATGATCGCAACCAGTGAAGGCGGAACTGCCTTCGTAAGTTTTGGAAAAATGATAATAATGCCGATCGTAAGCGCCACCAAACCAGCCATAACCAGCAACTGCGCGCCTGCTAACCAGGTAGTTTCACCATTTACAACCGTTTTGAACTGTTCCAGCTGCGACATAAAAATGACCACTGCCAAACCATTCACAAAACCATACATGACCGGCTGCGGCACCAACCGCACAAACTTCCCGAACTTGAATATGCCGACTAGGATTTGAAAAACCCCGGCCAACGCCACCGCTGCAAACACATATTCCACCCCGTGCGATTGCATAAGCGCGATCAATACAATCACCGTGGCTCCCGCTCCGCCCGAAATCAAGCCCGGCCGGCCGCCGAAAATGGACGTGACCAGGCCCATAATGAATGCTGCATAAAGCCCGACCAAAGGTGAAAAACCAGCCAGAATAGCAAAAGAAAGCGATTCCGGCATCATCGTCATCGCGACGGTCAGTCCGGCTAAAATTTCATTTTTATAATTTACTTTCTGCTTGAAATCGAACAGATTAAAGAAGCTTTTCATTTATGGATTTATTATATCATTCTGTTTCAGGAGCTGAGCCAGCCCATCATTGCAGCCCGAACCACCTGACAACTTCCCGCGAACAGCGTTGCGTAGCAACAGCAAAAGTATAAGGAAGATCTTCATAAATGATGATGGAGCCCACTTTTAAACCACAGAAAAGCTGGCCCATTGCAACCCATAGGCGGCTATATTCAATACAATGCTAAGTAAAAAAACGTTACGGCAGGCCTTTCGACTTACTTAAAGCCTTCAGAATATCCAATCTTCTAATGCTAACCCAGCCGATGGACGGAAATGTTGATGAACAGGAGTTATGGAAAGCATTTCAGTCGGGCAGCGAGGATGCCTACACCCACCTTTACCGGCTGCATGTGAAGGCCATGTATCGTTACGGGATGAGCCTGGTGCCGGTTTCAGAAGCTTTTGTGCTGGACTGCATTCATGATGTTTTCACCGAGATCTGGATAAAAAGGGAGCGGCTTTCTCTTCCTGAACACATTCGTCACTATCTGCTCAAAGCATTAAAAATCAGAATAATTCATCTATTGAAACGGCAGGAAAAATCACATTCGCCGATTACACAGGCAGATTTAGACGATCTGTGGTCCGAGCCTTCCACGGATGAAGTTTACGCCGAAAAAGAAGAAGCTGAAAACCGGCAGGAGCTGATGCGCAGGCTGGTCGCACTGCTTCCGCATCGCCAGCAGGAGGCGATCAGACTTCGTTACACCGAAAATATGGATTATCAGGAAATAGGAAACATCCTTTCTGTGAACCGGCAATCGGCGCAGAACCTTGTCCACCGTGCTGTCCAAAAACTTCGTGAGTGGCTCAAATAGCCATATTATATTCTGCATTTGCAAATTTTTTACTTTTTTTCAATGGCAAGTGAGTATGATCATAGCTGTTTTGTTATATACTGATAAATAACAGGCAGTAATGTGATTAAAGACTACACAAATTTCAGCGTAATTGACCTGGCGATAGATGATGCCTTCCTGCGGCACTATTTGCTACCAAGCCCTGAATCCGATCTGTTTTGGTACAATTGGCTGCGCGATAATCCAGGACAAGCAACAGACTGGGAGGAAGCCCGCAAGCTGGTAGAAGCAGTCCTGCTCGGATTAAAGGACTACACACGCATTTATCTTTCGGAAGAAGCCGAAGAAGAGTTGCTTCAAAGAATCTGGGCGACCAATCGCTCCGCGCAGCCGGACCGGGAAAAGGTCGTTCCGATGGTAAGCTGGCAACATAGCCGCCTGTTGGCCGCATGCGTGGTGCTGGCTATCCTTGCCGCGGGTTACTGGTTTGTATGGCAGCATGATGCAGCAGGTTCCATGTATCAGAAGCAGGTTTCCCAATTACAGGATACGCGCATTGAAAAAGTTAACTCACTTTCTGAGCCGCAAATATTCTACCTGCCCGACAGCAGTTCCGTGCTCCTGTTTCCTGCCAGTAAGATGAGCTATTCAAGCGCCTATAACAATGAGAACCGCAATGTATACTTGTCGGGCAAAGCGATTTTTGACGTTCGTAAAAATCCGGAGCGGCCGTTTTTGGTATATGCCAATGAAATTATAACCAAAGTACTCGGCACGCGCTTCGAAGTAAGTGCTTTTGAAAAAGACGCGGATGTAATCGTAAAGGTGCAGAGCGGCCAAGTATCTGTTTATCAGGAAAAAGAATACAGTAACAGCTCGCGACAGCATTCAGAAAAAGCGGGCGTGCTGCTCTTGCCCAACCAGCAGGTCGTGTTCAAACGGACTGGCGAGCAGTTCAATAAAGCACTGGTTGAAAGTCCTGCATTACTCCCGGCTGCACCTGTCAGCGCATTTGTGTATGATGAAACCCCGGTGTTGAGGGTTTTGGAAGAAATTGAAATGGCTTACGGTGTTGATATTGTCTTCAGTGACGAATTACTCCAAAGCTGCGAGCTTACTGCAAATCTGAGCGAGGAGCCCCTGCGTGGCAAGCTGGACATTATTTGCCGGTCTATCGGCGCTACTTATGAGATTGTGGATGCGCAGATCATTATCACTTCCAAAGGCTGCAAAGAGATTTGAATACCTTATTCCTAAACCCTAATCCTAAATCACCGCCCTATGAAAGGAAGCACATAAACTACCGCCGCAAAAATTAGCCAACGATGCTTGCTCCATCGTTGGCCGGAATTCCTTCGATAACAGCCTTGCCAGACTGACGGGGAATCCTTTGTCCGAACTTTTCAATCATTACGAACAAACAATCAAAAATATGGAACATGCCAGAAATTTACTATTCCTATGTATGAAAATCTCGTTGGTGCAAATACTGCTGCTATGCGCATTTTTTGGTGTTTCCTGGGCAAATGACCTGTCGGCGCAGGAGTTGCTCAACCAGCGGCTTTCGCTGGACCTAAAAGAGAAAAAGATGAAAATGGTGCTTAAAGAGATTGAAAAATCGGCTGATGTACACTTTTCGTATAGTCCCCAGGTTATCGAATCCGGCAGGATGGTCAGCATCACTGTAAAAGACGCTACGCTGGGCGAAGTGCTCAAACAACTGCTCACGCCTTTACAGATTTCCTACGATGTAACCGGCAAGCAGATTGTGCTCAGCTATGCTCCCCAAATGCTTAAACCTACGAAAGAAAATAATCCCGGCTCGTCCGCTCCGATCGATAAATCGATAAATGGCCGCGTGACCGATGACAAGGGTGATGCGCTGCCGGGCGTGAGCATTATGATCAAAGGACGCACGCAGGGAACCACCACGGACAACGACGGCTATTACAAACTGACCGTACCGGATGGCCCGGTTTCCCTCATTTTCAGCTTTGTTGGATACACCAGTCAGGAAGTGGCCGCAGACAAAAGCAGCATTGATATCCAACTTACAGCAGATATCAAATCGCTGACCGAAATGGTGGTGGTGGGTTATGGAGTACAAAAGAAAACATCCGTAACCGCGGCAGTTTCTACATTGAAAGGTGAAGAAGTCGGCGATATCCCGATCACGAATTTAAGCAACAGTCTGGGAGGGCGGCTGTCCGGTGTGATTGTAAAACAGGGTTCGGGAGAGCCCGGACGCGACGGATCCAGCATTTTTATCCGCGGCATCTCTTCTACCGGGGCCAATCAGCCGCTTCTGATCGTTGATAATATCCCTAGAAACTTCCAGCATTTAGATCCCAATACGATCGAATCTTTCACGATTTTGAAAGATGCCGCTGCCGTGGCTCCCTACGGTGTTGCCGGTGCAAATGGTGTTGTGCTTGTGACTACTAAACGAGGAAAAAAAGGCACGCCAAGCCTTACATACAATGGTTATGTAGGTTTTCAAAACCCGACTGTCCTACCCGACTATGCAAGCGCGCACCAGTTTGGCTTACTAAAAAATGCAGCTGCCGAATCGGCTGGTCTGCCAAAACCTTATACAGATGAAGAGCTGCAAAAATTCATTGACGGATCGGATACCGACAAATATCCGAACCATGACGTACGTAAAGAGCTCATTGCCCGGAATGCAGTAATCACGACGCATAACATTGAGCTTTCGGGCGGAGCCGAGCGTGTATCGTATTATGCCAGTGTGGGTTATCAGCATCAGGCTGGTATGTGGCACGCAACCAACAACAACCGGTACAATCTTGCATTAAACCTGGACGCGAACGTAACAAACTCTACCAAAATTTCCCTGAACCTTAATGGCCGGGTACAAAAATCGCTTTACCCATCCATTAATACCGCGCGGATTTTCGAGCTGCTGCATTATGCCCATCCCCAGAACGGGCCGCTGTTTTTCAGCAATGGAATGAACGGTTCCTATGTGACTGGCAGCATTCTGAACAGCGGTTACCAGCGGGATAATACCACCAGCATTTACACGCAACTTTCCATAGAGCAGCAGATCCCATTTATTGAAGGACTGAGCTTGAAAGGCACCATTGCCTACGATCCTACGACTGAAATGAGTAAACTCTGGACGTTACCCGTGCATCTGGCGTCTATCAATACTTCTCAGAAACCATATGTGATCACCGATGGTATTTTTGGTCAGACAAAACCGTCACTGAACATGAGCACGGCGAAAAATCACCAGCTCACCTACCAGGCCGGCCTGAACTACAACCGCTCTTTCGGAAAAAACAACATTGGGGTTTTAGGTTTATTTGAAGCAAAAGCAAACGAGTTCATGACCCTTGCTGCGACCCGCAGGAACTATAATCTGGCGATCGACGAGATCAATATGGGCAGTAGCAGTAATGCGGATATGACAACCAGCGGGACTTCCAGCTCAGCGCGGCAAGTGGGTGTGGTTTATCGTGTCACTTACGATTATGCAGATAAATATTTACTTGAAGCGAGCGGTCGCTACGATGGAAGCTACTTTTTTTCACCTGAACAAAGGTTCGGCTTTTTCCCGGCATTCTCAGCGGGTTGGAGGCTGTCGGAGGAGCCGTTTTTGAAAGGAAAAGTGCGCTGGCTGGACAACCTTAAAGTGAGGGCATCTTATGGAGAAGTTGGCGCACTTGCCGGAAGCCCGTTCCAGTATCTCAGTACATACAATGTGGTTGGCCCGGCATATGTGATTGGCGGAGGCGCGGTACAAGCCGTTCGAGAGCGCAATCAGGCCAATCCGAATATTACCTGGGAAAGGGCCAGAAAAACCGACATTGGTCTGGAAGGGACATTGTGGCGGGGGCTTTTGAATTTTGAAGTGGATTATTTCTACGAAAAACGTTCTAATATGCTCGTCAACCCAGACGTGGTCCTTCCGCTGGAATACGGCATCGGGCTGAGCCAGGTCAACGACGGGATCATGGACAACCGTGGTTTCGACCTCTCGCTGGGATCCAATTACCGCGTTTCCAACGATCTGCAAATATCACTTTCAGGAAACCTGACTTATGCTAAGAACAAAGTGTTACAGGTGTTTGAAACAGCCACTACTTTCAATAACCCCAACAGAAGGCTTACCGGCCGGCCGCTGGGCACGCAGTTCGGTTTCCATTCCCTGGGCTTTTTTCAGGTGGAGGATTTTGATGATGCGGGCGCGCTCAAACCGGGGATTGCAGTTCAGCCCTGGGGCAAAGTGCAGCCGGGAGATATCCGGTACGAAGACCTCGACGGCGATGGGCGTATCAATGACAATGACATTACAACCATCGGCGATCCCGTTGCAAGTCCGCGCATTATCTACGGAATTTCTCCTGGTGTCAAATACAAAAACTTTAATCTGGACATGCTCTTTCAGGGCGCGGGCAAAACCAACTTTTATTACGATCTGGATGCAGGATGGGCCTTTTTTAACGGAATGGGTGCATTCGCAAACCACATGGATTACTGGACGCCCGAGAACCGCAATGCCAGCAATCCGCGGATCACAGCTGCTCCAACCACCAATAACACCCAGCGGTCGAGTTTTTGGATGGGCAATGCAAAATATCTCCGGCTAAAAACGGTCACCTTTTCCTACAACATTCCGGCTGCGGTAACCAAAAAAATCAGGACCCAGAGTGCCCGGGTATATGTATCTGCGCAGAACCTGTTTACCTGGACGCCTCTGCGCAATTTTGATCCTGAAATAGGAAATAACCTGGGCCGTGGTTATCCGCAGCAAAAAGTGACTTCAATTGGTCTGAACATTACGTTTTAAAACCCGCTAAATCACCATATCATGATAAACATCGAGATTATACGTAATTATAGTGGCAAGTGTCTGTTAATCTGCCTTTTTCTGACACAACTGTCCTGCTCCAAATTCCTGGAAGTTGAATCCAGGGAACAGGTTTCTGACGCTACCCTTTGGCAAACGACAGGCAATGCCGACCTTTTTCTGAACAATGTTTACTCCGGTCTGCCCGGCCCGTTTAACACATATGATCCGGGTGAAAATTTTACTGATAATGCCATGAACGGCGTGAATGGAACGGCAAGCCGGACACTTTACGCAAATTCCGTTTATACCCCGAGTAACACCCCCAATGTCTGGAATTTGTATAACAGCATCCGGGCCGCCAACCTATTCATTTCCAAAGCTACGGCATCGCCACTTGCCGACGACTGGAAGAAATTGAGGCTGGCAGAGGCAAGGTTTGTGCGGGCTTACTATTATATGCTTTTATGGACCAATCACGGCGGTGTTCCCATTATCACCGATGTACTGAACCAGAGCGAGCAGGACGATGAGATTTTCCGCGCACGAAATACAGCGGAGGAAACTTACCAGTTCATTGTCAGCGAATGTGCGGCTATTGCCAATGATCTGCCCCTAACTGCCGAAGCCGGCCGCGCTTCAAAAGGGGCAGCATTAACCTTGCAGGGTTTTTGCGAGCTATACCAGGCAAGTGCGCTTTATAATCCTTCAAACGACAAAGCAAAATGGTTGCAGGCCGCAAAAACCAATAAACAGGTGATTGACCTTGCGGCCTACACCCTGTTTCCGAACTATGAAACCATGTTATTGGAAGCCAATAACAACAACAGTGAAGTCATTTTTTCCAAACAATATCTTGGCGGCACTTCCCTGGGGGCGGGTAAAGAAGGACTGTACGGGCCCTGGATCGTGGGCGGGATCCAGTTTGCTTACGGCGGCGTGAATCCTACGCAGGAGTTGGTGGATGAGTACGCAATGGCAAATGGCCTGCCTATCTCCGATCCCGCTTCTGGTTATGATCCCCAAAAACCTTATGTCAATCGGGAAAAGCGCTTTTATCAGTCTGTTATCTATGATGGCGCATTGTGGCTGGACAAGGAAATGGTCATGAAACAGGGTGTCGGCAGTCGGAATGCGACAGATTTGAGTAATACAAATGAAGCGACGAACACAGGCTATTATCTCAAAAAAGGGCTTGATCCAAAATATGCAGTCAACGGAGATCACAAGCTAAGCAGCGCAAATTTTGTGATATTCCGCTTCGCGGAGGTGCTGCTGAGCTATGCAGAAGCACAGAATGAAGCGGTAGGGCCCGATGTGTCTGTATATGAAGCCATTAACGCGGTTAGAAAACGAGCTGAGCTTCCAGCATTGAAAGCAGGACTTACCCAGGCGCAAATGCGCACGGCGATCCACCGGGAGCGACGGGTAGAACTGGCTTTTGAGGAGAAAAGATGGTACGACCTGATGCGTTTGAAACTGGCTGAGAAAAATCTCAATGGTACGGTTCATGGCATGGTGATCGAACAGACAGGAGGAAAGTGGGTATACAAAGTAGTGCCTGCGCCAGAGGGTGCGAGAGCATTTTTTGCCAATAAAAACTACGTATTCCCTATTCCGCAGAATGCTATTGACAGAAATTCAAAGCTGACCCAAAACCCTAATTACTAGGACAGGAATAAGATAAGGTCAGTACTCATTCAAATAGATTGCTATAATGACTATTTCAAAATTGCTTGGCGCTTGCATACTGCCGTGTTTGCTGCTTGTGACAACTGCAGGCTTACGCACTAAACCTGTTACCCGCGAAGTGCCGCCGGAAAAGGCGTTGGCCACATTTCAGTTGCCCGACAATTTTCAGATCGAGCTTGTGGCCAGCGAGCCGCTGCTATCCGATCCGGTGGCCATGGAAATTGATGAATATGGCCGTATGTATGTGGTTGAAATGCACGGGTATCCTTTGGATAAAAGTGGAACAGGAAAAGTGCGGATCCTGGAAGATGCGGACGGAGATGGCAAGATGGACAAAACGACCGTTTTTGCCGAGGGACTCGTGCTTCCAACGGGTATTATGCGCTGGAAAAAGGGAATATTGGTCACGGATCCCCCTAATGTGCTTTACCTGGAAGACCGGGATGGCGATGGCAGGTCGGACATCCGCGACACTTTGCTGACCGGGTTCGCTATGTCGAACCCGCAGCATAACTTCAATAACCCGCTGCTGGGCATTGATAACTGGATTTACCTGGGACATGAACCAGCCGTTACTGCCAAGGTTTTTCAGGAAGAGTTTGGCGACCGGGGCGGCGAGATTCTTTACCCGAAAGAAAAAGGCGGCAAGACCCTACCGCAAAATGCATTGGGGCGTAGCGTCCGTTTTAATCCGGATAAAAAAGACATTGAGATCCTTTCCAGCTATACCCAGTTTGGCCATACCTTCGACAAATGGGGCCGTTACCTGCTGGTGAGCAATGCTAACCCAGGCTACCACGAAGTGATCGCTGCCCGCTATCTGAACCGCAATCCCGACCTGCTGGTATCGAACGTAACGCAAAGCATCTCTGATCATTCGTCGGAGGTGTTTCCCATCACCAAAAACCCATTACACCAGTTGCTGACCGACGTGGGCGTTTTTACCTCTGCCTGCGGCATTACCAGTTACCAGGGAGGACTTTTCCCCGCTCCTTTCGACAGCGTCACGCTGGTAGCCGAGCCGGTCAGCAACATTGTTCATGCAGATATCATCCGCGACAAAGGCGCCAGTTTCACGGCCAGCCGCCTATACAAGGATAAGGAATTTCTCGCCTCGACAGATCCCTGGTTCAGGCCTGTGAATATGTACATTGGTCCCGATGGTGCTTTGTATGTGGTGGATTATTACCGGCAGATCATTGAGCATCCTGAGTGGATGGCCGATGATGTGATCAAATCCGGCGCATTGTACAATGGTGTAGATAAAGGCAGGATTTATCGTATTACACCAAAAGGAACCGCAAAAGCTTCCTGGACCAAAAACCTGAAATTTGGCGACGCGCCGGACGACGAGCTGGTGCAGCAGCTTGCCAACCCTAATATCTGGTGGAGAAGAAACGCGCAGCGATTGCTGTTGGACAGAAACCCTGAGCATGCTCTACCCGCTTTGGAAAAAATGGCTTCTAACGCAGCATCCCCGGCAGGCAGATTGCATGCACTCTGGACATTGGAAGGATTAAACAAACTGGACACCAAGACCATTGTCCATGCATTACAGGACAAAGAAGCGGGTGTGAGAGAAAACGCGGTCAGGCTGGCAGAACTCCATTTGCAACAATCTCCGGAGCTTTCGGAAAAGCTGCTGAATATGAAAAACGATGCTAATGCAAAAGTGCGGTTTCAGCTCCTCGCTACACTGGGCTTTGTAGATACACCGCAGGCTGCGGAGGTGCGCCAGGCTATTTTGTTCAGAGATTTGAATGATCCCTGGGTACAAATTGCTGCATTGTCAGCTCCTACGTCCGGAAAAGGTGTGCTGATGGACGCAGTATTGAAGAATTACAAACCAGCAATCCCGGCTTACGCTTCGCTTGTGGAGCGACTGAGCACGATGGCGGGCACCAGCGGCGACACAGCTGCGATTAAAAAGCTGGTCAGAAATGCATTGACAAATGACGCATCCAAAGGCAAACCATTGACCAAAGCCGACTGGCGTCCTGCCGTATTGCACGGTCTGGCGCAAAGTATGAAGAAACCGAAGGATCCCGGCGCACTGAAAGACACGAAAACGATGCTATTGCAGGCCGCGTTATCCAACCCGTCGGCGGCTTTACGCGAAGCAAGTTTACGCTTGTTAAAAACAACCGGTTTACCGCAAAGCAACGAATCGGTGCTGGCTATGCAGCGGTCTGCGAAACTTGCAGCCGACCCCAATGCCGCGCCCGAAAGGCGAAATGATGCTATCCAGTTCTTGTCTCTGGACAACCCGGCAAAGTATGAGCAGATCCTGAAAAAGCTGGTCGCACCCCATGAGCCCCGTGCCATTCAGCTGACCGCATTAAAAACCCTGAGCGCTATCCCTGATGAAACGGTAAGCCATTTTTTGCTCGAAAACTGGCCATCACTCACCCCCGACCTCCGGGATGCGGCTATCAGTACTTTTATGGTTAATGACAAGCGTATCAAATTGCTGCTTGACGGTGTGGAATCAGGTAAAATCCATCAGGAAAGTATCGGATGGCCACGTAGTGTAGGGCTTATGGCGCAAGGTAACGAAGCGCTGAGAAACCGGTCGAGGGCGTTGCTGACAAAGAAAGACGACGCCCGGCAAGGCATTATTAAAAAATACTATGAAGCATTGAGCCTCACGGGTAATGTATCTTCCGGAAAGCTGGTTTATCAGAAAAATTGCTCTGTATGTCACCAGATCGGCGGTAGCGAAGGTGTGGCTTTCGGTCCGGACCTGGGTACGATCCGCAACCGGCGCCCGGAGTCCATTGTGGGCGATATCCTGGACCCCAATCTTTCGATTGCCGATGGTTACGATATCTGGATCATTGAATTAAAAGCGGGTGAATCCGTGCAGGGATTGATCGCTAACGAAACGCCTACTGCGATTACAGTAAGCAATTACGGCGGGCAGAAAACAGTGATTGCCCGGAAGGATATCAAATCACTCAAAGCACTGGGCATGTCGAGCATGCCCGCAGGACTGGAAGCTGAAATTGACCAGCAGGCGATGGCAGATTTGCTAGCCTATATCAAACAACCCAAATAAAAGACCCTTATGCGATACTTAACAATGCGTTTTTTACCCGTTTGCATTATTCTTGCCCATATTGTTTTTACAAATGCTGCTTTTGCTCAAAACTTCCGGGCCTCGGTGGTCAAAGTTGATATAACACCGGATAATTCGCAGCAACTATTGGGTTACCAGGCGCGTAAATCCACCGGTGTGCACGATAAGATCTATCACCGCATTGTGGCTATGGATGACGGCAAGACGCAGTTTTACATTATTTCAACCGATATATGTCTCATCTCGCCTTCCCAATACGACAAGCTGACGGCCAGGCTGCAAAAGCAGTTAGGCATTACGCCGATGCAGGTTTGGTGGGCAGCAACGCACACGCATTCGGCCCCGGAAGTAGGCCCGGCTGGCTTGCCTTCCGTATTTTTAGGAGATCGCTACAAGCATGAATTTGATGCGCAGTATACCGATCTGGTGGAACAAAAGATCGTTGATGGAATGGTAGAAGCGAAGAAAAACCTGGCTCCCGCAAAGCTTGGAACCGGCTGGGGATCATCGAATGCCAATATCAATCGCCGCGCCAGGAGCATTGAGGGAAAAACAAGCCTGGGTATGAACCCGGACGGCCCGGTTGACCGCCGCATCGGGTTGCTTCGCCTGGAGAAAGCCGACGGCAGCCTGCTTGCACTGATCGCCAATTACGCTATGCATGGGACCGTCATGAGCGGAGAAAACCTGCTGATCAGCGGCGACGGCCCTGGAATTGTGTCGGAATATGTAGAACAAAAAACCGGCGCTCCATTGCTATATATCAATGGCGCAGCTGGAAACATCGCCCCTATTTACAGCGTTTACCCAAGCCCGGCAGCGGGACGTTTGAACCAGTTCAAAGCTATGCTGGGTGAAAAAATCATCGACGCCAGCAAAACCATTACTGCAACTTCCAATCAGGTGACGCTTAAAGCGGCTGGCACCATCGTAGAAATCCCACGAAAAGAAGGTCTGGGCTGGCCCGATGATCTGAAAAATTATACGCGGACTACCAAGGCAGGTGTAAATATGATCCGGTTACCAGTCCGTTTTCTTAAAGTAAATGACGACGTGGCCATTTGGAGTGCACCGCTTGAACTGTTCTGCGAAATCTCGAATGAAGTACGCGATCGCTCGCCATTTCCGTATACTTTCTATTTTGGATATACCAATGGCTGGCTGGGTTATTTGCTGGCAGAGGAAGAATTGCAATATGGCGGCTACGAACCCACTGTTTCTCCCTACGCGCCAGGGGCTGCAAAATCGCTGACCGAAGCGGTAGTCAATTACCTGCAGGGCGATATGCGTAGCGGACATTAACCATTCATTCCGAACCTTAATATTAAAATATGAAGCATTTAATAATTCCAATCATAACACTATTCTGCTTTTATACAGAACCATTATTAGCCCAAAATAAACCTTTTAAATGGCCGGAAGGAAAACGAATGGCGATCAGCCTGAGCTTCGACGATGCCCGGCTGAGCAATGTGGATGAAGGAACGGCGCTACTAAACGAATACGGCGTGAAAGCAACCTTTTACCTGGTTCCAAATAATGCAAAACAACGGTTGGAAGGATGGAAAAAGGCAGTTGCCAGCGGGCACGAAATAGGAAACCACTCGATTAACCATGCTTGCAGCGGTAATTTTGTATGGGCAAGAAAAAATCCCCTGGAAGATTACACACTGGAAAAAATGCGTGAGGAACTCGTTGAAACAAACCGACAGCTGAAAGATATGCTCGGCGTAACGCCCACCGTATACGCCTACCCCTGCGGCCAGACTTCGCTCGGACGTGGAAAAAATACGCAGAGCTTTGTTCCTTTGATCTCGGAATTGTTTGTATCCGGACGCACCTGGCTGGATGAAGCGCCCGTAGACCCCACCTATTGCGATATGGCGCAGCTTACAGGTATGGAAACGGATGGAAAGAGCTTTGAGCAAATTTTAACGATCATTAAAGATGCCGCCAAAAACGGCCAGTGGCTCGTGCTCGCGGGACATGAAACGGCTGCATCCGGTGCGCAAACCACGCGGCTTGATATGCTCCGCCAACTTTGCGCTTATGCCAAAGATCCTGCAAACGGCATTTGGATCGCACCCGTAGGAGAAGTTGCCGCATATGTAAAGGCTGCCCGCGATACGATCAACATTCCCGAAATGGTGGGTCCACAAACCGATGGGAAAATCGTTTTGAATGCAAACACCGGGAAAGGATTAGGACCAAAAATCCAGTATATGCCTGAGTGGAAAGCGTTTGGATGGTTTACAGCCGCGGATCGGGTGGAATGGGATGTGGACATAACTAATGCCGGTAAATACGAAATTCAAATGGAATGGTCGGTGGATGACACGGAAGCCGGTAAGCCATTTGTGATAGAAGCCGGCAGCGCCAAATATGCAGGTAAGGTGGGAAAAACGGGGTCATGGGAAACCTTCAAAAAAGAAACGTTAGGACAACTGAAGCTAGCCGCCGGTAAACAAAAGCTGGTATTCAAACCAGACTCCCAGTTTTCCAAAGGTGCATTGCTGGATCTCCGAGCCATCGAGCTCGTGCCGGTCAAATGATGATCAATTGAATTTAAAAGATCACAGACCTAATGCGGCAAATGATCCTTGAACCTGCCATAAACCCAGGTGCCTGCAATTGCACTGATCAGCGTGACGATTACTACTGTAGCGCCTATGCCGATTTGTGCGAATAAGGGCCCTGGGCAAGCGCCGGTCAGGCCCCAGCCCAGGCCGAACATTAGTCCTCCGTAAATTTGTCCTTTATTGAATTTCTTATCGGTGAATGTGATTTGTTCTCCTGAAATGGTGGTGATCCTGAAGCGCTTGATAAGCCAAACCGAGATCATTCCCACAACAACAGCGCTGCCGATTATGCCGTACATATGAAACGTCTGAAGCCGGAACATTTCCTGGATACGGAACCAGCTGATCACTTCGGCTTTCACAAAAAGCACTCCGAAAAATAAGCCTACCATCAGGTATTTCAGGTTGTGATACCACTTAGGCTGTCTTTGACTTTCATTCATGATTATTTCTAACTGATCTTTCATTCTTTTATAGCATCAATATGAAGGGCAAGATCCAGTTTGCCATTATAAATCCGCCGATCATAAAGCAGACGGTCGCTACCAGCGAGGGCCATTGTAAAGTGGAAAGTCCCATAATCGCATGGCCGCTTGTGCAACCACCGGCATAGCGGGTGCCGAAGCCTACCAAAAACCCACCGCCAACCATCATGATAAATCCGGGGAGCGTGAAAAGCTTATCCCAACTTACGAGATCGACAGGCACGAGCGATGAAAAATCAGTGATGCCGTAAATGCTGAGTTCTTTTACCAAAGCCGGGTTCAGCTGCATGGGCGCGGGATTGGCCAGGAATACTGCCGCGATGATGCCCCCGAAAAAGATTCCTAATACGAAAAACATATTCCACAATTCCTTTTTCCAATCGTATTGAAAAAACGGGATTTTTGCTGGGATACACATCGCGCAAATGTGTCGGAGCGATGATGAAATCCCGAAGGACTTATTGCCTAATATCAGCAGTGCAGGCACCGTCAGCCCGATCAGCGGTCCGGCCACATACCAGGGCCAGGGTTGTCTTATTATTTCCAGCATAACCAGTTCGTTCTTGCTATCAAAGATAGAACAAAAGTTGAAGCGGTTCTGAGTGTGTCCAATGCAATTAATCCGCCTTCTCCTCCCAGCTCCGTAAGCTTATGAAATGGCTGCGCCGCATGCCGCGCCGAGCTTCATGTTTTTATGTAGTACACTGTAACCCCATAAGCTACCGGGCTGCGAACCTATTATAGAAGTGGGCACACTTCAATCGTTATCCTTGTATTTAAATTTCAAAAACAGCATTGCAACATTGAGACATATTGTAAATATGTTCGTTGCGATGATTGGAACATCCTTTTTATCGATACCGTAATAAACCCACAAAGCGTTTCCCGAAAGCAACACAATAAACATCACTGTCGACACTTCACTGGCTTTCTTTTTTTTGACGGTCGTAACCAGTTGCGGCACGACTGCCGAAGAGGTAAGTATGCCTGCCACCAAGCCAAGTCCTTCTATAAAGTCCATATGTTAATTTTTAGTAATTAGAGCCGAGCGTTAATAATTTTCGTGCCAAACGATTTGTTAGTAGAATAATTTTAACAAAAGTATGCAGTCACAATCCCTGGCATGGATTTTACTTCAGAGTGAATTCTTGTTTTTCACCAAGGAACCACACTTTAATTATTTTCAATGATCAACGAGCCCGACTCAGCGCTGAATGGCCAAGGCTTTAATCAGCTGGAGAGCTTGGAAAACAAAGTGTTAGTCGAATCTATGGTAGAAGCGACCTGGATAACTGACGCAAGCGGACGCTCCTTGCAAGATGCTCCCGCCTGGCGGGCCTATACCGGCCAAACACTTGAAAAGTGGATGGAAGAAGGATGGACAGAATCCGTACATCCGGATGATAAAGACGGTGTTATTCCCCGGTGGCAGACTGCACTTCAAAGCAAACAAATGTCAAATTTTGTATGCCGTTTGCGACAAGCCGCCGATGACTGGTGCTGGAACGATGTCAGGGTAGCTCCGATTCCGGGGGTGAATGGAGAAACTGTCAAATGGGTAGGTGCATGTGTTGATATTTCACAGCAAAAACAAGCCGAAGCTAATTTCACCCAGTCCGAAACCCAGTTCCGGCTGCTGGCTATGCTGAGCTCTGATACGCTTTATCGCATGAGCGCTGACTGGCGTGTGATGGTCAATCTTAGGGGTTTTGACTTTCTGGCTGACACGGTAGTAACAAATGGCCAATGGTTTGAGCAATACATTCCAACTTCTGATCAGGAAAGGGTACGTGCTGCCATTGATGAAGCGATAATTAACAAAAGTCTTTTCGAACTTGAACATCAGGTGTACCGGGCTGACGGGAGTATTGGCTGGACATCCTCGCGGGCAACACCATTGCTAGACAATCAGGGACAGGTCAAAGAATGGTTTGGCACAGCACGTGATATTACAAAGCGTAAAATGGCAGAAGAAAGAAGAGTTTTCTTGCTTGAATTGAGCGACAAGTTAAGACCACTTGCTTCTTCTTTGGAGATTCAGAAAACCGCGGCTTCGTTGATTGGTGCTAAACTTAATACAGACCGTGTCATTTATGCCGAAATCATAGGCGCCGAAGATGAATATTTAATTGCCCGAAATTACCTGGCATCTGAGGAGGTTATACCAGTCATAGGAAATTTTCCTGCTGCGCCTTTTGGAAAGTGGCTGATGGATGAAGCGAAGGCAGGAAATACAGTGGTCATCAACGATGTCGTGACTGATCAGCGACTAACGAATTCCGAGCGTGATGCTTTTTGCCAGATTGGAGTAAGGGCTTTCATTACCACGCCGCTCAAAAAAGAAGGAAAATGGGTCGCTGCCATGAAGATACACCACGGCCAGGCGCGCAACTGGACTGACTTGGAAATTTCGCTGGTGGGAGAAATTGCAGAACGCACCTGGGCAGCTGTGCAACGCGCCAAGGCGGAAGAAGCACTCCTGGACGCCGACCGTCGCAAAGATGAGTTTCTTGCATTACTGGCGCACGAGCTTCGCAACCCGATGGCGACGCTTTCCAATACATTGATGGTGCTTGAAATGACCGGCGGCATGAATCACAAGTTGCCCCTCGACAAGGCTATTACAATGATGCGGAAGGAAGTTGTTCAACTGGTGCGGCTGGTAGATGATCTTTTGGATGTAAGCCGCATTAACCAGGGTAAGGTCACGCTTGAACTGGAACGCCTTGACTTTTCAGCGCTCGTCAACGACGCAGTGCTGACTGCGCTTCCCATAGCCAATAGTGAAAATCGTCATCTTACGACAGCACTTCCAGACGAACCCATGTATGTAAACGGAGATCGTGCGCGCCTGACCCAGGTGGTCCGCAATCTTTTGTCAAATGCCATTAAGTTTACCAACGAAGACGGGCACATCTGGGTTGAACTCACGAAGGAACATGGGTATGCTGTCCTAAAGGTGCGTGATGATGGTATCGGGATTCCGTCAGATCAGTTGGATCGGATATTCGAATTGTTTGTCCAGGTTAACTCCTCCCGCACGCGCTTACGTGACGGCCTTGGACTGGGATTGACGCTGGTTAAGGATTTTGTGGAAAAACATGGAGGACGAATCCAGGTCCATAGCGCCGGCCTGGATACGGGCAGTGAATTTATTATCTATTTACCTGTTATACCACCACTTTAGACTAATTACCACCACTTTAAACTAATTGAAGAATGGCAGAATCTGATAAAAATACGATACTGGTTGTTGATGATAACCAGGACGCGGCCTACACGGTAGGCTTGTTTTTGGAATTGAAAGGTTATGTTGTACATACGCGCAATTCTGGTAAAGACGCATTAGAAGCTGTTGAGGCGCTACGTCCTGAATTGGTTATACTTGACCTTGCAATGCCGGAAATGGACGGTTACGAAACTGCAACATTGCTTCGTGCAAGTCACGGGCCTGCGCTTCCGATCATTGCGCTTTCGGGATATGGCCAGCAGGAAGACATTCGAAGGTCATCCGAGGCAGGCTTTAATGCACATTTGGTTAAACCTGTTGACTTTGTTGCCTTGATAGATCTGCTGAATTCATTTCTGGGCATCCGATCTGCCAATTGAAAACTTTTATGTCATCTCAGGCTCAACGCTACACAGAGCTGTTTTTCCTGGTTAGGTTTATAGTCTCACGGGTAAGATTGGGGGATCGTAACTTCAACGCTTGTTCCAACATCGGGCTGACTTTTTACACTTAACTCTGCTCCGAGAATTTCACAAAGGCGTTTGATGATAAAGAGCCCGATCCCTTCCCCATGTCCATCCGTATTGGATTCAACATCGGAAGTGGAGTTTTCGGTCTGTGTGCCATTCAGTTTTGCCAGCAGATGCTGAGTAAGTCCTGGCCCAGTATCCGAAACTACAAATTTCCATAAGGCAACCTGCGCGTTCTCTGAGTCAATGGCTTGCCAACGAACACTTACACCACCTTCACGGGTATACTTCAGTGCGTTTAAAATCAGGTTTTGGGCGATGCGGCGTACCTTTACATCATCACCTTCTACAAGCAGATCTCCAGGCCCTTCAAATTGTATAGATAGCCCCTTTTCCAAAGCCAGCTGCTCAGATCCGGCGCAGAGCTCTGTCAACAGGCTTCCGGCATTGAAGCTTTTAATGTGCAACTTTTCCTCGCCTGATTCGAGTCTTGAATAATCCAGCAACGGGTTCATCATCTCTGATACCTGTATCAGGTTACGATGCAGCATTTCAAGGATTCTTTCCCGTTCATGATGGGTATCCATGGTATTTAGCAGGGCCGTTGCCCCTACGATTATACCGAAACTGCCACGTAGGTCATGAAATGAAGAGCGTAAAAATGCACCCCGATGCCTCACATATTCTTTCATTGCGGCCAGCGACTCGACCATCTCGTTTGAGCTATGCAGCTGCTCTAACAGCTTTGTCTCCTTAAAACCACCTTCCTTAAAATCGGTAATATCAAGTTCTGTAATGGCAATGCCATGGTCGTGCCGGGTCATGGAGGTGGCCAGCCACCTGGGGTTCCCATCTAGCAAATGTTCCTCGTAGAATGGATTCCGGGTCAAATAAACCTGCCTCATCTCCTGCTGATGCTGCAAAGAAAGAAGCCCTGATGCAAGCATGCCCACCAGATCTGAAACTGATTTGCCAAAGTCGCCGGAGAATTTCTGGTTGCATACTACAAGCGTAAAATCAACCGGCTGTCCATCTTCACCTTCAATGGCCTTGAAAAAAGCAATTGAGGCAGGAGAGCTGTCCAGCACAGCCAGCAGGCTTGTGGCCACTCCGGTGAGTTTTTGATTGGCATTACTAAGCTCAACGGTTTTTTCGTCAACATGCACATTAAGCTGCTCAGTAAGTGTTTTTTGAAGATGGATGTCGACCCCGCTGCCCGTATAACCCGTAAAAATGTTATCATCGGAAAACATCGGACTTGCATTTTCCAATATCCACCGGTATTGTCCATCGCTTCGTTTAAGGCGGTATTCCAGACTGAACTCTGTCTGATGTTTCAGGTTTTCAGAAAAAGTGGCCTGGTAATTTGTCAGGTCATCAGGATGGAGTGCCCTGTAAAAAGTTGCCTGGCTTTCACCCACAGACTGCCCGGTAAAATTAAGCCAGGCTTTGTTTAGAAAACTAATGTTACCATCGGCCGCGCAGACCCAGATCATGGCTGGCGCGTTGTCTACAAGCTTTTCAAACCATTGCTTTCTTTCATTCAGCAACCGCTGCTCGCGGCGATGGACCGTAATGTCTTCAAAACCTAGTAGGGTGATCTGCTTTCGATGCAGTGTCAACTTTCTGGCGTGGATGACCATCGTCCGCTGCTCATTAGCGGAAATACGCACATTCACTTCAAGGCCGCTAACAGGCGCATTATAAGCGCCGAGCTGGTGTAATAGGTCACGAAACTCGGGAAAATCGAATTGGCGGTTACCCAGCTCATAGATCAATTGTCCTTCGGTCCGCTCGGCATCCGTAGAAAAGAACCGGTAAAATGCCTGGTTTGCGCTTTTAATACGCATATACTCGTCCAGAACAAGGGTCGCTTCATTGATCGTTGAAAGAATTGCCTCCGAGTATTCATAAGACTCGGTGAGTTGGTCGTTGCGGTTTTGCAGCTCCTGGTTAATGGTTTGCAACTCTTCATTGGCCGATTCAATTTCCTCCTTGCTGGTTTCAAGCTCTTCATTAATGCTTTGCAGCTCTTCATTGCTGCTGACTATTTCTTCGTTAGCCGATTGCAGTTCCTCATTACTTGCTTCCTGCTCTTCGACAATTGAATGCATGTCCTGTCGAAGTGCCGTGAGTTCGGCTTCCAGCTGGCGGTGGCGCTGGTCAGTGTCCCCCGTACGCGAAACGTGTGCCATGTTCTCACTGACTTGTTCAAATAAAACCAAAAAAAGCTGCTGATTGGCAGGATTTGTGATGGGTACAGCCTCAATGTTAACATATATAGGTTTGCCCGGGTAACTGATTTCCAAACCATCCTTTCTTTGCCTTTCCGCTGTTTTACGCGCTTTGTGGACAATATTGCGAAGCTCGAAAACCAGTGAAGGGTGCGCCATCTTGGCCAGGTTCAAACTGGCTTTTCCCGTTGAATGCTGCAAAAAAGGCGATGTAACACCACGGAACTGAATAATTTCCAAATCCTGGTCAATGACCACGCTCGCCGGTACATATTCAGCGAGCAGCAGGTTATCCACCAGTTTGTCCAGGTCGCTTACCGTAACCAGTTCAGTGGTCTTGGTTGTGAGCGTTTTGATGGGAAGGGAAGGCGAATTGCTTTTAAATGCCATATCGATTGAGATTTTGGCCCGAGTGTTGTTTTTGCGCACAAATACTTTTTGCGTTTTTTCTATCTGCGAAAAATACATGGAGGAACCGCCAACAGACTCCGATTTGCCTAGCAGCAGATACCCGTCGGGTTTAAGGGCATAGTGGAAGGTTGTAAAAACTTTCTTTTGCAGCTCGTCGTCCAGGTAGATCAGCAGGTTGCGGCAGCTGATTAAATCCATACGAGAAAATGGCGGGTCACTCAAAAGATTGTGCGGCGCAAAGACGCAAAGGTCCCGCACCAGTTTATTCACCCGGTAATGGTCGTCAACTTTGGAAAAAAAGCGCTCAAGCCGGGCAGGTGAAACATCCAGCACCTCACCTTTTGTAAAGACACCCATACGGGCTTTGGCGATAGCCGAGTCACTCAGGTCAGTAGCGAAAATCTGTATGGGCAGACTGGATGCCTTCGCGCCCAGCACTTCCAGCGTCATAATGGCCATTGAATATGCCTCCTGGCCGGTGGAGCACCCTGCTACCCAGATCCGGACTGCTTCACCAGCAGATTGCCGCCAACAATGCGGGGAAGTATTTGCTTTTTAACATGCTCCATGGTGGCAGGATCCCGGAAAAAGCCCGTCACATTGATCAGCAGGTCATTAAATAGAATCCCAGCTTCCATCGGGTTCTTTTTAAGATAGATTACATAGTCTGCGAGCGTTTCAAGTTTATAAAGCAGCATCCTTCGGATGATCCTTCGCCGTATGGTCGTCTTTTTGTAATGGTTAAAGTCCACCCCGGCGGCAGACTTTACGAAAGCTAATATTTTTTTAAGATCTTCTTTGTCGGAATCGTCCTGAAGTGCCTCGCTGCTTTCTGAGGTCAGCTGGAGAATATCTGCGTGGCTACTGAGCCTTAAAAGCTCGGCAGCAATATCGCTGGGTGGCAATACCATATCGACAACGCCCTCGATGATGGCCGACTGTGGCATGCCCTGAAAAACTGCCGTTTCATCCTGTGCAATCGTAATCCCGCCGGCAACTTTGATGGCCTTCAAGCCGAGTGTGCCATCACTTGCCATACCGGAAAGCACAATGCCTATCGCCCCGTCCTTTTGCCTTTCGGCCAGGGACATAAAAAAGTCATCAATAGGCAAGTGAGGAGCAGGTTTAGGTTTTCTGGGAGAAAGTACCAAAACCCCATCCACAACCTCCATGGTTTTGTCAGGCGGGATCACATAAAGCCGGTTTGGCTCTACGGGCATCAAATGGCCAGCCTCCTGAACCGGCATGGGGGTTTTGGCAGAAAGTATAAAGTCCAGTTTGCTGTCGTAATCCGGGGATAAGTGCTGGATATAGACGTAGGCCAGGCCTGTGTCTGCCGGCAGAAATGATAATAGCTCGCTCATGGCCTGTTGCCCGCCAGCCGAACCGCCAATGGCAACGATCGGCACAGGTTTTTTGCTCAGCTCCAGATTGGTATAGGCTGTATTTTCTGGGTCGGAGGTTGGCATCGGATCATTCATAATTAACAGAGATAAATTCGTCCTGACTTTGCGGCAGGACTAGGCTATGCCATTTTCTGACTTTTTAGGAAACGAAATGGTGTCCCACCAGACAGCACATAAGTCGGTCAGATACGAAAAAGACCCCGCGGGCTCGGCAGTTTTGACCAGATACGCGTTAGCTTGAAGCTTAAAACTGGCCTTAATGTCCTGCTGGTGCCCGGATGAGCTCATTACCACAACCGGTGCGATTGGAATGCCCTTGTCCACAAAGTACATCCTCAGCCAGGCCAGCAAATCCAGGCCTTGCTTGCGGGCTGGCAGGTACAAATCCACGATGATGAGGTCGATGGCCGCAGACGCTGTCTTGTCGAGCGACTCGAAAAAATCGATAGCAGTTTCAGCAGACGTTTGGCGGATGACATTGAGACCGGGAGCATCTCTTTTGATAAAAATTTCCATCAGCTCGGCGTGGTCCGGATTGTCCTCGATAATGACAACGTTCTTGCCAGCAGTGTTTCGAAACGTTCCTGTCTGCGCCGCAGGTAAATAAATATTCAGAAAGCAAAGATTTACGGCATGCGCCATGCGCAGGTAACCATCAAGGGTATAGGGTTTGACAATGTATGCATTTGCCCCCTGTTGATAGGCCGATTCAATAGTAGTATGGCTTTGGCTTGTCGAAACGAGCACTACTGGAATATGGCGCAGCTCTGATCGGTCCTTTAAAGCAGATAACGCTTCAACCCCATTCATAATGGGCATATTCATGTCCATTAAAATAAGTGAGGGCTCTATGGAGCAGCTTTCCTCCAAAAATGTCAGCAGCTGTTGTCCATTGGTAAACTCAACGATTTCAGTCTCTTCTGCCATGCTTTCAAGCGCTTGCCTGATCAGCATCCGGTCATCTTCATCGTCATCTACCAGGTAAATCTTTCTCATTATTTTTTCATTGTCGTGTAATCATCCTGGCTCCAAATCTCAGGTTTGCTATTGTTATAGGCTGGAAGGGAAGTAAGGTCTAAGAAGCCGGAAGATCCGCTGGAAGCGCGATGGCTGATTTGCCTTGCTTTTTTTTGATCCGCTTTTTGAGTGTATATATGGAGTGTTCCGTAATGGAAACCCCAAGTTCATCCTTAACCTGCGCTACAACAATGATTGCAGGTAGGTTAAAAAGGTTTTCGCCGTAGTAGGCAAGTAAAACATCGTAACGGCCTTTAAGGCGGAGATCGAACGCCTGAGTAACATATTTCTTGTCCAAGACGCTGTTATTTACCCAATGAAGCTCTAATATAGGCCTAATATATTTAAGATGGTGTAAATTTTCGATTGCGGTTGAAATATGGCCCTAAAAGTATTTACTCAAAGTGGGCAACTTGGCATTAGCATATCAAGGCAACTTGATGTCATTTACCTGCCCTTGAGAATAGATATAGTCAAGCAATGCTTTGGAGCGGGCTTTGAGGATATCGGCCTTTTCTTCAAAAGTCCTGGCATCTGATTCATTGCCGCTCATTTCACTGCGCGTCACACCTTGTTCTAAAAACAGGATACCTTCTTCCATACTGCGCATTGCTTGCCACAGTTTTGTTTCGACCGCCTCTGTAATCCCTGACCACAGGGCGCTTGCTGAAAACGCGTGCCCTGTATGGCATCTGTAGCGCACATTTGCTCCTTCCTGGAAGCTGTTCAGTACCCCGCCACATTCGGGACAGGTTAATTCCGAGGTCTCTCCCATCTTGTTGATGTCTTTTGATAAGGCGTTTTTTTGTCCGGCAATTTCAATTTCGACCTTCATTCTGGTTTTAAGCGCATCATCTTCCAGCTGGATAGGCTCCGCAGGCTGGGTGACGAGTGTGTTGATCAATTGCCCGATATCCTTTAAGGGTAGAATATAATCCGGATCTACTCGTTCGAGGGCGTTTTTAGGCATATCCGGATAAGGAGAATCTTCGGGGCTCTGAACAATTGTAACACCACCAAATTGCTCGACCGACCACAGCCCTGAACTGCCGTCGTTTAAATACCCGGTCAGCACAGCGGCGATCACACGGCTTCCATGCCAGTAGGCGGCCGAACGCATTGTTACATCGACAGCTGGCCTGAAATTATTTTCTTTCGGCCCTCTTTTAATAGAGATATGCTCTTCTTCAATAATCAAGTGGTGATCCGGTGGCGCAACATAAATGATGCCTTTTTGTATCTTTTCCCCATCCTGTGCGTGCTTGGCTGGAAGCGGCCCGTTGCTGGAAAGTATATCTGGCAAATAACTAACCTTATCCGCAGCAAGGTGCTGCACGATAAAAATGCTGGCGGCCAAATCCTTATTAAAAGATTTAACCAGTTCTTTCAACGCAGGAACGCCTCCTGCTGATGATCCTATAACAATAATATCGCGGCTTTGTAAATCCATCGGGGGTAATTTTAATTGATTGAGGAGGCCTTTTGTAGTATACTAACCCTACCAACTGGCACAGATCAACCTTCTCTATTTTTCTATGATTGAATTTTGTGATTTTAAATTATTCAATATGCATGAGGCGTTTTAAAATAAATATCGTTCCAACCAATTCCCATGACCTCAAGAAAAAAGCCACTTACAGAAAATTTGTAAGTGGCTGATTAATAAGTGGAGAATATCGGATTCGAACCGACGACCTCTTGCATGCCATCCAGATTTTTGAGGATTTTTTGTATATTTGATTTTTATAAAAAACAGTCTAACATATTGAATATTAGTCAGTTAATTGAGTTTCTTTAAGTTTGCTTAATTATCCTTAGACAAGAAATGTTCGACCTATGTTCGACCTAATTTTGATCAAAATATGCACTGATGGCACTCTCAACCAAGTTTATCCTAGCTTCCAAAGTTAATGATTCGTGCGAGTATCCGATAATGCTCCGCATCATTATTGATCGTAAGAACCAGTTAGTCAGCACAAAGAAGAGCTGTAAACAAGAAAATTGGTTAGTTAGTCAACAGCAAGTTGCCCGCGGTCACCCTAAGCATCAGGAGATCAATTTACTACTGAGAACAATAGTCTCTGAGTTAGATTTCCTGATCATTTCCGAAGGAAAAAAAGGTCGGAAGCCAACGTTCGACGAAATGAAAAGTGTGGTTCGTAGTTTGACTGGCGCAACGAAAGAACCAGAGAGCAAATCACTTTTTAAGCTCTTTGAGGACCATATTGCTCTGCTCAATCAGCAAAACCGGATTGGCTATGCGGACACCTTTAAATTTACGCTGAGCAGCCTGAAAGGGTTCGTGAAAAACAAAGACCGAGATCTCCTATCTATAAATCTAAATTTTCTGAAGAAATATGAAGAATACTTGATGGAACGCGGATGCGCTATCACCACAAGAAGTGTTTATCTAAGAACATTCAGGACGATGTGGAAGGTGGCAATCCGGGAAAAATTTTGTCCCGAAGGTCACTACCCTTTTAAAGAGCTCGCATTTGGCAAATACAACAATCCTAGAACCAAAAAACGAGCGATTCAAAAATCGCAGATTGATCAAATCTCAGCGCTGGTGATCGATCCAATGAATGATACACTCATTAATTCACGTAATTACTTCCTTTTCAGTTTTTATTGCCGAGGAATCAATTTTACGGATCTTGCAAGTTTAAAATGGGATAACATTGTTGATGACGAACTCGAGTATATCAGATCGAAAACCAAGGAAGAATTTCGCTTTAAGCTCCATCCAGAAGCTATGCGGATCCTTGATTTTTACCGAAGCCTTCGAGGCAATAGCGATGCCGGCTACATCTTTCCCATATTGTACAAAAGGCACGACAGCATACAGTCGATCAGATATAGAAAGCAGAAGATTCGAACGCGGGTTAACAAGGACTTACAAGAATTAGGTGCAATCTTAGGCATTCAAAAAAACCTGACTACTTACGTGGCCCGACATTCATATGCAACCACGCTCCGGAGAAACGGAGTATCCAAGGAGAATATAGGCAGGTCATTGGGACATGACAGCTTAAAAACAACTGATATTTATCTGGAAGACATCGGGGATCCAATTTTGGATGATCTGATTAACTCAACGCTTTGAACGAATGTATTTTTTCAATTTGCCAGGCTTCGATCCTGATCTTGGTATAAACCTGGACGACCAGGGACGGTTTCCATATTTAAGATTTGTAGATCATGTTTTTCGTAAAGGAAAAGCAGACTACCTAGCACGCAACTTCCATTTTGAAAACATTGCTGATAAAGCAGCGCCGCCGGTATTCCTCAGCGAGCCAAACCTCAAAGCCATTTTCGACCTGAAAGACCGGAAGAATGTCATCGTAGACCATCATAGCCCAATCTCCGAATCTTATGCCGACGAACTGAGAGCGGAATTTGAAAGAGGGTACTTCGACGCGATGAAGGAGTATCCACAACAAATAGTCTCCTTTCTCTATAATCCTGACAACGAAAGCAAAATCGCTCATTTGGAGCAATTCATTGAATTTTGCTCCTATCATTTATACTTCGAGGGATTTGCTATTCCATCCTGTTTATACGCACTCGGATTTATCCAGGCGTACCTCGTGCGTGCGTGTGGCGATAGAGTAAATGCGCTTCGCCTTCCTAAATACAGACCTCCAATCGTGTTACAGAAGCAAGAATTGCCAGTGGTCGAAGCGCAAACGAAAGGTCCAGAACGGATTCCGCTCGACTATGCGGTTGATGAAATCATAGCCATGTGGTTGATCCTGGTAGATGCGTGGAAATGTCGGGCAGTGGGCTCGATTCAGGTTTTTACCAGTGAGGAGGAAGTGTTGCAGCTGTTGGGAACGATGTTTGAAGAGAAAGGAGGCAGACTGCCCAGGCCTGAACATAAGTATTTTGATATGCCCCCGGGAAACTACGAGAGGGTTTTAAACCTACTTATGCATGCCACCTATAAGCTGAATACAGATCGGAACAATATTGGGCTTGACAGATACTGTCAATTGCTGCTCGAGACATTTTCCTGCTACTCGAAAACGAAGCTGGAAAGCCTTCGCAGCAACATCAACAAAGCGCGCGGCAACATCGTGCAGAGCATTGGTAATCTGAGTGATAGCCCGCATTCTAAAAATGTTTTGAAAACATTAAGGAAAATAAACGAGTACGGGGTCGAGGACCTGACTTAGTCAACTTCATATTGTTTTTTCCCGATTTTCTAGCCTTGCTTTGCCCATCACCAAAATGCAAAAGGGATGAGCACGACAGTTCTAGTTTCAATGAACGATCAGCAGTTATCGGAGTTGATCGAGTCTTCACTGCGCCGGGTTTTAGAATCAAAACCGGAGGCTGCGGCCGATACCAGTGACACTTTGCTGGACACCAAGGAGGCGGCACGCCTGACCAAATACAAGGAGACATCCATCTATGGGCTGGTGAAAAGAAAAAAGATCCCATTCTGCAAAATGGAAGGCAAGCTACTCTTTTCACGCAAGGAGCTCCTGGAATGGATAGCCAACGGTCAGCAGAAAATCGGAGGTAGCCATGAAAGATAATCCGGTTTACCTACGCATTGGTACCAGTTACTTTAAGAAAGTCAACCGGCCACTGTCCTCCGGCGACACGATTTCCTCATTGATCCCCTGGTCAGCTGAATGCATCCGGCTGGATCACAGCCGTGACTACTTAAAAGACCGGGTGGATTGCTTTGACGGATTTTGTTTTGTGCCCAGCCATTTGGATTACCAACAAAGGGTCGGCGGATTCTACAATCGCTACCAGCCATTCCAGCATGAGACGAGGCAGGGCGATGCCTCGGTGATCTTTCAGTTCCTGGGCCACATTTTCGGCGAGCAGATCGAGATGGGTTACGATTACTTCAAAATCCTGCTCGAACGTCCTACCCAGATCCTGCCGATCCTATGCCTGGTCAGCGAGGAGCGTGGAACGGGAAAGACCACGTTCCTGCATTTTTTCAAATCCATCTTTGGCGAAAACATGACGATCAACAGCAATGAGGATTTTCGCTCCAACTTCAACATCGAATGGGCGCAGAAATTGGTCATTGGGGTGGACGAAACATTCCTAGATAGAAAAGAGGATTCAGAGCGGATCAAGAACCTGAGCACGGCCAGGTTTTACAAAGTCGAGGCCAAAGGCCACGACCGGCAGGAAGTAGAGTTTTTCGGTAAATTCGTTTTGTGCAGTAACAACGAAGACCATTTCATTATCGCCGAACCAGGGGAAATCCGGTATTGGGTGAGAAAGGTGCCGCCACTAAAATCAGAGAATCACCACCTCCTTGCCCAGCTACGGGCTCAGATCCCGTTCTTTCTGCATTTTCTGGTGAGCCGCGACTTCGTCCACCCCAGTAAAACAAGAATGTGGTTTACTGCCGATCAAATTGCAACACCTGCATTGAAAAAGCTGCTGAACCAAAATCGGAATAAGCTGGAAGTGGAGATCGCCCATATCCTGCTGACGATCGCAGACGAAAAAGAGCTGGACGAAATCCGGTTTTGCACCGGGGATGTCCAGGACTGGCTGAATAAAAAACACATCCGTTTTAAAGACCTCTCACAGATTAAGCGGATCCTGCAAAATGCCTGGAAATTGAGCCCGGCAAGTAATTCACTTACTTACCCGCAATACAAATTTCTGACCGACGGTTCGGTCTTCGAGCAGACCGGCAAGGGCAGGTTCTATACCCTATCCCGAGGACGTGTAAATGAGCTCAATGAATTGCCTTAATTTTTGATGCCTTGATGCGCATCATATTTAATTAATTGACTAATAAATAATTACAGCGCATCAAAATCCGCATCAACGCGCATCAATCACTGAGTAGCGATGCGGGCTCTGATGCATTTTGATGCTTTTCTGATGCGGGGTTAATTAATTAAAAACCAATCAGTTGTAAGCTCCTCGCATCAATTCATCAATTTTTTCACTTTCAAGCCCCTGTAATTATGACTTGCGAGCAAGCCAAACAGATATCTATGGTAGATCTGTTGGAACACTGCCATATTCACCCCCAATATGTCCGGGGACAAGACCATTGGTACCTCTCCCCGTTCAGGGACGAGAAGACTCCTTCTTTTAAGGTCAATGCGCGGTTGAATCTCTATTACGACCATGGAAATGGTCAGGGAGGTGATGTCATTGATTTAGGACGTGCCCTATTTCGTTGCGATACAAAAGCGTTGTTGGAAAAATTGGATTCTGGTCTTTTTCTATTTCAACCGCAAAACCCAAAATCGACTGGCTTGCATATAGACAGTGGCGTTACCCCGGCCAGGGCTCTCGATCGATCTGGCATCCATATTACTGCTTTAAAGGAGTTAGGCAGTAACCTGGCAATTACCCAGTACCTGGAATCGCGCGGTATCGATCTGGCCATTTGTAAACCATACTGTCACGAGGTATACTACCGGATCGGCGACAAGAATTATTTCGCTGCCGGTTTCCAAAACCGGTCGGGCGGCTATGAGCTGAGAAATGCCTACTTCAAGGGCTCGACATCTCCGAAGGACATGTCCCATATCGAGAATGGTCATAGCTCGGTCTGTGTGCTGGAAGGCTTTATTGATTTTTTGTCGCTTCTCTCGCTTCGAAAACAGGAGCAGATCCAGACCGACTTTGTAGTGCTTAATTCGGTGAGTCTGGCAGAGCGAAGCGTGGACATTGTCAAAGGTTACAGCACCGTTTTTCTATATCCGGATCACGATGCAGCTGGGAAAAAGCTGCTTGAAAAATTCGATAGCGCGGGGCTCAATTGCGTTGACGCCTCTGGAATTTATCGGGATTACAAGGATCTGAACCAGATGTTGGTTGCAAGCAAACAGTTGGAAAAGCAGCCCCAGCATCGACACCGTCCCAGCAGATCGCGAGGACTGGGCTTCTAAGTTTCTATAAGGGAGCAAGTTTGTGTTTTCGCTTCGCAAAAACTCGTTCCGGCCGCGCCGGAACTCAAACTTGCTTTTACTCCCGATGGTCGCAAAAGATATTTTACAGACTCTGTAAACAAGATGAAAGAGGTAGAAAGCATGGAACAAAAGTCACACAAATCCAAAGGTGGAAGGCCGCCCAAAAAGGTCAAACGAAACGCGCAACTGATGGTCCGGCTTTCAGAAACCGAGCGGTTTTTGATTGAGTCCAAAGCCAGGGACGCAGGCCTTCGGCCAAGCACTTGGCTGAGGCAAGCGGCCAGGAAAGCCAGGGTTGTTGCGCGGCTCTCCGTGGAGGAAGCAGGTTTCGTCAGAATGCTGGCTGGCTTGGCCAATAACTTAAACCAGCTGCTCAGGTTAACGAACATGCAGGGACTGCTGCACGAGACAAAACAGGCCGCACAGCTTCTATCAGACATTGATCATTTACTCAAAAGACTCACTAACCATGATCGGTAAGATAATGATAGGATCAAGCTTCGGTGGGGCGATCAGGTACGTCATGCAGAAAGAAAAAGCCGTTGTGCTTCATGGCGAAGGGATCAGGACTCAGGATGTAAAGTCAGCTATCCATGACTTCAATGGTCAGCGCCTGATGAATCCCGAGCTGGGCAAGGCTGTCGGCCATTTGGTGCTGAGTTGGAGCGCGTTCGATAAGGATAAACTCTCACAAAAGATCATGGTCCACAGGGCAGCCGAATATATGGCCAAAATGAAAATCCAAAACACCCAATATTTGGTCGTTGAACATCGCGATACCAATCAGCCGCATATTCATATTCTCTACAACCGGGTTGACAATGCTGGCAAATCCATTTCGGACCAGTTCCAGAAGCGAATGAATCAGAAGGTTTGCAAGGAGATGACTCTGAAACATGGCTACTACATTGGTAAGGGAAAGACGTTGGTTAATCGGGGCAAGCTTAGAGGAAAGGATAAAATTCGTTACGAGCTGGCAGATCAGATTAGAATCGCTAGCAGATCGGCAGTGGATTGGAAACAATTGGAAGGCGCGCTTTCATCGAGTGGAATCGCCCTCATCTACAAATACAAGTCTGGGACTAATCAAATACAGGGTATCAGCTTCGAAAAGGACGGAAAGGTGTTGAAAGGGTCAAAGGTAGACCGAAGCATGAGTTTTCCGGCAATCGATAGAACACTGCGGGAAAATTTTCAGCACCAGCTGGCGGTGAGGTGCCGAATGTTGGATCGGGGGATACTACCACCGGCGCAAGAGAAAATGCAAACTCACCGATATGGTTTGCCGAACTATCCTGAGGAAAACTTGCTGAAAGACTTGATGGATCCTGTAAATCAACGTGAGACGATTAATCCAGAGCTTAACCGAAAACACAAACGCAAAAAATCGAGAGGACTACATTTATGAAAGATATTGAAGACAAACTTGACAGTTTTGAGCAGGTACTGGCTATTCTGGTCAAAAAAATCTCAGTGTTGGAAAGCCTAATGACTGATCCAAAAATCCAGGTCCATGATTTAGCTCGCCAAATGCTGGCCGAAATTCAGGCTAGTTTAGCAAAGGCGCCGTCAGGGAACATGATGCTTTCCGAGCTAGCTGCCATTCGAAACCACCTTGACGCATTATCGTATGCTCTGGGAAATCCCAAGCCAGTCACTTTTGACTTGAAGGCTAAAAGTTATCTCGTTTCGTTGGCGGTACTCTTTTGTACTACCGCTGCTTCGCTAGCGACAGTTAAATGTTCGAATGAGGAAATTGAGCAGGGTCGTCGAACAGCGGCAAGGTATGAAGTGGCTCAGCAATTATCTCCTCGTTTAACGAGCATGATTGATCAAGCCTTCGACCAAGAAGTTGAACCCTCGGTAGATTCTCTTAGGCATGCATGGGAGGTACTGGATGCAGATTCACGCAAGCTTGTAAATAGCAAACAAAAACAACGATGACATAGTACGGTTTAACGTCTATACATGTAGTATGCTGTACTTTGATTTCGTGTATCACAAAACTGTGCTGGTAACGACCCGATTTCAAACATTCGTGCTTCCACCTGTGAGCAAAACCAGAGTACAAAAACGACCGTATTTTTAAGGGATCATTGACTGCATACTCCTTTATCCCGTCCTACTGATTCGCTCAAAGTTCCACTATATCAAAAATTTGCTATTGAGCATTTTTGATGTAGTTAGGTGATTCACATTCTTGCCAGTACTCTACAATTTTCACTATCATTTTTTTCAATTTATCATAGTTACTTGGCTTGATAAAGAATCCTTGAATAGACCTTGAATAAGCATTGATCACATGCTCTTGTTCTGCACTTGTAGAAAAGAAAAGATATGGGATGGATTTCAATCTCAAATCTTCGTTGTTATGAATTTTTTCATATAATTCCATCCCATTTAATTTTGGCATATTTATGTCCGAAAGGACTAGAAAAGGTTCTATATCTATATTTGTTAAGTACTCCAAAGCTTGTACACCATCTCCAAAGAAAACCAGCTTATTCTTATAATTCAGTTCTTTAAAGATTTCAGACAGGATATCCTGATCATCCATGTCATCTTCTATAATTACAATAGGTCCTTTTTTGTTCATAATCGCTTACTGTTCTGATGTTTAATTAAGTACTGAAAAAAAGTGTTCATCACCTAATAATTTTCGATCTACCAAGCTACTAAGCCAGAGCCGACGCTTTAATTCTTGTCTCAAAAACCCTGATTTACACGACGTAATCAGTATGCCCACTGCACGTCTAAGTTAGTTAAGTGGGTGTATCCTGAGCAGTCCCCTTGTCATCAGCAAGCAGGATTGCTTTAATCCGGTCAATGTGTACCTGGGACAGTTCTGCTCTTTCGAGCGCCGATTTTTTGATTGCCCCACTCTGTTCTTTGGCAAAAGTGGTTAAAAGATTTCTCCTTTCCTCAAACATGCGAAGGGCTGTCCACATAGTCTCTTCAATTTTCAAAGTTTGCTCGGCGATTAAGGCTTGCGCAGTATAAGCGTGGCCTGTGTGGCAGCGGTAACGCGTTAAGGGGCCTTTATCCACTTTCCATAAAACACCACCACACCCCGGACAATTGAAGGGCACCTGGTCTCCGAGGGAATTAACAGCCGGTAAATCGCTTAACACGCGTTTGGCAATCTTTGCTTCGATCATTATATCTTGGGGAATAGGCTTCCTTTTTTCTGGTTTTACCGCCAGGAGCTGATACAGTAAACCGCCCATTTCCATAAGGGGCAAGCAAAAATCAACATCGACCTGTTTGATGGCATTGGCAGGCATATCAGGATATTCTGCATCTGCCGGATCTTGAACTATGCACGTACCGCCGCACCGCTTGATAGCGATCATCCCGGCTGTGCCATCATCCAGATAACCCGTTAACAAGATCCCAATTACGTTGCTGCCAAACACAACAGCAGCCGAGCGGAACAATGGATCAATCGCTGGACGCGAGCGGTTTTCCTGCGCGCCTTTGGTGACAAGGATCTTCTGGTCGTCACTGATCATCAGATGGTGATCAGAAGGTGCCAGGTACAAATGCCCGTTTTTAAGGATTTCCCCATTTACGGCATGCTCACAGTGGATATTGGTCTGCTTGTTAAGCAGGTCCAAAAGAACGCTGCCCGTCGCGTCCGCTGAAATATGCTGGACAACAAGTATAGGCGCTGGAAAATTTTCTTGCAGCTGATTGATTAGTGTTTTTAATGCATTAAGGCCGCCGGCAGACGTGCCGATGACTACAACTTTTCCTGACGGGGCAAGTTTGTTTTTTGCCATAGTAATTTGGTGATAGAGCGTAAATGATCTTGGTAAACCGTAGTACTCATTAGCTGTCTATTATTGCAGCCCAGCTACCGGGAAATAGATCACAAATTTGCTTCCTGTACCGGGTGCGCTTTCCACCCGGATACTGCCACCGGCAGCATCGATTATTTTCTTTGCCAGATAAAGCCCTATGCCCTGCCCTTCATGATCAGTTTGGAGCCTGTGGTACTTATGAAAGATCTTATCAACGTCGCCTTCGGCCATGCCAGTCCCATTATCCTGGACTGTCAGGGCAGTGAATTCACCGCCACGCAAAGTTTGGATGGTGACAACAGGTGTATCCTCTGATCGGTACTTGATCGCATTTGAAACCAGGTTGAACAAGATGCTTCTCAGGTTCTTTTTAGAAAAGAGGATCTGGCCCACTTTCAGATCACTTGTAATCACCGCCCCACTCTGCTTGATCTTATCGCCCAGGCTCCACAGGATGCTCTCCAAAATTTCATTCATATCTACCATCTCGGTCGAAATGCCTTCGTCCTCAATTCTAGCTACTGTGCCAATATCATGGATCAGTGCCCCAAACTTTTTCACTGAATTGCCAATAATGTTTAAAATGGGCCTTAGCTCCTGGTCGTCTGCACGCATTTCAGTCAATAGGCCAATACTAACACCTATATTACTCAGCGGCCCCAGCAGGTCATGAGATGCCGTATGTACAAAATTGTCCAGGTCGCCGTTTATGCGGGTCAAGATTTCATTCTTTTTGTCCAGCTGGTGTTGTATTTCTTTCAGGCTGGTAATGTCATTGAAAGTAATGATGGCGCCAGTCCTTTTATTACCAAGCTGCTGGACATAGGGCATCGTCATAACCTGGTACCATTTTCCATCATTGGATTGTACTTCCCGGGTAATAGGATAACCGTTTTCCAGGACGTGTGTTATATCATCAGAAAGAGTTTCAAACCTGAAATTAGTCGAGATATTACTGATAGGGCGTCCGATGTCACTTTCAAGCAAATTGATATGGCGGACGGTCCCCGGCGAAAACCGCATCAAGCGAAACTCTGAGCTGACAAAGAGCTGGCCATTGATGTTGCTTTTGAAATAGTTGTTCAGATCATCATTAAGCTCCAACAGCTCCCGGTTTTTTAACTGATAATCCGTATTGATCGTGTGCAGCTCTTCATTGATAGACTGCATTTCTTCGTTGGTGCTCTGCATTTCCTCGTTGGCTGAGAGCAGCTCTTCATTAAAGGACTGCATATTCTCGTTGAGTGCAAACAGCTTTTCGCTTCCAGCAGCCAGTTGCTCTTTCAGGTCTTTGTTTTCTTGCTCCAAAAACCTGGTATAATCGTCCAGATAAAGCTTCTCGTCAAACTGCATTGCGCCTGCTGGCTGGCCGGAACCTTCATCCTCTGTGAACTGTACGACTAATAACCCATTAGGCCGACCTTTAAGGACCATCGGACTAACCGACAAGTTTACTTTGATTGTCTGCTGTCCTTGCTGAATCTGCACCCCTGTGACCACTGCTTTTTTATGGGTTTCATTAACCTTCTTGCAGGCTGTCTTGAAGGCAATGTTTAAGGGGCCCGGCAGAAGTTGGGACAGATCTGACGTTAAAATCTTTTGGGTAAGGAACCTGTCGGTTGGGCCATAAGATTTAAGGACCCTGTTGTTTTCATCAACACAAATCAGCAGGCTCTGGTCTTCGTTAAAGATGGTTTCATGGATTGCCCCATCCAGGGTGCGGTCGGGGATTTTATTTGTTTCCGGCGGAGACGCCCCTAGGCTGGCAGGCTTATGGTATGTATATTCTGGCAGTGTAAACGTTTCAAAGTTTACGGATGGGATAGCATCCAGTTTCTTATAGATCTTTGCATTTTTATCAATGACTTTAAGGCTTTTTAATATGGGCGACGGGTTCTCACTAGACCCTAGAAACAGGTAACCCTCCGGTTTAAGCCCGAAAAGGAGCATGTGATAAATTTTCTGTTGCAGGATCGGGGTCATGTAGATCAAAAGGTTGCGGCAGCTGATCAGATGCATATTGCAGTAGGGCGGGTTTTTTACCAAATCGTGCCTGGAAAAAATAACCATTTTCCGCAAGGCAGCAGTTACCTTGTAATCTTCCCCTTCCTGTACAAAGTAATTTTCCAGGTAGGATTGTGGCATTTTCGATACCACGGCAGCAGTGTAAATGCCTTTGCCAGCATGTGCCAGGGCAGCAGTGTCAATATCGGTAGCAAAGATTTTTACATCATGAGCTTGAATCTTTTCCCCCAATAGCTCCCGCGCCAGGATAGCCATCGAGTAAGCTTCTTCGCCCGTTGCGCAGCCAGTAACCCATATCCTGATCTCCTGACCAGTGGAAAGACTTTTAATGATAGAAGGAAGTACCCGTTTTTCTAGCACCTCAAATGCTTCCATGTCCCTAAAAAAAGCAGTCACGCTGATCAGGAAATCTTTGGCAAGCGCATCTATTTCATTAGGGGAACCTTTGGCGAATTCCAGGTAAGCTTCCAGGTGTTCAAAGTTGTTATATGCGGCCCTTCTTTTAATCCGGCGCAGGATAGTAGACTGCTTGTAATCTGAGAAATCCAATGGCAGCTGCTGGCTGATAAGCTCTATCAAACCAGCCATGTTTTCCCCATCGGAGATGCTGGCAGCCAGTAGTTCAATTTCTCGCTTAACATATTCTTCAATGGCGCCGGGCATCGCCTCGGGCTCCACAATGAAATCCACCATTCCAGTGGCGATTGCATTGGAAGGCATGCTGTTGAATTCGGTGGTTTCCGGGTTTCGGGCAATCACCATCCCGCCTGCCTTCTTAATTGCTTTCACGCCATCGCTGCCATCAGAGCCCAAGCCCGACAGGATGACGCCAATCGCCTTGGAGCCGTAGTCAGCAGCAAGGGAAGAAAAGAAGGTATTGATGGTCATATGGGGACCACGCACGTTGTTTTTATCACTTAAATGTAAATGTCCCCTTTTAATGGTCATAAACTTATTTCCGGGGATCACGTAAACAAAGTTAGACGCAATGCCCGTCCCTTCTACTGCCTGCACCATGGTCAGCTTACTGTACCGGGACAAGACTTCTGCCAATCTGCTTTCATAATCAGCAGATAAATGCTGGACTACAATGTACGCAACGCCATCCAGGGGTGTGTTTTCAAAAAAGGTAATTAGCTCATCCAGGCCCCCGGCCGATGCGCCTATGGCTACGATGTGATTTGGTTCGATTGAATTCATTAAAAGGTAAGGTAGGTGCATGATATGACTATAAGTCCCACATCATCAAATAATTATTCCTATAAGGTACAGAATGTTATTGGGGGTGGCACAATGTTTTTCGCATTAAGCAACCAGCATTAACTAATTACATACCTGTTTGAACATAAGCTATGTGTATCTGACTTAATATAACAAGCTTCATAAGTAGGTGTTTAACCTACGCTAAACTTATTATCAAATGGATAAAAATGGCCCAATTATCATTATAGAAGATGACCCTGACGACAAATTCGTATTGGAAGAAGTTTTCGGTGAATTAGGATACCCCAATCAACGAATGTATTTTACGGATGGCCAATCGGCATTGGATTATCTTTATACCAGCAAAGACCTGCCTTTTATTATTATTTCAGATATCAACCTGCCACAATTAAATGGATTGGAGCTTAGAAGAAAGGTCCAAACTGATGCAGAACTTAGCCTTAAGTGCATTCCCTACGTTTACTTTACCACAGCGATCAACCAGCAGGTCGTTATCGACGCATATAGTACATCTGCACAGGGATTTTTTGTCAAGCCAGGCGAGTACGATGAGATTAAGGCAACGATTAGAGTGATGATTGACTATTGGAAAAGGTGCGCGGCCCCGAATAATTTCTGAAGGCACCACACGACATCGGCTTGGCTCATTTCACGAACCCTCCTTTATTTACTACAATCCAGTTAAACAGTTGACAATGAATACCAGAAGCATACGTCTTCCCAAGTTACATTTAAGGTGGGTGCCATCTCTGTTTGCTATACTAAAAAGCCTAGATTCAGCTTCTATTTCAAGTAAGTCGCATGAACCTCGCCTCTTGGACGAATTTCGAAAAAATACCATCGCATAATCGAACACTGAGTTTTGTTAGTCGATTTAAATAATTCGCTTTTGATGTTTTAGCAGAAGTCGAAGCCTAAAAATGGGTGAGATAAGTGCGAACGGAACCAGAAAAACTCAATGAACTTGACTAAAAATGTTCGACCTATGTTCGACCTAAATAAAAAAACCACTTACAAATAATTTGTAAGTGGTTGATAATAAGGTGGAGAATAACGGATTCGAACCGTCGACCTCTTGCATGCCATGCAAGCGCTCTAGCCAACTGAGCTAATCCCCCATTTCAAGTATGAATTCCCCTCTGTTGAAGGGAGTGCAAAGATGAAACGGAGAAAGCTTATAAGCAAGCTTGCAGCAAACTTTATCTTTTGGCAGAAAGGTCAGTGCGAAGTAATAAATTACCTCCTACCGCCTCCGAATGCTTTTGACAATGCCCAAATTACGATTGCAATTACAGCAACCACGAGAATGACACCCGTCCAGACGCCACCTTTAAAAATGCCGCCAACAACTTCACAGCTTGTAAGTGTAACGGTTAATAGCAAAACGATGAGGAAGTTGATGTATGCTTTCATGTGACGGTAAATTTAGGTTGGTACTTTCCATCATTTACCTAAAGAATCATTCCAAACGGTCCTATCGCACTTATTTAAGCATAAAATCCATAGGGATCAGACTGTTGCGGTCGTTAAAGAGCAGTTTTTCAAATAGTTGGACAGTTGCAGCTGCATCACCGTGAGCACGGTGGCGATTTTCAATATTGATTTCCAGACTTTCGCACAGATTTCCCAAACTGTAAGATTTCAGTCCCGGAAATATTTTCCTGCTCAACTGAACGGTGCACAGTAAATCGCGCTGGAAATATTCATCCAATGCGCCAAACTCGCGTTTGATAAAACCATAATCAAACTTTGCATTGTGGGCAACAAACCAGGCATCCTTGGTCAATGCGCGAACGGAGTCTTGCACATCATAAAATGTCGGCGAGTCTTTCACCATCTCGTTATCTATCCCGGTAAGACGGGTGATAAATGGCGGGATATAAATCTCGGGATTGATTAGGGAATGGAATATATCGACGATCTGCTGGCCGTCGTGCCGGAAAACGGCAATTTCGGTAATGCGTGCTGCTCCTCCCCCACCTGTTGTTTCAATATCTACTATCGCGTACATTAACCTGCTACCTTCCCATTTTGATTTGACTACAAAAAAACAAAAAAATCCCCGGCAAAGCGAGGATTTTTTCAATAACAAGGAGGCATTTACGCAATGCCGTGTGCAACATTTAATTGAGCTGGAAACTGATAGGCAATGTAAAGCGAACCTTTACAGGCACTCCGGCTTGCTTACCGGGAGCCCAATTTTTCATCAGCTTCACAACGCGTACTGCCTCTTCGTCACAGCCAAACCCAATTCCTTTGATTGCAGTTACATTTTCAACTTTTCCATCAGATGCAACGGTGAATTCAACAAATACCTTTCCCTGAATGCCAGCTTGTGCTGCGGGGGCCGGGTATCTCAGGTTTTTTTGGAGGAAAGCACCCATTTCCGCCAGTCCACCTTTATATTGAGGCGCTTGTTCAACGCTCCTGAATATTTCTTCTTTTCTTGTTTCTAATCCTGCTGTGGCCGGCTTTGATGAAGCAACTTCGGGCGCCGGAGGCATGATTAGCGTGATTTCCTCAGAGCCATCCAGCGTTTTTTCTGCTGGCTGCGCATTTTCCAGCTCTTCAATGGCCGGTGGGAGATTTTCAACGGTTACCTGTTCATCCGGCAAAACAACCGGCGGCAGCGAACGGACCGTTTTAGGCATTGGCGCTACTTCCTCTTTCACTGGTGGCTTAGGAAGCATTTCCGGCGTAATGTCAATCGGGTTCGCTTCTACGATATACGCAATATCATCCGGCTTTGACTCCGGCACCAGACGTGCGTACAGGTTGGGAAACATGACCAGCAGCAGGAAAAGCGTCACGCCCATCAGCACGGAGCGCTGGATGGTTTGCCCGTAACTTTTTCTTAAATCATAAGCTCCGTAAAGTTTGTTGCGGCCTTCGAAAACGATGTCATTTAATGATTTTTTCATGGCTAACAGATTTTGGTGATCAACACTCAGGTTCAGGAGCGATTGCCGATCAGCCGTTTCCATCATATTATGATAGATCTGCTCAAACGGTTTCCCATCCCAAAGACGCTCTTCTGCTTCACAAGCCAAATGGTCGAGGATCTCCGGGAGGAGTTCCGGATCCAGTTTGCTTGATTGCAAATATTTATTAATCAAATCAATGCGACTTTCCTGAAGGCGTTTCATCGGATTATCTGTTTAGATATGAGCCATGTAACAAGGTTTTACTCAGTTGCCAAACTTTTCGGGGCCAATAATAATCTTACAGCATCTATAAAACGTTCAAGGTCATTGGTTTTATTACGGGCAGCCTCATTTCCAGGGGTTGTCAGTGAATAATATTTTCTCAAACGTCCATCCACCTCAACCGACTCCGTGATCAGCATTCCTTCTTGTTCCAATTTATGTAAAACAGGATATAATGCGCCAAATGTCAATGCGATAGCGCCGCCTGTTCTTTCTTTTACCTCCTGGGTTATCTCATATCCGTACATCCGGTCATGCTCAGCCAATAGGTTCAAAACTATGGTTTTCAATGTACCGCGTACGTACTCGTTACTCGTTGCGTTATTCTCCATGAGTGATTTTGTTTCTGAACAAATATATATAAGTTTTTTATATATACAATACAAAATTATCAGATTTATTTTGCTCTGCAAATGATTGTCTCAAATTTTAACTCTCGGCCAGCGGAATGGAGCGGTTAATGCGCTCTTCAAGGGAAATGAAGGTTTCGGTTCGCTGGATGCCGTTTACCTTCTGGATCTTGTCGTGGAGGATTTCACGCAAATGTCCCGTATCACGGCATACGATCTTTAAGAATATACTATAAATACCTGTCGTATAATGAATGTTCACAACCTCCGGAATGCCTTCGAGCTCGGTCGCCACTTGTTCGTAGAGCGAGCTCTTATCCAGGTAAATTCCTAAAAATGCACTGATGTCCCACCCCAGTTTGGCAGGGTCGATGACGAGCTGTGAGCCCTTTACAATACCCATCTGTTCGAGCTTTTTCATGCGAACGTGTACGGTACCGCCCGATACAAATACCCTTTTTCCAATTTCTGTATAGGGCAGTGCCGCATTTTCAATAAGCAGAGAAAGTATGCGCAAATCCGTGCTGTCTATATCTGAATATTTCTGCATTTAACATTCAATGTTTGAATTTTTCATAATAATCCTATCCAAATTATGAAACAATTGTAAATTTTAACAATTTTAAATGAAAATATTTTATATTTTAGTCTAGAAGTTTTAGTTTTGCAGAACCAAAGTATGAGGCATGTTTAATAAATGCCTCTTGCAATGAGAAATGTCACATTGTAGGGTGATGAAATTGGCAGCCATGCCCTCCTGTCTCGGGGGTGGTGAATAAGGGATAAACGCGGCATAATGCCGACGCAAGTCGACTGGGGTGGACCACCAACAGTATTTGTACCGTAGCTAACCGCACCGTGGGTGGTTCGAATCCCCCTCCTACAGCAAAAAAAACTTGACAAGCGAATTTTTTCGTATTAGTTTTATTTGGTTTTTAGTTTGTTGATGAAGTGTAATTTGACACGCGGGTTCATTTTGAAACCTGCGTGTTTTTTTTACACCTATTTCTCATCAAGCACCTTACCAATCAGCATTTGGCTCTCATGATTTTCATGCGAATGCATTTTTCCTAACTTGTCATTCAGGCCCTTCAAAACCTTTTTCGAATCTTCTGTCCCGATGGCAGCCACGCGTTGGATGGTATACGGCAGAATTTTCGGCAATTTCGCTTTCTCGGCCATTTGCAATGCCCTTTTCATATCCAATGCCGCCAGCGGTTCAGCAGCATACCAGACCATGAGCGGCAGGTTATGGTCATCTTTATCCTCTTCTTTCTGCATCAACGCACCCACCACATCCCAACGCTGAGCGGGATCAAGCCGGAGCATTCCTGACGCCAGATAAAGCCTTACCATGGCAGATGGGTCATTCTGGGCCATTTCTGTGAATTTCTTTAATGCTTCCGGCGAGACTTGTTTGTCTTCCGTAAGCAACTGCACAGACCAGCTTCTGATGTATTCGTTTTCGTTGCCCAGCAACTCCATGAGATCTTTGTCTTCCAGACCTTTGGTCACATGCAGCGTCCACAATGCACGCAGCTTGCGGGTTACGTCCGGGTTCTTGGCTAACATCTCCTTTAATGCTTTGTGCACTTTCTTATTGGGACCCCGCTCCTGCAAAAGTGTGCGCGCCTGTCTTACGTAGTAATCGTTATCATTAAGCTGATAATTAACCAATTCCATATCCGATTCCTTCGTAAGGTCCACTTTCACCCACTTGTCGTTTTCATGCGTGATCTTGAAAATTCTACCCATCGTTTTGTCATGCACATCCGGGTTAGGACTGTGACATTGGTTTTTGTCGTACCAGTCAATCGCCCAAACCGAGCCACTTGCATCATATTTGAAATTCAGCCATTGCGACCAGGAATCGTTCATTGCCAGAAAATCCGGCCGGTGCTGCGCTACATAACCTGACCCTTTTTTCTCAAAATGGTCAATATTCATGCGCGCGCCGTTAATGTTGTTCATGAAGATTTCATTGCGATATTCCTTTGGCCAGCTGTTTCCAAGATAAATCATCGCCCCGGCATGCGCGTGCCCGCCGCCAGCAGCAGCCGAACGGAAGTTGCCCGCATGCGGACCGCGTTCGCCTAACCAGTGGACGTGGTCGCCGATGGTCTTGATATCGTCGTAAGTATATGGATTAAAGTGCTTGCCCGCCTGACGCTGGTAACGCGCGCCTTGAATGACATGATACATATGCGGGATCACGCACACCGTAATAAACGGATGCCCGTAATCATTGAAATCAATGCCCCATGGATTGCTCGAACCTTCTGCAAAAACCTCGAATTTCTGCAATGTGGGATGGTAACGCCATACGCCCCCATTGATTTTTGCTCTGTCTGCCGCTGGTGTTCCCGGCTTGCCAACCACAGAATTCGTAAAAACGCCGTGCGTTCCGTAAAGCCAGCCGTCAGGTCCCCAGCGGAAGCTGTTCAAAACTTCATGCGTGTCGTCGAGTCCCCAGCCGTCCAGCAAAATTTGCTCGGAGCCAGCCGGTTTGTCCGTTTTAGGGTCAATTGGAATAAAGAGCATATTAGGAGCCGAACCCAGCCAAACGCCGCCCATGCCCACTTCTATCCCACTAATTAAATTGAGGTTTTCTGCAAAAACTTTTTTACTATCCAATGTGCCATCACCATTCGTGTCTTCCAGGATTAAAATGCGGTCCCTACCCTGCCCTTCCGGCGCACGAACGGGATAAGTATGCCCTTCCACCACCCATAACCGGCCTTTTGCATCAATTGTAAAAGCAATAGGCTTCACCACTTCCGGCTCCGATGCGGCCAATGTGACTTTGAAACCTTTCGGCGGCGTCATGGCGGCAGCCGCTTTTTCGCCCGAAAGTCCTGCATTCAGGACCGGGTCCAGCGGCGGGAGGATAATGATATCTTTTTGTTTGAGCTCATTGGGAAATTCGGGGCGGCTTGGGTAAAAAAGGAATTCATCAAAATTGATATGCGCCCATTTATCGTCTGCGATGTAAGGAATTTGCGATATACCCGTCTCATTATCAATAATTCGGATGAAGATTTCTTTGTCTAAGTATTTTTGTAAATCAACAACTGCAGGCTGTAAAGTGGCGCGCCCTTGCCCGGTGATGTGATAAATAATGCTGTCCGTCCCGGCCAGGATCAGCTCCACGCGTGTATCCGCCAATGCGCCGCCCGAAACTTTAAATGCCGCGAAAGGTTGTGTCACTTTAAATGGCGCTGAGGTTAAGGTTCCCGTCGCTTTGTAATTTTTATTGCCGCCGCTGCTCAGGAAATATTTGCCGTCAAAACCGATTTTCATATCTTTTTCATGCACCGGCGAGGGATCCTCGCTGAGTAACGGATTTGTAAAAGCATCGCCCTTTGCCGTCCAGTCATCCAATGTGCCCGTTTCAAAATTCAGGTTCAGTGGCTGGCCGTCCTTCATAGGCAACTGTCCGGCAACTGTCATTTCGTTCACATTCCCTTCCACTACTTCGAAGCTTCCTACCATGCCCGCCGCGCGGTGTCCCGGCACGGAACAGAAATAAGTATCACTTTCCTTCGCCACGAAGTTGATGCTCGTACTAGAACCCTTTTCCAGGATCACCTTGCTTTTAAGCCCCAGTTTTTCCAGCGATATGTCATGCGTCATCAGCTCGCCGTTGGTGATTTTTATGCGGACCTTATCACCCTTATTAGCCTTCAATGTAGGGTTACGCGCACCATCCGGAGCGAAGTAGCCAAGCATGGTCGCCTCTAATGCATATTCCCGATCATATTTACCGGTGTCCGGTTTGGTCTCAGCTGCTTTGGCTGGTGAAGCTTTCGGCTTTTGCGCCATGAGCGGTGTTTGCAATGCCATCAAGCCAACAATAAATGACAGCAACAATGATTTTGGAAGTGTGGACATAGGAATTAAAATATTGGAGCTAAAAATAATCCATTTAAAATCAAAAAAAGCAATAGATATGGCCCAGTTGCAGTTGAGTTTACACCACACTAAACTTTTCAACAATCCGGGACGAGAATAGAGGAGTTTTTTAAAAAGGACGCGACGGCAAGGTTATACTTATTGGCATAAGCCGTCGATAGAGGAGCATTTAAATGTCAGGACTTGGTGTTTTCTTCCAATCGCCAGGCGACAATTTTAGCGATAAGTTCTAGCGGCATCGGTTTGTCAATCGGAAAATGCACCGAACCTCTCGTGCCTTTATAGCCTTCAAGATCCGCTTTCAATGATTCTGCCAATGCCGCAGAAACAGGATATAACGCAATATGCTTTTTCCAAGCCGCGAAATAAATCAGATAAGTCCCATTCAGATTAAATGTTGGCATATCGTAAGCAATGGTCTCCTCCGCCTCCGGAGCAGCCTCCCGCACCACTCCCCGAATCTGCCGCAAAGCATCCTGCACTCCCGAAGGGAAGTTAGCAATGTATTCATCGATGTTTTTTGGTTTTGAGGACTGCATATCAGGCATTAGTTAGGGAACGTAAGTGCTTTGGGTTCCCTAACTTAGTACAGTTTAATGAATCGTAACGCTTAAAAACGAAAAAAGCCCAGATTTCTCTGAGCTTTCTGCGGTCTGGTGGTACGGCATTCCGGCGGGACTCGAACCGTGGCCCGCTTCCCTGCGTGACAGCCTGCGCTGCCCGGCCAACTATTCTACCCAGCTGAACAACCAAACGAAACGCTTAAAAACGAAAAAAGCCCAGATTTCTCTGAGCTTTCTGCGGTCTGGACGGGACTCGAACCCGCGACCCCATGCGTGACAGGCATGTATTCTAACCAACTGAACTACCAAACCATTAAATAAAGAACTTCACTTTTTGCCATCCTTGCAGATAACACTTTAACTCTTCTGGCGGTCTGGACGGGACTCGAACCGGGCTGCGTAAGTCCGCGACCCCATGCGTGACACCTAACGTAGGCCGGGCATGTATTTTAACCAACTGAACTACCAAACCAATAATTTCAAAACTTCAACTTTTCTGGCGGTCTGGACGGGACTCGAACCCGCGACCCCATGCGTGACAGGCATGTATTCTAACCAACTGAACTACCAAACCAGAACAATTTCACAGCACTTTCCTGTAAAACGTGGTGCAAAACTAGTATTATTATTTTCCATTGCAATACTTACGACGCCAATTTAGTTATTTATTTGCAAAATATTAGTGTCAGATTAATGAAGAATCTGAAAGTGAAACAGTTGTATCTTACACAAAAATGACATTTATAAAAGAAATTATTCAGGTTCTCGAACAACTGGCTCCCCCGGCCTATCAGGAAAGTTATGATAATGCCGGATTAATCGTAGGGTCAGGCCAGGTTGAGGTCTCCGGCGTATTGCTGACGCTGGATGTGACTGAGGAAGTGGTTGCCGAGGCGATCGACCGGAATTGCAACCTGATTGTAGCGCATCACCCCATTATTTTTAAAGGGCTTAAAAAACTGAACGGCAAAAATTATGTGGAACGGACTGTGCTGAAAGCCATCAAAAACGATATTGCCATTTATGCCACCCACACCAACCTCGACCACGTTACCAACGGCGTAAACTGGCAAATCGCAAACTTGCTTGGACTGGAAAATATCCGTGTACTAGCGCCGAAAAAGCAGATTTTGTCCAAACTAACATTCTTCTCGCCAGTCGCAAACACGCAATCCATTCTTAACGCGCTTCACGATGCGGGCGCAGGGAACATTGGCAATTATTCAAATTGCAGTTTCAAAACAGAAGGAACGGGAACATTCAGGCCGAATGCTGCGGCCAATCCGGTCATCGGCAAAAATGGCGAGCAAGAGGAAGTGAGGGAACATAGGGCTGAGCTCATTTTCCCTTCCTACCTGGAATCCCCTATCCTACGCGCACTGCGACAGGCACATCCGTATGAGGAAGTGGCCTATTATCTCTCCTCGCTGGAAAACGAAAACCAGGAAGTGGGCGCGGGTGCGTATGGCGAGTTGCCGGAGCCCATCGGAACGGAAGCATTTCTGCATTTGCTAAAAGAAAAAATGAATTTGCATGTGATCAAGCATACCAAACCGGTGAGAAATGCGGTCCAGCGGATTGCTGTTTGCGGAGGGGCCGGGAGTTTTTTATTGCCGAACGCGATTGGGGCAGGTGCAGATATCTTTGTAACCGCCGACTACAAGTACCACGAGTTTTTCGATGCAGAAAGCAGCATTATGATCTGCGATATCGGACATTACGAGAGCGAAGTGTTTACGAAAAATTTACTGTATAACTATTTATCGGGAAAATTCCCTAATTTTGCACTCTGTTTGTCAGAAGTCAATACCAATCCGGTACGATATTTTGTTTAAACCTTCACTTTACGCATTGAAACAAGTCCATTAAAGACATACATGGAAAACACAATCGCACAAAAATTAGACGCTCTCCTGAAATTGCAGGAAATTGATTCAAGCCTTGACGAAATACTAAAAACGCGTGGTGATCTTCCTGAGGAAGTACGGGATCTGGAAGATGAAATTATTGGCTTTGAAACACGTTTAGGCAAGTTTAGAAGTGAAATCGCCAACCTGAACTCTGAGATCGATAATTTCAAGAACGCTCAGAAAGAAGGTGAAAAACTGATCAAAAAATACAAGGATCAGCAAATGAACGTTCGCAACAATCGTGAGTATGATGCGATCACCAAAGAAATTGAATTGCAAGAGCTTGATATGCAATTGGCTGATAAGAAAATCAACGAAGCCAAAGCCCGTATCCGCCTGATCGAAGATGACGCAAATCGTGCGGAGTCCGTTTTAAATGAAAGAAACGAAGATTTGAAAGCGAAAAAAGGTGAATTGAACGTCATTACAAGCGAAAGTGAAGCTGAGGAAAAAGCACTGATCGTAGAGAGAGAAAAGCATGTCAAGAAAATCGAGGACCGCTTATTGAAATCTTATCAGAAAATCCGTGATAACTCAATGAATGGTCTGGCTGTCGTGCACGTGTCACGCGGTGCTTGCGGAGGATGTTTCAGCATCGTTCCCCCACAACGCCAGGCTGATATCCGTGAACGCAAAAAACTGATTGTTTGCGAACATTGCGGACGTATCCTTGCAGACGTTGAAAGTGTTGAGCCTGTTCATCAGCGCAGATAACATTCCATATAAAAGATTAAGAGGTTGTCTTACCCGGACAACCTTTTTTTATGTGCTTACAAACATGAATTGGAAAAGTATCCGGCATATTTCCGTAACTGCATTTCTGGGGCAAGCAATGCTGGCTTTGCTGCTTACATGCGCTTTTTCCGTGCAAGCCGAAGACTTACAATATGACGTTATCTTTACCCCAAAGCTTCAAAAAGCATATTTTGACATTCAAAAATTGCGTTTACCATCTGCCCGGGCATTAATCAATGCGGAACGCAACACGGAAAAGACCAACGCATTTATTCCTTATCTTGACAATTATGCTGACCTGCATTATTTACTGATTTCCGAGGATAAAAAGTCTTATAAGGAATTGTCACAGCTTGAAAATCCCCGTTTACAGGCCATCGGAAATCTGCCTGATAATTCTCCTTACAAACGTTTTCTGCAAGCCGAGATCCGCCTGCATTGGGCATTTGCCAAGCTTAAATTTGGAAATGAAGTCAGTGGATCATGGGAAATTATCAAGGCTTATAAGCTTTTGGAAGAGAATCGAAAACGCTTTCCCGATTTCCTTCCCACACTAAAATCACTAGGGCTTTTACATGTCCTAATCGGCTCTATTCCAGAAAACTATGGATGGGTAGCCAAAATTCTGGGCTTAAAAGGCAACATTCAAAATGGGATCAACGAGTTGCGCATTGTTGAAAAAGAGGTGCCTTTTTTCAAACAGGAGGCCGAGCTGATCGACTTACTATTGCACGCCTACACATTACAACTCTCCCCTGCCCAGCAAACGCGCCTGCGGCAGTGGCCCAAGCAACAGCCGGATAACCTGCTGATACATTTCTTTGCAACAACTGTTTTGATGAAGGAAGGCAAGAGCGATGAAGCAGCACAGTTCCTTGCCGACGCGCCTTCCGGAGATCCGTACATTTCCTTCCCTTTTTTGGAATATTTAAAGGGGGAAATCAGCTTACAAAAGGGTAATTATAAGCAAGCTGGTGAGCATTATACATTATTTTTGAAGCAATATAACGGCTTCAACTACATCAAAGACAGTAATCTTAAACTGTTTATGTCGCACTGGCTTAATGATGAGGACCAGCAAGCGAATGTTTATATTAAAAAAGTTAAGGCAGCCGGCAGTGCAATCATCGAAGCCGATCAACTCGCGGAACGGATTGCGGCAGAATTCCTGTCCGGAAAAATAAATCCACGTCAAAAAATTCTTTACAAAGCACGATACGCGACGGACGGAGGTTATCTGAAAACCGCTTCATCGCTGATGGAAACGGTTACCGAAAAATCATTCATATCGACCGAAGAGAAAGCGGAATTTAATTACAGGAAAGGAAGGATTCTTCAAAAATCGGGTCAGGCTGCATCTGCAATTCCCTATTATAACAGGGCGCTTACCATCGCACAGCAAGAGGCCGCTGGCTTTGGAGCAGCCTCTGCGTTGCAGCTGGGCTATATTTTCTTAGAAAAAAACGACAAGCCCAACGCCATTGCTCACTTCAAGAAAGCAATGGCATTCAAGAAACACGAATACAAAAACAGCATTGACAATAAGGCCCGCGCCGCGCTCACTACACTAGGCCAATAATTTTTTGTGACCATTCTCCCGTAACCACGTCTAAAAGGAAAAGTCATCTATTTCCTTTATGTCAAAAAACGGATTCAAAAACCCTCTGAAAATTTTAAGCTGGTCTGAGGAAGACCGCCCGCGTGAAAAATTCGTTCACAAAGGCAGGACCGCGCTGTCCGATGCAGAACTGATCGCCATCCTTATCGGATCCGGAACGCCTAGCATGTCCGCTGTGGACCTCGCAAAAATCATCATGCAAACTTGCGGCGATAACATTAACGAACTTGCAAAGGCTACTGTCAACGATTTAAAAAAGCATCCCGGGATTGGCGAAGCGAAGGCGATCGCGGTGCTGGCGGCGCTGGAACTAGGCCGCAGGCGAAATGACCTCATAGGCAAGCAAAAACGGAAAATCACGAGCTCGAAATGTGTGTATGAGGAAATGAAGCAATATTTGCTGGATAAGCCCAATGAGGAATTCTGGATCATCCTCTTAAACCGGGCGAACCAGGTGATGCGGTGCGTTCAGATCAGTGTTGGCGGGGTTTCAAGCACGTCGGTAGACGTTAAAGTAATTTTCAAACTGGCCGTAGACAACCTGGCCAGCTCAGTCATTTTGGTCCATAATCACCCGTCGGGCCAGCTTGTGCCGAGCAAAGCCGATACCGCACTTACATTACAAATAAAAGAGGCAGGCCGATTGCTCGACATGCCCGTTCTGGATCATATGATCTTTACAGATAATGGTTATTACAGCTTTATGGATGCCGGTGAAATGTGATCAGAAAACCTTATCGCGGTCAACCACACCATTCAGCTCGGCATAAGGAATTGTAAAATGAATGGCCCCGCGTGCATATGCGGCAATTTCGTAGGGATTGTAATAAAACAAAATTCCGTCAGGCGTGAAAACGTAAGCAACCGGAAGTACAAACTTATGATTCAGCAGGAAATAACCAGCCTCTTCCAGGTCGGTTTCCGCGCTTAGCTTTTCTGTTTTTCTGAATGCCTTGTCAACCAGGCTTAGCAGTTTTGTAGAATCGGAAATGAAGTCTTTCATCTCAATTTCGGCTCCTGTTTTTGTATTAAAAGCATGGTAGGAACGGAATGTATTGGGATGAGCGCCTCCGGTGAAAGCGTAATGATCGAGCTGGTAAAACAAGATTTTAGATGTAGAAAAAGTCGTATCGCCTTTCAGCTCCACTTCCCAGCAACCAGGAGCGTCGGGAAAATCCTTTTTGAAGTCGTTGTAATTTTTCTCAAAAACTTCAAAGGCGCTTTTAATGCTTTTTCCTGCTTCCGGGTTTGCAGCAATGCTGGCCGAATCTCCATAAGAGTTGATTCTTTGAAGGGATTTCTGTGTTAATGTTGCCCGGATTGCCTTTGCAGCCTCGCTGGAATCGGATGGCTCCCATAAATTAAGTTTGATAGAAATGCCTTTGCTATTAGCCGTGTCACAACCTCCAAACTGTGAACTTACTTTGCTGCCAACGAGTTTTTGCTGACCGCCTTCCGAATTTTCCCGCTCGCCGGAACGATTACAGGCCGTAAAAAACGACATAGCTAGCAGGAAAGCACCAATTTTAATCAAATGCATTATATTTTCGATGAAATGGGAAAAGCAATTATAAACTCATCAGCTCCTTAAACCGGATGGCCTGACGGCGCGAAATCTCGATTTTGTCGCCGCCTTGCAGCGTAACAAGCAGCCCGCCGCTAAACCAGGGTTCTATTTTTTCGATCCAGTGCAGGTTTATAATGTGCTTGCGATTGGCGCGGAAGTACGTGTTGGGTTCCAGCCGCTCTTCCAGATTGTTCAGCGATTTCAAGACCAAAGGCTTTTGATCATCAAAATGCAGGCGAACGTAATTTCCCATGGATTCAAAAAGGCGGATCTTGCCCAGTTTTACAAACCAGCATTTCTCACCATCTTTCACGAACACCTGATCATTCTCGCCAAGCACTTTTTCTGCACGTTCATGCGCCTGGGCAGGTGCCTCCGGCTGCGCCTGATTTTCCTCGATGCGATGAATTGTATCCTTTAAACGCTCAGAATCAATTGGTTTTAACAAATAATCCAATGCATTAAACTCAAATGCTTTGATCGCATATTCATCATAAGCAGTTGTAAAAATCACCTCCGGGCTTTTTCCTTCGATGGACGAAAGCAATTCGAAACCATTTTTGCCAGGCATCTGAATGTCCAGGAACAGCAGTTCCGGCTGTAATTCTTCAATCATTACCAAAGCCTCTTCCGCATTGGCCGCTTCCCCTACAATGTCAATCTTGGTATAAGGTTCCAGCAATCTTTTCAATTCGTTTCTTGCAAGGCGTTCGTCGTCGACAATAAGAGTCCTCATAACAGGTCAGTTAGGAATTAAATGAAGTTTAATAATTGATGTAAGCTGTCAGTTGCGTTTTCCTGTCTCCTCACCCACCATCATCACGCCTTCCGACAACATTGGAATCCTTACTTCGGAGCAAACCACGTCTTGTTTCTCCTGAAAAATGCGGAAGGCTGCGCCCTTACCATATAAAATAGACAGCCGCTCGGCCGTATTCTTTAAACCAACGCCTCCCGAATCCGTGTTACCCAGATTTCCCGAATTCAGAATGGTAATAATCAGCAGCTCGTTTGCAATTTCCGATTTTACATCGATAAATCCACCACCCATTTCCTTTGAAACGCCATGCTTAATGCCGTTTTCGACCAAAGTTTGGAGCATCATAGGTGGGACCTGCCAGTAAATGGCTTGCGGATCTGTTGCTATGGAGTAACGTAGACGATCTTCATAGCGGACCTTTTCAAGTTCCAGATAATCTTCAACAGTTCTCAGTTCTTCTTGTAAATCAACCGTTTTGCGTCTGTCGGCAAGTAAAGAATTTCGTAAAATATTGGATAGCTGCGTGATACTGAGCTGTGCTTTTTTAGGATCTTCATACACCAGTGCGCGGATGCTGTTCAATGCATTGAAAGTAAAATGCGGGTTCAACTGTGAACGGAGGACCTTCGCTTCTGCTTCCCGCATGGACATTTTCAGCATGATCTTCTCATAGCCGGCAAGCCTGGTTTGTTCTATATAATGATAAACCGTGTAAGACAAGATCCAGGCAAGAAGGTTTTTGCACCAGTTGGCGTAGTAACCCCAGAAAACAAGCGGCTGATTCAGTAAATTTTGTTCAAGCACTTTCCTGTCCATCGGCTGATTGACCAGTGTCATAATCAGTCCCAATAACAAAACGGAGCCGATCACGCGCAATGAAAGCCGCGGAAGCGGTAAAGAAGACCAGTTCCATTTCCGGATCACAAGCCTGTACACGTGCGTGAGGCAAATGCCTAAAAGAATGTTGGCTAATGCTGTGTAAAATACTCCGACTTCAAAACCAAATTCAAGCGCATAAGGCACATACTCGAACATGATCAGTAAGGTCCAGCCGAGAATTTGTAACGTCCAATAAGTACGTTTTTTGGACATAAAGTTTTTTCTGTTGTGCTGTTTGAACTTTGGCAAATGTATCCCTGTGAACTGCACCTCAGTTCACAAATACACCAAAGGAAACGAATGTACACAAACGGTTTTTACAAAGTTTGAGGAATTTCTAGGGACAACAGGTGGGTAATGTTGTTGGCCACTTCCAGCTCAAACTTCCCTGTGTCGTAAGAATAGTTGATTTTGTACAAACACAGGTTACTATGCTCGTAATCATCCATATTAACAAGAGGCTGATTGAAAAGCGTGGTAAGCAGCACCCGCATGGCGCGGCCGTGCATGGCAATCAGGATATTTCTTTCGTGCGGCCGGGACAGAATGGTCTCGATCACCGGGATCTGGCGCTCGCGCACCTGCAAAGGACTTTCTCCTTCTTCCGCCGCAAGATCAACCTGACCGTTTTTCCAGGCAGTGACCAGCTCGCGGTAATAGTTGTTATCACCCGTGTTCGGTTCGCGGCCCTCGCGGTTTCCCCAGGAGATCTCGTTCAGCCCTGCATAGCTTTCATGAGGGATACCAAGCCTGATGAACCCACGAACAGTTTGATGTGTTCGTTTTAAATCAGAGGTGTAAATTTTATCAAAAGGAACATGTTGATAAGCATTAAAAAAAGCGGCAGCCTGGGCTTCGCCCCATTCATTCAGCAAGGAATCAACACCGCTTCCCTGAACCACTCCCCTGCGGTTAAAATCTGTTTCACCGTGACGAATGAGGTAGATAGACTTTCTTTTCAAAATAATAGGATTTTTTAAATATTAATTTTGCAAATACCTTGTTTTTAACCTTTACAGCAGATACAAATTTATACAATTTTTAGATATGTTCACCAGATCCATTACGTTAGATGCACTTCATTCTTTTAGTCAGAATACAATTTCCAACCATCTCGGAATTGAGTTCACAGAAATTGGGAATGATTATATAACTGCAAGAATGCCAGTGGACAAGCGTACTCATCAGCCATTTGGAATTTTACATGGCGGCGCATCTGTTGTTCTTGCAGAGACATTGGGCAGCATTGCATCATTTCTTTGTCTGCCCGATCCCGATAAACAACATGCGGTGGGTCTGGAAATTAATGCAAATCATATCCGATCTGCCAGGGCGGGTTTCGTCTACGGAACTGTGCGACCGATCCACCTGGGCAGGACGACTCACATTTGGGACATTCAAATCACCAATGAAGAAAGAAAGTTGGTATGTATCAGCCGCCTGACAGTTGCTATTGTGAATGCCGACCGCTGACATTATTTTGCAGAAAAATAACCTAACGATTAGATTAAAGACTAAATGCTTTCAGTACAAACCGACACACGACTTTCCATATTTGAGGGATTACAGGTTGAGGAGCTTTGGACAGCATCCAGACAATTGGGATTTCCGTCGGCATTATGGAGATTACCGCACAGGAATGAAATTCAGCTGCTGATTTCAGTTCGGGACGGAATCCGAAAATGTCAGCCTGAGCTCGAAAAACTCTCACCCGGCTTCGTCGTAAGCAACTTTCATTGGGAAACCGATCAGGAGGTGCTGTTTCTGGAAGGCGACATTATTCTGACTTTTTCTGACGATAATAGTATAAAAGACATCGAAAATAACGTCAGCGAGGAACATCCGGACGTGATAAAGCTGGTAACGCTGGCCACTGAAATTGCCAAAGATGCGAATCCAGATGCCTATCACAATGCTATTGCCATCAAAGAATTACCGGATCTGGATGCCCGCGACCGTTTTAAAAGGACGGTCGAGCTGGCTGTATCTGCTATCCGCCAGGGGAAGTTTAAAAAAGTAGTTTTATCCCGCACAAAGGACTTAGCCTATTCCGAAAACTTTCAGCCCGCCAAAGCATTCTGCAAGCTGGCAAAGGTATATCCGCATGCATTTGTTTCGCTGGTTAACCTGCCCGATCAGAATGAGTTATGGCTTGGGGCCAGTCCGGAGGCATTGGTACGCCAGGATTCGAATGGCACTTTCAGGACAATGTCGCTCGCGGGAACGCAGAACGCGCGGAATGACGCTGGTGAGCTTATCCCAAAGTTTGATATTCGCTGGGGCGAAAAGGAGATTGAGGAACATGCGCTGGTCAGCCGTTACATTGTGGAATGTTTCAAGAAAATCCGCCTTCGGGAATACACGGAGACTGGCCCTAAAACAGTTTTGGCCGGTAATTTATATCATTTAAGGACTGATTTTGAAGTGGACACGGCGACATTGAACTTCCCTGAGCTCGCGTCTGTCATGCTTAAACTCCTGCACCCGACGTCTGCGGTTTGCGGCGTACCCAAGCTTCCCAGCCTGCAATTCCTTACCGAGATCGAAGGCTATGACCGCTCATTTTATAGTGGCTTTATCGGGCCGGCACAAGTGGGCGGCGATACAAATCTTTTTGTAAACCTGCGGACGGTGAGGTTTAAAGATGGAAAAGCAACATTTTTTGCGGGCGCCGGCATCACCGAAGATTCCATTCCTGAGCGGGAATGGGAAGAAACGGAGATGAAATGTGATACACTTCTGAAAGTAATTGCTCAGGAATTCTAAAAATATATTTTCTGCTATTAAACTTTTATAGTAGAAAAAAGTCCAATAGGTTTTAGATTAATATATAATTTTGGGAAAGACCCGAATTTCGATATTATTCACAACAACGCCCCCTAAACCAAAGCTCTGGAATTATTATTTTATGAATCCAAACACAAAGTCTGTATTTTCGAAAATACCGAATCTGAATAAAACCCTCTCCTCTGTAATCCTCTCGGGTACGCTTCTCTTCACATTTTCATGCAAGGAAAAAAAGGACACTTTTCAGGCGAAGGGTGGCGGCGGACCTACGATCGTTGACGTCATCATTGCCAAAACTGAAAATGTAAGCGATAAGGTCGAAGTTAACGGAACAATTGTTGCTAATGAATTTGCCGAGCTCAGACCGGAAGTAAGCGGACTGCTCACATTTCTCAATGTGCCTGAGGGACAAACTGTTTCCAAAGGAACGGTGATCGCCAGGATCAATAATGCGGATTTACAGGCGCAGCTGAACCGTACAAAAGTGCAGCTCGAACTTGCAGAAACCACTGAAAAGCGATTGAAACAGCTTGTGGCCGTAAACGGCATCAACCAGGCCGATTACGATCTGGCTGTGAACCAGGTCAATACATTTAAGGCGGATATGGCTTACACGCAGGCTTTGATCGACAAAACCATTATTCGTGCGCCATTTACCGGTGTTATAGGTTTAAGAAAAGTAAGTGAAGGTTCTTACGTGACGCCAACGAACGTCCTTGCTACCATGCAGCAGCTGGCCAATCTGAGGATCGATTTTACAATTCCCGAAACCTACCAGAAATATGTAAGGAAAGGTGCCAATGTAGAAGTGCTCCTGGACCAGAATTCCGGAAAAAGAGAAAGTGCACGGATTATCGCCCTGGAACCGCAGGTTAACCAGTCTACCAGGAATATTACGGTAAGAGCTGTTCTGAATTCCGGCTCCACAAGTCCGGGTTCGTTTGCGAAAGTATATTTGAATGCGAGTACGAATAAATCCAGTATCCTGATCCCAACCAACTGCATTATACCGGAAGCGATGGGCAAAAAGGCGGTTACCGTGAAGGGCGGCAAGGCGGTTTTTGTAGAAATCCAGACTGGTGACAGACGTGAAGAAGTAGTTGAAGTGACCAGTGGCCTGAGCGTTGGGGATACCGTAGTTGTTTCGGGCGTGTTATTTGCCCGTCCTGATGCCCCAGTGAAAGTGAGAAGCGTAAAAAGCTTGAATGCTGTGAAGTAATTACGGCGGTAGAACAACTATTTCCTTGAACCTGACCTATGAACATTTCTGAATTATCATTAAAACGGCCCGTTTTGGCCGTAGTTATGAACCTGCTCATCATCCTCTTCGGTGTGGTAGGCTATAACTTTCTCTCACTCCGCGACTACCCGGCCATTGACCCTCCGGTTGTAAACGTCCGCACGAGTTACACGGGTGCAAACGCCGATATCATTGAAAGCCAGATCACTGAGCCGCTTGAAAAAAGCATCAATGGTATTCCCGGTATTAAAAGTATCAGCTCATCCAGCCAAATCGGGTCCAGTAACATTACTGTTGAATTCAACCTGGAATCGGATCTTGAAGGCGCAGCCAATGATGTTCGTGACAAAGTAAGCCAGGCGCAGCGCAACCTCCCGCAAGATGTGGACGCGCCGCCGGTGGTAAGCAAGGCGGATGCAAACAGTGATTTTATCCTGCTTCTTGCGGTTCAAAGTCCTTCCAAGGGTTTATTGGAATTGAGTGAATATGCAGAAAACGTATTGCAGCAAAGTCTTCAAACGATTGACGGCGTAAGTGCCATCAATATTTTCGGGCAAAAGCGTTATGCCATGCGCATCTGGCTTGATCCGGATAAAATGAGCGCCTATGGCATCTCTTTCAATGATATTTCAACAACATTAAGCTCTGAAAACGTCGAGTTACCGGCGGGAAAGATTTACGGAGCAAACACCGAGCTGACCATCAGGACAATGGGCCGGCTTACCAGTGAAAAAGAATTCAGCGACCTCGTTATCAGAAATGACAGTGCAGGGATTGTGCGTCTGGCTAATGTTGCAAAAGTAGAGCTTGGCCCTGAAAATGAGGAACAAAGCTGGAAATACAACGGTATGTACGCCGTTGGTCTGGCTGTAATCCCGCAACCGGGAGCCAACTATGTTGAGATTTCAGATGAGTTCAACAAAAGGCTTGCAGAGATCCAGAAATCAAATAAATCGGACATTACATTCAATGTCCTCTTGGATAATACGCGACTGGTTCGTCAGTCTATCCTGGAAGTTGAGGAAACCCTGCTGATCGCCTTTTCACTCGTGGTAATCGTTATCCTGTTCTTTTTCAGGAGCTTTATCGTAGCAGTCCGGCCATTGATCGATATTCCGATATCGCTGGTTGCGACGTTCTTTATCATGTATCTTTTCGGGTTTTCAATTAATATATTGACCCTTCTAGGTATTGTACTGGCAACAGGACTCGTGGTTGATGATGGAATTGTAGTCACGGAAAACATTTTCCGAAAGCTTGAAAGCGGCCTTCCGATAAGGCAGGCTGCATTGGAAGGAAGCCGCGAGATCTTCTTTGCTGTAATTTCTACGTCGCTTACGCTTGCTGTTGTGTTCCTGCCCGTTATTTTCCTCGAAGGTTTTGTCGGGAGTCTGTTCAGGGAATTTGGTATCGTCGTAGCTTCCGCGGTTTTGATCTCAGCATTCGTTTCGCTTACGATCACCCCGGTTTTGAATGTGTTTTTAAATCGTAAAAGTGCAGGCCATGGCTGGTTCTACAATAAGACAGAGCCATTCTTTACAGGCATGGAAGATGGATATAACCGTTCACTGCGCGGCTTTATGAAGGCACGCTGGCTTGCCTGGGTTTTGGTGGCGGCCTGCGGTGTACTTATTTATTTTACCTACACTAATTTACAAAGTGAGCTGGCACCAATGGAAGATAGGAACAGCATCCGTTTCAACCTCTCAGCGCCGGAAGGAACCAGTTTTGACCAGATGCAGGGCGTTTCCGATCAGCTTTCCAACTTCCTGAACGATTCCATTCCCGAAAAAGCATTCACATTCTCCGCAACGCCGGGCTTTGGCGGTGGCGGTGTAAACAGCGGCACGGCACGGATTGGCCTTGTCCCGGCTGGCGAGCGTAAGAAAAGCCAGAACGACCTGGCTCAGGAAATCAACAAAAAGCTGGCGCGTTTCAATGATGCGCGGATTTTCGCAACTCAGGAACAAACCATTGCCGTTGGCCAGGGCTCACGGGGCGGCTTACCCGTTCAGTTTGTATTACAAAACCTTGATTTCAACAAGATTTTTGAAGTATTGCCCAAATTCCTGGAAGAAGCGCGGCAAGATCCGACATTCCAGAATGTGGACGTGAACTTGAAATTCAACAAACCTGAGATCCGGCTTACGATTGACCGCTTGAAGGCAAGAGATCTTGGATTGTCGACAACAGACGTTGCCGGTGCGATCCAATCTGCATTTAGCGGAAGACGACTTGCCTATTTCATCATGAACGGCCAGCAATATCAGGTAATCGGCCAGGTGGAGCGTTCGGAACGGAACAAGCCTGCTGATATTTCTAAACTTTACGTGCGGAATAACCGGGGTGAAAATATTCCGTTGACGGCCGTTGTTCAGATGAAGGAAGAAAGCGGCCCGCCTACGATTTATCACTATAATCGTTACAAAAGCGCAACGGTTTCTGCATCATTAGTGGAAGGAAAAACCATCGGCGACGGTGTGGCCGCTATGCGCAGGATTGCAGCAAAACTGCTGGACGAATCATTCCAGACGTCACTGACAGGCTCTTCGCGTGACTTTGAAGAAAGCTCGTCAAACACCAGCTTTGCATTTGGATTAGCATTATTGCTTGTGTATCTGGTGCTTGCAGGACAGTTTGAAAGCTTTACAGATCCATTTATCATCATGATTACCGTGCCGCTTGCGTTAGCGGGTGCATTGCTGAGCTTGTATCTTTTTGGTCTCACGATCAATATATTCTCTCAGATCGGGATGATCATGCTCATTGGTTTGGTAACCAAAAACGGGATCCTGATCGTGGAGTTTGCCAACCAGAAACGGGAACAGGGAATGGGAAGAATGGCCGCCGCCGTGGAATCGGCCACACAGCGTTTACGACCAATTCTTATGACGAGCCTTGCCACGGCCTTCGGAGCATTGCCGATTGCGCTTAGCCTGGGTGCTGCTGCTACGAGCCGCGTTCCGCTGGGTGTGGTTATCGTGGGAGGGTTAATGTTCTCGCTGATCCTGACATTGTTTGTGATCCCGGCGGTTTACACGTTCATCTCACCGAAAAACCACAAAATGACAGAAGAACAGAAAATGGCAGAAGAGCTGGCTGTTCAGCATTAACAGCCATTTTTCCTGAAATATTTATAAATCAACTATTGTCTTTGCATGAACCCGCTCCTGATTTTGAAATGTAAGAAAAACCTTTTGCTAATGCTCCTGCTGGTCAGCAGCAGCGCGTTTTCCATGCAGGCCGACAGCCTTACGATCACCTTGGAAGATGCGATCGCGACGGCTTTAAAGAATAATTACGAAATAGAAATCGCCAAAAACAATGTGGAAGCCAACACGCTGCTCAACAATTATGGCGTTGCCGGAGGCTTGCCGCTGGTGACAGCTCAGGCTTCCAATACAGAACAGATCACACAGGTCAATCAAAAGTTAACGGACGGAACTGAGATCAATCGGAATGCTGCAGCGGGTAACAACACCCAGGCCAGCTTGAATGCTGGTATTTTGTTATACAATGGTAAAAGGGTTGTTTCCACAAAAAAACGACTGGCCGAGCTGCAATATCAAAGCACAGAGCTGCTTAACTCTCAGATTCAGAACACAATAGCATTGGTAATGACGAGTTATTATGATGTCGTGCGCCAATTGAGTTACCTGAATACGGTGCGAACCTCGATCCAAGCTTCCGAAAAACGACTTGAAATCCTGAAAGTGCGCAAAGAAGCGGGAATGGCGAATAATGCAGATCTTTTTCAAGCCGAAATCGATTTAAATACATTAAACCAGACATTTCTGGACCAGCTGAATGTAGCCCAGGTCGCCAAAACCGAACTGCTTCGCATCCTGACGCTCGATCCGAAGTCGGCGGTAAGCATTAAGGATACAATTATGGTTGATAACACGCTTAAACTTGACGCCATTCTGGACCGGATTGCGGCGAATGCAGACGTGAAAGCAGCGGATCATCAAATCCGCATTAACGAGCTGATCGTCCGCGAAACGGCTGCGTTAAGATACCCGACCGTGCGGTTCAACACGGCTTACAACTTTTCCCGAAACCAAACTGCGGCCGGTTTTACCTTGCTGAACAGGGTTGCAGGTCCTAATGCAGGCCTCACGCTCGCTATCCCGATTTACAACGGTTCGGCGTTTAAAAGACAGCAGCAGGTTGCGGAAATTAACACGGAAAGCGCCAAGTTGCAACGAAGCTCTATTGTCCGTGATTACAATGCAGGTGCTGTGAAAATGTATCAGACTTTCCTGACCTCGCTAGAACAACTTGAAACACAAAAACGCAACTTTAACCTGGCAAAACAGCTCTTGGATCTTACATTACAACGTTTTGAACTGATCCAGGCAACAATCATCGATGTGCGTGAGGCCCAGCGGAGCTTTGAAGATGCCGGTTACCGGATGATCAACCTGAACTATGCAGCCAAAGCAGCCGAAATCGAGCTAAAACGGCTTAGTAACACATTGCAATAGCATTTGAATCTCATTTTTGATTAAAGGGCTGGCTATCAAATAGTCAGCCTTTTCTTTTTGCGCCGGAAGAAGCGTTGGTGGCATAGGTTTTTCTCCTTTTTGTTTATAAAGATTAAAAAAAGATTAAACCTTTCACCATTTCACCCATCTAACAAACTTACTTCCTTCAACTTAACGTCATGAGAAATTTCCGGCTCCCCTTTTTGCTATTGCTTTTGATCAACCTGCAAAGTTTTGCACAGGAAGAGCCAGCGGAGACTTTCTTAATTAAAGGCAAATTGGAGGATGGGGATAAGAATCCGGTTCTGTTTGCCAATGTCGCACTCTATTCTGCAAAGGATTCCAGCCTCGCAGGCGGCATTGCTTCTGACGATAAAGGCCTTTTCGAATTTCCTGCTGCACCGGGAAATTATTTTCTCAAAATCACGTATCTCACTTTGGATGAGAAGATTGTCCCCAATGTGAATGTCGCCAGCCAGAACCTGGACCTTGGACTAATTTCACTTCAATCGAATTCAAAAGTTTTGGAAGAAGTGCTCGTGCGCGGGGAAAAAAGCCAGATGGAATTGCAGCTCGATAAGCGTGTTTTTAATGTTGGAAAAGACCTGAGCAACATTGGAAGCAATGCATCGGACATCTTGAATAATATGCCTTCGGTAACTGTTGATGTGGAAGGAAATGTAGCATTAAGGGGAAGCGGTAACGTCCGGATTCTGATTGATGGAAAGCAATCGGGCATGATCGGCTTAAACCCGGCAGAAGCGCTGCGGCAGATTCCCGGGGACCTGATCGAGAGCATTGAGATCATTACCAATCCTTCCTCGCGTTATGATGCGGAAGGCGAAGTCGGCATCCTGAACATTGTGATGAAGAAAAATATCCGTTACGGATTGAATGGTTCGTTTACGGCGACTGCCGGTTATCCCTCCAATTTCGGCGGCTCTTTCAATCTTAATTATCGACGTAAAAAGGTGAATCTGATTGCGAATTACGGCTTAATGTATCGAGAAGGGCCAGGCAGGGGCAATTCGCGCCAGGAATATAACAGCTCGGATACGAGTTTTGTGTACGAGCAACGTTCGGCGCGGACGCGCTCGGGGACTTCCAATAACTTTATGGTTGGCCTGGATTATTTTCTGAACAATTTTAACACGGTTACAGCGACAGTTTCTTACCGTAAGTCCATGAATAACAACAGGTCACAGCTGGATTACATGGATTATGATTTTAACAATGTGCTGACACAAACCGTTACGCGTACGGAAAGAGAAACCGAGCCAAGAACGAACATTGAGGCAGCATTGAATTATGAAAAGAAATTTGACAAAAAGGGACAAAGCCTGACATTCAATTCCAAATACATCATTAGTGACGAAACGGAATCCGCTCGTTACCGGGAGTTTTCGAATCTCGATCCAACCGGCATTATGCAGCGTGCATATAATACCGAAGATGAAAAGACATTCCTTGCACAGCTTGATTACATTCAACCCATTGGAAAGGATGGAAAAATAGAAGCGGGACTAAAAACGTCCATCCGGTTACTGGACAATGATTTCTCAGTGCATCAGCAGGACGAGCAGATGGATTGGATTATTCTGGACCAGTATGATAACCGGTTTGCTTACGACGAAAAAATCCATGCAGGTTATATCATGGCGAGCAATCAGTTTGGAAAAGTGTTCGTTCAAGCGGGGTTAAGGGGAGAATATTCGGACATTACTACGGAGCTTAAAAAGACGAATCAGCGCAATCACCGTGGCTATTTTAATCTTTTTCCAAGCATTCATACGTCATACAAAGTTGCTGATGCGCAAACTGTTCAGCTGAGTTACAGTTACCGCCTGAGCCGTCCTAATTTCCGCGACCTCCTACCCTTCTCCAATTTCAGCGATTCCCGCGTATTCCGCGCCGGTAATCCATTGCTGAATCCGGAATTTACACATTCGTTTGAAGCCGGACATTTGCTGAATATGCCAAAAGGCTCATTGCTGTCCAGCATTTACTATCGTCACCGGCTGGGCGTTGTGGAGAACATTACTTCCGTTGATTCCACGGGTTTTACCACCATTACACCTATCAATCTTTCTACCGGCGATTCCTATGGATTTGAATTTAACCTCACTTATGACCCGGCTCCCTGGTGGAAACTGACCGGAAACGCAAACATTTTCAGGGCCATTAATGAAGGTTTTCACCAAGATAAAGCTTTAAAAAGCGACACTTATTCCTGGACAAGCCGGTTCTCATCGAGGGTTACATTGTTTAAATCTGTTGATTTTCAGTCTTCATTCAATTACCGTGCACCGCGCAAAACAACGCAGGGACGCGATCTGGCCATTTATTTTATTGATCTCGGGCTTTCCAAAGACATTCTCAAAGGCAGAGGAACGGTTACGGCCAGCGTGCGTGATCTGCTTAATTCTCAGAAAAGACGCAGCATTGTCGAAAATGCAGGTTACTATTCCCGTTCGGAGTTCCAGTGGCGTGCAAGGCAGTTTTTGGTAACATTTGCCTACCGCCTCAACCGCTCCAAAGAGAAGGAAAGAATGGATAACAAAGGCGGCGAAGGTGAAGAAGACTAATCCTACGGTTGAAAACCGTACATTTGCGCAAACTTTTGTACAATAGCGAATGCTTTTTATAGGAAAATACAATCACCTCACCATTGAGCGCTTAACCAGCGTCGGCATGTTCCTGAGTGATGTCGAGGGCGAAGAAGTGCTTTTACCCAATCAATATTTAACGGATGAAATGCAGATCGGCGACACCATTAAGGTGTTCGTTTACCTGGATTCCGAAGACCGGCCCGTAGCGACCACGGAAACGCCGAAAATCATCCGCAATCAGTTTGCTTTTCTGGAAGTAACGGATGTTACGGAACATGGCGCTTTCATGGATTGGGGTTTAATCAAAGACCTTTTCGTGCCGTTCCGCGAACAAAGCACGCCAATGCAGCTCGGAGAATGGCACGTCGTTTTCCTTTATCTCGACCAAAAATCTTCGCGCCTTATTGCATCCACCAAAATCGACCGTTTTCTTGAAAACGAAAGACTTACAGTTGCCGAAGGCGATGAAGTGGATCTGCTGATTTTTTCAAAATCGGATCTGGGTTACAACGCCATTGTGAATCAATATCACAAAGGTCTGATCTACGCGAATGAAGTTTTCCGCGACATTCATGTTGGCGATTCGTTAAGGGGTTATGTCAAAAAAATAAGGGAGGAAAACAAGCTGGACCTCAGCCTGCAAAAAACCGGTTATGAAGTCGTTGAACCGACTGCACAGGCTATTTTGGATCAACTGAAAAAAGCGAACGGTTTCCTGAATTTATCGGATAACAGCTCGCCGGAGGATATTTACAAGAAATTACAGATCAGCAAGAAAGTCTTCAAAAAGGCGATCGGCGGGCTTTACAGACAAGGCCTGATCAAGATCGGTGATGACGGCATTAGGCTGGTTGTAGAAGATTAAAACAAAAATGCCGGCTTGCGACCGGCATTTTTTATGTCATTTCTTCCCGTATTTGACTTTATACTTTTCGTAAAGCCGCTTCTGCTTATCGTCCAGGTTCACTTTCCCGCCCTTAATAAAGGCCATCTGGATCACATTGCCGCGCATATCCAGCATATCCCCCGCCGTCACGAGGAACGAAGCCTGTTTCCCTTTTTCCAATGTTCCTACCAGTTTGTCGGCGCCGATGATTTCAGCAGCATTTTTGGTAACAAATTGCAATGCTTCCTCTGGCGTCACATTGCCAAATCCTGACGAAGTCCCCGCCAAAAAAGCTAGGTTACGCGTCCGCCACCATTCGTCCGCATACGTGATCGCCACTTTTACGCCTGCTTTGTGCAACATGCCGGGCAGCTCGTAAGGCAAGTACACCTGTTCGTCCACACGGCCGGGCAGGCGGTGCGTAGGGTTCAGAACCACGGGAATCTGGTTTTCTTTCAGGAAAGCAGCGACTTTGTAAGACTCATCGCCGCCTACGATCACGATTTTTTTCACCCCGTTTTCCTTCGCAAAATTCACAGCTTCAATAATGTCCTTCCCATATTCTGCACGAATGTACAAATTGGCCGAGCCATCAAAAAGCGGCTTCATCGCAGCCAGGCGCAGGTTCACGGAACCGGGCGACTGCGTTTCCGCATAAGCTCTCGCATCTGCAAATGTGGAACGAAAGACATTAATGGCCTCAGCGCGCTTGTCATTTCTCTTAACCGAAACAGTGAAATCTTCATAATTAAAACTGCTCGTCAAAAATGGCGGCCAGCTCAGCCAGATGCCATCGTCCTTGACCAAAACCGCATCTTCCCAGTTCCAGCCATCGCTGTAAAAAACAGAAGAGGAGCCGGAAATCACGCCGCCCTGCGGCACAGCTTGCGAAAGCAGAATGCCATTGCCGCGCAAGGTAGGGATCACTTCCGAATCGGTGTTGTAAGCCACCAGCGCGCGAACGTGCGGGTTGATCTGGCCGACTTCGTTATAGTCCAAAGTGGCCCTTACCGAAGCAATTTCCTGCAAACCAACGGTCGTGTTGAGCGAAATTATGCCTGGATAAATGTGCTTTCCCTTGGCATCGATCACCTCAGCGCCATTGCCACCGGAAAAAGATCCCGTGGTGCCCACTGCCGTGATAATGCCGTTATCGAAGGCAATGGAGCCGTTTTCAATCACCTGTCCGTTGCCCACGTGAATGGTTGCGCCGGTTACGAGGATCATTTTTGTCTGTTTGACTGCCGGAGCCGGGTTTTGCGCGTTTCCGGTGGTGACGCATGCGGCAATGCCAAGCAGCAAGCCTGTCATCCGGCGCTTAATGTTATGTTTTATCATGATAATGAGTTGGAATCCTGATGATTAAGAAGATTAATGTCCTGTTTCGTGCTCGGTGTGAACGCCTACAATGTCTTCGCAATGCCACATTTTGGGCTGCGTAGCTTGTGGTTTTTGCGTCGGTTTTCCTTCGGCTTTGTCGCCCAGCATTTTCTGGATCAGCCGCTCACGTTCCAAAGCCATTGTTTTCTGCTTTTCTTCATCTTTTTTCCTGTCAAAATAAACGGCGCCTTCCACCATCGTAAACTCAGGTCTTGCATAAATAGAAAGCGGATGCGCATTCCAGAGCACCAGATCAGCATCTTTTCCAGGTTTCACACTTCCCAGGCGATTGTCCACATGCAGCAATTTCGCAGGGTTCAGCGTCACCATTTTCCAGGCTTCTTCCTCCGGCACACCACCATATTCCACCGTTTTAGCCGCTTCCTGGTTCAGTCTGCGCGCCATTTCGGCGTCATCGGAGTTGATCGCCACGGTTACGCCTTCATGATACATTAATGCTGCATTATATGGAATCGCCTCTTTGACTTCCATTTTATAAGCCCACCAGTCACCGAATGTAGAGCCGCCAATGCCACGTTTCGCCATCTTGTCGGCCAGCTTGTAACCTTCCAGAATGTGGGTAAATGTGTTAATCTTAAAATTCAGGGAATCAGCTACATGCATGAGCATATTAATCTCGGACTGCACATACGAATGGCAAGTAATGAAGCGTTCGCTCGCCAGGATTTCGGCCAATGCATCCAGTTCAATATCCCGTCTTGGCGCATTCGCGGCTTGTTTTTTGGAACCCGCATTATAGGATTTCCACTGGGCAGCATAATCTTTTGCTCTCAAAAAATGATCAAAAAACACTTGCTCCACGCCCATTCTGGTTTGTGGGAAACGCGTGCGAACAATGTCGCCCCAGTTGGATTGCTTCACATTTTCTCCCAAAGCAAACTTGATCGTTTTCACCTCGGGAATCAGCATTTCAGATTGACTTGCACCCCATTTCAGCTTAATCAACGCACTTTGTCCGCCAATTGAGTTCGCAGATCCATGCAGCAAATGAGAAGTCGTCACGCCACCCGCCAGTTGGCGATAAATGTTCACGTCATCCGGATTGATCACATCGCTCATTCTCACCTCGGCAGAGCTCGTTTGCCCGCCTTCATTAATGGTAAAGAGCGCAATGTGCGAATGTTCGTCTATAATGCCGCTGGTCAAATGCTTGCCTGTTCCGTCAATGGTTTTTGCTCCCGAAGGCGCCGACAATGCCTTACCTACTTTCGCAATCTTACCATTCTGAACAAGGACATCTGCATTCTGTAAAATGCCTTCTTTCTCGTTGGTCCAGATCGTCGCGTTTTTGATCAAAACCGTTTCCGCCACAGGCAATTTCTCATTTCCAAAGCCTACAAAAGGATAATAAACTGGCCCGGTTTCCTTCACTTTGGCTATCGTGGAATCTTTGGTTGCAGCAGGCTGATATTTCTCGGATAATGTTGCCGACCAGGGGACAACATTCCCGTTCGGCAAGATGCCTTCCCCGGAAATATTTGGTCCGGCGAGCCAACCCGTCAGGCGCGTCGTTCCCGCACTTTTATCAGCCTGGTAAGTCATCGTCAGCAACTTGTCCGACAAGATAACCTTAGGCGTTACTTTCACCGAATCCTGCACAATGATCTTATATTCAGGCTTATCTAATCCACCAGTGATCTGCAATTTGCCCGCAGGCTGGTTGTTCACCGAGAGCGCATAAGTCCCCCGAACATCCGGCGCATTCATGGCCGACAGTACAAATTGCTTTCCCTGAATCCAGTTTTCATAAATCACATTGTCTTTCCCAAACAGATCACCGGAAGTGATGATGAAGTTGGCCAGCAACCCGCTTTTCAGGCTCCCTACCTGCCCTTCCGCCTTGATCAGGCTAGCAGGAATGGTCGTTAATGCTTCCAAGGCCTTTTCTTTCGGCAGGCCGTACTCCACGGCCATTTTTATATTTTTCCAAAAATCGCCCTTGTTTTTCAAGCCGGAAACCGTGAATGCAAATGGAATTTCGGCCTTCGCAACTTCGGATGCATTCTTGGGGGCCATTTCCCAATGTTTCAGCTGTGCCACGCTCACCAGATCCGCGTCCCAGGGATCGGCAACGTCATAAGCATCAGGAAATTGAAGGGGCAGAATCAATGTTGCTTTCGTGGCTTTAATTTCTTTAATGCGCTGATATTCGTCGCCTCCGCCTTTGATAATGTATTGTATTCCAAACTCATCACCGACCTTATCCGCACGCAGAATGCTGTATTTGTCATTGGTTTCAAAAAAGGAAGGAAGGGTTTTGATCTGGTTGAATGCTTCCAGCGAAAGATTGGTTTCCTTGGCTTTTTCTGTTTTGGCATACCAGTCGGCATCGTAATAATTCTGCCTTAGCAGCGCTACTACGCCCATCGTAGACGATGGGTAAGTCTGTGAAGAAGTGCCTTTGCTGAATGAATAATGGGCCGACGCTTTTCGTTTCAACATTGCTTTGTTGGCAGCCTCGTCGGTCAATGTTACTACTGCGCCGTTTCCGCGCACAATCCCGTCATGTGGGTGAACAAGCACGGTCCCGAAACCGATTTTGCGAAGCTCCTCGGCTTTTTTAGCGTCGGGAGTAAACATTAAGCTCGCGTCATTTTCAGGCTGAATAGCCTGGTTCCAGCCAAATGCACCCTTTTTATTGGATTCCAGTTGCGGCGTTTGCCTGCCTCCTCCCGTCCGCTCGCGCTTCACTTCCGGCATTCCATAATCCGAATCCAGGTCAATGAGGGAAGGGTAAATGTATTTTTCTTTCAAATCCATCACCACGGTGCCCGCAGGAATTTTCACCTGCTTGCCCACTTCACGGATGATCCCGTTTTCAATGAGCATGGTCCCTTTCAGGATCGTAGTTTTGGAATCGACAACAATGTTTGCGTTTGTAAAAGCATAGCGCCCCGGCCGGTCGTCATAGGCTCCGTTTTGGGGGAAAGTCTCCTGCGCATGCGCGATCACGCCGATCGTAAGACAGGTCAGCAGGGCTGATAATTGTTTAAACATAGGTTGGGATTTAATTGCAGTTCGGAACTACAATATACAAGTTAAATTGACAAATCAGGGCTTAAAGGGCATTTTCACTGGAAGTTACAATTGCCGCGGGGAATTGTTATGTTGCCTATTTTTTGCATCTTGTCGCTGTGTTTTCAAATGACTATTTAGCTTTTCAAAAATATGGACTATCAAGATTTTAAAGATTCCCTTTCCCAGGATTCACCACCAGAAACAGTCTCAGAGCCGCTTAAAGCGCTTTGGTATGCAGCAAAAGATGACTGGGAAGCCGCTCATAACATTGCCCAAAGCAAAGAAGGAACGCCCGTTTATGATCATTTGCATGCGTATCTGCACCGCGTAGAAGGCGACACCTGGAATGCCGGTTATTGGTACAAGCGCGCCGGAAAGTCTGTTTTTAAGGGTTCCTTGCAAGAAGAATGGGAAGCTTTGGCGCATGCTATGCTTTAAAAATATAAGGCTTTTACCTTATATTCAGTTAATATAAGCTTTTTACCTTATATTTGGCTGATATAAGCTTTTTACCTTATATTTAACCATTATAAGGCAAAAAGCTTATATTTATGAAAAAGCATTATGCTGTAATCACCGCTGATATGGTCAATTCAACGTTTTTCTCACGAGAACAGACCACCGAATGGCTAAGCGAAATGATCGATTTGTTACGGGAAAATCCAGCCTTTGACTGGGTGTTGAAACCTGAAATATATCGCGGGGACAGCTTTCAGGGTGTGTTGAAAAACCCTAACGAAGCCATGTATGCCGCCATTCTGGCCCGCGCTAATATGCGCACACACGCCAAAAACACTGATTTACGCGTAGCGATTGGCATAGGAAAAGCAGAGCAGCTAACCGACCGCGCGGGCACATCCGATGGCGAAGCATTTCGATTGTCGGGGCATTTGGCCGACAATATCAGGAAGCAAAAAGCGCGGATCGGGATTGCATTGCCAACGCCTTCTGAGCCGCTGAATGCGACATTGGATCTTTTAGAAACACTTATTGAGAACTGGACAACCGCTCAGAGCGAGGTGATTGTGGCTTTACTTTTGAAAAAGAACATTAACCAGATTTCCGAGCAGCTTGGCATCAGTCAGCCTGCCGCCAGTCAGCGTGTGGCCTCTTCAAAATGGTGGGCAGTTGAAAATTTTCTTGCTACCTTTCCCAAACATTTATCACTATACACAAAAACAAAATCATGATCGAGTTTCTCCAATTATTGCTCGCACACATTCTTGTCGATTTCTACTGGCAGCCTACGAAATGGGTCATTGAAAAAAGAGAAAAATCTTTCCGCTCCAAATACTTTTATCTCCACATTGCGCTTGTCATCGTTGTTTCTTACGTCGTGCTGGGTTACTGGACCAATCCGGTTCCTGCTCTCGCGTTAGGCGTGGCTCACGGCCTGATTGACATTGCAAAAATCGCGTTTGATAAAAAGGGAACATTGATCTGGTTTGTGGCCGATCAGGTTGCTCACGTGATCAGCATTGCGCTTACCGCGCTTATTATCACCAGTGCTTTACCGGCTGGCGTGGAAACTTTCAAAACCTGGCTTTTCACTACCAAAACGCTCGCCATTTTCACTGGCGCGCTGGTTTCACTCTCTCCTATTTCGTTTTTTGTGGGCATCCTTACCAAACCCTGGCGCGAAGAACTGGCTGCATTGGCGCCTAATGCAGATGATAACCTGGCCAATGCCGGACGCTGGATAGGGATGTCGGAAAGGCTGCTGATCTTTGTTTTTGTGCTGGTTAGTCAGTTTTCAGCCATTGGATTTTTGATTGCTGCGAAGTCGCTTTTGCGTTATAATGACAAATCTGCCAGCGGGGAAATTTCAGCAGCCTACATTAGTAAAAAGTCGGAATATGTGCTGGTGGGGACATTGATGAGCTACACTTGTGCGATCGCAGTGGCGCTGGTGGTGAAAACATTGTATTAAAATCCAACACAATTAAACCTTGCTGCAACAAATTGCTCTAACCTGGGTATCTAAATTTGATAACCATGAAAAAGACAATGTTGGCCATGCTAATGGCTCTTTTCAGCATCGCAGCCTTCGCCCAACGCCAGGATTCTGATATGACGCCTGAAAAACGCGCAGAAAACCAGACCAAGCAAATGACCGAAAAGCTGAACCTTTCCGAAGATCAGCAAAAGCAGGTCTACAACCTGACGCTGGCGAGAACGCAGAAAATGAAGGAGTTAAGGGATGCCCAAACCGCCGACCGCGAGCAAATGCGTGCTTCGATGGAAACCTACAACAACGAAGTCGCGAAAATACTGACGGTGGAGCAACAGGAAAAATACAAAACCATGCTGGAAGATAGGCGCGGTGGCGCCGATCGTCGGGGCGGTGGCAGCAGCAGAGGACCGCGCGAAAATTAAGCTCTCTTTAGTCAAATAAAAAGGGTTGGAATCCAACGATATCCAACCCTTTTCTATTTATAACATTCCAAGTTATATCGCCATTTCGGTCTTAAATTCCGACGTGAAGTGAAAATGGATGGCTGGATTGTTTTCCCGGTTCATACGGATCATCCATTCAGATTCTGCCAGGAAAACCGGGTTTCTATCTTTATCGTAGGCAATCTGGTTTCCTTTGAGGCGGATGAATTGGTCCATAGCAGGCTTTTCATCGGCGGTAAGCCAGCAAGCGCGCGTAATGCTCATCGGAACCCAGCGGCATTTTGCGCCATATTCGTGTTCGAGGCGATATTGGATTACATCAAATTGCAGTTCTCCAACCGTCCCTACTATTTTACGGTTTCCTAAGTCCAATGTAAAAAGTTGCGCAACACCTTCATCTGTAAGTTGTTGAATGCCTTTTTCCAATTGCTTGGACTTCATCGGATCCAGGTTAATCAACTCTTTAAAGATCTCCGGCGAGAAGCTCGGAATCCCTGAAAATTGAAGGTTTTCTCCTTCCGTCAATGTATCGCCGATCTTGAAACTTCCTGTATCATAAAGTCCTACAACATCACCGGGAAAGCCTTCGTCCATTACACTTTTCGCCGAAGCCATGAATGTAAAGGGAGAAGAAAAACGGACATCTTTACCCATTCTGACGTGTTTATAGAATTTACCACGTTCAAATTTCCCTGAACAAATCCTTAAAAAAGCAATCCTGTCACGGTGACGCGGGTCTAGGTTTGCGTGGATTTTAAATACAAAACCGGTGAATTTTGGCTCCATAGGTGACACTTCACGCACATCCGTCGGACGTGGCTGCGGAATGGGTGAGATTTCGCAGAATGTGTCCAGCAGTTCTTTTATACCAAAATTATTGATCGCACTGCCAAAGAAAACAGGCGCTAACTGGCCTTTTTGATAAGCTTCTTCCGAAAACACGTCATAAACACCTTCCACAAGCTCCACATCTTCCGTCAATTGCGAAGCATCTCTTTCTCCCAGCAGATCCACCAAACCTTCATCTTCCAGACTCACTTTCGCAACATCATTTTCGATTTTGGTTTTGTTGATTTTGAAGAAATAAAGCATTTGCTCGTACAAGCTGTAAACGCCTTTGAAATTAGCCCCCATATTGATCGGCCACGTCAAAGGACGCACGCGGATGCTGAGTTTTGTTTCCAGCTCATCCAGCAATTCAAACGGATTCTGGCCTTCCCTATCGAGCTTATTGATAAAAACAATCACCGGCGTGTTCCGCATCCGGCACACTTCCATGAGCCTTTCGGTCTGTTCCTCCACGCCTTTTACGCAGTCAATCACCAGGATAACGCTGTCCACGGCGGTTAATGTGCGATAGGTGTCTTCTGCAAAGTCCTTGTGACCAGGCGTGTCCAGAATATTGATCAGCAGGTCTTTATATTCAAAGGTCATTACCGAAGTTGCGACCGAAATTCCCCTTTGCTTCTCAATTTCCATGAAATCGGAAGTAGCGGTCTTTTTGATTTTATTGGATTTTACCGCGCCCGCCGTTTGGATCGCGCCTCCAAAAAGCAACAGCTTTTCGGTAAGTGTGGTTTTACCAGCATCTGGGTGACTGATAATTGCGAATGTGCGCCGCTTCTTGATCTCTTCTAAATTACTCATATCTAAAATTTGCACAAAGATAAGAATAAACAAAAGCCGCCCCTAACCGGGACGGCTCTAAATTATCTTGTTAAGAAACGATCGGTGTTCAGACCGGATCTCAGTAAAATGAATGCTTGTAATCTTCCACGGAAGTCATGATCACCTCGTGTGCTTCTTCTCTGCCGTATACATTGGTAATTTCAATGTGGGCTTTTTCACCCGGCAAATTCTTGTAAGTCAGGAAGTAGTGTTTCAAACGCTCTACAATTCCTTCCGGCAGCTCGCTAAGATCGGAAAAACCGCCGTAGACTTCGTCACCTTTCAAAACGGCAATGATTTTGTCATCTGCTTCACCACCATCGATCAGACGGATTCCGCCGATAGGCTTCGCAGTGCAAAGAATGTCGCCGTGCGAAATGATTTTTTCACAAAGAACCAAAACGTCCAGCGGGTCACCATCGCCTTCCGTTACGTCTCTTCCCGAACGCTCGCGGGCAAGCGCTGCGATCTTTTCTGAGCAGTACGTTTTAGGGATAAATCCGTAAAGTGCCGGAACGATGTTGGAATATTTTTGCGGGCGGTCGATCATCAGATAGCCCGTTGCTTTATCAATTTCGTATTTAACTGTGTCGGTAGGAACAATCTCAATAAAGGCAGTTACGAGGTTCGGTGCATTATCCCCCATCGGGATTCCATGCCAGGGATGTGCTTTGTGTACGTTAGCGATCATTATTTGTGTAATAGTAATACTTTTTAAATGGATAAATTTTTTAATAACGTTGATTGTGGGGGTTAACCGACCTTATCTGCAATGTTATAATCTCCTGTTTTTGACACAGATTGTTTTACAAATAATTCCCCGAGAAAGCCCGCAAGAAACAACTGTGAACCTACCATGATCGCAACCAGGGCGAGAAAAAACAACGGATTATCGGTGACATTCCGATAGGGCTGCAAATGGTAAATGTTGTAAATCTTTTTGCCTAAAAGCCAGAAAGCTATAATGCTTCCCAGAAAAAACATGAGTGTTCCCAGACTGCCAAACAAATGCATGGGCCTGCGCCCAAACTTATTCACAAAGGCAATCGAAAGCAAATCCAGAAAGCCAAAAATGAAACGTTCCAGTCCGAATTTCGTCGTGCCGTATTTTCTTGGACGATGCTGCACCACTTTCTCCCCGATCTTGCCGAAGCCATTCCACTTGGCGATCACCGGAATGTAACGATGCATTTCCCCGTAAATCGTAATGTTTTTGACCACTTCCTTGCGGTAAGCTTTCAGGCCGCAATTGAAATCGTGCAGCGAAACGCCGGAAATGCTGCGGGTGGCCGCATTGAATATTTTGGTAGGAACAGTCTTGGTAATCGGGTCGTAACGCTTCTTTTTCCAGCCCGAAACCAGGTCATAGCGGTCCTCTTTGATCATTTTGTAAAGCTCCGGGATTTCGTCCGGGCTGTCTTGCAGGTCGGCGTCCATGGTAATGATCACCTCGCCTTTTGCCGCCTGAAAAGCCGTTTGCAATGCGGCCGTTTTGCCATAATTTCTTACAAAACGCAATCCACGAATGTTCGGGTTTTCTTGTGAAATGTTTGAAATAACGTCCCAGGAGCGGTCTTTGCTGCCATCGTCGACAAAAATCACTTCATAGGAAAAGCCATTTTCATTCATCACCCGCGCAATCCATTCACTGAGTTCTGGCAATGATTCTTCCTCATTGTAAAGCGGAACGACAACGGAAATCTGGATAGCTGATAGAGTCATGAATGTATAATAGCAAAGCCCAAAACCGGGATCACCGGGCAAAGTTCGTGTTTTTCCCGATCAAAATATCATATAAAAATCTTTGAGCAAATCCTTGGCCGGCTGATTATAAGTCGTCCCGTCGAGCTCATATATGTAAAGTTCTCCGTTAATGTCCTTATTATGAACCGGTTCTGTTCGCTGAAAGGTCATCAGGTGACGAAATGCTCTCTTGCCTTCCTGGTGAAACAATGTAAGTTTTCTGGTCAAAACCCAGCCGGATGCCAATGCTTTTGTCAAAAACTGTTTGCCCTCATCAACCGGAAAAAGAATGTTGAACTTTCCGCTTTCTGACAAAAGCGTGTCGATAGCAGTCAGTAATTCGGCGAAATCCAGCGATTTTGCGTGGTGGGCAATGTTCTTTTTATCTAACGGAGAAAGCAGATCGGACTGAAAAAAGGGCGGATTGGTGATAATGACGTCATATTTATGCTCGGAAGTAAATTCCTGAACGGCAGAGTGAAAAAGCCTGATCCGGTCATGATAAGGGCTGTTTTCCACATTCTCACCGGCCTGGTAAAAAGCCTCTGCGTCAATTTCAACGGCATCGATGATGCCATAGGAATTCCGTTGTGCGACCATTAAGGAAAGCAAACCCGTTCCCGCTCCAATATCCAGAATGTAGTCGGCGTCGTCGACATCGGCCCAGGCACCCAGCACGCAGGCGTCGGTGCACACTTTCATGGCGCATTTGTCTTGCTGCACCGTAAAATTCTTGAAGCGAAAAGAGGAATTTCGTGCCATAACCGTTCTATTTTCTACCAAAGTCAGCCGGGTTTTCGCCCCAGTATTCGGTTTCCCATTTCAGGATCTTGTTTGAAAATTTGTTGGCCGCAAGCCATCTTTCGGCGCGTTGCAGCATTTCAAAAACAGGTTTATTCCTCGGCGTTAGCGCCAGTTTAGTGTTCGCATGCTTCTTTTTAACCCAGGCAATGGCCGTTCTGGAATCGCTGTAAATGGGCAGATCGCTTTCCTTTTTCTGCAAATAAGCCAATGCGTGCACGATCGCCAGAAACTCCCCAATGTTATTCGTCGCGTCTTTGAATGGCCCCTGCAAGAAAATCCGTTCGCCGGTCTGGTAATAAATGCCCTGATATTCCATGTCGCCCGAAGCCGTATTCCAGGCCGCATCCACGGTAATGCTGTTTTTTATAGGTTTTCCAATGCTCGCGGGCGCTTCTTTGGTGATCGCGGGTTTGTTTTCCTTTTTAGCTACAAATTCCCAATAATTCCGCTGAATGGCCGCTTCCGCCTCTTGTATGGATTCAAAGGACTTGTAACGCGCGTCTTCAAAACCCTTAATCTGTGCCTCACACTCTTTCCAATCCGTAAAAACGCCCGTTTTCCTGCCCTGCCAGACGACGTAGTATTTTGTTTTCTTCGCCATTAAGCTTTTTCTTCCCAGATCTGGGCAATGTTTACGATCACTTCTACTGCTTTTTCCATGTCCTGAACCGACACCCATTCGAGTTTTGAATGAAAAGCGTGTTCTCCTGCAAATATATTAGGGCAAGGCAAACCCATGAATGATAATCTTGAACCGTCAGTGCCTCCCCGAATACTGCGCTGGATTGGATCTAAACCGGCTTTTTGCATCGCTATCAATGCATTTTCTAAAACTTCCGGATGCTGGTCCAGGATTTCCTTCATATTCCGATATTGCTCGGTTACTTTGAATTCCATGCTGGAATGCGGGTAACCGGCCAGCACATTGTCAGCAATCTCCTTCAATTTCGCTTCTTTTTCAAGCAATCCTTCAACTGTGAAATCACGGATGATAAAGCCTAATGTTACTTGTTCCTGGATTCCTTCGATTTGGGTCGGATGGATAAAGCCTTCTTTTCCTTCGGTGGTTTCTGGGGATAATGTATCTTTGGGCAAAGCAGCGAGAATTTCTCCGGCAATTTTCAATGCGTTTTCGAGCTTGCCTAATGCGTATCCCGGGTGCGTGCTCACGCCGTGAATCGTGATTTTGACGCCGTCTGCCGAGAATGTTTCGTCTTCCAATGTGCCTACTGCCTCGCCGTCAACGGTGTAGCCGAAGTCCGCGCCTAGTTTCGCAATGTTCACATGCTCCGTTCCGCGACCAACTTCTTCATCCGGCGTGAACAAAATGCGAATGTTACCGTGCTTGATCTCAGGATGTGTGACCAAATATTCTGCCGCAGCCATAATTTCAGCAACGCCTGCTTTGTTATCCGCGCCAAGAAGCGTGGTTCCGCTGGCTGTAACGATATCATTACCAATCTGTTGATCCAGATCATGCAGTTCACTCATTCTTAAAATCTGCGATGGATCGTCCGGCAAAACAATGTCAGCGCCGTTCCAGTTGTGATGCACGATAGGCTTTACATGCGCGCCTGACACGTCCGGGGACGTGTCCACGTGCGAGCAAAAACAAATGACCGGAATGTCCGTTTTCTCGGAATTGGAAGGAATGGTCGCGTAGACGTAACCATGCTCGTCCAGGTGCGCATCTTCAATTCCAAGTTCCTGTAATTCAACGACAAGCTGATTGCTCAGATCGCGTTGTTTGGCAGTGCTCGGAAAACTCTCGGAATTCGGGTCCGACTGCGTGTCTATTTGCACATACCGAAGAAAACGTTCCAGCACAGATGTCATAAAAGCAGCATTTAATATTTAGGAATCCCTGCGCGATCAGTTCAGGATGGAAGTCAGATCGGCGGGCGAATAATTGATATTTTTCAATGTTTTGTCATCTGCTTTTCTGTAAACCAGATATTTGCCATTGTCTTCTTTGTAATAGCAATCCGTGCCCTTGGCTTCATAATGCGCCACAGTCGCCTCGGCCTCTTCAATGTTAAGGCATGCTTTCGACATATTCGAACGCTGGACTTCATCAAACAAAGCCCTGAACTTTTCCCCTAAACCAAATTCCAGAACTGCCCCCGACAATACATATTGCAGGTCACAAAGCGCATCCGCGATTTCCACAATGTCCTTTTCCAGAATGGCCACTTCCAGCTCTTTCAATTCTTCCGCCAGCAACGCCACACGCAACCGGCTCCGCTCTTCGGACGGAATGGTTGGCGTTTCGAGAATGGGATGTTTAAATGTTTTATGAAATTCAGCGACCTGGTTAAGGCTGTCCAATTGTTGCATGTCTTTTTGTATTAATTAAAAATTTCAAATATAAATGTGCTCTAAATCACCAGATTGGTCTTAAAAAGCTTGATCGCGATCGCCAGCAGGATGATCCCGAAAACTTTCCTGAGAATGTCTGTCCCACCTTGTCCGAGTTTTTTTTCAAGCCAGTTAGAAGATTTCAAAACCAGATAAACAAAGAAAAGATTGAGCATAATGCCGACCAGAATGTTCTCCGTTTGGTAAGCCGAACGCAAGGAAAGCAATGTGGTCATGGTGGCGGCGCCGGCAATGAGCGGAAAGGCAATGGGCACAATGGAAGCGACGCCTACATCTAGATTATCGTGCTTGAAAATATTTCTGCCTAAAATCATTTCCATACCAAGCAAAAACAGGATAATAGCGCCCGCAATGGCAAATGAGGCCACATCCACTCCAAACAAACTCAGCAAACGCTCTCCCAAAAACAGGAAAAGAACCATGATAAACCCTGCTGCCAATGTGGCTTTTTCAGATTCAATCTTGCCCAGCTTCCGGCGGAAATCCACGATCACGGGCAACGAACCCAGGATATCGATGACCGAGAAAAGGATGAGTGTTACGGAAACGATTTCCTTGAAATTAAACATGGGGCTATGCCAGGTGATATGTCCGCAAAGTTGCTTAAAACCCACTGCTTACACAACCCTTAATGCTATTCGAACCAAAATTTAGGCCCTAGGAAGCGCTTCCGGGAAGAAAATTGAGGAATGTGTTGAACTGCTTTTTATACTTTTCCTCGTCAATTTTATAGAAGAAAGCACCCTTTTTAGAAAAGCCCTTTTGTTTCTCGTCCAGCTTGACTAACAAATTGGTAGAAAGCAGCTTGCGCGAGAAGTTTCGCTTATCCAATTCTGTTCCAAAAATTGCTTCATAGAGTTTCTGCAATTGTGGAATGGTGAATTTTTCAGGAAGCAGCTCAAAACCGATCGGATGCTGGGAAGCCTTGTAACGCAAATGCTGAATGGCCATTTCAACCATGGAACCGTGGTCAAAAAGCAATTTGGGCAGTTCCTGGATCGGGAACCATTGTGCTTCGAAGTTTTTAGAAAGCTTATGATCGTAATCCTCTACATTGATCAAGGCGAAATAAGCCACCGAAACGGTCCTTTCGACCGGGTCGCGCTGCGGGCTTCCGAATGTATGGAGCTGTTCTAAGTAAATATCTGTGAGGTTGGTAAGCTCAAAAAGAATGCGGGTTGATGCACCTTCAAGGCTTTCGTCGGGCTGCACCCAGCCGCCCATTAAGGACCACGTGTGATGCTCGTCCTCGATGCCTCTTTTGACCAATAACAATTTTAATTCTTCGCCGTCAAAACCGAAAATAATGGAGTCCAGAGCGACCAGACACTTGGTTTGGGCCTGATATTGTTTTAATATATCTAATCGCACAACTTGATACTGCGGGGGTGAGTAATTAATATTTAGTTAATAAAGCAAATCGCCCCTATTACTACTCATTCGCTATTTTGAAGAGAAGGAAACCAGAAAATCCTTTAATGTCCGGATCTCGCTATCGGTGATCGCCGGAAAATTGGCGATCCGAAAACTGACCTCCTTATCCTTCCCGTAACCATTCCCAAGCACAATTCCGACTTGCAAAGCCGCCTTTTTAATCGCCACAATGCGTTCTTTCGAATCCTTAACCGCAACCACCGTTTCTGAACGGACAGCCTCGTTTTCCACTAAAAGACGGTAACCGTTTTCAGGCAAGAATTTACACCAATCCTGCGCGCGTTTGTGCGTCTGCTCCGCGACGGTTTCAATAGGCAGAACCTGCTTCATAACCCTACCCATCAGGTATATACCCAATGTATTCGGCGTGTAAGGTGTCTGAAATTTCAGGAAATTATCACGGATAAAAAGCAGGCTGTTGTAATGCGACCGGTTGCCAACGGCAATGGCACGTTCCACGGCTTTCGGCGAGACGATCATCACGCCCATGCCAGCAGGCAGGCCAAAACACTTTTGAACCGACCCATACCAAACATCCGCACTGTCCCAGGGAAGCACGACGCCAGCCATCGACGAAGTGGCATCAACGGCGATCATGTTTTCACATTGAGCACGTAATGTGTTCAGGAACTCAGAAGTTAGCGCAGTCCCGTTGGAAGTTTCGTTGTGTGTCAGACAAATGATTTCATTCGCAGCAGGCTTTGTTACCGTATTTAGATCCGGCTCTTCGTTGGTTTCGAAAAAATAAGATCGTGCAGAACCCGTCAGCTTTTGGGTGTATTCCATCCATTTTTCACCGAACGCACCATTGTAAATGTGCAGACTGGCATCCGAAATGAGATTTTCGGCGATGATTTCCCAGCACTCTGTTGCCGATGAAACGAAATAAACCTCGTAATCATCAGGCACATTCAGCTTGGTTTTCAGGTTACGGATCGCGTCTTCCAGCATTTGCATGAAAGCCGTGCTTCTGTGATTGGCACTGATGACGCCACTCTCGAATGCTTCTTGCAAATAGCGGCCAACCTCGTCGTAAACTTTGGAAGGGCCCGGATAAAAGGTTATCATTTTAAGATCAGATAAAGCCTTCGCGCACCATTGCTTTTTCCAGCTTTTCACCCAATGCCTGGGAAGCTTTCAGCAACGGCAAACGCACCGCAGAGCTGCATATCCCTTTGATTTCCAGACATTTTTTAATACCCACCGGATTGGATTCAACGTATAGTAGGGTGTCGAATTCAAGGAAAGCAAGCTGCAACTTGGAGGCTTCTTTGAAACGGCCTTCCAATGCATGCCAGGTCAGTTCGCCAAATTCTTTCGGGAATGCGTTGGCAATCACCGAGATGACACCATGCCAGCCCACGCTTACCATGGTCGTTACAAGGTTATCGTCGCCTGAAAGCAACAGGAAATCATCCGGCACGCGGGAAGCGAGTTCCATACTTTGCTCGATCGAACCACCGGCGTCTTTAATGCCGATAATGTTGGCATGCGCAGCCAGCGCAACGATCGTATCCGGCTTCATATTGATCACCGTGCGACCGGGAACATTATAGAGCAGAACAGGAACAGGAGAGGCGTCTGCTATGGCCGTAAAATGGGCGATTATGCCTTCCTGCGTGGGTTTATTATAATAGGGACAAACCGAAAGAATGGCGTCCACGCCTGTAAAATCCGTTTCCTTAATGCAATCCAGCACGGATTGCGTATCGTTGCCGCCCAATCCGTAGACAATAGGAAGCGATTTGGAGTTATTTTTAATTGTAAATGCCAGGATCTCACGCTTTTCGCGGGAATTTACCGTAGGCGATTCGCCGGTTGTCCCCTGCACCACAAGGTAATCCGATCCGCCTTCTGTTACCAGGTCGATCAGTCTTTTCAAACCCGGGTAATCAATTGCATTCTGCTCATCAAAAGGTGTAATCAGCGCCGCTCCTACCCCTTTGAAACGTTGGTCCAATGGCATTATTTACTTATATAATTGGTTGAAATTTAAAACACAAAGTTAGCTTTCTGAGCCATTTTTCATCACTTATTCTCGATCATCGCTAAAAATTCTTCCTCGCTGAGAATGGTAACGCCCAATTTGCGCGCCTTTTCGAGCTTGGCAGGCCCCATATTATCGCCTGCAAGCAAGTAATTGAGCTTACCCGAAACGCCGCTTAGGACCCGGCCGCCATTGACCTCGATTTTCAATTTGAGATCGTCCCTTTCAAAATTCTCGAAAACGCCGGATATCACAAAGGTTTTGCCTTCCAGCATGTCGCTTTCGAGTTCAACAGGCTTTTCGTCACTTTCCATCTGGATGCCCGCAGCCTGCAAGCGTGCCACCAATTGCTGGTTTTCGGGCACGCTGAAATAGGAAGCAATGCTCTCCGCGATCCTTCCGCCAATTTCCGGGACGGCAATGAGCTGGTCGTAAGTGGCCAATCGCAACGCATTCATGGATTTGAAATAAGCGGCCAGTTTCTCAGCCACCGTCGCCCCCACAAACCTGATTCCCAATGCAAAAAGCACATTTTTAAAAGGAACCGTTTTGGATAGATTTATACCATTCAGAATGTTCTCAACCGTTTTTTCGCGGAAGCTGATCTTCTTCACCTTGCCCGTTTCTTCATTAAGAATGTTCTTTTCGAGGCCGAGAAGCGTTTCATTAGTCAGGTCGTAAAGATCAGCAGGTGTCCGCACAAGGCCGAGATCGAAGAGCAGTTCTATTTTCCCTTCGCCCAGACTTTCAATGTTCATTGCTTTCCGGTGAATAAAATGCTCGATCCGGCCCTTCAGTTGCGGTGGGCAATGGCTGTCATTGGGACAGAAAAAGGCGACTTCACCTTCATTGCGCTGTAATTCGGAGCCGCATTCGGGGCAATGTGTGGGAAAAATTAAAGGTTCAGTTGGGAATTTTTCGCGTTGTGAAATATCTACGCCTGTTATTTTCGGAATGATCTCACCACTTTTTTCGACAAAAACTGTGTCCCCGATTTCCAGTCCCAGCCGCAGCACTTCATTGGCATTGTGCAATGTAGCCCGCTTCACGCGCGTCCCTGAAAGATGAACGCCTTTCACTTTGCTGTAAGGCAATGCGCGTTCGGTAATGTCGCACAGGTTCGCCACCGGCGTCACGGCTCCCGTCCGCCCGACCTGATAAGTCACGATGCGCAGGACGGCGGGTTTATTTTCAGCTTTGTATTTAAATGAAATGGCCCAGCGTGGGCTTTTAGCCGTAAAATCGAGTTCGCGCTGCTGTTCAAAAGAGTTGATTTTGACTACAATTCCGTCCGTTGCGAGCGGAAGAGTCAGTCGTTTTTCCTCCCATTCATGAATAAATTCTAAAACCTCATCAATGGTCTGCACTTTTCTCCAGCCCGGCGAAACATTAAAACCCCAGGATTTAAGCCCCAGCAAGCTTTCTTCGTGGCTTTTGAAAAATTCTGTGTCAGTAAGAAAAGAATAGAGATAGCAATCCAGTCCGCGCCGTGCCGTTTCCGCAGAATCCTGTAACTTGAATGATCCCGACGCCGCATTCCGGGGGTTGGCATATTGATTTTCACCCAATGTGTCCATTTCCTCATTCAGCTTTTGGAAGGACGTAATGGGCATAAAACCTTCGCCGCGAATTTCAAAAACAGGCGGAACATTCTCAGCTTTTACCCTTAATGGCAGCGAACGGATGGTCTTTACATTATTGGTGATCTCATCCCCGCGCGTGCCGTCGCCGCGCGTCACCCCACGCACGAGCACGCCATTTTCGTAAGTAAAACTCAGTGAAATCCCGTCAAATTTGAGCTCACAAATGTATTCATACGGCTCCCCATCCAATCCTCGGCGCACGCGGTCATCGAAATTCCTTAGTTCCTGCTCGTTATAGGTGTTATCCAGCGAAAGCATCGGATAACGATGGTAAACTGTGTTGAAATTCTTGGTAATCGTCCCACCGACCCGCAGCGTTGGAGAATCTTCCTGCCGCAGTTCAGGGTATTGATCTTCAAGCGCCTTTAACTGTTTCAGCAACTGATCGAATTCAAAATCCGAAACCTCAGAAACATTGTCCTGGTAATAACGGTAATTCAAATGCTGCAATTGGTCTACAAGCTCCTGGATTTGTTGTGCTGGGTTCATGGTAAGGCGGCTAAAACAGATAGTGCTCAAATTTAAGAAGCGTTCGCGCCGATTTCAAATAGTGCAGCCCTTCGTTACTTTTTTTGAAAACCGCGTATCAATGGAAAAACAAATCAAACACTTGTCTTTCTTTGATACACAAACTCGTATGAATCATTTCAAAAATTCATTAATTTTCCTAAAAACTCGCTATGCACATGAAAAGCACAGAAACAATCATCTGGCAGGACTGGGATCTCTCACAGATCATAAACGGGGAGGAAATCATGTCTCCTAGCCCACAAAAGCCTCATCAGAATGCGTCCCGGAATTTGCAATGGACTCTTGAAAATTATGTCAGAGAGTGGGATTTGGGTGCTATCTGGAATGCTCCGTTCGATGTTATTTTTGAAGAAGATTACAATCGCCTGCAACCGGATCTTATTTTTGTTTCAAAAGAAAAAGAAGACATTGTCCAGGACTGGATCCGTGGTGTGCCGGATATGGTAGTCGAAATCGTATCAAAAAGCACCATTAAAATGGATACGGTTGTTAAGAAAGAAATTTATGAGCGCTATGGCGTGCAGGAATATTGGCTTTTGAAACCGGAGAAGCGGGTTTTGGAAATTTATGTGTTAAATAATGGCCGATATGAAATGTACGCTTCGTTTGGCGAAAATGATGTGGTTAGCTCACCATTATTTTGCGATTTGGCGTTCAAGTTGAACATTATATTCTAATTTCGGCCTGAACTAAGATTTAAAATTCATGGCGGAAATTGCTCCTTCGATACTTGCTGCTGACTTTGCGAATTTACAACGGGACGTAGAAATGCTGAACGTGAGCCAGGCAGATTATATACACGTTGATATTATGGACGGCATGTTTGTGCCGAATATTTCTTTTGGAATGCCCGTTTGTGAAGCCGTTCACAAGCATGCCACAAAGCCATTGGACGTGCATTTAATGATCGAGCAGCCGGATCGTTATCTGGAAGCATTTGCAAAAGCAGGCGCATCTATACTGACCGTACATTACGAAGCCTGTCCGCATTTGCACCGGACTATCCAGCACATTAAGGAAGTGGGTGCGTTGCCCGGCGTTGCATTGAACCCGCATACGCCGGTGGAAGTGCTTTCGGAGATCCTGGGGGATGTTTCGCTGGTGCTAATTATGTCCGTAAATCCAGGTTTCGGCGGGCAGAAATTTATACAAAACACGTATCAGAAAATTGCCAGATTACAGGCTTTGAAAGAAAAATTTGGCTACACATTCAAGATTGAGGTGGATGGCGGCGTTAATCTTGACAATGCGCCTTTGCTTGTAAAAGAAGGCGTGAACATTCTGGTTGCAGGAAGCTTTGTTTTCAGTTCGGACGATCCGCTGAAAACCATTACCGACCTGAAAACCAGCTGATTTTCAAGGTTCCGAAACACCCCGATATGTTAAAAGATTTTTCCCGACCAGGACTATGAAGTGGCTCAGATACTTCATTTTCAGCATTTTCGCGGCGTCCGGCCTGGCAGCTATTAATGTCTCCCAAAGGCCGGAGCTGGCTGTCGCTAAATTTCCTTTGAAAATCAGCCCGAATGGCCGCCACATCACCGATAATAATGGCGTTCCGTTCCTGATGGTGGCCGATGTGGCCTGGCAAATGCTGCGTAAGCTGAGCTATACCGATGCGATTCATTATATGGATGCGCGCAAGTCTCAGTCATTCAATACATTCCTGGTTCAGCTTTTGCCCGCACTTCCCAATCAGCGGAATTTTAATAAGACCCTTCCATTTCAGGATAACGATATTTCAAAACCCAATAAGCCCTATTTCGACTATTTTGACAAGATTATTGCCGCAGCAAAAGAGCGTAACCTTGTCGTGGGCATTGTGGTTTCCCGCAAAAGCTGGAATGCGATTTTCGATGCGCAAAATCCAACGGTTTGGAAATATTACGGTGCCTATGTCGGTAAGCATTTTGCCAAGTACAGCAATGTGATCTGGATTGTGAGTGAGGAAGAATATCAGACAGCCGCTCAGTTTGAGGCTATTGCGGACGGAATCCGTTCCGTTTCCGAAGGTCAGATCCTAGCGTCGCTGAGCACTTGCTCGCCTTCGAGTGTGAACGACAGCTCAAAAGTCAGATCAGACCTAAAATTCATTATTCCGGATTCTACGGTGACGCCCGCTGAGTATGCGGCGCTGGCCAACTGGCAAAAAAACTCAGCCGAAGTTGCATTAAGGCCATTTTTAATCGCCAATTCGGAGTTCCCCAAAGAAATAACGGATCAGTCTGTCTTGATCAGAAATCAGGCTTACCAGTCCATCATGAGTGCTGCTGCGGGCTTTTGCCATATGAGCACGATCAAAAATTTCAACCCGACATGGAAAGTTAACATCGATAAAGACGGCGCGGAATACATTCATGAACTCGTCAAAATCCTGAAAGGCATTCCCTGGGAATATATGCAACCCGAAAACATCTCAGAACTGCTTCCCGATTCAACCGATAAGGCTGACATAGGCATAGTTTCTTTATCCAATAAGAAAATGTCCATGTTATACTTGCCCGAATCGCGTCCGGTGCGGCTTAACCTCAATTATCTCAACGGGACGGACTTTGGAGCCGTCTGGTATAGTCCGCGCACGGGAAAAAGATGGTCAGGAGGTGAGTTTAGGGCTGCGCCGGAAGCGGTTGTTCAGCCACCCGATTCACAGCCGGGCTGGGATTGGATTCTCTTAATAGGAGCAAAAAAATGAATAAAACCTTACTCTTCAACGTTTTTCTGCTGCTTTCGGCAGTTGTTATAAATAAAGGATACGGTCAGCAGATTTTGTGGGCTAATAAAGTGCTGGGCTATTCTTCCGAAAACCGGCCCGCGCAGTACGGGCACGCCTTCCGCGCAAAACAAATTCTCGGCATTCCTAACAAGCTTCCTGATTTCGGGAATAGTCCGTGCGCCTGGATGCCCGCCGATCCGGATGGCCGGAATGAAGAGTGGATTAAGGTCGGTTTTGAAAAAACAATTTCCCTGAAACAGGTTGCTATCGCAGAAAATTTCAATCCGGGCGCCATTGCCCGGGTGTATGCCTATGATGAGTCTGGGAAGGAATTTCTTATTTCCGACACACCCGCAGCACAGCTCAATGTCAAAGGCAGAATGTTCAGGATCTTTCCAAAACAACAGAATATCCTGGCCAATGCGATCAAGATTGTGATGCAACCTTCGAAAGTTTCGGGAGCGAATCAAATCGATGCAATAGGCATTTCCGACGACACGACGCCCATTGAAGCTGTCATTAACATTGCAAAAGGGCCGCTTTTGAAAACCAAACGTGAAAACATGGGAGCGGCGATCAACAGTCAGGGCCAGGAAGTTGCGCCTATTATTGCCCCCGATGGCAAAACGCTTTATTTCACGAGAGGCAATTTTCTGGGCAATGTAGGCACGTCAGAAACACAGGATATCTGGTATTCCAAACTAAATGAAAAAAATGTCTGGGGCGCAGCGGTGAATATGGGCCCGCCGATCAATAATGCTGCTGATAATGCTATAACAAGCATTTCGGCAGACGGCAAAACCATTTATGTTATCAATGTTTACCGGCCGGACGGCTCCATGGAGTTAGGATTGTCGCGCTGTTTTCAGACGAAGACGGGCTGGACTTTTCCCAAAGAATACAAAATCAACAACCTCAGGGAAAGCATTACGGGCAATAATAAGATCAAACAGGTCGAAAGCATGGAAACCACGGTTTCGCCGTATGGTAATGTGATGATCATCTCGGTTGAGCGCAGCGATACGGAAGGAAAAAAGGACTTGTATGTTTCCTTTCTGCAATCGAGCGACAGCTGGTCGGAGCCGCTGCATCTTGGAAATGTGATCAATACGGCCGATTATGAAGGAACTCCGTTTTTGGCATTGGACAACAAAACATTATATTTTTCCTCACACGGACACAGCGGCTACGGAGCCGGTGATTTGTTCCTCACCCGCCGGCTGGACGACACCTGGGTCAATTGGTCGAAACCTGAAAACCTTGGCCCGGTGATTAATACTTCGCTTTGGGATGCTTATTTTAATGTTCCTGCAACGGGTGATTATGCCTATTTCAGTGCCAGCGAAAAGGTTTCGGGGCAGGAAGATATTTTTCGTGTAAGGCTTACTCCCGAGACACGCCCGGATCCGGTGGCCATCATTTCCGGGACCATCCTGGAAGCAGAAACAAACAAGGCTGTGCGTTCCGACCTCATCGCACAGATCAAGAAAAACAATGATGTTTTCACAAAAGCAACATTTGACCCGGAAACCGGCGAGTACCGGCTTATTTTGCCGCTGAAAGAAATTTACCGCATTACGGCCTCTGAAAACGGCTATTTCCCTTTTACTGAGGAAATTGATTTATCCAAAGACACCACATTACGTAACATCCGGAAAGACCTTTATCTGCAACCGATCAAAGCGGGGCAGCGGATCAGGCTTAGCAGCACCATGTTTGCGCAGAGCAGCGCCGAAGTGATCCGGTCGTCTTACCCGGAGCTGGACAGGATTGTTTCGGCTATGACAAGTTATCCGGCAATGGAAATTTTGCTGGAAGGACATACAGACAATCAGGGCGAAGTCCAAAAAAATGTGAAGCTGGCGGAAGACCGTGTGCAACAGGTCAAAAAATATCTTTTATCAAAAGGAGTAGACGGCAAAAGGATCCAGACAAAGGCCTGGGGACCAGCCAAACCCATTGCCAGCAACCTCACTGAACAGACCCGCCAGAAGAACCGGCGCGTGGAGTTTACAATTCTTAAAATCTAAAAAATATCCTATAAAGGGAATTTTGCTTAATTTCGCGGCAACTCGGTCTGTTTCCCAATTTTTGGGCAAAATAGAACGATACAGAAATTTTAGCGCACATCAACTTTCTTAAATGTCTTCAAACCGTACGAACGAAACTCTGAAAACCTGGCTCATTTTCGCTGTCATTTTAATTGCGGGAACTGCGCTCAGGCTTCACAATCTGGATCGTTACAGTATTTTCTTCGATGAGAGAAGCACAATGGTGATCAGCCAGGGTGTTGTGTTGGAAGGTGCCAACCAAAAGGAAGTTTTTTCTAAGCTGACATTATCGGATTCGCAGTTCTGGAAAACACCTGAATTCAGCCTCAGGCCGCCAAGAGTCTTACGCTCATTTACTTACAACGAAAATTATGCCCCGCGTGCATTTACACCCGCCGAGTTTTGGGCACCCAAAACAATAGAAGATTATTACGAAGCCAATAACCGGAGTGATATTGGAAACAGCCCTTTCTATTATCTGCTGCTGCATTATTGGATGGAGGTTTTCGGTCTTTCGGACTTCTCCGCGCGATCCCTTTCTGTGCTTTTCAGCGTGCTCATCATTGGTGTGGTATACTTGTTCGGAAGGCGTTTTTTTGGGGTTAATACAGGACTGATTGCCGCTGCGATCGTGGCTATCGAGCCGTTTTTTATCGGTTACAGCCAGCAAGCGCGCAGTTACTCCTTAATGTTCTTCCTTACCCTGCTTGCTACCTATTTCTTTTTACAAATCATTGAAAGAGAGGCTGCAAAGCGGAAAACAACCCGGCTTTACATAGGCTACATTATAACTGCAGGATTAAGCATCCTATCCCATTTTCTTTCTATTGCGGTCCTTTTGGGGCACGCCTTATATGCTTTACTTTTTCTAAGGAATGTCAAAGGTTGGATAAGAATGGCGGTTTCGGCCGTAGCGGCTTTGTCTGGTGTGGCCTGGTGGATGATTTATGGCGGCGGGACGTATACGCTGCATACGCTTAATTATCAGGCAGCGCTCTACAAAAGAATGGCCGAAACACGGCCTATGGACAATCCTTTCGGCATTATTTTACCTGCCACAATTGGTAATGTGTTCACCAAAGCGCTGCCACTTTTTTCAGACCTAATTATTTTTACCAACGGACTGACGGATGCCCTTGCCGGCAGAAAGAATGTAATTGTTTCTATATCAATTGGCGTGCTGCTGATCATTTGGTATCGGTTCAGAAACCACATTAAAATGAATGACGGAGTGAAAGCGGCTATTCCTTTCGTTCTGGCCATTTCCGGTGCTGTATTTTACTCAAATCATAAGCTGCAATTCATCATTCTTTCGGTCAGTATTTTTGCACTCTCCTTTATTCCCGATGTGCATATGCAGGCTGATAAGCAGCATAGGAGACGGCTTTGGATCGTCTATATTATGGCGCTGTTTCCAACGATCTTTTTGATTATTATGTCGTTCAAAAACGGCCATACATATGGATTGATGCAACGATATTCGGGTTTTTCGTTTCCCTATGCGATCATATTGCTGAGTCTTTTGCTGCAATATTACAACACCATTAAGCTGGAATTCAGGGCATTGATCTTTGTTGGCTTAGCTTGTCAGTTGTATTTTGTTTCGTTACGGCTTGGAGAATTCTATGCAGACCGGTCGGTGAAATACGGCTATTTTTCGACACCGCGGGCTCCTAACCCTTACTATGAGGCGGCGCAAAAAATTAAGGAATTGTATCAGGAAGGCGACACGATCCTGTATCCCGCTTCCCGCTATCCGATTTTATCAGAAATGGACAGGACATTCCTCTCCTATTCGGTTCAGGACGCGCAGGTGACGAATTTGTATCTGCCCAAAGACGCCCAATATGTGCAGGTGATGGACACGACACAGACTACACATATTTTACTTAAAAAAGCAGGAAATCCTGAACCGGTTGTGATCAAGAAATTGAAAGGGCTGCGTTACGGATTGGAGTAGGCAATGTAGGCTGATATCAAAAGCCGACAAATAAGATTTTGTATATTGCACTCTCAAAATCGAAGATTTGACCTTTATTTAGTGAGATTTTCTTAATATCGACATATACACAGGCATGACCGCAGAAGAGATATTGAATGACCCAAGACAGATAAGCGGAGAACTTCGGCTTAAAATTCTGGGTCTCTACCACAAAGCAAATGCCGGTCATATCGGCTGCTCATTAAGCTGCATTGATCTGATGATCGCTGTTCTTTTTCTGCAAAAATCGGAGGAAGACACCTTTATTTTATCCAAAGGACACGCCGCCGCCGCATTATACGCCTGCTTGAATGTTACAGGCGAAATTACAGACGAAGAACTGGACACTTTTTACCTGGACGGCACCTCACTCCCAGCCCATCCGGCCCCAAGGCAATACAAAGGAATTCCTTTCGCAACCGGCTCATTGGGTCACGGCCTCCCCATTGCAACCGGAATCGCTCACGCAGCAAAAGTCGGCGGAGAAGAAACTTATTCATTCGCGTTGCTTTCAGATGGCGAGACAAATGAAGGAACAACCTGGGAAGCAGCACATTATGCGATCCAAAATCAGCTGGATAACTTGTTTATGATTGTTGATAAAAACGGTTTGCAGGGTTTTGGTCCAACGGATAAAGTGTTGGGAGAAACAGCCTCCGTTGAGAAATGGAATGCAATCGGTTTTGAAACGATAGAGGTTGACGGTCACGACATTAATGCGCTAAGTCTGGCTATTGACGAACTTAAAACGCACAAGAACGGGCTGCCAAAGGCGATTATCGCAAACACTGTGAAGGGCAAGGGAGTGTCCTACATGGAGCATAAATTAGAGTGGCATTATTTACCAATGAACAAAGACCAATACGAGCAAGCCACGCTGGAAGTAAAGGAACGCTACTTTAATGAATTGACGAATGCTTGACCAATTGCCGGTTTTCCGCGATAAAATAGAAAGTTTAAAAGGGCCAGTTTTTGTTTTTGGTGCAAGCGGCTTCATCGGAGCCAATCTTTTCAACGAAATTTTTAAGATCCGAAAGGACTGTTATGCGCTCACACATGACGCAACAAAAGCATGGAGGCTGAAATTGCTGAATGTTCCTTTTGAAAACATTGTCCATTGCGATATCCTTTCCAACAACTCTGTTCAAGAGGTTTTTGAAAAATATAAACCGCAAACGATTTTTAATCTGGCGGCCTATGGCGCTTACAGCAAGCAAAATAATGTCAACCTGACCTATGAAACCAATGTCATCGGGACTGTTAACATTCTGCAAAACTGTACGACCGAAATGGTTTATATCCATGCGGGAAGCAGTTCGGAATATGGCTTCAACTGCACTTCTCCAAAAGAAACTGATCGCGTTGAGCCAAACAGTCATTATGCGGTTTCCAAGGTTTCAGCGGCCTATTTATTAGAATATTATGCCAAAGTTTTCAACCTGAAAACGCTTAATCTCAGACTTTACTCCATTTATGGATACTGGGAAGAGCCGGACCGGCTGATCCCGAAACTAATCGAAAACGCCCGGAAAAAGCAACTTCCTTCGCTCGTATCTCCGGATATAAGCCGTGATTTTGTTTTCATAGAAGACTGCGTGGAAGCGTTTCTAGACGCGGCATTAAAGATTAACAAGGAAACTTCAGGGAAGTCCTACAACATTGCAACGGGTCGTAAAACAACGATGGGCGACCTCGTTGATACGTCCAGACGAACATTCAACATTACGCAGGAGCCGCAGTGGGGCAGCATGTCCAACAGAAAATGGGACCTTGCTGAATGGTTCGGCGATCCGAGCGCATTTGAAACGGACTTTGGCTGGAAAGCCCGGACTTCGCTGGAAACCGGCCTTTCAAAATACAGTGACTGGCAGGCGCAGATAAAATACGAAGACCGTGTCATTCCTGCTTTCGAAAACCCGAAACTGAATCCGATCATTACCGCGATCATCGCTTGTTATAAGGATGCGCAGGCTATCCCGTTCATGTACGAGCGGCTTGTGAAGACTTTCAATGATCTGAAAGTGCGCTATGAAATCATATTTGTCAATGATAACTCGCCTGATAATCAGGAAGAAGTGATTAGCCAGATTTGTGATAAAGATCCTAATGTTGTTGGAATCAGTCACTCGCGTAATTTCGGATCTCAATCTGCATTTTTGAGTGGAATGGAGATTGCAACGGGCGATTGCGTGGTTTTAATGGATGGTGATTTACAGGATCCGCCGGAAATTATCCCTGCTTTTTACGAGAAATGGATGGAAGGATTCGATGTCGTTTATGGCGTTAGGGTTCAGAGGGAAATGAAACCGCACATTCACTTTTTCTATAAATCGTTCTATAAAGTATTTCAGGGACTCAGTTATATTTCGATTCCCCGCGATGCCGGCGATTTTTCTATGATTGATCGCAAGGTTGTTAAGGAATTGGTAGATCTGCCTGAAACAGAGCAGTTTCTGCGTGGATTGCGCGCGTGGGTTGGTTTCAAGCAAACGGGCGTTCCTTATGTAAGGCCGGAGAGAATGTTTGGCGTATCAACCAACAACTGGACAAAAAACATTTGGTGGGCAAAAAAAGCGATTTTCTCGTTCAGCTTTGCTCCGTTAGAATTGATGAGTTATGCAGGTTTTGCCTTAACCGGATTTTCGATTTTAGGGATTATCTGGCAAATCTTAGCGAAATTCGTGTTTTTCAGGGACACACCGCAAGGCATCAGCACCGTTATTGTATTGGTTGTTTTCTTTGGAGGGTTAACCATACTTGGCATTTCGTTCCTGGGAGAATACATTGCCAAGATCTTTGAAGAAACCAAAAAGCGACCAAAATACATCCGGACCAGAATCCGCCGCGGCTCAAAATCATACAAAACCGCAGACGAGATCCGGACGTTAGTGAAGCAATTGAGGAAGTAATTGCAATAGTCAAAGCATCATCATACAAACCGAATGAGAAAAGAATTTTCAAACGCTATGGAGCAGTTGGCAGTGGAGGATGACTCCGTTGTCTTCATTACTGGCGATCTTGGCTATAATGCATTGGAAAATTTGCAGGCCAAAATGGGTAAAAGATTTATAAATGCTGGTGTTGCTGAGCAGAATATGGTCGGCGTGGCAGCAGGATTTGCGCATAAAGGCTATAAAGTTTTCTGTTACAGCATTGCCCCTTTTATCGTTTACCGTTGCTTAGAGCAGTTTCGGAATGATGTGTGTTTCAATAACTTGCCCGTATTCCTTGTCGGGAACGGCGGTGGTTATGGATACGGAATCATGGGAAGCAGCCATCATACAATTGAAGATCTGGCTTGCCTGAGCGGCCAGCAGAACGCAAATGTGTGGGTTCCTGCTTTTGCTGATGAAGTGGAACCTATGATTCAACAGATTGTCACTGACGCGCGCCCCGCTTACCTGCGTTTGGGCGCGGGAAAAACAACTCCCGACAACAGTTACATTTCAGGTTCATTCAAAGTAATCCATGCGCCGGAAACGGCTGAAATTACAGTTTTTGCATTAGGACCAATTGCTAATAATGTCATGACCGCCCTTTCACTTTCGGAAGATCTTACAGCGAAGGTGAATGTGATTACGGCAATGCATTTCCCTTTGCAAATTACCGACGAAGTGGAAACGCTCATTCGGAAAGCGCCTGCAATTCTTGTGGCGGAAGAACACATCAGCATTGGCGGATTGGCGCAACAGCTTTCTGTCCAGCTTTTGGAGAAAGGCATTTTTCCCCGGGCTTTCAAAAGCCTCAGAGCGGAAGGTTATCCGAACGCCCGTTACGGAAGTCAGACATATCACCAGAAATTATCCGGCCTGGATCCTGATTCCATCGTTTCCCACATTGGTCAGTTAATGATTCCGGCATGACGAAAAAGGCTTTAACTATCTTTCTGAGCCTGATCCTGCTGCTACCGGTCCTGATTTATTTTATGGTCTGGAATTATTATGCTATTAATATTCCAAAATTTGACGACCACGCTTTAAAAGAATTTATCCTGTATTATTCCCAGGCGTCGTCCTGGAAAGAGAAGATCTGGCTGCTTTTTAAACAGCATAATGAGCACCGGATTTCCTTAACAAGGCTCATTTCGTGGTGGGACTATTCGTTATTTGGATCATTGAATTACCGGCATCTGATGACAGCCGGGAATCTGTTGCTTTTGGCTGTTATCCCGCTTTGGTACGAACTGCTAAAAAAGAACAAAAAGCCCTTATCTGCCCTATTACCCGTTCCTTTTCTCTGGCTTACACTTGCATTTTGGGAAAATATGTATTGGGGAATGGCTGCGATCCAGAATTTTGGTGTCGTTACTCTGGCAGTCTGGACGTTGTATTTGTGTATCAATTTTAAAACACTACCCTTCGTAATTTCCCTTATTCTTGCTGGCGTCACCATCCTGACGAGCGGGAATGGTTTGCTGGTTCTTCCGCTGGGCGCACTGCTATTATTCCTGACGGGCAATAGAAAGCGCTTCGCATTGTGGCTTGTTGTCAGTGCCGTTGAGATCTTCTGCTATTTCAATTGGTATACTAAACCGGAATCCAATCCCGAATCCAAAGCAACCATTTTCCAGTTCATTAAGGGCTACATGGCATTTCTGGGATCATTTGCGGAATCTTTTCCAGTTGCCGACCACATTAAGGTTTGCTTTTTTATGGGGATCGTTTTGTTCCTGGTTGCTATTTCTATTGTTTCCACCACGCTGTTCCGAATCGTGCGGAATAAATACAGCCAGAAATTTGAGCGCATAACCGACCTTTTCTGTCTCGGAACTATCCTTTTCATTCTGGCCACTGCATTAATTGTGGTTTACAGCCGTGCCGGATTTGGATTTGACACACTCGTAACCAGCCGTTATAAGATTTACTCGGTGCTCTTGCTGATTGTCGCGTATTTGTATGTGGTTATTCCGATTCGCGGAAGCTTTCTTTCACCCTATGTGACATCAATTGTTTTCCTGGGCGTGATATTCAACATTTTCAGCTACCATTATCATTTGGTTGACGCTTATAACTTGCGCAAGGAGTTAACGACTTCGCAGTTTAACTGGACTTTTACAGACAAAGAACTGAAATCCCCGACTGACACTTCGTTTGCGGCCAATATAGTCGAGAAAACTCCCGTTTTCTATAATAAGCTTCTCCCGCTCATTTCCGTGGCCGACCGCCAGACTTATGCCGGAAACTCGCGCGGCCTGACCGAATTATACGATCGCACTACTTTTAAAGCTGGCGAAGAAAATCTGACCATTGAAAATAATACTTTTACCAGCCAGAGATTGCAGGACAGCGGCATATACATTTTGCTCAGTTCCAAAGAGCGATATTACCTGTTTCCAGCATTGAGAACGCGTAATACAAGCCGTAAAGAGCTTTTTTTGAAACAATATTACTTTGCACCGGGATTCAGGGCGAACATTCCTTTTTCCGAAATGGACAAAGGGCTTTATGATGTTGCATTAATCAGGCAGCAGGGAGATCAAACGGGCATTCTGTTTCAAAACCAGAAAGTGCGGGTAAAGGAAACTAAGAAAAAGACAGTGAAGGTAAACTGGTAATTATGCGCAGCACATCACAGGGACACATTATTCAACTTGATGGAATCCGCTTCATTGCCATCGCACTGGTGCTGATCGAACATCTGTTTGTAGAAATCAACACGGTGCCCGTCGGCGCTACAGGAGTGACAATCTTCTTTGTACTAAGCGGCTTTTTGATTTCCCGGATTCTTCTGAAAAGCAAAGAGAAAAACTATGAACTGGAAGGCGGGTTCAAAAAATACTTAAGCAAATTCCTGATCCGCAGAACAATAAGGATCTTTCCGGTCTATTATCTGACCATTTTCCTGCTCTATATCTTCAATGTGCCTCCCGTAAGAGAAAAACTGGGCTGGCTGGCATTGTACGGGACAAATATTTACATGGCCTGGAATAAAACCTGGATGGGTTCTATGGATCATTTGTGGTCGCTGGCCGTTGAAGAGCAGGTTTATTTATTCTTTCCTTTCCTTATATTTTTTATTCCAAAAGGCAAGCTGGTTCCGGTTTTGGGCATTATGGGCTTGCTAAGCCTTGCATTTCGTTTTTACTATTTCTACACACATCCGAATTTTGCCCTGGACGACTGGATTGTTACGTATGTAAGTACGCCAGCATGTCTGGACTCATTTGCGTTGGGTGGCTTACTTGCGTGGTTGCAGCTTTACAGGAACGATTTTTTTGAGAAGCTTTTCAGTAAATCATGGCCCGTTGTGCTTGCATTCGCTATATGGGTCCTGCTTCAATTCTGGTCTAAAACATTTGATAACCGTTTCAATGTATCATTTGTTGTCCTGGACAGAACGGTGTCGTCCATCTTCGGCTTTTTCCTGATCGGGCGGGGCGTTATGGGCTATACGGGAATCATGGCCGCTTTTCTGGAAAATCCAGTGAGCATTTACTTAGGAAAAATCAGTTACGGCTTGTATCTCTATCACAATTTCGTCTATAACCACTTTCATAGTGGCCCTATGCACCCTACTGTTCGCATTTTCCGGAAAATCTATCAATATGCTCCGGAACTGAAAGGCTCGGTTGCCTTTGAAGCGCTGGTCGTGATCCTCTTAACGATTGCTGTCGCTGCTGTCTCCTGGCACTTTTTTGAGAAGCCCATTAATGCCTTGAAAGACAGGTACGCTTAGTAATTTATCATTACCCATAGCCCGGTTACAGGCTTTATTTATTAATTTCGCGCAACCATACCAAATAAGTTTCTGCATGTCGTACCTTCTTAGTATAGTAATGCCCGCATACAATGAACAGGATTGTATCGAAAAGGTAGTATATAATTGGACTAATTTCTTAAAAAATAAATTTCCCAACGACAATACAACACTGATTGTAATCAATGACGGTTCGAAAGACAATACGAAAGTGCTTTTGGACAAATTACAGCAGGAGGTTAGCAATCTGACAGTTATCAATCAGAAAAACGGTGGTCATGGCAATGCAGTCGTAAATGGCTATCGCAAAGCGCTTGAACTGAATTCGGAATATGTTTTCCAGACAGACAGCGATGATCAGTTCGTTTCCGATGACTTCGATAAACTTTGGAACAAGCGCAGCCAATCGCAGTTTATACTAGGTTACAGACAAGTAAGGCACGATGCCGGCGTCCGTTTGTTCATCACAAAATTCCTTCGCGGAACGATCTCGACGGTTTATGGCACATTCATTATGGACAGTAACATTCCTTTCCGTTTGATCAAAGGAACGTTCCTGCAAAAACTGATGAACCAATTGCCTGATCCTGAGCCTTTCGCACCTAACATTTTCTTGTCTGTGATGGCCAAAAAATCGGGTCAGGAGTTGTTCGATATCCCCATTACACATAAAGACCGCGAAACCGGAACGGTTTCGATCGTCAAATGGAACCTGTGGAAGGTTTGTATACGCAGCTTTAAAGAACTGTTGCGGTTTCGCCTGGAACTCAATGATAAAGTGAGAGCGATCCGTGCTTAACCATTAGGCTTGTGTCGAAAAAATACATTTTAGCTATCCTGCTCGCTGCTGTCATTGCAGCAGCAGGATATTTTCTGTTCAAATATTCGAGAGGCTCGGCTGCTGCGTGGAAATTCATCCCGTCCAGCGCGCTTGTGGTCATCACCAGCGAACATCTTCAGGACTCTCTCTACGTCGCTACGGACGCCAATCTGGATGTGAAGCGACTTCCTCTGCTGGATGTTGCAAGCGACAACTTATCGCTCCTTAACCTTTTTACAAAAGACCAGAAAAAGTTAGGTAACTTCCTCAAAAACAAAGCCGTATCCTACTCCTACCATCCGCGCACAAGCACAGAATGGGGGGTGATCATGTACATTCCCATTGCTAATGAGGAAGAATCGAAATGGCTGAGCACGCCGCAGAATCCCAACATCCGCGCGTTGCACCATAACTTTCAGGATCATCGCATTACGGACATTATCGATGCCAATTCACGTCCGCTTTTTTCCTATCTTGTTGAAGATCATTATTTAATTGTAAGCTATTACGGCGATCTGATTGAGGATGCAGTCCGGGCTTCTTCTATTAACATTGAATCATTCAAGCTGAAATCACGCTTCTCCGATCTGAACGATTCGGACTATGGAACAAGCATTTATCTGCGAAATGATGCCTGGAAATCAGTTATTGCTGGTGACAATATCAATAGCAACTTTTACGAGTTCGGCCGGAATTTTCCGACATTCCAGGATTTTCACATTGAAGAAGCGAAGTCAAAAGGCGGTCTTTCATTGAAGTCGACCGGAACTGATGCACCGGATTATTACCTTACCAACATTATCAAGGACATTCCCGGTGCCCCGTTCAGCGGTCACAAGCACATATCTCAACAAACGTCATTTCTTTACAGATCGGGAGTTGTAGACCGGGCTGCATTTCAGAAGGAGTTTAAAAAATGGCATAAAAAATACAAGTCAGAATCGTGGAACAAGCTTGCTTACTACATTGGAAAGGAAAGCAATCAGCTCATCGATAACCTGGGTGCTGAGTTAATTTTATGTCAATTGGAAGAAAATAACAGCATTAGTGACGGCAAGATCTTGTTGGCTGAGTTTTCGAATTATGAAAAATTGCGGCCTGTGCTGCAAAAGCTGGCGCGCCTGGCAAATGAAGAAACCAATGTTTCCATTGACCAATATCAGGGTTACGACATTTACTCTGTGCCCATTCCAGAGCTGCCGTCTGGCCTCTACGGCCCGATGTTTACCGGTTTCCCGCGCAGTTACATCACTTACATTGCGCCTTATCTGGTGATCAGCAACAATTCCCAGGTTTTGCAGAATTACATTGTCGACTACGAAAATCAGATTACCTGGAAACAATCCCCTGAATATGACAGCATCCTTACTTCTGCGAAATCAGAAGCCCAGCTTTCGTTGATCGTCAATTTGCGTAAGGCGCAGACGCGTGCAGGCAATGGCGGGATTAAGAAATACAATGATTTGGTTACCAAGATGGAATCACTCGTATTTCAATGCAAATATGAGGACGGCGATGCATTTCCGGAAATCACACTTATTCCCAAAAAACGCCAGACCGCCAATAAAGTCCTGAACCGCACTTTCCTGAACATTGACATTGAATGGCCGGAAATTTTCGATTCCCAGTTGGCGGCTTTGCAGAACCCGATCGATGGAAGTTCGGAGATATTGCTGACCGACAAGCAAAATAACTTGCTAAGGACCAATAATTTACGAGAAGGAAAAACCGAAACCATTGCCAAGCTAAACGGGCCGATCATTACATCTGCCTATAAGGTCGATTTTCTTAACATTGGACGGCAACAGCGTATTTTTGCGACTAAGAGCACGGTTTACGCATTGGACGAAGATGATTCTACCACCGTCACAACATTTACTGGCTCGCTGCCTTCCGGCCAGGATATTGCTGCATTGTACGCGATTGACGGTGGTGATGACGGCAGTAACCGGTTTATTATAAAAAATACGGCGGAAGAGCTTTTCCTTTGGGAAAGCGTCACAAAGCCGATCAGGCGACTGAACCATTCCGTCCAGTTCGAGAACATTCAAAGTCCCGTTGTTGCATTGAACCAGATCGGGAATCGAGGGTTTATTGTAACGCAGAAAAACGGTAAGATTTTCCTCTTAAAGGAAAACGGCACGGTCAAGCAAGGTTTCCCGGTGGACATCCTGACGCGAACGGAAAGTGCATTTACGTGGACGCAGAATCCCGCAACCGGCCAGCCTGAACTTGTAGGGGTGAGTGTTTCCGGCGAGTTGATACGCATTAGTCTGGATGGCAAAATTACTTCCCGTAAGCAATTGCTAAGACCTGAACCCGGCTCGAAATTCAAGACATTATTTGACCGGAATTCGCTGGATTGGATCCTGATCCGGTCATTGAATTCTAAAACGGCGATCATCACGAAGGATGGAAACGATCTTTTTGAAATAAAGGACATTCTTCCAAATTCGATCATTCAATATCACTTTTTTGGCGTTGACAATCGCTTTATTACCATTAAGTCAGGAAGTTACACAACGGTTTTCGACATGACCGGCAAGCGGCTGGGCGACAAGGCTATCCCGTCCGAAATGCCTGCGCAGCTCACTTATCAGCCCGGATATTACAAATTGCTTATATTCAGCCGTTCGGAGAAAAAAATCCAGGTTTGGTCTATTAAGCTTCGTTAGCAGTTATGAAGTTTTTAAAATACGCGGTTTTATTTTTGGGATGCATTGTCTGGGCCACCGGGCTTAACCCTACCCTGTTAGCATTGGTTGGAAAATGCAGATTAATCACCGACGGTTATCAGTACGGTGACCTTTACCGCATGGCCAACCTGTCCGCATTCAAAGATCCGCGACAAGAATGCCCGGCATACACGCCCCCAGCCAGGAAAAACAATGCAAAAAAAGTGCATTTGTATATCGTAGGCGATAGTTTTACGGAAGCGCAACGCGTAGGAAAAAGTGATTTCGCGGTGGATCAATATGCATATGTGAAGTGGGCCGATGTGCTGCATGTGAAACTCGACACGTCGACGACCAACATTCTTTTGCTTGAATCCGTAGAACGCCATTTCAGACAGCATCTGGCAACACCCGTAACCTCCGTTGTGCCGGATTCAGCCACATTCACGCAACAGATCTCGTCATCCAAATTTATGCACAAACTGGATGCAGCATTCAACGGGAAACAAGCTCAGGACCGCTTTGAGGCTCTTTTGTTCCAAAATGAAGCTTTTTTGAAGGTTAAGGAATGGAAAGCCGATTTTACCTATCATCTTTTTCATCGTGTCAACACCAATGTTACCCTGATCGACAATGACCGTGCCGTGGTTTCACACATGGACACAGACACGCCCAACGTTACTTCTTCATTCTCCGAAGTCCGGAATTCGGAACTGGACTCGCTGGTGATGAATCTTGAATTGACAAAAAATGCTGCGCTAACAATGGGTTTTAACTTCGTTGCGCTAGCTATTATTCCCAACAAAGTTTCTGTTTTACAGCCTGACTACGGCGCTTATAATCAACTCATTGAGCGGGTTTACACCCATCCAAAGCTCCCGGTTCCCTACATTGACGTGCTTACCGATTTCCGCAAAATGGGAGCTGCTTCTTACCTGAAAGGCGATTCCCACTGGACTTGTGAAGCACAGAATTTGTGGCTCAACAAAGCCAATGCATTGATTAACACACTCGTTGGGCAGGAAAATATTTAAATGCCTGCCTGCTTATCTGCCGGGATTTTCTACATTTAAGTGAACAAATGTTACGTTCACGCTTTTAAAGATTGGATCGTATGTCAGAGAATCACCCGCGCAGCTCACGTTACAAAATTGAAAGACACTATTGCTGCTTTCTTGCCATTCTGATTCTGCTCGGTTCAGTTTCCGTAAAAGCGCAGAATAGCCAGCTCAAACCGGGCTTTGATAAAGAGGAATATTTGGAATTGCTCAGGATGCACGTTCTGTTATACGATTCCACAAAGGTTGACCCTTCAAAACCAAAATCTGCAATCACAAAACCGACCCATTTTACGAATGTATACAACTCTTCCGTGGTGGGCCTGGATAACAAATGGGGATTGTGGATCAGCAAAAAGCACCCTATTGCAGTGCTCAATGTCCGCGGGACGACAGTGAATCCTGTCGGTTGGTTAGAAAACTTTTATGCGGCCATGGTGCCGGCAAAAGGCGAGGTTAAGCTGGCGAATGACTACACATTTCAATATCATTTGGCCGACAATCCGGACGCGGCCGTTCATATCGGCTGGCTTGTCGGGATGGCTTTTTTAGCGAAAGATATTGTTCCAAAAATCGATTCCTGCTACAAATCAGGCATTAAAGAATTTCTGATTATGGGCCACAGCCAGGGAGGCGCCATCACTTTTCTGCTTACTTCTCATCTTTATCAATTACAAAAAGACAAAAAGCTGCCTGCCGATATCCGTTTCAAGAGTTATGCAAGCGCAAGCCCGAAAGTCGGAAACACTTATTATGCCTACGAATACGAGAGCTTGATTGACGGTGGCTGGGGGTATAATGTGGTAAATGCAGCAGATTGGGTGCCTGAGCTGCCTTTTTCCGTACAGACCCTGGATGATTTCAATGAAACCAATCCTTTTAAGAACATTGACCCGGTTATCAAAAAACAAAATCTACTAACCCGGTTTGCCCTGAAGCACGCTTACAAACAGATGAAAAACCCGAGTGTTAAGGCGCAGAAAAACTATCAGAAATACCTGGGAAATTATGCGTCAAAGTCCATCAAAAAGGCATTGCCGGAGTTTCAGCCGCCGGTTTATTTCAAAAGTGCCAATTACGTCCGCATAGGGCCTACAATTGCATTAATCCCGGATGCAGCATATTACAAGCAATTCCCAGATTCAGATACACAGGTTTTTATGCATCATTTGCCAGACCCGTATTTGTATTTAATGCAGAAATACAAACATTAATCTCAACAAGTTTCGATTCGAATATGCGTTTATTTTTTTACTCAATACTCTTCTCCTTTACATTATCAGCACAGGCCCAGTACACAACCCGATTTGAAAGCAGCGGCGGCAAACAAACGCCAACTTATGAAGAAGGGATTGCTTTTTACAAACTGCTGGCCAAGGACTTTTCGCAGATTCAGATCACTGAAAAAGGACTCACCGACAGCGGGTATCCGCTTCACCTGGTGTTATATTCCAAAAGCAAAACATTCGACATTAAAAAACTAAAATCGCAGCAAAAAGCCATTTTGCTGATTAATAACGCCATTCACCCGGGCGAGTCGGATGGTGTGGATGCGTCCATGATGCTGCTGCGCGACATAGCCGTTAATCCGGGGAAATTCCCTGAGCTGGACAATGTGATCATAGCCGTAATTCCATTTTACAACATTGGCGGTGCATTAAACAGGAACAGCACAACGCGCACGAACCAGGCAGGGCCGGAAGAATATGGTTTTCGGGGCAATGCCCGGAATTACGATCTGAACAGGGATTTTATCAAGAATGACACCAGAAATGCACGAAGCTTTGCGGCTATTTTCCATGAATTGGACCCCGATCTTTTTGCAGATACACACGTGAGCAATGGCGCTGATTATCAGTATGTAATGACATTGGATTATGCACAAAAAGACAAGCTTGGAGGTAAATTGGGCTATTTCAATGATAAGGTTTTCCTGCCTTATATGTATAAGCATTTGAAGGAATCAGGATTTGAGGCAACGCCTTATGTTAATTCCTGGGGCCAGACGCCGGACAAGGGTTTTGTGCAATTCCCGGACTGGCCTCGCTATTCAACAGGTTATGCTGCATTATTTCACACGATCGGCGTGATGACAGAAACGCATATGTTGAAGCCTTATGACAAGCGCGTTGCCGCAACTTACGCTTATTTGTTGGGCAACATTAAGTTCCTGGCAAGAAACCGCAGGGAGCTTCTTAAACTCCGGAAAGACACCAAAGAGGCTGTAAAAACGCAGGAGAAATTTGCTGTCTCCTGGGAAGTCAATAAAGTCAAAAACACCCAAATCGACTTTAAGGGCTTTGAACCTGAATACATTACCAGCAAGGTGAGCGGAGCGCAAAGGTTATCATACAACCGCTCCAAGCCATTTACCAAAAAAATCCCTTTTTACGACACTTACTCGCCATTAGACGAGGTTACCAAGCCCGTTGCATACATTATTCCGCAAGGATGGCACAACATTATCGACCTCATGAAGCTGAATGGTGTAGAAGTCAAGCAGTTAGAGAATGACGCTGAAATGGAAGTGGAGACTTACTATATCCAAGACCTGGAAACGCCCAAGCAGCCATTTGAGGGCCACTACTGGCATACGAGCGTGACTACGAAAACGGTTAATCAGCAGGTCAAATTCAAGAAAGGCGATTGGTATATTCCTGTAAACCAATGGACTAACCGTTACATTGTGGAAACGCTGGAACCGAAAGGTGTAGATTCTTTTTTCAAGTGGAATTTTTTTGACACGATCCTGCAATCCAAGGAACATTATTCCGCCTATGTGTTTGAAGATCTTGCCGCCGAACTGCTCGCCAAGGACGTCAGCCTGAGGATCAAGCTGGCAGATAGGCGTAAAAATGATCCTGAGTTTGCAAAAAGTGCCGCGGCGCAGCTGGACTTTATTTACGACAATTCGGCATACCGCGAAAAGGAATATATGCGCTATCCGGTATTCAGGCTGATGAAATGATGCTTATTAGAAACGCAGCCCCAGATTGAAATTGAATTCGCCGGTGATATTAATGCCGCCATTACTTATCTGCCGGTTGTCATTATAAGTCTCCCGGTCGATATACCGCGACCCTAAACCTGCGTTCAGGCCAATCTGAAAACGTTCTGTGATTTGGAAATTCACATAATTGTTGACGATAATGCCAAAACGAAAAATTTTTGTTTCGGTATTGTTGCCCGTATAGGTTCCTGTGTTAGGATCGTAATAACCGTTATTGCGGGACTGTTTTCCAAAGCCCGTAAAAACGCTCGGTCCGACGGCATAGGTAACCTTTCTTTGTCCGAAGGGATATATTTTCAAGCCAGGAGAAAAGTAAAACGACTCTGCCTGATCGCCATTTCCATCAAACGTATAGTTGAAACGGTCCGGAAAAATGATGGAAATAGGCAGTATGACGCCAAAATAGCCTTTTTCATCTGCCAGGATTTCATAGCTCAGCCCCAATCCTGGTCCGCTATCCAATGCTTTGAACGGTGAAAAGTTGATCAGATGTCTTCCAAAAAGATACGAGTTGCTCGCCGGTTGTGCGCGCCGCTTGCCCGGCAGATTTCTTTCATCAATGAAAACAGTTTGTCCGTTTCCAAACTCAATGCGGTTCAGCTCATTTTTTTTAATCACGAAACTGGCACTTCCGTCTTCCGAGCTGATTTTGTAAGAAACGCGGTCGATCCCAACTTCTGTAACCTTCCCGTCAATGGTCGAGCCGTTTTTCTTAACGAGAACATCCTGGCCGTTTGTAACTACGAATATCGCTGATAATAATACAGTTAGCGCGAAGGATCTGATCATAAAACAAATGAGTTGATGAATGTCAATCAAATTTAAACAATCCTGGATACTTTTGCGGAGTATATGGACTGAACGTTTAAAAATATACTACTGTTATACCCTTGGCTTACAAGGGCCTTTATATTATTCAGGCTGTTTTTATATTAATATAAAGGACAGCCATTTAAAAAAATCAAATGACATTTCAAGATTTAAAGCTCATTGAGCCTATTGCTAAGGCTCTTCAAGAAGAAGGATACACCACTCCCACCCCCATCCAAGCGAAAGCGATCCCCATTATCCTGGATCAGAAAGATTTACTAGGCTGCGCGCAAACAGGCACAGGAAAAACAGCAGCATTTGCTATTCCAATGCTTCAATTGCTTCATAATAATCCAGTTGGAAAATTCGAGAAAAGCAGAATCCGCGCATTAATTTTAACGCCAACACGTGAACTTGCGATCCAGATCGGTGAAAGTTTCGCCGCTTACGGTCGGCATACGGGTGTTAAGCATACAGTGATCTTTGGTGGAGTTGGTCAAAAACCACAAACGGATGCGCTTCAAAGGGGCGTAGACGTGCTTATAGCAACACCAGGACGTTTATTAGACCTTATTAATCAAGGCTTTATCAAGCTAAACCAGCTCGAATTCTTTGTTCTGGATGAGGCTGACAGGATGCTGGACATGGGTTTTGTTCATGATGTTAAAAAAGTGATCAAGCTGCTTCCCGCTAAAAGGCAATCGCTGTTTTTCTCAGCTACAATGCCACCAGCCATTGTAACATTAGCGAATACGATTTTAAGAAATCCGCTGAAAGTAGAAGTAACTCCGGTTTCCTCCACTGCGGACACCATTCGTCAGTCTGTTTTTTTTGTAGATAAATCTGATAAAAATTCGCTTTTACTACACATTTTGAGGGACGAATCCATTGCTACTGCATTGGTTTTCACCCGGACAAAGCATGGAGCAGATAAAGTTGTGAAGGTTTTGAGAAAAGCAGGCGTGAGCTCTGAGGCAATCCATGGAAACAAATCCCAGAATGCCCGCCAGAACGCTTTGAAAAACTTTAAAAGCCAGACCACCAGGGTTTTAGTAGCAACAGACATTGCTGCAAGGGGAATTGACGTGGATGACTTAACACACGTCATCAACTACGAGATCCCTAACATTCCTGAAACTTACGTGCATAGAATCGGCAGAACCGGTCGTGCAGGAGCGAAGGGAATTGCATTTTCATTCTGTGATCTGGATGAAAAAGTCTATCTGAAAGACATTCACAAATTGATCGCCAAAAATATCCCGGTTGTAAACGACCATCCGTACGCAACGGGCCGGTAACAATGACAAGGAATACTTACACCGACATTAACCTCCATGAGGCCAGGCAACTAGGAAAACAACCTGATGCTGTATTAGTTGATGTAAGGGAAACCTGGGAATTTGAAGAATTTAATGAAGGAGGAATTAATATTCCTTTGGCCGAGATCCGCGAAAGAAGAGCGGATCTCGTTCCATATAAGCGCATTATCGTAATTTGCACAAATGGTGTAAGAAGCAAAGTGGCTGCCATGGACTACTGCCGCGTGCCGGAGTGGCTCGATAAGCAGATTTTCCATGTCCACGGAGGGATTATTGAGTCCGAATAGATGGCCGGAGCTGAAATTTGCTAAGTCTTACAGGCTTGGCAAGTCCAAAACACCCTCAAAAACCCTAACCGCGGGCCCTATCAAATGAATGTTGTCAAATCCGGACTGCGTTTCTTCAAAATCAACTTTCAATGTCCCGCCAATTGTTTCAATGGTAATTGGCCCGTCAAAGCCTTTGCGTAAATGTGCCGATAATGCACATGCAGTTACACCGGTTCCGCAGGAGTAAGTTTCATCCTCAACGCCCCGTTCGTAGGTCCTGACGCTTAAATGATTGTCCTCGATCACTTCAATAAAATTCACATTCGTCCCGCCTTTCGGCCCATAAACCGAACCATAGCGAATTTCACTGCCGATATTCACAACATCCGTTTCTGACACATTATCCACATAAGTGACATAATGCGGTGAGCCGGTGTTCATGAAATCAAACTCTTCACGGCGCTCCACATTACTCACCGGCGACATTTTCAAGCTAATGACATCACCCGTAACCGTGGCCTCATGCAAACCATCGACAGCTATAAATGTTGTTGAATCCGTAAAAAGCCCTAAATCGTGCGCGAAGCGCACAACACAGCGTCCGCCATTGCCGCACATGCTGCCCTCGCCCCCATCCGCATTGAAGTACACCATTCTGAAATCGTAGCCCGGCTCATTCTGCAACAGGATCAGCCCATCGGAACCGATGCCGAACCTGCGGTGACAGATAGAAGCGATCAACTCTTTCGAAACCGGAAATGTTTTGCTTCGATCGTCAATCATCACAAAATCGTTTCCCGTTCCCTGATATTTAAAAAAAGCAATGTTCATATTATTAATGTTTCCGTCGGTTTAAACCGACGGGCATGGGGTCCATTTAAATTGACGGACAAATAAAACAATGGCCGCCGGTTTCAACCGGCGGACAATGGAAAAACAAAACCCTGCAAGAAATGATCGCTTGCAGGGTTTAAAATTTTTTGTCCGAAGGAAATTTATATTACTTCGATACTTTAAGCTCTTTAATACGAGCGGCTTTACCCTGACGGCCACGTAAGAAGAACAGACGTGCACGACGCACCTTACCGCGACGAATCAATTCGATTTTAGCGATACTTGGTGAAAGAATTGGGAAAACACGTTCTACGGCAATGCCGTTTGAGATTTTACGTACTGTGAAAGTTTCACCGCTTCCGCTAAGGTTACGACGTTGCATAACCGTGCCCTGGAATTGCTGAACACGCTCTTTGTTACCTTCACGGATCTTAACGTGTACGTTGATCGTGTCGCCTGAAGTAAATTCAGGATACTCGGATTTACGATTTTCAATCGTAGCTTCTACGAGTTTAATAAGTTCGCTCATGACGAATGCTTTTTTGGATTTAAAATGATAGCTTGCTTCCAGCGGATGAGGTGACGCCCCTTCATTCAAAACAGCTCTTGCGAAAACGAGTGCAAAGCTAATATTTTTTCTTTGTTTGTAAAAGCATTTACATGAAAATCCTAAATGTTGAACAGATTCGCGCACTGGATGCCTATACTATTAAAAATGAGCCGGTTTCATCCCTTGATTTAATGGAACGGGCTTCCAATGCCTTTGTCCGATGGTTTTGTAATCAATTTGTCAACACCCGCCCCGTTGCTATTTTTTGTGGCAAAGGAAATAATGGCGGGGACGGACTGGCGATTGCCCGGATTTTGAGCTCCAGCAGTTATGATGTTCAAGTTTACATCATCGAATACACAGACAAAGCTTCTCAGGATTTTCAAAGCAACTTAACACGTTTAAAGGATCATTTGCAACCCGTTAGTGTCACTGCTCAGGGTTCATTCCCAACATTGGCACCCAACGTGATTTGCATTGATGCCTTATTAGGATCCGGTTTATCAAGACCCGCCGAAGGGCTGTTGGCGCATATCATTGATTCTTTAAATGCACTTCCCAACAAGCTGGTTTCAGTCGACATTGCAAGCGGGTTGTATGCTGATAAAAGCAATCAAAAGGATGACCCGATAATAGAACCTGACTTCACCGTCTCATTTCAGCTGCCAAAGATTGCGTTTATGATGCCTCAAAACTCGAAATTTGTGGGTTCATGGCATTTGGTGGACATTGGTTTGAGTGAAGAATTTATCAAAAATGCAGAAACGCCTTACCATTATACAGATAAGCGCACAGCAGAAAAACTAATTAAGCCAAGGGACAAGTTTTCGCATAAAGGTACTTTTGGGCACGCATTGCTTATGGCAGGGAGTTACGGCAAAATGGGCGCTGCCGCCCTTTCGGGCAAGGCTTGTCTCAGGTCCGGCGTCGGTTTGCTGACCATGCACATTCCGTCCTGCGGATATGACATTATCCAGATTTCCATTCCCGAGGCAATGGCCATCACGGATCAGAATGCAAAACATTTAAGCGAAGTAACGGATCTCACCTCTTACTCAGCCATCGGCATCGGCCCGGGCGTTGGCAAAAATGCTACGACTGTTCAAGTCATAGAACAACTATTGAATAGCATCAATGCGGATGATATAAACGCCAGATTGATCATTGATGCGGATGCCTTGAATATTTTGTCAGAAAACCGGCACCTGCTGGATAAATTACCCGAAAACACTGTCCTAACCCCACATCCCAAAGAATTCCAGCGCCTGGCAGGAGAAAGCAAAGACGAATTTGAACGCTTACAAATCGGCATTGATTTTGCCAAAAAACACAAAGTAAATATCTGTCTGAAAGGCGCGAACACAGCCGTCATTCTTCCAAACGGCGAGGTGCATTTCAACTCCACCGGCAACCCCGGCATGGCCACAGGCGGCACCGGCGACGTGCTTACAGGGATAGTAACCAGTCTTTTAGCCCAAAAATATGAACCTGAGACAGCGGCAATTCTAGCAGTATACCAACACGGCCTGGCAGGTGACCGCGCCGCCGACCAACGAGGACAAAGCGCGCTGATCGCATCGGATTTGGTGGAGCATTTGGGTTGGTAAGCGCAAATGATTAAATTTGATACAATTGATTAAGCTATGCAATACTTAGAAAGAATAACCATCGAATCATCAATATGCCATGGGAAACCTTGTGTAAGGGGAATGCGATGGCCTGTGGAAGTCATTATCGATATGCTAGGTTCGGGAATGTCATTCGATGAAATTCTTGAAGATCATCCCGAATTAGAACGGGAAGATATTTTAGCCTGCCTGAGTTACGCGAAACTCCTGGTGTCCGGGCGCCTAATTAAGGACGCGGCCTGATGGATTTTCTTTGCGACGTTCACATTCCTATCAAACTGGCTAAACACCTGACAAGCTTAGGACATTCAGCGATTCATGTTAATCATTTGCCCTCGAAATGGAATTCAACTGACGCTGAAATATGCATCGTTGCAGACAAGCAAAATCTGATCGTCATCACAAAAGACGAAGATTTCAGAACTTCTTTTTTGCTACATAAAACTCCCAGAAAATTGGTCAGGATCATTCTAGGCAACATTTCCAATCAGTTGCTAGTAGAACTTCTTGAGAGAAATCTTCCTTTGATTGCTACATTAAATGAGGAAGATGGCTTCTTCCTCGAATTGGGCAGTTCGGCTGTTGTTTACAATTTATAAGCAATCCTTCAACTCAAAACCTGATAAACCACAAACGCCGATACATAAGCCAGCACCATTAAATAGGCTAGCTGGATCAACGGCCATTTCCAGCCGTGGGTTTCGCGTTGAACTACGGCGATGGTGCTCATACACATCATGGCGAAAACGTAGAATATAAGGAGTGAATAACAAACGGCTGGCGTGAACATGGCACCGCCGGTTTTGGGATTCTTTTCTTTAATCAACCGTTCCTTAACCGTCGGGACGTCCTCAAAATCACCGCTGATGCTGTAAATGGTTGCCATTGTTCCCACAAAAACTTCCCTTGCGGCAAATGAGGCGAGTAATGCAATGCCGATCTTCCAGTCATAACCCAAAGGCCTTATTGCCGGCTCGATGAAATGACCGAAATGGCCCGCGTAGGAATTTTCCAGGCGCGCGGACGAAATGGCTGCATTAACTTGTTCCTCAGAAGCTTGCGGCATGCTGGCAACAACTTTTTCCTCCGCCCGCTCCATTTTATCACCCGGGCCATATGTGGATAACACCCACAGAATGATCGAAATAGCCATGATCACTTTTCCTGCTTCCAGCACAAATGATTTCACGCTGTCATACATGGTAAATGCCACATGGCCCCAGCGCGGCAGCTTATAAGAAGGCATTTCCAGCATGAAATAGCCGGGTTCTTTTCTGGGAATGAACAATGACAAAATCCACGCAGTCGCCAGCGCACCTGCAAGACCGAGGAAATACAATCCGAACAAAACCAAGCCTTGTATATTGAGGAAGCCAAGCACTTTTGTAGGCGGCACAACCAAGGCAATAAGAATGGTGTAAATGGGCAAACGGGCCGAACAGCTCATCAATGGTGTTACCAAAATCGTCAGTAAACGTTCATAACGGCTGCTAATGCTCCTGGTTGTCATGATCGCAGGCACCGCGCAGGCCACGCCTGAGATCAGAGGGACTACGCTCCGGCCATTCAGACCAAATTTGCGCATGAGTTTATCCATAATCACCATTACACGCGCCATATAACCCGATTCTTCGAGAATTGAAACGAGCGCGAAGAGAATGGCAATCGGTGGAATGAATACCAGAATTCCTCCCAGTCCGGCCATGATGCCGTCGGTAAGGAGATCATTTAAAAATCCTTCGGGCAGAACTGCTTTTGTCCATTCAATAGTGGCCGCAATTCCCGCATCCAGCAAATCGCTGGGATAAGTTGCCCATGAAAAAATGGCTTGGAAAACCAGGATCAGGACGGCAGCGAATGTAACATATCCCCAAAACGGGTGCATCAGAATGCTGTCCAGCTTTCGCGTCCAGTAAGGTTGCTCGGTTACACCTGCTGACTTAACTGATTTAGAAATTATCGGCTTTATTTTCTCATAGCGCGCAACGGTTTCAGCTGCCAGAAAGCCGTTTTCATCAAACTCGTGCTTTTCAATCAGTTTATCCAGCGCAACCCTTGCCGGCGTTTCCAAAAATGAGAAATTATCATGCTGACAAACATACTGCAACGCAACGTAATCATTATCAAGGCTATACATACGCCTGACATCCGCAATCAAATCGATCTCGTTGTCTTTGGGCTCATAGAAATAGGCAAGTTCCGGTTTTTCAACCCGATCCGCCATTTGCCGCACCGCATCTTTTAACGCATTCAATCCTTCACCTGTGCGCGCATTGATGCGCACGACCGGCACATTCAGTTTCATAGCAAGCTGCACGGCATTAACCGTCAGGTTCATACTCGTAGCCACATCAAGCATATTAAGTGCCAGGACGCACGGCAGGCCAAGATCGCTTATTTCAGTAAAAAGGAGCAGGTTCCTTTGAAGATTCGACGCATCGACAACTACGATAACGACATCCGGGAAGTCAGGGTGGGCAGGGTTAGCGAGAATGTCCATTACGACAACCTCGTCCCTTGATTTGGGATAAATACTATATGTGCCCGGAAGATCTACAACGATGGCAGCAGCATCGGGCTGGCCCGACTGGCCGGGAAGCTTGAATGTTCCGGATTTTTTTTCAACGGTAACGCCCGGAAAATTCCCGGTCTTTTGGCGTAAACCGGTTAATGCATTAAATAATGTAGACTTGCCGGCATTGGGGTTACCAACCAGCGCAACTTTTATATTCCCTTGTTTCAATGGAGAGGCTTATAATCGGAACGTATCGCTTATTCAAGCACAATCACGGCCGCCTCGTTCAACCTGAGCGAAAGGCAATAGGAACCGCCAACATTAATACAGATCGGATCACCAAAAGGCGCAACTGCATCCAGACGCACTTCGCACCCGGGCAGGCAGCCCATTTCAAGTAATTTCAACGACATTGCCCGATCCGTAAAAGATTTTATGACCCCCTTTTCGCCCTTTCGAAGATGACTGACCGTACGAGCTGACATACACTCCTTATTTAGATTCATTTTATTTAAAGTGCAAATAAAGCACTATCACACCGTAATTCAAACATAACTTTTGCAATTGTGCTCCCACCCATACAAATCATGGAAAATCATGACCGTTTTATTATTTCCCTCAGGCTTTATGTAGTACTTTTGCAGCGCAAAGAGTAAATGAGCAGCGGAATTTTGAACGAGATTAAAACCCTTATCTGGAAAGAAGTTACACTCGAATGGCGTCAAAAGTATGCGCTGAGCGGCATGTTACTTTACGTGATCAGCACCGTTTTCGTTTGCTATCTGAGCTTTAATCTCAGAAGAAATCAACTCACTCCTATTGTCTGGAACACACTATTCTGGATCATCATTCTGTTCACTGCGGTAAATGCGATCGCCAAAAGTTTCTCTCAGGAGCGCTATGGCCGGTTGCTTTATTATTACAGCCTTTGCAGTCCGCAGGCGATCATTATTTCAAAAATAATTTACAATTCGCTGATAATGTTATTATTATCCGGAATGGGGTTTGTATTTTATTCGTTTGTAATGGGCAATGCAATCGGTGATATGGGGCTTTTTATCCTGTGCCTTTTTTTGGCCGCCATCGGTTTTGCATCCGTGCTTACCCTTGTGGCAGGGATTGCCTCCAAAGCGGATAACAGCGCAACATTAATGGCTGTTCTTAGCTTCCCGATCATATTACCCATGCTCCTGATGACGATCAAGCTGGCCAAGAATGCCATGGATGGCTTGGACTGGTCGGTCAGTACGGACGAAATCAGCACACTGTTATCAATTGATCTCATAGTAATTACGCTCAGTTATCTGCTTTTTCCTTATCTGTGGAGAAGTTGATTCAGACTGGCGAGTAAGCATTAAAGTAAAGAGTAAAATGAGAAAGATCTGGTGGAAAATCCTCTGCATAGTAATCATATTCTATGTCATTGTTATGGGTCTGATGGGCCCTGTTCCGCACCTTGCCATCATCAATGAGAGCATTCGTAACACTTATTTTCACGTAGCGCTCTGGCTGGCAATGACCACGCTGCTGTTCGTGTCCATGATTTTTTCAATCCGTTATTTGAATAAGGGAAGCATCGGCGACGACGACATTGCGAGTGAACTGGCCAAGTCCGCTATATTCTTCGGAATTTTAGGCTGCCTCACCGGCTCCGTTTGGGCCAATTATACCTGGGGCGATCCCTGGCCGAATGACCCGAAACTGAATGGTGCGGCAGTTGGCATCCTGATCTATCTCGCTTATCTGCTGCTGAGAAGCTCTTTTGAAGACGAGCAGCGAAAAGCGCGCATTTCTTCGGTTTACAACATTTTTGCATTCGCTGTTTTTATTCCAATCATTTACATCCTGCCCCGGCTGACAGATTCTTTGCATCCGGGCAGCGGCGGAAACAGTACATTCGGCTCCTACGATTTCAACAGCGATATCCGTAAAGTATTCTATCCTGCTATCATCGGTTACATTCTGCTGGGATTATGGCTGGCCGAACTTCGGATCCGGATTAAAGTAATCAACCGCGTCAGGGACGAAGCATTGATAACTTCTGACAAAATAGCCTGAACACGCACTAAGTTTGAACGATCACAAACATTTTAAATCAAATTTTCGTTAAGAATTTAGACCGTTACCCATATAATGAAAAAAGTCTCCCTCTTACTACTCACCTTATTTTTGATCTCAGGAAACTTGTTTGCACAAGCTGTTGATAATGGCGTGCCTATGGCCGACAAACTCCGGGAAGACGGTAAGATCTGGGTTGTTGTAGCTGTGATTGCTGTGATTTTCGCAGGGATCGCGATCAATATGCTTCGGATAGATTCCAAAGTAAGCAAAATCGAAAAAGAATTAAATATCAAGTAAACTTTCATGAAAAAGATACAAATATTCGGTTTGATCATCATTGCTGTGGCTATTGGCATTATTGTCTCAACAGCCGGTGATGCGAGCACATATGTGGATTTTACAAAGGCCAAAGAGATGGCACAGGACGGTGATGCAGAAAGCATTCACGTTGTGGGTACACTCAAAAAAGATGCATCAGGCCATATTATCGGCATGGAATACCAGCCTCAGGTTGATCCCAACTATTTTGCCTTCACATTGATCGACAACAACCAGGTCGAGCAAAGGGTCGTTTACAAGAACTCAAAACCGCAGGATTTCGATAAATCGGAGCAGGTTGTGGTGGTAGGTAAAATGAAAGACGGCGCTTTCACTGCGGAGAAAATCCTGATGAAGTGCCCGTCGAAATACGAGAACGGCAAAATGGAAACGACTGAACATACAGCAGAACAATCATGATTCACAGCACAATCGGAAGTGCAGGTCACCTGCTGGTAATAATTGCATTTGTAACAGCCCTGGTTGCCACATTCGCCTATTTCAAGGCTAGCACGGCTGGCATCACCATTGACGATGCCAAAACCTGGAAAAAATTCGGACGCGCCGTTTTTTATGCGCACGTTGCTGCCGTTATAGGCGTGGTTTTCTCCCTTTACTGGATCATCGGAAACCATTATTTTGAATATCACTACGCTTGGAAAAACTCCTCGCTGTCCCTGCCAACAGGCTACACAATTTCCAGTTTCTGGCAGGATCAGGAAGGAAGTTTCTTGTTGTGGATCTTCTGGAATGTTGTTTTGGGTTGTGTTTTAATCTTCACTAACCGCTCCTGGGAAGCACCTGTAATGACCGTTTTTGCATTGGTGCAGGCGTTTTTGACTTCCATGATTTTAGGTGTTGTCATTCCTGGCTTGGATCTTAAAATCGGTTCTACACCATTCCTGTTATTAAAAGAAGTAATGCCGGATCTGCCTGTTTACCAGATGGATGCGAATTTTATTCCAAAAGACGGAAACGGTTTGAACCCGCTTTTGCAAAACTATTGGATGGTAATCCACCCTCCTACCCTGTTCCTGGGTTTTGCTACAACATTGATTCCTTTCTCGTTTGCCATTGCAGGCCTTTGGACCAAAAAAATCCAGGAATGGATCCGTCCGGCTTTGCCCTGGGCATTGTTTTCTGCCATGATCCTTTGCATAGGCATCCTTATGGGCGCTTACTGGGCCTACGAAACGCTTAACTTCGGCGGTTACTGGAACTGGGATCCTGTTGAAAATTCATCTATCGTGCCCTGGTTAATCCTGGTGGCCGCGGTGCATACAATGATCATTGGACGCAAGAATGCGACAGCTCTTAAAACGTCCTTCATTCTTACCATTGCCACATTTATCCTGATCCTTTACTCCACTTTCATGACGCGAAGCGGGGTCTTGGGAAATGCTTCTGTTCACTCATTTACGGATTTGGGTCTTTCCGGACAGCTTCTGATTTACTTGCTGACATTCACAATCGTCGCAATCGGCTTGCTGATTTATCGCTGGAAAGACTTGCCAAGTGACGAAGAAGAAGTTTCCACCTACTCTCAGGAATTCTGGATTTTTATTGGTGCAACATTGCTTTGTTTGTCCGGTTTCCAAATCCTTGCAACGACCTCCATCCCAGTTTATAACAAAATCGCCGAAGCATTCGGAACGGTTTTGAACATGGCGCTTCCTGCCGATCAGATCGGACATTATAACAAATTCCAGCTTTGGTTCTTCTCACTGATCGTCATTCTGACGGGTGTAGGACAGTTTTTCTGGTGGAAAAGAACGGGTAAGGACAAATTGCAAGCGCTTTACAATCCGTTACTGATCTCACTGATTATCAGTGCTGCGATCATCACTATTCAAGGTGTTAAGGAAATCCAATACATTGTTTTGCTGACATCAGCAGTCTTTGCGATCGTTGCAAACGGGACGATTTTGATCAACATTATCCGTGGCAATTACAATCTGTCAGGCGGAGCGATCACGCATATTGGTGTGGCCTTAATGCTGATCGGGATCCTGTTTTCTTCGGCTTATACCAAAGTCGTTTCGATCAACAATTCGGGTTTGATGATTTCCCGGAGCGAAGAATTTACCAATAACGACAATAAGGAAAATAAGGAGAACATTACCCTGTGGCTTAATAAGCCCGAGAAAATGGGCGACTATATGCTTACCTGGCGCGACGTGCGCGTTGAGCCGCGTAAGATTCCTGGTTACATTCCTAAGAGCTGGGTCGATATCATCGAGGGTGATTTCCATGCAGTTGCTTTACGCGACATTGTTGTGGACGGGAAAAAGTATAATGTCAAAGGCGATACAATCGAGCTTTTCCCTGAAAATTTCTATTACGAAATCGAATACAGGGAGCCGTCAGGACGTATTTTTAGCTTGTTCCCAAGGGTGCAGATCAACCCGAGAATGGGTGGAATTGTTTCATCACCCGACATTCAGCGGAAGGTTGACAAAGACCTTTATACCCACGTAAACATGGTGACCAATCCAACTGCAGAGCCGGTTTGGAGCCAGACGGAGAACTTTACGATCAGCATGCGCGACACATTCTTTGTGAACGATTACGTCGCGATCCTGGATAACGTGGTGCGTACGGAGCAGGTTGAAGGCGTTAAGCTCGGCGATGGTGATGCTGCCGTGAAAGCCGTGATCCGGGTGCTGGATAAGGACAAAGAATACGTGGTAACACCATCATTCGTGATCCGTGATCGCATGGTGGCACGCAAGCCTGAGGTAAATAACGATTTGGGCATGCGCATTCAGTTCCAGGAGATCAATCCACAAACAGGACAATTCTCCTTCGCTGTTAATACCACTCAGCGCGACTTTATTGTGATGAAAGCCATTGAAAAGCCGTTAATTAACATTCTCTGGCTAGGAACATTTGTGCTGGTGATCGGCTTCATTATGGCTACGATCAGACGTTTCAAAGACTTTATCAAAATGCGGGATAAGGAAAATCAGTCTGCCGATAAGAAACCTAAAATTAAGGTGCAGCCTGTCTAGCGATTCTGGACCATTTAAAAGGGTGCGTTTGCTAAGCGAACGCACCCTTTTTATTTGTAATAACTCAAAGTTTCACGCGCAAAAGCAGCGTGCTAAATAATGAGCATGTAAGTTTTGATTCAACACTATCTTAAAACCTGAAACCTAATCTGGTGAAAAAGAAAGCTCCGTTGGTGCCCATTTGTACGGGATCCCAGCCGCCACCAGATTCTGTCAGACTAGGCAGAGACTTATCCGGATAAACATTCAGGATGTTGCTGCCACCGATCGAAAGCGAAATGTTTTTGCTGAACTTGTAATTCGCCGTTAGATCAGTCTGGACTTTCGCCTTGTAGATATCCAGTTCATAGTCCCAATTGGCCAGCTTCACCTCGCCAAATCGTATAAAACGTAGCATAAGGCTGAATTTATCAACGCCATAATCAAATGTCAGGTTGATTTTCGACGGCGGCGCCGAAGCCAGCACGAAACGCCGCTCCCTTTCATCAAAATAAGTGTCTTCTTTTCCTCGCAATTTTGGCACTGTATTAACCGGCCCCAAATCCATATCATTAAAGTTAGCCGCCAATGTTGTGCTCAGCCGCCCGATGCCCAGCGAAGTGGAATGCGCAATGATCAGGTCAATGCCTTGCGTGGTGGTGTAAGAAAGCGCGTTTGTGAAAAACTGGGCTTGTCCAACCCGCAGATTTTTCAGCAGCTCGCCGATATCCTCATCCTCATCGCTAAACTGCCCGGTAAGCACCACGCGATCCTTCACTTTTACATAGTAACCGTCAATCGTCACGGAAAGCCCCGGAGCCGGGTTCATCGTAAGTCCGATGCTGGCATTTTGGGAAGTTTCCTGCTTTAACTTTGGAATGCCCAGCGCCCTGGTCACTTCGCTGTTATTATTGGCCAGCAGCACATCCACCGCTTCACCATTGACGAAATTGGTGAATGTTGAATTGAAATATTTCTGAGCCAGTGAAGGCGCCCTGAAACCTGTGCTGACCGATCCGCGTAACGCAATGGCGTTGGTGATCTTGTAACGCAAGCCGACTTTCCCATTCAATGTAGTCCCAAAATCGCTGTAACTTTCAAACCGGGCGGCTGCATCGATCAACAATTTTTTAGTCAGATCTGCTTCTACGTCCAGGTAAGCACCTGCGTTGGAGCGGCTTCTATCCGTGACATCCGAAGGACTGTAACCCGGAAAGCCCTGCGATCCGCCTGCCAGGGAAGGATCGTAATTGTAGTACGAACCGCGCTCGCCCGCGAAAATCTTATAGCGCTCATTCCGAAATTCACCACCAAAAGCAACGTTGAGTCCTTGCAAAATGGTTTTGTAATGACGTGTAATGTTAAGGTTTGTAACGTTTTGTGCCAACTGAAATCCGCCTGCATCAAACTCCGTCCGTGACCCCTCGCCTAATGACGTGTTAATGGTGTTTTTCACATCAAACTGAAATTTATTAAACCCGTAAGTGTTGCTCAGATCAATGTTCCATGACTTCCAAACGCCCCGAACTCCCGCCGTTACAGCTCTGTCATCGATCGTGCTTGCAATGATGGGATCAAATCCGTTAGGGTAAATGGATGGCACATTGCGGTCATCATCGGCGAAACGTGTCCACGCATAAGCATCGCCTCTGCGCTTGTTGATTCCCCCGAAACTATAAAACTGGATATTCTCACCGACCGGGACTTTCGCATTGTAATAAAGCGCAGCATTATTGATCCTGGGATCGCCATATTGCCGCCTTTGAAGCTCGTCCGGATCGGAAACTGTGTTTGCGCGGTTGGTATGGTCCCGGAAATTATAATCGGCCGTCACATTCACAAAACCTTTTTGCGCAATTTTTACGCCGTAGTTGAGGTTAACATTACAATTCAGCCCATCGAAATCCTTGTTATCAAAGCGATATTTTGCCTTATAAATCCCTGCGTTCACATTGGCGGAAAGCTGGTTGACTGTCTCTTTTAAAACAATGTTGATCACGCCCGCAATGGCATCAGAGCCATATTGCGCTGCTGCGCCGTCCCTCAAAATCTCGATACGCTCAATGGCCGCAGCCGGAATGGCATTTAAATCGGTGCCCGTATTCCCGCGGCCTCTTGTTCCGAAAAGATTGACCAATGCAGACTGGTGACGCCGTTTCCCATTGATCAAAACCAATGTCTGGTCAGGTCCAAGGCCCCGCAAGGATGCAGGATCCACATGATCCGCGCCATCAGATCCCGTTTGCCTGTTGGAATTGAAAGAAGGCGCAGCGAATTGCAAAAGCTGGTTTACATCCAGCTGGCCTTGTTTGGTGGTGATCTCACGAATGTCAATCACATCCACGGGCGAAGGCGTGTCGGTGGACGACCGGTTTCCGTTCCTCGAACCCACAATGGTTACCTGATTAAGAATGGACGCGTCGGTCATTGTGAAGTCCAGATTAGCATTGGCCGAAACCGCGCGCTCAACAACATTGTAACCGACAAATGTCGCAACGAGAACAGCATTGGATTTGCCAACCGAAAGCACATAACTTCCGCTGCCGTCAGTAATGGTGCCATTATTGGTTCCTTTTTCCAGCACCGAAGCGCCAATGAGCGGCTCTCCGCGCTCATCGCGTACATTTCCCGAAACTTTAAGGCTTTGCGCCGTTGCATAAAATCCTGCAAGCGCAAGCAGACATGTAAAAATTGATTTTCTCACGAACGTTGGTGTTTGATTTTTGGTTATTCCTGCCTTCTAAATCTTCCTATTGCGTATCTTTACACTTAATAATCTTACGCTTACAGTTCTTTTTTTATGATCTCCACGCTTGTTAAATCCGCCCTCGGCCGTCTTCGCATCATTGCTTTTCTTGAAGGCATTTCTTACCTCGTTTTGCTCGGCATTGCTATGCCGTTGAAATATCTTGCCGGTCTTCCGCAGGCTGTCCGCATTGTTGGCATGGCGCACGGCGTTTTGTTCGTGCTTTTTGTCGTTTTGCTGATCCAGGTTGCTACGGAAAGAAGCTGGTCTTTTAAGAAATCACTTCTCGCTTTCATTTCTTCGCTCGTTCCTTTCGGGACGTTTTATGCGGATGCAAAGTGGTTCAGAAGCTGAGAACACCGCCTGAGCCTTTATTCAACCATTCCTACACCCTGATCAAGTGCAAAAAATTTCTATCCTAAACCTTATTTTTTTCTGTTTAATCATTTCAAAAAGCATTGCACAGAAACCCAATGAAAAATATCAATACAATATTCATTCCGCGACATCCTCGCTGAACATTGATGGTGTCGCGGATGACCTGGCATGGGAATCCGCTGAGGTTGCCAACAACTTTTTCATGATCACGCCTATGGATACCAGTTTTTCCAGGGCGCTTACGGATGTGAAAATGTGCTACGATAAGGACAACCTCTACATTCTGGTGGTTAATTATAAGCCCGTAAAAGGCTCTATTATTGTGGAATCATTGAAAAGGGATTTTTCTTTCGGGAAAAATGACAACTTTCTCCTTTTCATGGACACATTTGATGATAAGACCAATGGTTTTTCATTCGGTGCCAATGCGGCCGGCGCGCCGTGGGATGGCCAGCAGGGAGACGGTGGAACGGTCGATCTGAGCTGGGACAATAAATGGGTGAGCGCGGTAAAGAATGATGATGACAAATGGGTCTGGGAAGCCGCAATTCCTTTCAAAAGCATTCGGTACAAGCCGGGGATAACGAGATGGGGCATTAATTTCAGCCGTCAGGATCTCACTATTTCTGAAAAATCGGCCTGGGCGCCCGTTCCGCGGCAGTTTCCTTCGGCCTCACTGGCTTATACGGGCGTGCTGGCATGGGACGTTCCCCCGCCCAATCCGGGCCCGAACATTTCTATCATACCCTACGCGGCCACGCGTTTGACAAAAGATTATCAAAAAGACACGCCCAATAAATATAAGCCGGCCATCGGAGGCGATGTAAAAATCGGCCTTACCCCATCTCTGAACCTCGACTTAACTGTCAATCCGGACTTCTCTCAGGTCGACGTGGACGTGCAGCAGACCAATCTGGACCGCTTTGAATTGTTTTTCCCGGAGCGCCGTCAGTTCTTTCTTGAAAATGCTGACCTTTTCGCCAATTTCGGGTACGCTACCATTCGGCCTTTTTTCTCCCGCCGCATCGGATTAGGCGTCCCGATTCAGTTTGGTGCGCGTATGAGCGGGAAGATCAACAAGAACTGGCGCATCGGTGTGCTGGACGTGCAGACGGGTTCTTCCGACAGCCTGACGCCCAGAAATAATTACGCGGTTTTTGCATTACAAAGGCAATTATTAGCCCGGTCCAATGTCCGTTTTATATTTGTAAATAAAGATGCGACGAATTACTCGCCGGAGCAGCATCAGGCCACAAACCGCTATAACCGCAATATAGGAGCAGAATTTAACCTCGCAAGCGCTAAAAATCTCTGGACAGGAAAAGTTATGATGCTCAAATCATTCACACCCGGAAAGTCCACAGACGATTTTACTCACGCTGCTGATTTGAAATTTAACAAAGCCAATTTTTTCTGGCAGTGGCAGCACGAATATGTGGGTAAAAATTTCAATGCAGAAGTAGGTTACGTGCCGAATGCGGTCAGGATGGGTTATTACAAGATCAGTCCGAACATTGGTTATCTGTTTTTTGTCAAAAATCCAAAGATCATCAGCCACGGTCCAAAGCTGATCAGCAATGTATTTTGGGACAAAAAATTTGACCTCAGCGATCGTGAATTTATTCTTTCCTACAACCTGAATTTCATCAACCGCGCCACAGTTGCCGTTTGGGGATCGAGTAATTATGTCAGGTTATTAAGGCCATTTGACCCTACCAACCTCGGTGTGGGAACATTGGCAACCGGCAGCGAGCACAATTGGAAAGCCGCCGGTTTTGACATTGTTTCAGGCCCGCAGAATCGCCTTACTTACACTGCTTCGGGGATTTTCGGCGGTTATTATCAGAATGGTCATCGTAACAATTTACGGGCCGAGCTGGGTTATCGTGTGCAGCCTTACGTAGCGATCACCATGGCTGGAAACTATAACGATATCCGCCTTCCTGAGCCTTGGAAAAGAACGCAATTATGGCTCGTAGGCCCGCGGGTGGACTTTACATTTACCAATAACCTGTTCTTCACCACATTCATGCAGTACAACAATCAGGCAGATAACATCAACCTGAATGCGCGTCTGCAATGGCGCTATAAGCCTGCCTCCGATTTATTTATCGTGTATACGGACAACTATCTGCCCGAAAACTTCCGGGTCAAGAACCGGGCAGTTGTGTTGAAATTTACGTATTGGTGGAATTTGTAAATCAATAAAATACTTCAATGTTCTTGCTTTTCAGCTGGCCGAGCTGCCTGCTGTACTTGGTCTCCGCATCGTCTTTTACAAATGGGTTGCCGCGCAGGTAAAGTTTTTCAAGTTTCTTTATTTCCAACAGCTGCTCCGGGAAATCGGGGAAGTTGTTGGAAGAAAGATCCAGCTCCTGCAATTTTACAAAAGCGGTTAGTTCCGGGGGAAAATTGGTAAACCAGTTAAAACCCAGATCCAGAATTTTCAGATTTTGCATTTTGGTAATGCTTGCCGGGAGTTTGCTAAGCCGATTATGGTGCGCATATAATGTATGAATGCGGCTCAGTTTGTCGATCCGTTCGGGCAATGCTTTTATCTGGTTATAGGAAACGGCCAGATGTGTCAGGTTTTTAAGCTTAGTAATGCTTTTCGGCAGCATTTCCAGCTGGTTATAATACAGATCCAAGACTTCCAGATTCTTCATTTTCTTAATCCCCTTGGGTAAAACGGCGATGTCGGATTTGTAAAAATTCAGGTCTTGCACCGATTTCAGTTTTCGAAAACTGCCGTTGGACAATGCTGACATTTGGTTACCGCCAAGCCATAGCGTCCTTAATTTCTTGCATTTACGAATGGAGGTAGGAATGTTGGTAAATTTATTTTCTTTCAGATTCAGCAGATATAATGTATTGTTACCAGTGATTTGAAAGCTTTTTTCGGTGAGCTTATTTTGCTGTAAATGAAGTTGAGCCAGCTTAGGCAGGCGCGCCATGTCGATATAAACCGCCTGCAACTCGTTGTTTCCCAGATATAACTCTTCGAGGTTCGGAAACCGGTAAATGACATCGGGTAATGTCTTCAATTCCAGCTGGTTCAGATAAAGCCGCTTGGTTTTTAATGTATCCTGAAAAACGAGCGCCGTTTTCAGGTCAACGACCGAGCTGTCGCCACGCCGAACCTCGCGCACTACGGGCTGCTTCCCTACCGTTCGGACCGATACGACCGAAAACTTTTTCCCTGTTTTCGAAACTTTCCATCCATCAAAACCAGTCAGAAAAGCATATTTGGCGTGTTTATCGAGGGAGTCTTTGTCATATCCATCACCGGTCCGCAGGTCAAAGATCAAATAGTCCAGGCTTCCGGATTCATTGACATAAATCTGCGTGAATACGGTGATACCCGGATTGGGATTCTCAGGAAATGCGGACGCGATGATCAGACTTGTTTTCTTCATCACCTCAGTCATCATAGACTGCTCTTCACTTCCGTACTCATTAGCGATTTTAATAGGGTCGATGCCCTCTTTTTCGAGATTTTTTGAAGAGACCACCTTCATTTGTGCGCACGCACATTGCACGCACAAGCAGATTAATGCAGAGAATATAGCTTTCATGACATAAAGGTTTTTATGGAAGTGCTAACATAACTAAAAGTTTAGTCATATTATTATAGTTACTTACATATTTGTCGCGAAAGGGAAGTGAAGGAGTGAATGAATGAATTTTGAATGAGTGAATTTTGAATGAGTGAATGAGTGAATGAGTGAATGACTGAATATTTTTTTGTCACTCATTCACTCATTCACTAATTCACTCATTCAAAATTACTTACTTCTTTCTATGGTGTATTGAACAAGCTGTTCAAGGGAATGGCGGTGGGGGGACTCGGCAAATTCGTATAAAAGCGCCCTTGCTTCCTCGACGTAACGCTGCATGACCTGCTGTGCGTAACCAAGGCCACCGGAGTCTTTTACGAAGGCAATTACCTCGCTCACTTTTTTAGGTTTGTGACTTTCGTTCCGGATGATATTGATGATCCTCCGTTTTTCAAGCCAGCTTGCCTTATTGAGCGCATAAATGAGCGGCAGCGTCATTTTTTTCTCCTTAATGTCAATTCCAAGTGGTTTGCCGATCTCGTCTTCGCCGTAATCGAAGAGGTCGTCTTTGATCTGGAATGCCATGCCTACTTTTTCGCCAAACGCATGCATGCGCTTCACAATGTCAGCCGTAGCACCCACAGAACTGGCGCCTACCGCGCAGCAGGACGCGATAAGAGAGGCTGTTTTTTGCTTAATGATCTGATAATAAACCTCTTCGTTAATGTCCAGCCTGCGTGCTTTTTCAATTTGAAGCAACTCCCCTTCACTCAACTCACGAACGGCAGTAGAAACGATTTTCAGGATATCAAATTCCCCATGATCCACAGACAAGAGCAGTCCGCGTGAGAGCAGATAATCACCTACAAGGACGGCTATCTTGTTTTTCCACAATGCATTAACAGAAAAAAAACCGCGACGGTAATTGGAGTCATCCACCACATCGTCGTGCACGAGCGTAGCCGTATGGAGCAATTCGATCAATGCGGCGCCCCGATAAGTGGACTCGGCTATCTGGCCGCAAACACCAGCTGAAAGAAACACAAACATCGGCCGGAGCTGCTTGCCTTTGCGGCGGACAATGTAATTCATAATCTGGTCCAGCAGCATTACGTCACTTTTCATAAACTGACGAAACTTGTGCTCAAAAGCCTTCATTTCATCTGCAACCGGGACCTGGATTTCCTTTATTGAAAGGGTCATATTTATGGACGAGGGCTTCAAAAATCCCTCCTGATATAAAAGGCGTCGGAAAAACCGGAATTCGTTTTCATCGTTTTTCCGCTTCTGAACTCTGATCTTCAAATTTGGAATAAAATCTTCTGTTTATATCAATTTTAGTATGAAAATGTTTAGAATTGAAAAAATTAGGATTGCGATCCGTCGTTCTACCATTCAATCACTGCGCCGGCACCCCGGTTCAAACAACATTACATGAAAGCATTAGTGCTGGGAGGAGGATCAATGAAAGGCGCCTTTCAGGTTGGCGTTATACAAGCTGTGCTGGAAAATGGGTTTGAGCCCGAAATGGTTTACGGCATTTCCGTGGGCGCGCTGAATGCAACATTTCTTGCCAATGAAGCGGGAAAGCAAATGCACGAAAAGAATGCAGTGCAATGGCCGGTCGTCAGCAGGAAACTGCTTGAATTCTGGATCAAAAACATTACGCAGCCACAGGACATTTCAATGCTCCGCTCGCGGGTAATGCTTGGTATGGCAACGCTTATGAGCCGTTTTGACGGGATCGTGGATCCTATGCCCCTGCATTCCATGATCCGGAAGCATGTGAACGATCAATATCTTCATAACAGCCCTGTTAAGCTGAAAGTAGGCGCCGTGAACATCGGCAGCGGAGAAATAAAGTATGCTTCGCCCGATAACCCGCAATTTATGAGCTATGTATATGCAAGCTCATCCATTCCTATGCTGATGCCCGCAGTCGAGATCGAGCAGCAGCTTTACCTGGATGGCGGTTTGCGGGAAGTGGCCCCTATCCGGCAAGCGATTGAAGATGGTGCTACGGAAATAGTGCTTATTGCCTGCCATTCGCCGCTTTTGTACCAGCCGGAAGACATGAATTCACGCAACCTGATCACATTGATTGAGCGCGTCAGGGACATTACGGTCAATCAGATCGTCAACAGCAACATTGTCTGGGCCGAGTCATTTGTAGACCGCTCCAATCTGCGCGGAAAGCCGATGAAACTAACGGTAATCCGTCCCGCTGCACCGCTTTTTCTTGATTTACAACATTTCACTTCCGAAGACATTTCCCGATTGATTGTCGAAGGTTACCGGGCTGGGATTGAGGCCGTTATTGAAGGGGTGGAGAATAAAACGGAAGTCAAAACAAATTCATAACATCAAGCGGCTAAAAGCAGGATTGGCAAAATAATAACCGTTACAAGACGAATCTTGCAGCGGTTATTATTCACTTAATTACTTTTAAATCTTCCCTTTTATCGACGATTCATTCGAATGCACGATTGCTTATTCTCTATCTTTTTTCAGCCTCTCAACCTCGGCCTTCAAATCCTTAATCGATTCAATTAAATGCGGGATCAACCCCATGTAGTTTACTGATTTAAACCCTTCCGTATCCGTTGTCACCAACTCCGGAAAGCTAGTCTCCACTTCCTGCGCAATTAAGCCAGTTTGCAGGCTTTGATCCTTTTGACCGTCTTTCCAATAGTATTGGTAACCCTTTAACGTATTAATTTTTCCGAGGCTTGAAGTCAAGGGATTGAAATCGCGCTTTAAGCGACGATCTGAATTTTGGCTTAATGTGCCAGTTAAAGTGGCATTGCCATTGCTATTTACAAAATACTTCCAGCCACCACCTACAAAAAATCCGATTTCATTGTCATTTACCATTCCTACAAAACCAGCGGCTGCATTAGCTGAATTATTAAAAAATACTCCGGCCGTTTCACCATTGTGTTGAATTCTCGCTCGTCCTGCCACGTCGAGAAAGTATTTCGGATCCTTTGCACTCTGGCCTATACCCATGAAGCCGTTTCTTAGGACCGTGAGGGCGTTGCTTCTTTGGATAGAGATTCCATTGCCAATTTGGAAAATTCGATCTAATGGCAACTGTGCACTTACAGGATTATCTGAGACATCATTATAAATTCCCGCTGCTATTGAACCTTCTACTTTCGACACAGTCCCTACTCCCATTGCAATCGCAGCATACCCTGATGCATTTGTTGAATTCCCCAGTGAGGCCGAAGCCATCCCCGAAGCAGAAGTGTTTTCGCCAAAAGCAATGGAGGAGTTTCCAGTAGCTTGATTCGAGAGACCAAAAGCCATACTCTCGGATCCAAGGGCAAGATTACTACTTCCAAAGGCCGTAGAATTGTTCCCTATTGCATTTTCCTCCCAGGTAACACCATTGGAGGAGCCCGCTCTAAATGCTCCTTTTGCGGGATACCAAATAAGTCTCTGACCTTCACCTACATGAGGTAACAAATATTTTTGTATGTCAGGATCATTGGGGTCATTTATATCTATGTCAGATCCAATTTCAAATTTCTGAACGACTGGATAGCTTCTCTGCCAGCGACTTGCTTCGTTAGCATGCTGTGCATAAGGCACGCTTAAAAGCTGCGTCGTTCCTAAATCAATTAAACTATTTCCACCATCCGGGTCCATTTCTATTTGAATAAAATGAGCGCTTATTTTCCAATCGATGGTCGAGAAATTGCCACTTTGCACATTACCACCACCCACGGCGATATTAAAAATGCCTTGTGGAGACGTCATCGCATTGTGTAATTCCTGGTAGACCGATGGCCCGGCCGAGCTTTCCGAGTGGATTGTTATTCGGAGATTAATGGATTTATTGGCAAGTATCTTGCCCTCACCGTTTCTGGCGACACCCTGAAAACTAAATAGATTTGGGACTTGCGCAAAAGATGGAATTGCGGATAGGCAAAATAAGCAGATAAGCGCACTTCGCAAGGTCTTAACGAGATACCTGGTTGCATTTTTTGCTGCCTCATGTTTCAGAAGAAAGGAGATTTTGCTCTTCATGTTTATATTTGTTTTTGACTCTCTAGCTTGACCGCACGTTGTTGTGCGCAGCGCGAATATTGGTCAAAAACCAGCCGGTTTTAAATTCGTTGAGTAATCGGCAAAGGACGTTTACCCAACGGCAAAACTTAGCGGGATATTAACACAAGATGTCTGTCCCGGCTCGGAACAGACATCTTGTGTTATTCAAGGGAGTGGCGAAGCTGGTCCCTAGTTAAAAATATAACGGATACCGATTTGTGCCTGCCAAACGTCATTGATCGTGCGACCTTTAACGAAAGCATCACGAACCAAAACTGTCTCGCCACCAATTACTTGTGTCCCCATTCTGTATGAAGGAACGCCGTCCGCAGAAACACTTGCGAAGTTAAGCGGGGTCGACTGTGTTGAGTTGGAAGAGACCGTTACCTGGTTGCCTACGCCCCATTTGTTGTTGATCATGTTTCCAATGTTGAAAACGTCGGCACGCAAACGGATAATGTTCTTTTTATCTTTTGCACCCACTTTTACATAGAAATCCTGTTCAACGGTCAGGTCAAAGCGGGTTAACCATGGATATGCACCACCGTTACGCTCTGTATATTGTCCTTTTCTTTTTGACAAATAAGGATGGCTGTCGATATAGTTCTGGAAAGCCTCTTTTTGCTGTTCTGGTGAGAACGTGTAGGTCTTTCCATTTACAGTTGTAGTAGAAGTCACGAAATTAACGTCGGAAGCACTTTTCGGCACATATAGCAAGTCATTGTTCTGACCATCACCATTCATATCCGTCGAGCTGATGTAAGAAAGCTTCGTTCCGCTGTTGGAAACACCGCCTAATGTGATCATTGTTGCCCCGCCGATTTTGCCACCATATTCTTTTCTGTAAGATACGTAACCTACAAAACGGTGACGCAGGTCGTTACCAGACCACGCAAGATCCAGATTGTTCAAACCATTGATCCCCGGCACGTTGCCTTCCACTGTGCTGGAAACAGAAGCGATGTCTTTTGCCTGTCCGTAAGTATAGCCCACCATTCCACCAAAGCCGCGGGTTGCCGCTTTTTCCAGTTTTCCTGTGATCGAGTAAGAGTATCCTTTGTTGGTGTTTGTCAGGACGTAAACGTTTGAAACATCTCTGTTGATAAGACGCGCCGCAGTCGCAGCTTGTCCGGACAGTCCTGATGCAGGAAAACGGTCACGTGAGTCTGTGCCAGCAAACTGAGCAGTTGCAGGTTTAAGGTTCACGTCAATATAGCGGAGTGCATTGTAGTTTTTGTTGAAAATACCTTCTACCGTTGCTATAACGCCCCAGCCAAGCTGCTGATCAATACCAATGTTGCTTTTCCAAACCTGTGGGAATTTAAGATTTTCATCCGAAGCATTCACCTGGTAACCAGTCAATTTTGAAGCTGAATCCGGGTTGTATCTCGACGGGTCCAATGTGAACGGAAAGTTCACTGTGTTACTTCCCTGGATTGTTGCAGAGTTCACGCCATTGTTACCCAACTGGTTGGATATCAATACGTAAGGAATTCTTGACAAGAATAAACCTGTTCCCCCACGCACCTGTGTCATTCTGTTTCCTTTCACGTCCCAGTTGAAACCAAGGCGAGGCGAAAGATAAATGCGCGCTTTCGGAACATTACCTGTGTTCACCTTATAGTCTGCACCTTCATTGTCTTTGAATGTCAATGCGGCTACATCAGCATTGTAATATTGTTTCGAAGTGTTCGGGATGGTGATATAATCTCCGCGAAGACCTGCTGTAACTTTAAAATTTGGCGCAACCTGATATTCGTCCTGAACATACAAACTAAATGTCTGTGTCTTGAATTCCTGCCAAGGTGCAGAACCGTCCGGAAGCAATGAGTAGCGATAATTGAAACGAACCAATGTGTCCGGCGCAACTGTCAGGTTTGGATTAGCCAAATATGCATTGGCTGCATTTTTAAAATCCTGGATCGATTTGAACACGTAAACCCCGTTCGAAGTCGGGAAGAACAGGTTGTTCGATTTGAAATATTCGAAAGAAGCACCCGCTGTTAATGTGTGTTTTCCGGCGAAGTAAGTCAGGTTATCCGTAATGTTCAATGTGGAGTAATCCAGACGGTTGTTCGGTGTAAAAGGATCGGAACCGATTGTCGTGTAAGTTGATCCGTCTTTCTGGATTTCTACGGTTGGGAAAATTGGTGCTTTGTATTTCCTGTCTTCGATCTGCTTATTGAATGTTCCGATCAGGTTGTTGGCAAATTTTCCTCCGAAATTGGAGTTCAGTTCCGCTACGAAAGAGCGCGTGTTATCCTGGATAATGTAGCCCGTATTCTGAGGAGAAATTGCTGACAATGAGTTGGTACGGTTACCAAATCCTGCTGTGTTACTGCTGTTGCTCTGGCTGATCAACACGTCCGAATCCGAATCGTGGTGCGAGTAACGCAATGTCAGTTTATGTGCGTCGCTGATGTTATAATCAATGCGCGCAAGAAATTTATTACTCTTGTTCTCATTGTTGAAACCATCGATAGCACCGATATCATACTTGAATTTATCCTTCATAAATGCGCCAAGATCTTCAAGATCAGCAGCAGTTGTGCGGGAAACATTGTCTCCTGACTGTCCGCGGTTAAGCACAAAATCCAATGCCGGGCTCGAACGTTTTACAAATTCACCGTTAACGAAGAAGAAAAGTTTGTTTTTAATGATCGGCCCGCCCAAACGGAATCCGGTTGTTTTCTCACTGAATTCCGTAACGTTGATCTTGTTACCGTCCGCTTTGTCCCCCGCCAGGTTTTTGTTTTTGAAAAAATGAAAAACCGAACCTGAGAATTCATTTGTTCCTGAGCGCGTTACCGCGTTAATACCCGCTCCCGCAAAACCCGATTGACGAATGTCATAAGGAGCAATGTTGATCTGAACCTCTTCAATTGCATCCAGGGATATCGCAGAAGAACCTGTCCGGCCACCCGCTGCCGCCTCGCTACCCAATCCGAAACCGTTGTTGAAAACAGAACCGTCGATGGTAAAGTTGTTGTAGCGGCTGTCCTGGCCTCCAAATGAGCGGCCATTGCCATATGCATTGTATTTGGTAATGTCGTTCAGTGTCCTTCCCAATGTGGGCAGGCTGGTTAGCAAGCCCTTGTTGAATGTTGTTGCTGCTCCCGTGCGGTCCGAGCTGAAAATATCGCTTCCGGCACCGGTCACAACCACTTCACTAAGTTCAGTAGAACCGTCTTGCAAATCGAAATTAACATTAGCCGCTGTTCCCAGGTTGGCAAAAATGTTTTCTTGTGATTTGTCGCTGAACCCTACAAATGAAACTGTTACAGTGTAAGGGCCACCGACACGAACAGCCGGAATCGTGTAAAGTCCCTGCTCGTTGGTCACGGAACCATACTTACTTCCTGAGGGAACGTGAATCGCTACGACAGTTGCTCCCGGAAGCACATCTCCCTTGCTGTCTGCCACACGACCTGTAATTGCTGATGAAGTAACCTGCGCCCGGGCTTCGGGACTCAGCAGGGACATTAAGAAGACAACCAGCGCAAAGCTCGCTGCCCTGAAAAGTAAACTTTTCACGTTCATAAAATTAGTTGATTTGGTTTTTAATATTAGTAGCTTCATCAAAGGCGATGAGTAATATTTACCGTAAAATAAATTCTTTTTTATTTCAATAACAAAATTGCAAATCCTACTAAAATACAATACTAATCGGCGTAACTGCTTGATTTGTTGGAATAATACATAATTCTGTACCAATTATTCAATATTACAAAGATTAAGAAATTGTTAACAAACCAGCGGATCCGCCCCATTGCTTTTTAAAGCAATTATTGATCTGCTAACCAGTTTTTTCGGTTGAAAAATAATTTTTTGGAACACCCGCAAAAAGATCCTGGAAAATCAATGTTGAATTAAAACCGGCCTGGTTTTGTCCTTCTTATAAATAGCCCGACTTTTACATTTCGACTATTAAAACCATTTTCAATACATAATGCAACTCAACTATAAACAGATCGGTGAAAGCGGAAGAGCTGTGATTATTCTCCACGGCGTTTTCGGTTTTCTCGACAACTGGCTTACAATTGGCAAGACCATTTCTGAACACGGCTTCCAGGTATATCTCGTCGACCAGCGCAACCACGGACGTTCCCCGCACGAGGGACATCTGGATTTTCCGACCTTGGCAGCAGATTTGAAGGGTTTTCTGGAAGAGCACCAAATCATTGATCCTGTTCTGATCGGCCATTCCATGGGCGGCAAAACCGTTATGGAATACGCTGTGACTTACCCGGAAACCCTTACACAGCTCGTCATTGTGGACATAGGACCCAAAGCCTACCCTATCCATCATAAAAGAATATTGGAAGGACTTAATGCAATTCCTATCGACGAAATCGAAAGCAGGAACCAGGCGGATGAGATATTAAGCGAATACGAGCCGATTTTAGCGGTGCGTCAGTTTTTGCTTAAAAATCTATACAGGAAAGACGAAGGTGGTTTCGGATGGCGGTTTAACTTGCCAATCCTCACATCCGATATGAGCAAGGTAGGATCAGAGATTGTTTCTAAACAAAAAATTGAAGCTCCCACCCTTTTTATCAAGGGTGAAAACTCCAAATACATTGTTGATGAAGACTGGGAAGGGATACTAAAAATATTTCCGAATGCCCGGCTCGAAAGCATTGCCGACGCGGGACATTGGGTGCAGGCGGAGCAACCGAAAGCATTTGTTGACGCGCTGCTGAAATTTCTGGAAGAAACTACCTGACATATTTAAGCCGCTGATTATTGCACGGCGTAACGATCATTTCAGGACCGGATAGCTCTATATCCCAACTGGGACAATTAACACAATTGACGAGTACGCATAACGGATTCGGCGGAAGCGCGACCTGCGGCTTAACAGGCATTACCTGATCATTGATAATGAGCATTCCCGGGGCGCAGCAACGCGGTTTCCCGTCCGTGTCCAGCATCACACCGTCGGAACGGAAGATCAGCGTGTCTGCTTTGGCGAGGTCGATGGGTTCCCAGACCTTATTTCTGCCGTCGATGGCGTTTTTCTCAACTGCGGTGAGATACCATTTGCCCTGAACAGATAAAAGCTCCGGGGCGTTCATTGCCTCCATTGTGTCTTTTTTACAGGATAACAACAGGGCGATACAGAAGGGTATGTATAGTAACTGTTTCATTGTCTTTTAACTTTGTTATTTCACATATGAAACAAATCAGGTGAATAAGGTTGGAAGAAAATTTAAATTTCACATTAACTTATGAATCAACTCCCTACTAAGCTTTATCTTATCCCGACCATCCTTGCAGATGATACACAGCAGAAAGTGCTAAGCCCTCAGATTCTTAGCACGATCCAAAATCTGAATGTATTTTTTGTAGAGAATGTGCGGACGGCCAGGCGCTTTATCAGCGGCCTCCGGTTAGGTAAGGTCATTGACGAACTAACATTTATCGAGCTGCATAAGGATACGCCTGAGCACATTACGCGGGAGCATTTGCGGGCACTTACCCAGGATGCGGGCGTGCTGTCGGAAGCGGGTTGCCCGGGCGTGGCCGACCCCGGCGCCGTGGCGGTGGGCCTGGCTCATATACTGGGCATTCAGGTGGTGCCATTGGTTGGTCCTTCCTCCATTTTGCTGGCGCTGATGGCTTCTGGGTTGAGCGGCCAGTCTTTTGCATTTCACGGCTATCTGCCCATTGATAAGTCCGACAGGAAAAAAGCTTTGCAGCAGTTGGAACGCGACTCTAGACAAACCGGCCAGACGCAGATTTTCATGGAAACACCATTTCGTAACAACACATTTTTAGAGGCGATCCTCGAATCCTGCGCACCGGATACCATGCTTTGTATTGCTGCTAATGTGACGGCTGAGGATGAGTTTATTAAGACGATGTCTGTCAAAAACTGGAAGTCGGCCAAGCCTGATCTGCACAAGAAACCTTCGATTTTCTTGATTGGATAATGCTAAAATGTTATACAATCTTTCCAACCATCTGTGCGGGGAACTGATCTTAATGGTAATTAAAGTCAATAACTCAACTACAAACTTTACTCCACCATGAAAAAATGGATCCTGTTTTTGGTCTTTCCGCTGGCAGCTTTCATGTCATCGTGCAAGGACGACGATTCGCTTAATGCCGTATTTATCTCTGATTCCGCTTTTGAAACCGGCACGGATGGCTGGGCAGCTGAGTTTGCTGAATACGACACAACCACCGATTCTTCAACACTTCGCATGTTAGCGGTCCGCTCACGGCTGCCAACCGGCCTGGATACGAGCAAATACGCCTATTTCGTTGAGGCGTCAAATCGCAGTGATGATATGTTTATGTATCTCAAAAAGAGACTGACCGGCTTTAATGCGAACCAGACTTACAACATCACATTTGAAGTGACCATTGCAACAAATTACCCCGAAGACGGCCTAGGCGCCGGCGGCGCTCCCGGCGGTTCCATGTTTCTGAAAGCCGGCGCGTCCGGTGTTCAGCCAGGCCGGAGACTGGTAAGTGGAACATACGAATTCAATCTTGACAAGGGAGCCCAGTCGGAGGAAGGCGTTGATGCGGTTATCCTTGGAAACGCAACCAACGAAAGCACTCAGAGCGCATTCAGGCTCACTAAAAAGTCCAACACGAAACCATTTGCCGTGAAGGCGAACGAGAATGGTGAGATTTGGCTCTTTGTGGGCGTTGATTCCGGTTATGAAGGTCTCAACACCGTTTATTACGACCGGGTCAAAGCATTTATATCTGCGCAATAACGGTTCCCGGCAACTTATGATTTAGAGCGCTGCTGCATTTTTAATGTAGCGGCGCTTTTTGTTTTTGGCACATTCAGGGCATCTTTCAGGTCTGTTTGCAAAGTGTTTTGTAACTTCGTCCGAAACTATTGCAGCTCTTATCCATATAAAATGACGACCGTTCAGACTTTCACATTCAACCCATTTCAGGAAAATACATACGTGCTTTATGACGAAACGGGCGAGGCGGTCATCATTGATCCGGGCTGTGTGGAGAAAGATGAATACGAAGAATTATATGGTTTTATTGAAAAAAATGGCCTGAAACCGGTCGCGATCATCAACACGCATGCACACATTGACCATGTCCTGGGCGTTGCAGCTGTAAAACGGAAATATAACATTCCCTTCGCGTTGCACCAGATCGATGAACCTTACCTGCGAGCCGTTAAAACTTACGCTTCCAATTATGGCTTTTACCAGTTTGACGAGCCCGAAATTGACCGTTATCTGACCGAAGGAGAAATTGTGAAATTCGGTACAACTGAGCTGGAAGTCATTTTTGTCCCCGGCCATGCTCCCGGACACGTTGCATTTGTAAGCCATGCCGATCATTTCGTAATTGGCGGTGACGTACTGTTTTACATGAGCATCGGGCGTTCGGATCTGCCGGGAGGAAACCATGAGATTTTAATCAACAGCATTCGCACCAAAATGTTTACATTGCCTGATGACTATAAGGTTTACGCAGGCCATATGCAGGCAACGACCATTGGTTTCGAGAAGAAGAACAACCCTTTTTTCAAATAACCCATGATCCGCCGCAACATTCCCAACGCCCTCACCTGTGCAAACCTGCTATGCGGGTGCATAGGCGTCGCAGAAGCGTTTCATAATAATCTGGTTATTTCCTGCATTTTAATAGGCATAGCACTTATTTTCGATTTTTTTGACGGCTTTTTGGCGAGGCTATTGAAAGTGAGTTCTGCCATCGGAAAAGATCTTGACTCGCTGGCCGACATGGTAACATTCGGATTGCTGCCTGCCATTATCGTTTATCAGCTCCTGATGCAAAGCATTCCGGACCTGCTCGGCATATGGAAAGCCTATCCTGCGTTTATCATTGCCATATTCTCAGCGCTAAGGCTGGCGAAGTTTAACAATGATCCCCGCCAGAGCGATTCCTTCATTGGCCTGCCCACACCGGCCAACGCAATGCTGATCGCATCGCTTCCGGTTATCCTGTTGACCGAAGATCCGTTCTGGAAAGACATTATTGTCAACACCACCAATCTCCTCATCTTATCCGTTGTAATGTCGTTCATGCTGGTCATGGAAATGCCATTGATCGCATTGAAATTCAAGCATTTCGGCTGGAAGGGGAATGAATTCCGGTTTTTGCTTATCGCATCGACGGTAATCCTGATCCTGACGCTTAAAATCCTTGCAGTGCCCGCCATTATCATTCTTTACATCCTGCTTTCGGTGGTGGATAATGTCACGAAAAAGGATAGATCAATTGGTAACATTTAGTTTTTATTGCAACTTTGTCACGGGTGTTTTCAAGTAATTCTTCGCAACAAAAGTATGGCTTTCTCTAAAATAACCGGTCTTGGCTATTACGTGCCTGATAACATTGTCACCAATAATGACCTGACCAAATGGATGGAGACTTCGGATGAATGGATCCAGGAAAGGACCGGAATCCGCGAACGGCGCTACTTTGAGCATGGAAAGGACACCAATTACAGCATGGCCGCCGCAGCGTCCCGGCAGGCACTGGAACACGCGGGTTTAGAGCCCAACGACATCGACGTTATAGTTTACGCCACCATTACACCCGATTATTTCTTTCCCGGCTCCGCCTTTTTAATGCAGCGCGAGCTAGGCATGGACGGGAAGCCGGTGATCGATATCCGTCAGCAATGTTCCGGGTTTGTATATGCGCTTTCCATTGCTGATCAGTTCATCCGCTCCGGCATGTATAAGACAGCACTGGTGATTGGCAGCGAGATCCAGTCTTCCTGGATTGACAAGACCACGGCCGGCAGAAACACCGCCGTAATCTTCGGAGACGGCGCTGGGGCAGCGGTTCTTACCGCCACTGAAGATCCCCAACATTGTATATTATCTACACACCTTCACGCAGACGGGCGTTTTGCAGAAGATTTATATGTGAAAGAACCAGGCAGCAGCCGCCCTGGCCGGGCTGCCACAAAAGAAATGCTCGACGAGGGCGGTTTCAATGTTCATATGAATGGAAATGCGGTTTTCAAGCACGCAATCGTCCGTTTCGGAGAGGTGATCAATGAGGCCCTGGAAGCGAATGGATTCCAGCAAAGCGATCTTGATTTACTGGTTCCGCACCAGGCCAATATCCGCATCAGCGACTATGTCCGCCAGCAATTAGGGCTGTCTGAAACACAGGTGGTTAATAATATTCAACGTTTCGGTAACACCACGGCTGCCTCCATCCCCATCGCCATGGCGGAAGCCTGGGAGCAGGGCCGGTTACAAGATGGAAACCTGATTTGTCTGGCTGCTTTCGGAAGCGGGTTTACGTGGGCTTCTGCGCTGATCAGGTGGTAAATAGACTAATATTGGCCAACTGAAAGCATTACTAGCGTGCATCCCTCTATTGGTATGATATTTTTATCTTTAAGGATGCTTTTAAATTCAGGATTCTCTGTACCGGGATTGAAGATGACGCGTTTAGGGTTTAAAGAAAGGATATAATCGTAATATTCGGGCTGATGGGTTGGATTAATGTATAACGTCACCGTATCTACATCCTTCCAATCTTGTTTGTCCAAATGAATTTCTTCACCTAATGCAGTTCCCTTTCTCCGGCCAAGGAGCAAAATCGGATGTCCGTAGGTTCTGAGTTTTTGTGCAGCCAGATAAGCGTATCTGGTGGGATTTGAGGTTGCTCCGAGGATAAGCGTGCGCTTCATACTTTTAGATTTAGTGAACAAATGGAATCATATTCCTTGCTCATTAACATCGAAAAGATGCAAAATCGTTTCCAAGACAACAGATCGTGTGAGTGAGTACTAAAATCAGCTTTAAAAACTATTATATATTGTATCAAAATGAATGAGTCAAATGTAGGTCGGAGTTTCTGGAACGAAAAGTGGGCAAAAATTATCTTCGACGAAATCGAGAACGCTCCTCATTACGAAGTATCAAATTACGGCAGATTAAAGAGCTTTCAGAATAATCCAAAAGAAGGCGCAGTGATAAAAGGCTCTGTAATACAAGGTTACAGGTCATTAAATATACGGGTAACAGGCGGAAAAACGATCAACAGATACGTGCACAAGCTCGTAGCGGAGCATTTTGTTGACAAACCAAGCGATGAGCACATCTTCGTGATCCACTCGGATTTTGAAAAACAAAACAACCATTTCGAGAACCTGAAATGGGTTACAAAAGCTGAAATGATCGACCACAACCGGGAAAACCCTGCTTTTATCAATCGTGTTATTCCAAGAAGGACTAAAAATTATAAACTGACGGAAAGCAAGGTAAGGATCATTAAGAAGCTGTTAAAGAACGACAATAACCGCTTAAAAATGATTGCAAAGCAGTTTGGCATCACGCATACGCAGCTTAACAGGATTCGTTCGGGAGAAAACTGGAAACATGTAACCATTGAAGATTAAAGCAAATACTTAATTACACTTTTTCCTCGGTAGAAACCGTATAACCAGTGCCGTTCGCTCCTTCCTCGAAATCGACAGATAAACCGATTACGTACATAAGGTGTCGCCTGTCTACAAAGATCTTGATATCGTCCACCATATAAGTCTGGTCATGCTCGGTTGCGGTGTCAAAACCCAGCAGAAATGAACCGCTGCATGCGCCGCCTTTGAGTCCGACCCTTAATCCGTAAGTATCTGGAATTTTATTGGCGGCTAATGTTGTCCTTATTTCCGTTTTGGCCTTCTCTGTAAGCTGAACAGGGCTTTCCATTTGAAATCTGATGCAATGTTGTGTTAAGTATCTCCATGAACACGAAAGGCTGTTAATCCATTCGCTATTTCAAATAATTCTCTGCTTAATGCAGTTATTCCTTTAATTTTGCGGTTTATTGATTAAAATCAGCATTCTAAAAACGATGGAATATTATTCACTGCTTGTTATTGTCGTGCTTGGCCTCGCCATAATCTTCGGCATTTATGCAACCATTACAACCGTAGCATCCAAGTTGTCGGATAAGCAAAGATGGGAAATCCGCGGCAAACATACCGACATTACACTTCCGTTAAGGTTGCAGGCTTACGAACGCATGTGCCTCTTTCTAGAACGCATAGCACCTAATAATTTGTTGATAAGACTGGTGCCCTCGGCAATGAGCGCCCTGGAATTGCAACAGATCCTGCTGCACGAGATCCGCGAAGAATACAATCATAATGTTGCGCAGCAAATGTATATCAGCAGCAATGCATGGGAACAGGTCACGAACGCTATGAACGAAATGGTTGCAGTTATCAACCAGGCTTCTACGGAAGTGGCTGCGGACTCTCCTCCTGCGGATCTTGCAAAAAAAATATTTTCGCACGTGATCGAGAGAGAAGTGCAGCCTTCGGCGCATGCATTAAAGGTCTTGAAAGAAGAAATCAGGACTTTATTTTAAAAAGCAACCGGCTGTCGGGTCATGGCTGTCGGATTGCGTTATGTTTTACAATATTTCAGGCCGAAAGCGGATTGCCGCAGGCCGATAGCCATAAAAAATGCTTTATCCCAATACATTAGAACAAAAATTAGGCTTCGACAAGCTGCGGGAGCGGCTCAAAGAAGCTTGTATAAGCCCGCTCGGGCAGAGTTACGTTGAGAAAATCAAGTTTTCGGAAAATTTCGGGCTTGTCGAAAAACTGGTAAGCCAAACAGCTGAAATGCAGAAGATTATGCAGATCGGTGAAAATTTCCCTTCTCAAAATTACATTGACGCCACTTCCTTTCTGAAACGCGCGGCCATTGAGGGAATGCTGCTCACGCAGGCCGAATTTTCTGACATTAAAGTTTCGCTGCTCACTATCAGACTTTGCCTTCGCTTTTTTGCAAATGAAGAGCCGGAAGCTTACCCGATCCTGGGTGAGTATGCTAAAACAATCCGCGTCGACAAGGCCATTACGGACGCCATTGACCGCATTATTGATGATCGGGGGCAGATCCGCGATTCGGCTTCATCGGAATTATCGCGCATCAGAAAAAGGCTTATATCCGAACAGGCTGGCATTCGCAAAAAGCTGGATACGATCCTGAAATCGGCACGGAGCAATGGCTGGGTTGGCGACGATGTTTCGCTGACCATAAGAAATGGCCGGATGGTTATTCCCGTTGCCGCCGAACACAAGCGTAAGCTGCGGGGATTCGTGCACGACGAGTCGGCCACCGGGCAAACCGTATTCATAGAACCAACGGATGTTTTTGAATCCAATAACGAGATCCGTGAACTGGAATACGAGGAACGCCGCGAGATTAACCGGATTCTACTGGAACTTACGGCACAGCTCCGGCCTTACGTCCCGGATCTGCAAAAGGCCTATGGCTTTTTGGGCTTGATGGATTTCCTGAGGGCCAAGGCAAAGCTCGCTGCTGAAATGAGTGCGATTAACCCGCCTTTTTTCAATAAGCAGTTTATCGACTGGCGTGATGCAAGGCACCCGTTATTACATCTTTCTTTCCAAAAACAAGGCAAGAAAGTGGTTCCGCTTAATATTGAATTGCAGGAAAAGCAACGCATACTCATTGTTTCCGGGCCAAATGCAGGTGGAAAATCGGTGTCGTTGAAAACAGTGGGTTTGATTCAATATATGTTCCAATGCGGCTTGCTGGTGCCGGTTGCAGAAGGTTCTACAATGGGTTTTTTCCAAAACATTTTCATTGATATCGGTGATGAGCAATCACTTGAAAATGACCTGAGTACATACAGTTCGCATCTTACAAACATGCGCCATTTCCTGGCCATGGCCAACAGGCGCACGCTTTTCCTGATCGATGAATTCGGAACCGGAACGGAGCCGGGACTTGGCGGAGCAATAGCGGAAGCAATCCTGGAAAACCTGACCAAATCAGGTGCATATGGAGTAATCAATACGCATTACACCAACCTGAAAGTGCTTGCGGACAAAACCGAAGGCCTTGTGAATGGTGCCATGCGTTTTGACGGTGAGCATTTGGAGCCGCTTTATCAACTCGAAATAGGAAGACCGGGCAGTTCTTTTGCATTTGAAATTGCTTCTAAAATAGGGCTGCCGAATGCTGTGGTTGACCGGGCGAAGGAAAAGCTGGGAACGCAGCAGGTGAATTTTGAAAAATTGTTGAAAGAGCTCGACATTGAAAGACGGGTTTTTGCCGAAAAGAACATTGAAGTAGGCATTAAGGAGCGCAAGCTGGCCAAACAACTTGCTGACTACACGGCACTGAAAGAAAAGCTGGATAACAATGAGAAAAAGATCGTTAACGAGGCAAAGCAAAAAGCTAAAACGCTCATTTCCGACGCTAACCAGCTGATTGAAAACACGATCCGGGAGATTAAAGAAAATAAAGCCGAAAAGGAAAAAACAAAAACAGTAAGGGTTGAGCTTGAAAAATTTGGCAAGAAAAACCTTGAACTGGAACAAGTGACCGAACTGGCACCGGCAGAGGACATTTTTGAACCCGAAAGCGGCGACATTATCCCTGGCAGTTATGTCCGGATTGTGGGCCAAACGGCTATTGGTGAGGTCATTGGATTAAGAGGAAAAGACGCCGAAGTGCGGATCGGTGACCTGAAATCTACCATTAAGCTGAATCGATTGGAAAAGGTTTCCAACAAAACTTACAAAGCCGCAACAGGCGAAAAGAAGTTAAAAACCAGTGCTAAGGGCGTTGATTTGAATGAGCGTATGCTCAATTTCAGTTTCAATCTGGATATGCGCGGCAAACGCGGGGAAGAAGCATTGGGGCTTGTGGACCAATTCATGGACAACGCCATCATGCTCGGCTACGACGAATTGCGCATTGTGCACGGTAAAGGTGACGGAATACTCAGGACGTTGGTAAGGAACCATTTGAGGGGTTACTCGCAAGTTTCCGGCATGCAGGACGAGCATCCGGACCGCGGCGGGGCTGGTGTTACCATTGTGAAATTGAAATAGCGTTTATTTACAGCATAGCAACAAAAAGAGGGTGCCTTCCGGCACCCTCTCCTATTTTATAAGCTTAGCAAAATTAATGTGCAGCAGCCGCCGTAGTTGTGGTTGTTGAACGTCTGCCTTTCATCCAGAAGAACAAAATCCCGAATGCAACGATCAAAATCGCAGGGAAAATGATCATGGTGCTGAGCGTCGCCTGACCGGCTGCCAGTTCCATTTCATCACCTGTAAGGCCTGCTGCAATCTTTTCAGCTTTCGCATCATCGAGCCATTTACCGATAACTGGCTGCCAGATCGCAGTTGAGAACATACCCACACCACCTACGATGGACATTCCCAACGCGCCGCTAAGCGGAACATTCTGTGCAATAAAACCAATCATTGTTGGCCAGAAAAGGCCCACGCCCATCGCGAAGATAACCGCTGCCGCATAAGCCGCTCCGCCTGTTACCGTGCTGAACAAATAGATTCCGATAGCCGCCAGGACAGACGAGCCCCAAAGGATCCCTGTTGCGCCAAGTACTTTCACGATTGGCGCAGCAAAGAAGCGGATCAAAGCCATTAAGCCTGTTACGAGCGCAAGAATAAGCATTGGACTTGCACCGCTTTTGCTCATGATCAAACCAGTCCATTGCTGTGGCCCGAACTCAGAAATAGCGGTTAGCATCATGCAAAGGAATATAAATATGAACAAAGGCGAGGCCATTGCTTTCAGGTTTTCGCCGATAGAAGTTACACCTGCAACGTGAGGCCTAGGAAATGCCTGTCCCCAGAACAAGAATGCATAAATCACAGCCGGGATCATAATCACCCAGATTTGCGCCTGCCATCCCAGGTTCGCATCGGTCATAAATTTAGATATCAAGCTTCCTACAACGATTCCGCCCGGGAACCACATGTGGAAACGGTTGAGCATCTTATTCATTTTCAAACCTTCGTAAGTGTCCGCTATCATTGGGTTACAGGCCGCTTCCGTACACCCGTTTCCAATTCCAATAAAAAATGTCGAGATCAAAAGGCCGGTATAACCGCCTGCATATATGGTAAGAAGAATGCCGATTACGTGGCAGACAAATGCAATCTGCATGATGATTTTTGGGCCCACGGTGTGGTAAACAAGTCCGCCAATGATCATGGACAAGGGAAAACCGAGGAAAAACATAAGGTTAATAAACCCAAGCTGCTCCGCAGTCAGGCCAAATTCATCCCCCAACTGTGGAAGGATACCCGCCCGGATACTGAAAGAAAAAGCGGTGGTAATAAGAGCAAAACAACTAGCATTAAAAAGCCTGTCGCTATTAATTGTTTGAGTCATGAGACTAAAAGGGTTTGTTATTTAAATGGATGATTAACCTTATGGAGACTGCTGTTTTTATGTAAGAATTTCACAGAAAAAACAAATAAACGCTTTTTCTACTGCATTTAGTTATGCCCGGGAAGTGTTTTTTAAGTGTTAAAATTATATTTGTAAGAAGTAAGAGTCATCTATACTACTCTTTAACATGTTATAAATCTTTTCAAAACTTTAAACCAACTGGAATGTCAAGAAAGATTAGGATGGGTATGGTGGGCGGATCGCTTGATGCCTTTATAGGCGGCGTCCATCGCCGTGCTGCTATTATGGATGGAGAAATAGAGCTGGTTTGTGGTGTGTTCAGTTCCGATCCTTCCAAATCGAAAGAGACGGGCAGAGCCTTATATTTGCCGGAGGATAGATTATACAACGATTTCGAGGAGATGATCCTCAAAGAAAAAGAGCTTCCCGAAGGAGAACGCATGGATTTTGTGGCCATTGTAACGCCCAACCACATGCACAAGGCCCCTACTAAACTAGCCCTTGAAAACGGTTTTCACGTCGTTTGCGATAAGCCAATTACATTAAATACGGAGGAAGCGGAGGAAATTACAGCATTGGTTGAAAAAACAGGCTTGATTTTCTGCCTTACCCACAATTATACAGGCTATCCTATGGTCAAAGAGGCGAAACATATGATCGCTTCGGGTGCCATCGGCAAGGTCCGGAAAGTGATTGTGGAATATCCGCAGGGCTGGCTGGCAACATTGGTGGAAGTGACTGGTAACAAGCAGGCTGCATGGAGAACTGACCCGAAACGCTCAGGCGCTGCAGGCGGCTTAGGCGACATTGGAACACATGCCGAAAACCTGGCCGAATACATTACCGGGCTGAAAATCACTCAGGTTTGCGCCGATCTGACAATTTTCGTCGAAGGCCGCTTACTGGATGACGATGCGCATGTATTGCTGCGTTTCGACAACGGTGCAAAAGGAATTCTGCAAAACAGCCAGATCGCCAACGGCGAAGAAAATGACCTGAACATTCGTGTTTACGGCGAAACAGGCGGCTTGCAATGGAAGCAGCTGGACCCGAACACATTGATCCACAAAACCAACCAGGGCGCACGGATCATCCGCACCGGTGTAGGTAACTTATCCAAAGCCGCTCAGGTGCACACCCGCATTCCCGCAGGTCACCCGGAAGGCTATTTTGAGGCATTTGCGAACCTATACCGCAATTTTGCCATCCATTTGAGAGCATACTGGGAAGGCGGCAAAGCTGATCCCGTTTATGATTTCCCGTCGGCACAGGATGGCCTTAGGGGTATGAAGTTCATTGATGCCGTCATAGCATCAAATGCTTCGGATACCAAATGGACAAATTTCTGATCTAATCTTTTTTCACCTTTTCATTCAATACCCGTTTTATGAACAAAATTAAAGTTGGCGTTGTCGGAACCGGCTTCATTGGGCCCGCACACATCGAAGCTTTGAGACGTCTTCCCAATGTAGAAGTTGCTGCACTTTGCGAAGTAACCGCTGAGCTTGCAAAAGAAAAAGCAGATGGACTCGGAATCGCCCGTTCCTACACATTTGATGAATTACTGAAACAAGATGACATTCAGGCAATTCACATTTGTACACCAAACTTTCTTCACTATTCCCAGTCAAAAGCCGCATTGCTTGCCGGGAAACATGTTATTTGTGAAAAACCACTTGCTAAGGACCTGCATGAGGCAGAGGAACTGGTAAAACTGGCTGCTGAAACTGGCTTGGTTAATGCAGTTCACTTTAATTTGCGTTATTACCCTCTGGCGCGCCAGATGAAATCCATGCGTGAAAAAGGTGAATTGGGAGAAATTTATTCTTTCATCGGTTCTTACCTGCAAGACTGGCTGTTCTACCAAACCGATTACAACTGGCGCCTTGAACCGGACAAATCCGGCGATTCCCGCGCGATTGCTGACATTGGCTCGCACTTAATGGATATTCTCGAATACATTACGGGATTGAAAACCGTTGCCGTTATGGCCGATTTCAACACCGTTCATAAAACGCGTAAAAAGCCGCTCAAAGCCGTTGAAACTTATTCAGGCAAAATGTTACAGCCGGAAGATTACGCAGACGTCCCCATTACAACCGAAGATCATGCGAACGTTTTGCTTCGTTTCGATAATGGTAACAAAGGGGTCATCACTGTTTCACAAGTTTCCGCAGGCCGTAAAAACCGCATGAGCCTGGAAATTTCCGGTTCGAAGAAAACATTCAGCTGGTGCTCCGAATCTCCCAACGAAATGTGGATCGGAAACCGCGATAAAGCGAATGAAATCCTGATGCGCGACCCGTCTCTGGTGAATGAAGACGTTCGCTCCACTATCACATTCCCGGGCGGACACAACGAAGGCTTCCCGGACACTTCAAAACAAATGTTCAAAGAAGTGTACGCCGCCATCGCAGAAGGCAAACAACCAGAAAAACCAACATTCCCAACCTTCGCAGACGGCTACCGCGAACTGCTGATCTGCGAAAAAATCCTGGAAAGCAATAAAGCACAGGCTTGGGTAACTATTTAATTTTGAATCAATAACATTATGAAAACAATAAAAGGACCTGGAATCTTTCTTGCCCAGTTTTTGGGCGATGAGGCTCCGTTTAATTCATTGGATTCTATCGCTGATTACATGGCGGGGTTGGGCTATAAAGGCTTGCAGCTTCCTACCTGGGATCCGCGTGTGATTGATGTGAAGCAGGCTGCTGAATCGCAGACCTATGCGGATGAGCTGAAAGGAAAGCTGGCTGATAAAGGTTTGGAAATCACTGAACTGGCGTCTCACATTATCGGACAATTGGTTGCTTCGCACCCGGTGTATGATGAAATGTATGACGGTTTTGCGGTTCCGGAAGTTCGGAATAACCCAAAAGCACGTGCAGAATGGGCAACGCAGCATTTGAAATATGTTGCCAAAGCGAGCGCAAACCTGGGTTTGAAAGCCAGTGCAACATTCTCAGGCGCATTGGCGTGGCCATTCCTTTATCCATGGCCGCAACGCCCTGCCGGTTTGGTTGAAACTGCTTTCAAAGAACTGGCAGCGCGCTGGAAACCGATCCTGGATGTTTATGACGAAAACGGCGTGGATGTATGCTACGAGCTGCACCCGGGCGAGGACTTGTTCGATGGCTCAACATTCGAAATGTTTGTTGACTATCTGGACGGCCATACGCGCGCTAACATTAACTACGATCCAAGCCATTTTGTACTGCAGCAATTGGATTATCTGCAATTCATCGACCTTTACCACGACCGTATCAAGGCGTTCCACGTAAAAGACGCGGAATTCAATCCAACCGGTAAGCAAGGCGTTTACAGCGGTTTTGCAGGCTGGGCCGATCGTGCCGGACGTTTCCGCTCATTAGGCGATGGTCAGGTTGATTTTAACAGCATTTTCTCGAAATTATCTCAGTATGATTATGATAGCTGGGCGGTTTTGGAATGGGAATGCTGCATTAAGTCACCCGTTCAGGGAGCTGCGGAAGGCGCACCGTTTATTGAGAGCCATATTATTGAAGTTACAACCAAAGCATTTGACGATTTTGCCGGAACCGGTGCCGATGAGGCATTCAACCGCAAGGTGTTAGGACTTTAATTGTCGACTTCACAAGTATATTGAAAACCTATTTTCCTTATGGAAGATAGGTTTTTTTGCTATATCAGTTAACCCCATTATGACTCTAAGAATGAGTAATTTTTTAAATCAGATTTTACCAAAACAGCTGCGGAAGATTGGCATTGTGGCTATGGCCTGTTTTTGTGTAAATGCAACCGCGCAAACGGTGACCCCTGAAAAGCGGGTGCTTGTTTTCTCAAAAACGGCAGGCTTCCGACATGCATCAATCCCTGCCGGACGGACGGCGCTTATTAAGCTGGGCAAAGAGAAGGGCTTTGCAGTGGATACAACAGAGAATTCCTCTGTTTTTAATGAAAAAAACTTACAAAAATACAGCGCTGTCGTTTTCCTGAATACAACAGGCGACATCCTGAACGACAAGCAGCAGGATGCATTTGAACGTTACATTCAGGCTGGCGGTGGTTACCTCGGCATTCACGCGTCTACGGACACAGAATACGAATGGCCGTGGTATAACAAGCTGGCAGGCGCGCAATTCCTGAGCCATCCGGGCAATCCGAATGTGCAGGAAGGTGAGGCGTATGTGGTGAATGAAAAGCACGAATCGATGACCGATTTTCCTAAAAAATGGAAGATTAAGGATGAGTTTTATGATTTCAAAAACTTCAATCCGAAAGTGAATGTGTTGGTTAAGATCGATGAAAAGTCTTACAAAGACGGCAAAATGGGCGATGACCATCCCATGTCATGGTATCACGAATACGACGGTGGAAAGGCATTTTATACCAATTTCGGCCACGAGGACGCAACATTCGTTAACCCGGTTTTTGTAAAACATTTAACAGGCGGCTTGAATTACGTCATGGCTTCCAAGCTGGATTATTCCAAATCCCGTCCGGAAGAAAACCGCTTCACCAAGAAAGTACTGGCAACAAAACTGGACGAGCCAACCGAGCTTGTTGTGCTTGACGATCAACGCGTTTTATTAAGTGAGCGTAAAGGGAAGCTTAAACTTTATAATCCGAAAACAGGTAAGATCAAGGTCGTTGCTGATGTTCCGGTTTATATCAAACAAGAATATGGCTTAATGGGATTAAACATTGATCCTAATTTCAAGACCAACAAGCTGGTTTACCTTTACTATTCGCCGCCTTCAACTGAAAAAGACACCGCTCAGCATTTGTCGCGCTTCAAATATGATGATGTAAAAGACACCTTGCTGCTTTCAACCGAGGAAGTTTTGCTGACTGTGCCTGTGAAAAGAAATGATTGCTGCCATACGGGAGGTTCTATCGCCTGGGATGCAAAGGGCAATCTGTATTTATCTACGGGTGATGACGTAAACCCTTTCCAATCAAATGGTTATGGACCAATCGACGGACGTCCGGGACGTGAAGGCTGGGATGGTCGCCATACTTCGTCAAACACGAATTCCTTGCGTGGTAAGGTGCTCAGGATCAAGCCAAGATATGGCGATCGTCGTGCTAATATGCCGGGCGGAACCAACTTGTATGACATTCCGGAAGGAAACCTGTTTCCTCCCGGAGACCCCAAAGCCAGACCAGAGATTTATGTTATGGGAACGAGAAACCCGTATCGTATTTCAGTCGATCAGCATACAGGTTATTTGTATTGGGGTGACGTAGGCCCTGATGCATCCAATGATGATCCAAAACGCGGCCCGCGCGGTTATGACGAGGTTAACCAGGCAAGAAAAGCAGGCTACTTCGGTTATCCGCTGTTTATTGCTGACAATAAGCCATACGTCGAATTCAATTTTGCGGACAGCACGTCGGGAAAACCGTTCGATCCGGCTAAGCCTATCAACAATTCACCGCATAACACTGGTTTACAGGAACTTCCGCCTGCGCAGCCTGCATACATTTACTACCCATATGCCGATTCACCTGACTTTGGCGCTATTGTAGGCAAAGGCGGCCGTAATGCAATGGCTGGCCCTGTTTACTATGCTGCTGATTTTCAGGATAGCAAGAGCAAATTCCCTGGTTATTATAGTGGCAAATTCTTCTCTTACGACTGGATCCGTGATTACATTAATGTTGTAACCATGAATGAGCAGGGTGATTTGCAGAACATTGAGCGCTTCCTGCCTAATACGAAATTCAGTCACCCGATTGATATGCAGTTTGCTAATGACGGCTCATTGTATACATTGGAATACGGCCCGAACTGGTTTGCACAAAATGATGAGGCGAGCTTGTCGCACATTACTTACAATGCAGGAAACCGCGTTCCGGTTGCATTAGCAACTGCTACAAATACAGTGGGAGCGGTTCCTTTAAAAGTTAATTTCTCGTCAAAAGGCTCTATCGATCATGACGGCGATGCGGTGAAATATGAATGGACGTTTGGTAAAGGATTTCCAAAAAGCACGGTTGCCAATCCAAGCTTCACTTATGCAAAACCAGGTGAGTACATCGCGATTTTGAAAGTGACGGACAGCGCCGGCAATTCGAACACTTCTGAAGTAACTGTGAAAGCTGGCAATGCGATTCCAAAAGTGGATGTGGCCATCAAGGGAAACAAGACTTTCTATTGGAATGATAAACCTGTAAACTACGAAGTTTCCGTTGCGGATAAGGAAGACGGAAGCCTGGCCGACAAGAAGATTCCGGAAGATGAGGTAACATTGACCATCAATTATCTGGAAGGCTTTGATAAAACGCAATTGGCACAGGGCCACGTTGCGAATACAGGTTTTGAAACGGGCAAACGGCTGATCGAGCTGAGCGATTGCAAGGCTTGCCATTCGATTGATAAGAAATCGATCGGACCGGCTTACATAGAAGTAGCAAAACGCTATGAAAAAGAACGCAACTCGGTTAAAACACTGGCTGACAAGGTGATCAGAGGCGGTGGCGGTGTTTGGGGAGAGCAGGCTATGGCAGCGCATCCGCAGCATAAGCCGGAAGAAGCGGAAGAAATGGTGAAATACATTCTTTCCCTGGCGAAGGAAAAAGTGGTGGATAAAAAGCCGCTCAAAAGCAGTTATGTGACCGAAGCCAAGAAAAAAGACGGTTCGTACATTTTCACGGCCAGCTATACCGACAAAGGGAGCGCAGCCATGGGACCATTAACCGGCTCAAAAACGATTGCATTGCGTCCTGCAACATTGCTGGCGAACGCGGCAGACAGCACCAGCAACATTTTCAAATTCAAAAATGAAAAGAGCGGTGAAATGGTCATTGGAACAAAAAACGGCAGTTTCATCACATTTGATGACATTGATCTGAGTGGAATTTCAAATCTGTCGGTGGCCGTTACTTCGGTTGCGGAACGGACAGCAGGCGGAATACTTGAAATTCACCTCGATGGTGTTGCCGGACCAAAAGTTGGCGAAGGAAAGGTTGATAAGGCCGAAACCATCAACATTGCTATTAAAGCGCCGGCAGACAACAAGATGCACAAGCTATTTTTCGTGTTCAGAAACTCCTCAGCAGGCCCGAAACCGCTTTTCGGAATCGAATGGATAAAGTTCGATAGCGCAGCGATGTAAGGTTTTGATGTTGATTTAAATAAAAAATGCTGGCTTCGAGATGGAGCCAGCATTTTTTTATTTTGTACAGGAAAAAATCACTTCGCAAATCCCTCAATCCCTAACCCAAAAAGCGCGAAATCATACTTCACGGGATCTTCCGGGCTTAGTTGCTTTAATGATGCGGTGAGCTCTTTGGCGGTTTGCCAGTCGGTGAGCGGGCGTTTGATGAGGCCTAGCAGTCGTGCGACGCGGTCCACGTGGACGTCGCAGGGGCAGACTAGCTGGGATGGTTTAATGGTGTTCCAGATGCCAAAGTCTACGCCTTTGTCGTCTTTCCTGACCATCCAGCGCAGGAACATGTTCAGGCGCTTGCAGGAGGATTTTCTTAGTGGTGTGGCAATGTGTTTGGCCGTTCTGGTTGGGAAGTCCTCCGAGTCGCGGAATAAATTATGAAAACCTATTAATGCGTTTTCAATAGTTTCTTCGCCTTCCTGCATATGGCTGCTGAATGCAAATTCAAGCGATTCATGCTGGCGGTAATACTGTTGGAAAAAATGCAGGAAATAAAGCGTATCCGTCGAGTTGAATGTGCGGTGTTTAAAATGCAGGAATGGTTTTAGGTCGCTTTCTGTGTGATTCAGAACGAAGTCGTAAGGTGCGCCATCCATCAGCGCAGACAATTCGTGACATTTATTAATAATCGTTTTTCGTTGTCCCCAGGCAAGCACAGCCGCCCAAAAGCCCATAATCTCAATGTCCTGTTTTACAGAAAATGAATGCGGAATGCTGATCGGGTCCATAGGAATGAATGCGGGCTGATTATATTGCTCAGCCTTTTCTTCCAGTAAATCCGTGACGAATGATGAAAATGTAGGGATGATAACCTCAGTGCCGTGCATGGCTTCCTCCGAACAGGTAAGCCAAAACTTTTGAAATACCCGAAAAAAACATAATGATGCCCGAAAACAAGAAGGTAAAGATGGCAATAAACGGATAGAGAATCGTGAACATCACGCTCCATAATTTATAGCCGGTTGTGTTTTTCAGTGCTGCTCGCTCCTCTTCTCTTTTTGAACGAAATTGAGGTAAATGCTTCATAATGTTGATGTGGGATGCTTATTCAAGATAACTCACAACTGCCCGGAATCGTTTGCTGTTAGGCGAAACTTTTTCAAAAGCCCTTGAAGATAACTTGATTACAATGTCATCGTTAATGCTCGTATCGGGAATACGGCCAATGATGCGTACAATGATTTTTTCCTGATTATATTCATTCAAAACCTCCACCAAAGCGCCCACAGGAGCGGTGCGGTGCAAGCCCAGAAATTTGCTGGTGCTTTCATCCGTCTCGATCACTTCCGCAAGACCGGATTCTGATTTCTTCTTGCCCTTTACGACTTTTGGAGGCGCAACTTCTTCAACCGGCTTTACTACTTTCTCAGGAACAATGGCTTTTGCCTTTACAGAATCCTTTACCACAGTGGTTGTAGTAGTAACCTTTGGCGCAGGCGCTGCAACCGTTGGAGCCGGCTTTTCTGGTGCTTTCTCGCTGACGATCAGCTCCTGTCCGTCTTTCAGATTGTCGTCGGCCAGGTTGTTCCACTTTCTCAGATCGGCCATTAATACGCCGTATTTTACTGCAACACGGTAAAGCGTCTCGCCTGGTTCAACTTTGTGTATGCCGTTGGCTGGCGCAGCGACGGTTGCGCTGGCAGTTGGTGCAGATGTTGTTGTAGGTGCCGGTGCAGCGGGTGTCGCAGCGGCGGGTGCTGTGGGAGCAGGTGTTGAAGCCGCCGGCGTGGTTACAGTCGGTTTTACCTCCTTCACCTCAGCTTTTGCTGCTTCTTTTTTATCTTCTTTTTTATCCTCTTTCCTGTCTTCTTTTTTCGAATCCTTCTTGCTGGTTTTTGGCGTGTAAGGCACCCTTATCGTTTGTCCCGACTGGATCTGATCAGCCATACCGGGGTTAGCCTCGCGAAGTGCCTGAATGGAAGTGCCATACTGACGGACCACCGCAAACATGGTCTGCCCCTGGTTTACCCTATGCAGAACGAAAATCTTACCTCCCACTCTTTCGACCCCAACGGAGTCAACCTTATAACTCCCGTTTGACCGGGCCTCACTCATACCTGTCAACAAACCTAACAAAATGGTCAGGCAAAAAATGTATTTCATTTATTATGAAAGTGTTAGACTCGAAAACTCGTTGTTATTTTTAAGATAAACCAATGTAGATGCTTTTAACATCATCGTTGAGCGGCCCATTCCTTCGCGTTCTTCAGATAGTTGTTCATGTAAAACCAACTGCCTTTGATCTGTCACAATGAGGAGGTATTGAACTGATTTATCCCGATCGTAAATATAATAAGAAAACATTATATAGGGTCTTTTCTCCAAATAATCAATCGTTACGGCTTCATGCCCGTTGGTTATTTCACGGATAAAGGAGGCCAGCTTTTGGAAATAAACACTGTCCTTCCTGTAACGAACCGGTTCCTGTAAAATTACTTTTTCCATTTGGGGCCCATAATTTTCTTTCAGCGACGCGGTTGCAGCTGTCTCCACATCACATTCTTTATGAATAAACTGCTCTCCCGACTTGGTTGCGACTTCTATATGCCTGGAATCCAGCTGCCTTACCATTAAATGTCCGGGTAAGGCCCACCGAAAATGCCCGTCGGTGGCTGAGAATGCCAGTAAGTCTGTGGGTTCGGGAATATCCGGATAACGATAATTGTGCAGGAAAATGCTGTTCTGGGAAAATGCGGTCAGGGAGCTCCACCAATCGGCTTCGTCGGGCGAATGATGCCAAAGTTGTGTCATTTGTGCCGTATCAATGACAGAAAATGATACTTTTTTCAATGTCGTGTCGCGCAATTCCACCACCCAAAGATCGCTGTCGGGATCGGCGTTTGGTAAAATCCGCCAGATATTTTGTAAAAACCGTTGAGAAAAGACCTTTTGCAATTTTTTAGCTTTATTTTGAAACAAAATTCAACAAAAATATAGACCAACCGACCTCGTGCGAATATTAGGAATAATCCCTGCCCGCTACGCTTCCACCCGTTTTCCAGCCAAAGCACTGGTTGATATAGGCGGAAAAAGCATGATCCAGCGGGTTTACGAACAATCGTCCAAAGCTACACAACTCGATCAGGTAATTGTTGCCACGGATGACGAAAGAATCTTTAACCATGTTGTGGATTTTGGCGGCAAAGCCATTATGACGGACAGCGCGCACCAGAGCGGGACGGACCGTTGTTTCGAAGCACTTTCCAAAACGGATGGCATATACGAATATGTGATCAACATTCAGGGCGACGAGCCATTTATCAGCCCGGAACCCATTGATAATCTGGCAGAAGCATTGAATGGGGAAGTGGAACTCGCAACGCTTGTCAAAGTGATTGACAGCGATGAAATCCTTTTCAATCACAATGTACCCAAAGCCGTTCTGAACAAACGCAACGAAGTCCTGTATTTCAGCAGGCAGACAATCCCTTATTTACGCAACCCGGAATCGGGCCAATGGCTTGGCGCTCATACATTTTACAAACATATAGGCATCTACGCTTACCGGGCGGACGTCCTTGCGGAAATCACGAAATTACCCGTTTCCTCGCTCGAAAAAGCAGAAGCACTGGAGCAACTTCGGTGGCTGGAAAATGGTTATGCAATCAAAGCGGTGATCACTTCTGACGACTCTCATGGCGTGGATACGCCGGAGGACCTGATTCGCGTAAGCAGAAAGTTTTTGCTTTAAATACCGGCATCTGGAACGCTATTTGTAACTTTTTAGGCAACGCGCTTTCAGATTTTATTCTCTTAAAAAACGTTAAAATGGGTATTTTTATACGACCCGTTCAAACTGGGGCGTTACCCTTGTAGTGATTTTTATTAACAACAATTGAAAAAACGTATCTATGCAATATAACATTCTTTGGGCCGATGACGAAATAGATCTTCTCAAACCACATATCATGTTTTTGACCAATAAAGGTTACAGTGTTACGCCCGTGAACAGCGGTGCCGATGCACTGGACCGCATTGAAAATGATCGGTTTGACATTGTTTTTCTGGACGAAATGATGCCGGGTATGACCGGCCTCGAAACATTGGCACAAATAAAACAGCAACAGCCGAATTTGCCTGTTGTGATGATTACAAAGAGTGAGGAAGAGCATATTATGGAAGATGCCATCGGTTCCAAAATCGATGACTACTTGATCAAACCACTGAATCCCAATCAAATATTACTTTCTGTAAAGAAGATCCTGGACAATAAAAGACTCGTTACTGAAAAAACGACATTAAGTTACCAGCAGGAATTCCGGAATCTGGCGATGCAATATCAGGACCGGATTGGACATGAAGAATGGGCGGATATTTATAAAAAGCTGATTTACTGGGAGTTGGAACTGGAAAGCTCCGAAGACCAAGGTATGGCGGAGGTTTTCAGCATGCAAAAAAGCGAGGCGAATGCTAATTTCTGCAAATTCATTGAAGACGAGTATGAAGAATGGCTGAACGATCCGCGTTCGGATAAGCCTATTTTGTCACATCAATTGATGAAACAAAAGGTTTTCCCGCATCTTAAGGGATCGGATGAACCATTGTTTTTCCTGCTGATCGATAATTTCCGTTATGATCAATGGAAAATGATCCAGCCGATTTTGCAGGAATATTTCAACATTGAGGAAGAGTCTTCCTACTACTCGATCCTGCCTACAACGACCGGGTATGCCCGTAATGCGATTTTCTCAGGCCTTATGCCGAGCGAAATGGAGCGTAAGCATCCGCAATGGTGGGTAAGTGACGAAAATACGCCCGAAGGTGAAGAGGGATTGAACAATCACGAGCATGACTTCCTGCAAAAGCAGTTGGAAATGAATCACCTTAATAACGTAAAAAGCTCATATCACAAGATCCTGAACGCCAACCAGGGTAAAGCATTGATTGACAACTTCAACAACATGCTGAATAACCAGCTGAATGTGGTGGTTTACAACTTTGTGGATATGCTATCGCATGCACGGACGGACGTTCAGATGATAAAAGAACTGGCGCCGGATGAGGCTGCTTACAGGTCTATTACCAAATCCTGGTTCCAGCATTCACCACTTTTGGACTTCATTAAAAAGGTGGCGGAGAAAAAATGCAGATTGATCCTGACTACGGACCACGGCATGATCCGCGTTCAGAAACCGGTAAAAATCATTGGTTATCGTGAAACGAATACGAACCTCCGTTACAAACACGGAAAGAATTTGGGCTTTGATGATAAAAACCTGATGGTGTGCCGCAAGCCTGAAAGAATTTTCCTTCCAAAACCACACGTTTCTACATCTTATGTGTTTACCAAGGAAGATTATTTCTTTGCTTACCCGAACAACTATAATCAATACGTGAATTTGTACCGGGATACATTCCAGCACGGAGGTGTGTCACTGGAAGAAATGATTATTCCGATCATTGATTTGACTGCAAAGTAATTTAAGGTTCATATAAAAAAGTAAAGCATCCCGTCGCTCGACAGGATGCTTTTCCCTTTACAGGCTTATTTAATTCAGCCTTCTATAACACTTCCGTTCTCGCATTTCAAAACACGCGCCGGGAATTTCCTCAGGAATTCGTGGTTATGGGTTGCCATCAGAATAGCAACGCCAGCGTTGTTGATCGTCTTAAAAACCTGCATAATCTGCTCCGCTACTTCTGGGTCCAGATTACCCGTGGGCTCATCGGCGATTAGTATCCGCGGCTCGTTCAGCATGGCGCGGGCAATTACTACCCGCTGCTGCTCACCGCCCGAAAGCTGGTGAGGCATTCTTTTCTGTGCAGTTCCAAGTCCTACCTGCATTAAAACCTCAGCAATGCGCTTTGAGATTTTGCCCTTATCGTCCCAGCCAGTTGCTTTTAAAACAAATGAAAGGTTATCCTCAACAGAGCGATCGGAAAGCAACTGAAAGTCCTGAAAAACAATGCCTATTTTACGGCGGAGAAAAGGAATATCAGATCTTTTAATGTTGTGCAGCTCGTAACCAACTACTTTGGCAGATCCTGTGTGCAGCCACAAGTCCGCGTACAACGTCTTCAAAAGAGAACTTTTTCCGCTTCCGGTCCGTCCGATCATATAGACGAACTCACCGTTTTTTATTTCAAAATGTACATCGTTTAAAACAGGCCGCTCACCCTGATAAATATCTGCCCGATCCAGTATGATAATTGGCTCTGTTGACTCCGTCATAAAAAATTAGGTATTTGGATTTCCCTTTTTGTAATCAGCAAGGAATTTTTCCAGTCCGATATCCGTAAGCGGGTGTTTCAGCAATGCTTCCATCGCGCTCAAAGGACCAGTCATTACATCTGCACCAACTTCTGCGCATTGGATAATGTGCATTGGGTGACGAACAGATGCTGCCAGAACTTGTGTATCAAAACCGTAGTTTCTGTAAATCAAAAGGATTTGCTCGATCAACGCGATACCGTCTGTTGAAATATCGTCCAGACGACCAATGAATGGAGAAACATATGTAGCACCTGCTTTTGCAGCCAAAAGAGCCTGTCCTGCTGAGAAAATCAATGTACAGTTGGTACGAACACCTTTTCCAGAGAAATATTTCAAAGCTTTAACGCCTTCTTTCGTCATAGGGATCTTCACAACGATCTTGTCGTCGATCTCGATCAATTCTTCACCTTCACGGATCATTCCAGCCAAATCGATTGAAATAACCTCTGCACTTACATCTCCTTCTACGATGTCGCAGATTGCTTTGTAGTGGCGCATGATGTTATCCCTGCCCGTAATTCCTTCCTTAGCCATTAACGATGGGTTGGTAGTAACGCCGTCCAAAACACCAAGTGCCTGTGCTTCCTGAATCTCTGCCAGGTTAGCAGTATCAATAAAAAATTTCATAACGGGAATTTATTGGTTAGAATATTCCACAAAAGTAGAAAACCCTGGTCAAAAGCAAAAAGAAAGAGGAGAATAGAACCGAAAGGACATAAAAAAAGGCAAACCGAGAATCTCACCGCATCGACCACCTACCCTTGCTTCCGTCAGGACCTGGGGGATTCGGAAGGAGCTGGTAGTTCCGATTTGCCAGGTGCAAAGATAAAGACATTTTATTGACAAAAAGAAAACATTCATTTAACGTTTGGGCTTACTTTTGTGCGAATCAATTAGAAATGAACAGTTATGCCGCGTTATTTTTTTTTATTTTTCCTCTATTTATGTGTTTCATGTGCCCAATCTTCTGATGCTTTTTTGCAAAAAGGGAAAGAATTAATGCAACAGGGCAAGACCCGTGAAGCCATTGAGTTCATCAACAAAGCCATTGAAAAAGACGATGCGAACGCTGATGCATTCAATTTACGGGGCGTTGCTTATTACGAACTGAAAGAATACCCAAGCGCACTCCTCGACTTTGGCCAGGCAATCAAGATAAAACCAACCTCCTACCGACCCTATTTTAACCGTGCGCTGCTTTACACAGATGAGAACAAGCTGGATTCCGCATTTGCAGATTACAACAAATCAGCCGAACTCGCGCCGGACACCGCCGACGTCTTCCTTAACCGCGGTCAGTTATTGGTTTTGATGGAAAAACCCACCGAAGCCATCGCTGACTTTGAGAAAGCCACCAAACTGGATGACAACAATAAAATGGCCTGGTATAACCTCGGAAACACCTACTATCGCAACAAAGACTACAAGAAAGCCACACTGGCCTTTCGCCAGACCGTACGTTTGGACGCAGCTTATGGCAAAGCATTTTATGGGCTCGGCCTTGCGCAATGGAATGACGGTGAAAAGGATTTGGGTTGTACGAATCTGAAACAAGCCCTTAATGTTGGTTACTCGGATGCTGCCAATGCGCTGGCGCAATTTTGTAAATAAAACCAATCTAACCCCACTTCGATATGAGACTTTTTAAGATTGCTTCCGGAATACTTTTCATCGCTTTTGCTTATTTACAGCTTAACGACCCCGATTCGGGCTTATGGATTGCTATTTACAGTTTTGCAGCGCTTGCCTGTTTTATGAGCATTCGTGAACTGTGGCCTAGCTGGGTGTTTTATGCGCTTGGGGCGGGATATCTGGTCGCGGCTGTGCTGCAATGGCCGCCGGAATTTGAAGGGGTATTCTTTGGAGAAACTGCCATGCGAAGCCTCAACATTGAATTGGCAAGAGAATCGCTCGGCTTGGGAATCTGTACGATTGTGATGATTGTGATAGGCAAATGGGGCTGATCTAATCTTTCAGCCATTCTATTTCTTTCAGCCCGACTTCCAGCATGCCGCTTTCGGAAAGCAATTTCAAAACCAGCTTGCCCTGCAAAGTAACATGGCTTACCGTGCCTTCAAGAACGCGGTCCTGATATTTAAACCGAACAGCGTGATTGTATCCGAACAGGTTTGTCAAATAATCTTTACGGATACGATCATTTAATGTTCTGGATTTCAAATCAGCATAGGAATGATCGAGGCAGCGAAGCAGCTTGTGAAATTCTTCGCTAAGCACAAACTGCCGTCCTGTTTCCCTGCCAATAGACGTGGCGTAAGAATTCGTAAATGCTGTCTGGTTAATGTTAACGCCTATGCCTATGATAGAGCTGGCAATTTTGCGTCCCTGAATGGAATTTTCAATCAGGACGCCGCTTACTTTTTTGCCATTCACATGCACATCATTTGGCCATTTCACTTTGGCGTCATTTACGTATAATGCAGCATAAGCTCGGATTCCCAAAGCCACTGTCTGGCTCAATAAAAACTGGTCTGCAACCGGCAGGAAACCTGGCGTTAAAATAACCGAAAATGTGAGATTCTGACCCGGATCGGCCACCCATTCGGTCCCTCGCTGCCCCCTCCCTTTTACCTGATTGTCGGTTATGACAATAGTCCCTTCGTCGAACAACCCTGCGTGCACTATTTCAGCCGCTATGTCGTTTGTAGAGTGACAAGTTGGCAGATATATAACTTTTTTACCAATTATTAAGGTATCCTGTATAGAGTTGTACAATTTTTTTGTTTTACTTTAGGGTTTAGAAAAGGAATTAACTACGAATGAAAGAACGCAAAAATAAAGAACTATCCTCAAAAGATCTCTCTGAGCTGGTAGCAAAAGGAATGATAGAAAAGAAGGGCCTGGACATCGCAATACTTGACCTCAGAAATGTAAAAAACTCAATCACTGATTTTTTTGTAATTTGTTCGGGTAACTCCGACACGCAGATAGATGCTTTGGCCAATTCGGTTGAAGACGAAGTTTATAAAATGTCCAAAACAGAACCCTGGCAGAAGGAAGGAAAGGCGAATGGAGAGTGGATCTTGATTGATTATGTTGACGTTGTCGCACACATATTCAACAAAGATCGCCGCAAGCATTATGATCTGGAAGAACTTTGGGGAGATGCAGAGGTGACATACCTGGAAGATTCCATGGTATAAATGACCGGCAGGTGAACATTCGCCTGGACCGGAATGTTGTTTATTATATTTCCTCTTAATTAAAAACACAGAATGTCCGAAAACGATAACAAAAGAGGGCCTCTCAGTCCTAAAAGTCCCCAAAAAGGATATCAGGGCTGGATTATCGCTGCTCTGATTGCCACTATACTTGGAATAACATATCTAAACCGGACCTCAACCATTCGCGAGACGACGCAAAAGCGTTTCGAGAAAATGATGGCTGACAAAGAAGTCGAACGGGTAACGATTGTTAATGACAAGTCTGTTGAGGTAACGCTGAAACCAGAGGCCCTGAAACAAGATAAATACAAGGTTGTTGCAAAGGAGAATAATTACTTCGGTGGTGAGACAGTTTCTCATTACCAATTCCAGGTAACGTCCGCTGAAACATTTAAGAAAGATTTCGACAAGATGCAGGAAGGCATTCCTGACGATGACAAGGTGCCTTTTGTTGTAGATACGCGCAACGACTGGACCAGCTTCCTCGGAACCTGGGGCTTTTTCATTGTCATGATCCTGGTGATGTATTTCATTCTGGGCAGAATGTCCGGCGGCGTTGGGCCGGGTGGTCAGATCTTTAACATTGGTCGTTCACGTGCTACATTGTTCGATGCTGAAAACAAAGTTAAAATCACTTTTAACGACGTTGCAGGCCTTGACGAAGCGAAAGAAGAGATTAAAGAGATCGTTGAATATCTGCAAAGCCCGGACAAATTCAAGAAGCTGGGTGCTAAAATTCCAAAAGGTGCATTGCTTGTAGGACCTCCGGGAACGGGTAAAACATTGTTGGCCAAGGCTGTTGCCGGTGAAGCTGGAGTTCCATTCTTCTCCCTGTCCGGTTCCGACTTTGTTGAAATGTTCGTGGGTGTGGGTGCGGCGCGTGTCCGTGACCTTTTTAAGCAAGCAAAAGAAAAAGCGCCTTGTATCATCTTTATTGATGAGATCGACGCAGTTGGCCGTTCACGTGGACGTGGTGCAATGCCAGGTTCTAATGATGAACGCGAAAATACATTGAACTCGCTGCTGGTTGAAATGGATGGTTTTGCTACCGATTCCGGTATCATTATCGTAGCAGCAACCAACCGTCCTGATGTTTTGGACCCAGCTTTGCTTCGTCCAGGCCGTTTTGACCGTCAGATCTCTGTTGATAAGCCGGATGTTATCGGTCGTGAAGCGATTTTCAAAGTGCATTTGAAACCTTTGAAATTGTCGACTGACGTTAACATTCAAAAACTATCTTCTCAGACGCCCGGTTTTGCGGGAGCTGAAATTGCGAACGTTTGTAACGAGGCAGCATTAATTGCAGCCCGTCGTAACCGTGAGGAAGTAACTATGCAGGACTTCCAGGATGCAATGGACCGGGTTATCGGTGGTTTGGAAAAGAAAAACAAACTGATCTCCCCTGAGGAAAAGGAAATCGTTGCTTACCATGAAGCAGGTCACGCAGTTGCAGGCTGGTTCCTGGAACACGCTGATCCATTGGTTAAAGTATCGATCGTTCCCCGTGGTGTTGCAGCATTAGGTTACGCCCAGTATCTGCCGAGAGAACAGTATTTGTATCGTACAGAACAGCTGTTTGACGAAATGTGTATGACATTAGGCGGTCGCGCTGCGGAAGATGTGGTTTTCGGCAAGATCTCTACCGGTGCATTAAGTGACCTTGAACGCGTTACGAAAGTGGCGTATAGCATGGTAACTATGTACGGAATGAACGAGCGTATCGGAAACATTTCTTACTACGATTCCAAACAAAGCGACTACGCATTCACGAAGCCATATTCCGAATCAACGTCACAAGCTATTGATGAAGAAGTTAGAAAGCTGATCGATCAGGCATACCAGTTTGTTAAAAATCTTTTATTCGAGAAGCGAGACAAATTGGAAGTGTTGGCGAAAGAGCTTTTGGAAAAGGAAATTTTGTTCCAGAGTGATCTTGAAAAACTGATTGGAAAACGTCCTTACGAGAAGGAAACGAGCTATCAGGCCTACATTAACCGTCGTTCCAATGAAGAAGCAGCGATCCATGAGGAAGTTGTAAAACATACATTGGAAAAAGACAACAAAGAAGAAGAATTGGCAGAGGCTGGTAAAGACGTTTCAAACGAATAAGCCGCTTTGACTTCATAATGATATATATAGCCGGGCAATCACATTGTCCGGCTATTATTTTTGTAACAAACATCCATCCCAAACTCCGCAACAGATGTCTTTTGAAATATTTGAACAACAATTTGGCGAGCTTACTGAACTTGTAATCCAGGAATCAACAACTGGAAATCGCTGTGTTATTATTCCTGAGTTAGGCGGCATTGTTCGCCAGTTATCACTGAGAAAAGGGATTACTTTGTTTTCTCTGTTGAAGACGCCGCCTACTCCCGACAGCCTCCTTGCGGATACAAAGAGCGCTAGCGAACTCCTCTTTCCGTTTGCCAGCAGGATTCCGGATGGGAAATATAAGTTTCTGGGTAAAGAATATCAGTTGGTTAAAAATGAAACCGGCAACCTGAACGCCATACACGGATTGGTGAGAAAACAATCATTCAACATTGAGGAGCAGGACATTCAGGCCGACAGGGCTTCGGTGAAACTTTCCTATTCGATCAATAATCCCGAAGGCTATCCATTTGCCGTGGATTTCTCCGTGCTTTATACATTGCACGCAGACGGGCGGTTTGTATTAACTTATGAGGCGATTAATCAAGGTAATGAGCCGGCTCCGGCAATGTTTGGGTGGCATCCGTATTTCGTTCTTGGTAATGAGCAGGCCGACGCATGGAAGATCAACATTCCTTCTGATGAAGTTGTAGATTTTGACAATAACCAGATTCCGGTTGGCAGGAAGCCGTTTCTTGTAGAAAAGCCGACCAAAATATATCAGAAAGCATTTGATAATTGCTTCGTGGTAAATGCTGCGTCTGACAGTGTCACAACTGAGCTGATTTCAGAGAATCAGGACATCACATTGCGGATCAAACAGGAAACCGGAGAAGGTAAGTTTAATTATCTGGTCGTATACACCCCGCCTGCGCGCGACTGTGTGGCTATTGAGCCATTGACAGCCAATGTGGATTCATTCAATTCCGGTGAAGGGCTTAACATTCTTGCGCATGGAAAGAGCATTTCCGGCTCCATTACGCTTACGCTGGTTTAAGAGCGGTGTTGCTTGTACCAAAAGGCCTTATGCCAGAGCAACTTCCAGTAAGTGAGATAGCGTAAATGAGCAGCAATAATTGATAATTTAACGCTCAGATTATCCCTATGGCGCATATTATAAGTAAATATGCGCCACGATTTTGACTTCAATACCGGACGTTCGTTTTCCCAATGCGTAAGAATTGCATTTCTGAAATGTTCGGAAGGAGCGTTCACAGTATCTGCCATGTTCGGGCTTGAAAAGGTTTCACCAGTAAGCATATGGGCCATCGCAAGCGATTCCATGAGCAGCCGGTTGAAACCTTTCTTAATGGTCATGTCCTGAATGTAATCCCAATTAAGTTCACCCGCATGTTTCCGTAAAAGTCTTACGAAATCGCCCATGTATTTCAGCTTGTCCCACTGCTCGATGCCGCCATGGTGAATCACCATCAGGAGCAATTGGTTTTCCATGCGGGGAATGTGGATAGCAGCACCAGCCATTTGCACCTCAATCATATCCTTTGAAAGTTCTTCCCAGGTCAGATTATAGCAGTAACGAGGGTAACTCGGCCTCCACTGGACTTCCAGTGACTGTAATGTATGTTCTCCGACCGGTTCCAAAGGAAGCTGATAATCCGTATCCAGATAGGCCTGTCTCAATGCATCCTCACTCAATAAATACCTGCGGTAAGCGTCTGGTGCAAAGCCACTTGCTTTTAATGTGTCAAGACTCCGGGGAACATCTTCTTCCTTGATAAAAAAGTCAATATCGCCGAATTCCCGCTGATTGGGCTTGTCATACAACAGCCAGGCCCACAATGCACCTTTCATTAAAAAAGCTTTGACGTCAGCCGCAATAAGCTGCTGATATAAGCGCACGGAAATTCCTAAAAACGCCATATTTGTCACGGCCTGCCCCATCGCGAATTCTTTCAAAGCCGCTAAATGTTTAACAGGAATTTCAGGCTGTTCTGCCCCGTTTTGCAAATGATCCAACAATAATGGTCTCACCTGATGCCAGTTGGCCTGCCTTGTGAATTTTGGCCAGATTACCTCGCGTTGATGTATTTGGAATGGCGGTTTTGATTTCCCTCCGAGCGCAGCTTCAATCAGCAGGGCCAGCTCAGGAGAAATTTTCAGGTCTGGCATATTATCCGGCTGTTTGTTGTTCCGGAATGCATTCACTGACCCATTTTTCCAGGTTTTCAAATCCGTCCGGACGTTTCTTCTTCCACAGCTTCGCGGATTTGCTGCATTGAAAGCTCTGTAAAAAAAGTCTTTTCAAAACGTCCCGGGTAAGCAGCTGGCTGGGCAGCGGGAAGTGCTTCAATGTCTCGGTAGGAATCTCAGCAGCAGACAGCGCTGCCAACGGTTTCCTATTGCGTGCTCTATGCAAAAAAAACACTTCCTTTAATGGCACTGGCTCATGTGAAAAACCTGATTTCGGCTCATAAGAGAATTTGTTGACGCCTTCGCTCACCGGATGTAGTTCGGATTCCGAGTAGTGCAGGCCGGCGACCGTTTTGTCCCAGATTTTAAGCTGTGGGTATGCAGGAACAATGTAAGCTGATCCATCTTCATGGAAGGCGATGGCGGTTAGGTCGTCGCTTAGCAATTTGCAACCTGCTTTAATAAACGCAGCTGCCGTTGTTGATTTTCCGGCTCCCGGCGTTCCCATGAAACACCAGCCTTCATTGCCAACCTGCACCGAGCTGGCATGCAGGAGAAACAACCCGCGTTGAAACAGGATCAAACCGATAGCCTCACTTACTGTAAACAGGCTTATCAGATTACCGTCATCAGTTAATGCATTTACATACAGATAATTGCCATTTGTAGCTTTAAACGAGGCTATATTATCCCAATGCAAATAAAGATTCTCGTCAGCATCTTTCCCGAAAGATGCCCGCACGCCTCTTCGATATAACTGTGTTTTGCCCAGAGCAAGCAATTCGAATGCTGCTGATTTGATATATAAATCGGGATCGGAGTTAGCGTCTCCGTGACTTAATTCGGGCAGTTGTATTTCGGAAAGGATATTTAACCCAAAGGCTTTGTAATAATGCATGTATATTATGGTAAAATCATTTCCAAACCCAAATTCGCTGATAAAGAACTGATTCCGGCCAGTTACCCATAATGACGGAGCCGTTTTTCTCCACCCACGCATGCGCCTCGAATTGCTTGGCAGGATTTACTTCGATGCCTATTTCTAATGTTAATGCGGGCACTTTACGGAGCAGATATTTGGTTGCCAGCGCGCGCGGGAGACATAGCAATTCTAATGGCAATATATGGGAGGCAGTATCAACGGCCCAGACAGTCTGATCGATTCTTTCCTGGGATATTTCACCGGTGGATTCACTTTTGCAAAGCCAATGGAATATTTTCCTGAATGTGCCAAAGGGTAAAATCGCCAGACCCGTTTTGATAAGCACCAGACTCACAGCCGCTTTCAGAAAAATGAGCTTTCCTTCATGCGATAAACCGTTCCATTTGGCAATATGGTGCTTAAATCGTCCCAATCGTCCCTAATTAGTTACCTCCACCAGTTTTTCAGAAATAAGGTCTTTCAGCAAAAAATCTATGTCATTTTTACAAGTTTCAGCATCAATCTCATATTCGCTGATCACTGCATCACAAAGAGAATCAATGGTTTGCGGGCCTTTTTCCAGATTATCCCAGACAAGCATTCCCACTTCGTTCAGTCCGTAATAAGCACCTTTGCTGTGATTGAGTATGACTGTTTCGCCGGCTACTTTGGAGCTAATCTGGTCTGAGGTAAGGTGGTATTTAGTCATGAGGGGCTATTCTGATGTTATATAATGTGTTTTGATTTGTACAAAGTTAAAAATTTTAATTACTCAATCTCAAACTTTATTCCCTGCGCCAGCGGGAGTGCCGTTCCGTAATTGATCGTGTTTGTCTGCCTGCGCATATAAACTTTCCAGGCATCCGAACCCGATTCACGACCGCCGCCCGTTTCCTTTTCTCCGCCGAATGCCCCGCCAATCTCCGCTCCCGAAGTGCCAATGTTCACATTAGCAATCCCGCAATCGGATCCTCCATGAGAAAGGAACAGCTCTGATTCTCTGATATTTAGCGTAAAAATAGCAGATGATAATCCTTGCGGAACGTCATTCTGAATGGCGATGGCTTCTTCCATATCATTGTATTTAATCAAATAAAGAATGGGCGCGAAGGTCTCATGCTGCACAATTGCATATCTATTTTGAACCTCCGCAATACAAGGCGCAACGTAACATCCGGACGAAAATTCTGGCCCATTCAGCACTTGCGGCTCGACAATAAAAGTGCCACCGGCGTCTATCACTTTTTCTACGGCAAGCTGATATTGAGAAACAGCATCCTTATCGATCAACGGACCGACGTGCATGTTGGCATCAAGTGGATTTCCAATGCGCAGTTGCGCGTATGCTTTCACCAGCCGCTGCTTCACCTCTTCATAAATCTCAGCCTGGACAATGATCCTTCTGGTAGATGTGCATCGCTGGCCTGCTGTTCCCACTGCCCCGAATACGATGCCGGGGATAGCAATGTGCAGGTCGGCCGACGGCGTGATGATGATGGCATTGTTACCGCCCAGTTCAAGCAAGCTTTTACCTAGCCGCCTAGCCACAGCTTCACCCACCGCTTTCCCCATCCGTGTGCTTCCCGTTGCCGAAACCAATGCGATCCGGGGATCATTTGCCAGCCATGCTCCTACTTCGCGGCCGCCCGTCAAAATACACGACACGCCTTCCGGCACATCGTTTTCTTCAAGCACTGTTTTGATAATGTTTTGTGATGCCAATGCCGTTAGCGGCGTTTTTTCCGAAGGTTTCCAGATACAAACATCCCCGCAAACCCACGCCAGCATGGCATTCCACGACCAGACCGCAACCGGAAAATTAAATGCAGAAATAATGCCGACGACACCGATCGGATGCCATTGCTCATACATCCGGTGTTGCGGGCGTTCGCTATGCATGCTTAATCCGTAAAGCTGGCGCGAAAGACCCACTGCAAAATCGCAGATATCGATCATTTCCTGCACTTCTCCCAATCCTTCCTGCAAGCTTTTACCCATTTCATAACTTGCCAGTGTGCCAAGCTCCGTTTTAAATTTCCGAAGCTGATCACCCATCTGGCGCACAATCTCACCGCGTTTTGGTGCAGGGATCTGTTTCCAAATTTTAAACGCTTCTACCGCTTTCTGCACCACGAAGTCATAATCAGAGCGATCAGCCTGGTTTACCTGCGCTATTCTTTTGCCGTCAACCGGCGAAACGGATTCCAAAATCCCTCCATTTCCGGCCTGATGAACTTTGCCTGTGCTAACACCATTATTAAGCTGCTGAATGCCTAGCGCATCCAGGACAGTTTGTATATTTTCCATTAATCAGTCTTTTGTGTGTAATGTTCCTTCTCAATTAAAAAACGAACCATTTTGCGTTTGAAGGAAATCTTGCAATAAAATATCTTCCTGACGAATGAAACCCTTACTGGGTAACACGCCATTTGCAACCATCTCTACAACCGAAGCAATGGAGGCGGCAGTTGTCCAGGAAATAGCGCGCCAATGTTGCCCGTCGATCTCAATGGGATGGTATGCCCGGTAAAACTCTTCCCTTTCCAACCGGTTCTCTTTCCAGCCTTCAACAACTGCATAAACGTAAACAACATCCTGCTGCACAGGCGGTTTTGCCTCTGTCAATATTTGCTCGATCAGTTCGCGCTTATCCTTCAAGCAAAGTTCGTAAAGCATGAAACGCATCAGGCTACAATGTCCGGGATATCGTATCGTCTTGTAATTCAGCGTATCCAGCTTCCCCTCCAATGTTTCACACATAGTCCCTAAACCTCCTGAGGTGATGAAAGCTTCAAACTCCTGCCCTTCTATATTGATCATTTCAATGCCTTCCAATGAAGGAACCATCTTCCGGACGCCATTGTGGATCACTTCCGCATCATTGATATACTCATTCACGACACCCGCCGGAGACCATGTAAAAGAATAGCCCATCAAACCATTCGGATAGCGTGGCAAAGCGCCTACGCGCAGTTCGATGTCACGTAATTTGGTAAAACGTTTGGCAAGATCCATCCCTACTATGCCAATAAAACCAGGCGCCAGGCCACATTGCGGTGCAAGCACGCTCTTGCTTTCCTTTGCCATTTCCCGTATCGCGGCGGTCGTGGCAACGTCTTCGGTCAGATCGAAATAATGTATTCCCTGCTCGCAGGCTTTACGCGCGATGGGTAAGTTGAGATTATAAGGCATGCAGGATACAACTGCATCAAACCCGGCAAGTGTTTGTTCCAGAAATTCCGGATTGCTGATGTCGCCGGGGATTACAGGAAATGGAAGCAGCACAGCAGGTTGGGTTTTATCAACCCCGGTAACATTGAATTTTTTACTCAATAAAGTCCCGACGAGAGACCCCACTTTTCCGAGACCGATAACGAGGATTTTTTGCATGTATAGTCAAACATTTAGGTTGCAAATATTTTAGCTGTGGAGAAAGATATGAAAAGAAATAGCAGTTTTTAAAACTTACATGTCATTTTTGTATGATGAATAGAAGTGCTATGCAGATTGTCATTGTGGGTGGAGGCGCCTCCGGGTTTATGGCTGCTATAACGGCGGCAGAAGAGAACCCGGACGCGAAAATTGTGATTTTGGAGAAGAATAAGACGGTTTTGAACAAAGTCCGGGTGTCGGGCGGTGGCCGCTGCAATGTGACGCATAACCCGTCCGATCTGCGTTTTTTTATTAAAAATTATCCCCGTGGTGAAAAGTTGCTTCGGAAATTGCTGCATCATTTCGATGCGAAGGACACCGTCAGTTGGTTTGAGAATAAGGGTGTGAAATTGAAGACCGAGCCCGATGGCAGAATGTTCCCGGTTACAGATTCTTCACAAACGATTATTGAATGCATGATCAGAACGGCTCGTAACCTCAACATTGAGATCAGAACGAGCACGTCTGTTCAGTCATTTTCTAAAATTACAGGGGAGGGCCGTGAAGGTTTTTCGGTTCAGCTAAATGATGATGAAAAACTCTATGCGGATAAACTGCTAATTGCAACCGGCGGCTATCCGAAGGCGAGCGGATTTGATTGGCTTCAAACGCATGATCACACGATCATTAACCCGCTTCCATCTCTTTTTACATTTAACACACCCGGCAATTATCTTCTGCCGCTGGCCGGTGTCTCAGTTCAGGATGCTCTTGTGAAAATTTCGGGAACCAAACATGAATGGCAAGGCCCGCTGCTGATAACACATTGGGGTTTTAGTGGCCCGGCCGTTCTGAAACTGTCGGCCTGGGGCGCACGCGATCTTGCGGAAAAGGATTACAATTTTATTTGCAAGATCAATTGGGTTCCTCAAATGAATGAGCAGCAGGTCAGGGAATTTTTGATGGGTGAAAAAACCAAAACGCCGAAACAGCAAATCTCCTCGCATGCAAGGTTGGGCATTCCCGCACGGTTATGGAAAGCGTTCGTTGCAAAATCAGAAATTCCGGACGAGCTGCGCTGGTCAGATGCGACGAACAAAGCATTGAACCGGCTTACGGAATTACTGACAAACAGTCAGTTTGATGTAAAAGGAAAAACTACTTTTAAGGAAGAGTTCGTGACATGCGGCGGAATTTCCCTGAACGACATTGATCATAAAACACTAGAAAGCAAAGCAGTCCCAGGTTTATATTTCTCAGGAGAAGTGCTTGACATTGATGGCATTACAGGCGGATTCAATTTTCAAAATGCCTGGACAACCGGATACATTGCCGGCAAAAACCTGGCCGGTCACTCAACATTGTCTGCCATAGCATCGAAGTAAGCCCTTACCTTCTTCGCCCGGTCAAGCCCGACGAGCCCCGCCAACTGTTCCAATGAACTCTCACGGATACCACGAACAGACCCGAAGAATTTGAGCAATTTCGCAGCCGTCACCTTACCTACGCCGTCCACACCGTCCAGTTCACTGATCAGGCTGGCTTTGCTTCTCTTATCCCTGTGAAACGTGATCCCGAACCGGTGCGCTTCATCGCGGATCTGCTGAATGAGCTTCAATGATTCAGATTTTTTATCAATGTAAAGCGGCAGGGAATCTTCCGGAAAGTAGATTTCTTCCAACCTTTTAGCAATGCCGATAATGGGCACCTGGCCATATATACCCAGATTTTTCAAGGCATCACAGGCAGCGCCAAGCTGACCTTTTCCACCATCCACCACTATTAAGTCCGGGAGCGGCTGCTCTTCTGCAATCAGCCTGAGATAACGCCTTCCTACCACCTCGTTCATGGATGCAAAGTCATTGGGGCCGATCACGGTTTTAATGTTGAAATGCCGGTAGTCCTTTTTAGAAGGCTTTCCGTCCTTAAAACAAACCATGGCAGCAACCGGGTTCGTACCCTGAATGTTGGAGTTATCGAAGCATTCAATGTGCCTAGGGAGCGTTTTTAATTGCAAATCTGCCTTTAAACGGATTAGAATCCTGTCTTTTTTGGACGAAGTCGCAGATGCTTCCACTTCCCTGCGCTCGGCTTTATCGCGGCGGAAATACATCACATTCTTCATGGACATATCGAGCAGCTTCTTTTTGTCACCTATCTGAGGGACAGTCAGTTCCAGGCGCATTTCCAAATCGGGTTTAATGTTCGAGATCAGCTCTTTGGCTTCGGCCCCAAACTTGGAACGCATTTCGACGATCATTAATGCCAGGATCTCCGCATCGCTTTCATCAAGCTTCTTCTTCACTTCAATGGTCTGTGTAGCAACCATATATCCCTGTTTTATTTTCATAAAATTGAGATAAGCGGCTTCTTCATCGGACACGATGGTCAGCACATCAATGTTCCCGATCTTCGGATTCGTAACAGTGGCTTTACTTTGGAAATTAGAAAGGCTTTCGATTTTCGTTTTCCAGGAATGTGCTTTTTCAAATTCCATTTGCTCGGCAGCTTTCAACATTTTGTCTTTAAAATATTGTTGCGGCAGCGATAAATTGCCTTTAAGGATATTATGGACCTGTTCGATTTCCGCATTGTACTCGGCTTCGTCCTGCAACCCTTCGCACGGGCCTTTGCAGTTGCCAATGTGGTATTCCAGACAAACTTTAAATTTCCCTGCTTCAATGTTCGCCTGCGAAAGCGGCAACTGGCACGAACGGATGGTGTAAAGCGATCTGAACATATCAAGGAGTGTGTGCATGGTCCGCAAACTGGCAAATGGCCCGTAAAAAGTGCCCTTAGTCCTGTCCAGGTTGCGCGTCACGTACACACGCGGAAAGCGCTCCTGCGTAACGCATATGAAAGGGTATGTTTTATCGTCTTTAAGGAGAATGTTGAATTTCGGCTGCAACTGCTTGATAAGCTGATTTTCAAGCAATAATGCATCCCATTCGCTGTGAACAATGGTGTATTCAATGCGGCGGATCTGACTTACGAGCCGTTTGGTTTTACGGTCGTGCTGATTGGATTTCAGGAAATAACTCGAAACCCTGCTTCTGAGGCTTTTTGCCTTACCCACATATATTACTTCCCCGGTTTCATCAAAATAGCGATATACACCTGGATCAAGCGGAATTTTTGAAAGTTCTTCTTTATAATTGAATTCAGACATTGAATAAATTTCTGGACCTTATCTATTTGAAAAAAACAACCGCACAAGATGAAAAGTTGCGTCCTTAACCAACTCAAAAGCATCTGCCTGGGCCTGATTAAGATCCATAGGCCGGTTCAAAACGGACACTGCATAAGTTATGCCAGCATCACGCACTTGCTCGGGTGTAATCTGCAAAGTGCCGCAAACCACAGCCAGCGGAACCTGGTTTATGCTGCAAAAATCGGCCAGTCCTTTTACAACTTTACCTGCCAATGTCTGCTCGTCGACCTTACCCTCGCCGGTAAGAACCAGATCGGCATCTTTAATGCGCTCGGCAATGTGCGTTTGCTCAATAACAATGCTCACGCCGTCTTTCAAGACTGCATTTAAAAACCAGAGACAACCTGCACCTAAGCCACCCGCAGCACCTGCGCCCGGATGGTTACTAATGTCTTTTCCAAAAGTTTTTGAAGCAATTTCACTCAAAGTTTTCAAGCCATTGTCGAGCAATTCGACCATTTCGGGATCGGCACCTTTCTGCGGACCGTAAATGTGTGCGGCGCCATTTGGACCGTAAAGTGGGTTGGTAACATCGCAAGCAACGGTGATGGAAACTGCATTTAAACGGCGATCCTTTTCAGTTTCGTCAATACGCGCGACCTCATGCATCGATTCACCTTTTGCAGGCAATTGCACATTGTTTTTATCATAAAAATGATAGCCCAATGCTTCCGCCATGCCCATACCACCGTCGGTCGTAGCGCTTCCGCCTATGCCTAAAATAATTTGCTGAACACCGCGGTCCAAGGCATCTTTGATGAGTTGACCAGTCCCGTATGTGCTGGTTAGCAACGGATTGCGCTCCTCCTGAGACAGCAATGCCAAACCAGACGCAGCCGCCATCTCAATATAGGCAGTTTGCCCATCACCGGACAGGCCGTAAGAAACTGTAATTGAACGCCCTAACGGATCACTTACTTCAATGCGGATGGTATTACCTCGTGCTTGGCGTGTCAGGATTTGCGCTGTTCCCTCGCCACCATCAGCTAGCGGGATGGTTGTGACATTCGCATCGGGGTAAGCAAGTAAAATACCCGCTTCGATCGCCCTGCAAACGTCAATTGCTTCAAGAGAGCCGCGAAATTTGTCAGGTGCAACTAGAATGTTCACAATCAGTGCATTATCCCATTAAAACAACACGCCTTCGTCGTCTGAGCGGGAAGGTGGAACATATGTGTCGGTGCTGTCGGTGGACACGCCGCCGCATTCCCGCACGTAATTTTCAGGTTTTTTGAAAGGTTCTTTTCTGTATTGAACCAGCGTGGGATCTTTGTAAACCTTTTGCATAAACATTCCCCAGGCCGGCATCGCAATGCGGCCACCTTGCCCGTAGGCAATGGTCCGGAAGTGAATGCTGCGATCCTCTCCTCCAACCCAGATTCCGGATACCAAATGTTGTGTCATGCCCATGAACCAGCCGTCCGAATAATTGGAAGTTGTTCCGGTTTTAGCCGCGATCTCGTTGCCTTCGGTTACGCCATATTGTCTCAGCCTTCCAGCCGTTCCACCCGGATCTTCCACGGCTCCACGCATCAGATACAGCATATTATAAGCCATATTCTCACTGATTTCCTGATTTTGCTTTTGGAAAAATTCCTGCAAAACATTGCCATAACGGTCCTCAATGCGGAGAATGGTCATAGGCTCAGTCCTGTGGCCGCCGTTGGCGAATGCACTGTAAGCGCCTACCATTTCAAAAACCGATACATCACTGATCCCAAGACAAAGCGAAGGAACTTCCTGCAACTTGCTAGTAATGCCCAGCTTATGCGCATACTCAGCCACGGTTTTGGCCTTCACCATTTTTATCAGATAAGCACTGACCGTATTCACAGACTTACCCAAAGCCTGACGCAGTGAAAGTGACTGGTAAGAGTATTTATTGTTGGAGTTTTTAGGAGACCAACCGCCGGGCACACCGTCGGAAGGACCAAAATAAATCGGGGCATCCGTTACGTGATCACAAGGCGTCAGGAAGTTTTTGTCCAATGCCGAAACGTATACAAAAGGCTTGAATGTAGAGCCCGGCTGCCGTGATCCCTGCTTAACGTGATCATATTTGAAATACTTAAAATTGATGCCGCCTACCCAAGCCTTAACATGGCCGTTTCTTGGATCCATTGACATCATACCCGCTCTTAAAAACCGCTTGTAATATGCAATTGAATCGATCGGGCTCATCATCACTTCCTTTTCCCCATTCCATGAGAAAACCTTCATTTTATAAGGCTTACGCATTATTTTCCAAGCTTCTTCCTCGCCCAGATCACGCTTTAATGAGATGAAATGTGGTGATCTCCGAGCGGCTGTTGTCAGGAAACCCGGAATTTCTTTTCCGTTATCAAATGACCAGGGGTTACGACCTTTCCAGTGTTCGTCAAAGAGCTTTTGCTGTCCCTTCATATGCTCGGTCAGCGCGTCCTCCTGGTAACGCTGCATTCTTGAATCAATGGTAGTATAAATGCGCAAACCGCTGGTATACAGATCATAATTCATATCATGCTCCTCATTATACATCTTCACCCAGCTTTTCAGATAACCCCGCATGGATTCCCTGAAATAAGGCGCTAACCCTGTATTATGGCCTTCTACATTAAAATCGATGCCCAGGGGCTTTTCCTTATATCTCTCAAAATCTTCTCTCGGGATGTAATCGTATTTGGTCATTTGCGCCAAAACCGTATTTCGGCGGTTCATAGCATTGGTAGGGAAGCGCAATGGGTTGAACAGCGTTGGGTTTTGCAGCATTCCAACCAGCAATGCAGCTTCTGTGACATTCAGATCCCATGCCTCTTTATTGAAATATGTCTTCGCAGCAACCTTGATGCCGTAGGTGTTATTACCAAAGGAAACTGTGTTGAGATACATTTGCATGATCTCCTGTTTGGTATATTTCCTTTCCAGGATCACAGCCAAAACCCATTCTTTGGTCTTTGCAATTACAATTCTTACCAAAGGAATTTTTCCCAAAAGGCCTTCAAATTCCTCTGAACGTGTGTTGAAAAGGTTTTTGGCAACCTGCTGCGTGAGCGTACTTCCCCCGCCTGAGCTCGAATTTCTGGAAACAACACCCTTGAAAACACGCAACAAACTTCTTGGATCTATCCCCGAATGGTTCACAAAACGCGCATCCTCAGTAGCAACCAACGCGTCTATCAGATTGGGAGAAATCTGCGAAATATCAATCTGCGTTCTGTTTTCGAAGAAATACTTACCCAATGACTTCCCATCTTCACTGATCAGCTCGGATGCAAGTTCACTTTTAGGGTTTTCAAGTGTTTTCAAATCGGGCATTCCGCCGAATAACCAGAAAAAGTTAAAGCTGACGGCAACAATGTAAAGTATAAACAGACCCAGTCCAATTCCGATAGTCCGCCAGAGACGGATTATGGTGCGGCGATACTTTCCGGGTTGGAATTCAAGCATATAAAACGGAGTTAATTAATTGTAAACAGACAAATATACAATTTCGGCCAATTATCTCTTTCCCATGGAAAGCGAATTCAGCTCTTGCATCTCTTTGAGCCTTGGAAGATAGATGCTGGAAGGATATAACCTCATAAATTCTGCAATGGCCTGTGTGTAAGCATCTTTGCCGCGCACTTTGCCGATCAGGAAAACGCGTAAAAGCGCAAATTTGTCCTCCATAGCGTGGCCTTTATAAGCCGGAAGATTTTGTTCAATATCATCAAGTGCTTTGGTATAATCACCTTTTGAATAAAGGGCATAGGCAGCTTCATATTCCTTCACAGGGTTTCCCGAACCGGCCAGGTTACTGTCGGATGCCTTACCAACAAGCCGGGCATAGGTGGAAGTCGGATATTCGTCGAACAGCTTGTTTTTCCATGTATTTTTACCATTATCAGCCTCATAGGTAAGATAAAGCAGATAATAAAGCTCTTCCTTGTATTGAGTTTTAGGATATTCAGTAAGAACACGCTCGAATGTGTTGATTGACCGCTGCGATTCCTGCAAATCGAACCTGTAAATCTTGCCCAGATTATAAAGTGCATCCTCTTTTTTCTTTTGAGAATCGGCCATCTGTCCTTCTGTGAGAGGGATATTTTGTTTTAAAGATGCGTGCAAAGCGTCCCATTCCGGTGTGCCCTTTTTCAGGCTGTTGTCGGCTATGACTTCGGTCTGTGCAGCAAGTGAGTCGGGTGCATTCGGATCATTACCGGCCAGTGAGCGCATTTGCCGGCTGCTCCTGCGCCAGTCGTCTTCCAAAGGACGGTTACCCCAGGTTCTTTTAAACTCTGTCCGTCCTTGATTAATCAGTGCCGGATCGTAAAGCTCCCACCTGCGTTCGCCACCATTGATCAGCGGGTTTTGCACACTTTGAACATTCGTGTTCTGAGCGGCCAACATTGCTTTTCTTTCTTTTGCTTCCTGCTCCTTTCTTGCGGCTTCCTGCGCTTCAATAATAGCATCTATCCGGTTATCAAGCGCGGCAGGGTTCATTTGCGCCAGCTTTTGCAAACTGTCTTCTGTATTTACAACGCTATAATGCTTTACAAACTCATCCAGCGCCCTTTTTCTCTCTGAAACAAGCTTGTATTCAGGCGCTTGCTGCGGCAGAATGGTAAGTGCGCTGTCATAATATGCTTTTGACAACTCAAATTTTTCCAAAGATTCATAGTTGACTCGCGCGAGTTGCAGGTAACTGTAAGCTTTCTGCTCCATATTTGTTCCTTTTGAGGCTGCAACGGCCTTTTGCAAATAACCAATGGCCTCGGGGATCTGCTTTCTATGCTCAGCCAACAAGCCCATGGTGAAATAGATCTTGTCGTTCAGGTCTGCATTCTTGCGATCACGAAGCATTTTATCGAAACCGACATCATCCAGATCCTTTTTGGGGTTCAGCACAACTTCATTTTGAAGCGAATTCATGGCAGAATAAAAACCCAGATCATAGCCCGGCCGATTTTTACTTACACTTTTATAATGCTTATTCGCCAGTCCATACTGTCCCAGGCGGTCGTACATCTGAGCGGCCGCAAAGTGGATACGGGCTGTTTCGGTAGATTTTTTAAGGAGCGGAAATGCCTCTTCCAGTATCGCCACGGAAGTCAGATATTCTCCGTTTTGCTGGTGCAGGTAGGCTTTGGTAAGATAAAATTCGCGGGTCGATGCTTTGCTGAGCGGCTGCTGGCTCAAATATTCGGCCACACCCAGTGCATTGGAAAAATCCTTTCTGATAATGTAAGCCCGCATAAGCAGGATTAGCGCATTGTTCTTGTCATTTTCATCCTTGCCATTTGCATATACATAGCGCAATGCTTCAAGCCCGTCTGCCCATTCGCCGAGATATAATCTGGATTTACCAAGGACGATATAACTGTTGTCAACCCATTTGCTGTTCTGGTGCTTTTCGGCAACTATGGACGCTTTTTTAATGGCATCCTGCAACTGCGGCTTTACCGGCAGGGAAAGCACTGAGTCCATGGGCAGCAGGATGGGCAGCAATTCGTTATAGTTTTCTTTGTAAGCCTTATTCATTTGAAACTCCGCCTCGGCAAGACCCTGCTCGGCGATGAAATAGGCATTGTAATGTGCGGAAAGATTGTGGAAACCGACCGCCGCAGGTCTTGTACTGAACTGCGAACAACTTGCCACCAAACTGATCATGGTTAGTGAAAGGGCTGTGCGGCAGATGTGGAGGGCAAAACGGTTGGTCACAAATATGAAGTTAGGGATGTCTTTGGTCTTCTTATAAGCAAATCTAAAACGGTAATTTAAATAATTACGTATCGAAGATAAGCGCAATTGTAAAATTTGAAGCAATTTTGCCTCATATAATCCGGCAACTACATGGAAACGAACAATGATGATGCGGCAAAGGAAGAGCGTAAAAGGACGCTGCAAAAACAATCTTCGGGTTTCCTGAAATATTCCGGCATGGCCACCCAAATGCTCGGGACCATTCTGATCTTCACTTACGGGGGCTATAAGCTCGACGAATGGCAGCAAAATGATGTTCCGGTCTGGACGCTGGTGCTGTCGCTGCTGTCGATTGCAGGTTCATTATATATGTTGATCAAAGGTTTTACAAAAAAATAGATTGCACTTAAAGCGCCACGCATGTTACGAACAGTTGCTGCTACTATCATTATCGGAATTGCATTTTTCCTTGCTCAGCATTTTCACTTCGACCGCTTTTTGCACCCTTATATATGGTACATTCTGGTATTCTTCTTCGGGCTCTCGTTTTTCGCCCATCGCCTGATGGAGATCGGGTTTCGAAACAATCGTGAAAAATTTGTCACTTTTTACATTGCAGTCATCGTCGGAAGGATCATTCTCAGCCTGATTTTCATTGCATTATTTTTGTTCAAGGGGCTAAGTGATTCATTCCTATTTATTACCAACTTTTTTGCACTCTATTTATTTTATACATGCTTTGAAATATATGGTTTGTATCGTAACTTGCGCCGCAATTGACAAAGCATAGCATTTCAAGCCTTTATGTACACCCATTTGAGACTGTTTTTTACTACTGCCCTGGTTGCGGCAACCTGCCTTTTGAATGTTCCTGCAAGGGCGGACGAACCTACCCAGCACGAGGCTGAAAAGTTGGTTGAAGGCATTAATGAGCAAGAGCATAAAATTGAACATAATCTTGAAGAGTCAGAAGAGGAGTTCAATATTGGTCAGATGATCATGCACCACATTGCTGATTCCCATGAGTGGGAAATCACGCATGGCGTGGTTCTTCCGCTTCCTGTAATTCTTTATTCAGCAGATCGCGGAATTGAAGTTTTCTCATCTTCGAACTTTCACAACGAGCACCACGAATACAATGGTTATCACCTGGTTCACGGTGATGCTGAGACGATTGTCCCTGTTGACGAGTCCCGCGTTGTGTATGATTTCTCGATCACCAAGAACGTAGCATCCATGATGCTGAGCGCGGTGATTCTGATCCTGATCTTCACCAGCATTGCAGGTTACTACAAAAACAGCAAGGGTAAGGCACCGAAAGGTTTCCAATCCGCCATGGAGGTCATTATCCTTTTCATCCGCGATGATGTTGTGAAGCCTAATGTGGGCCCTAAATACGAAAAATACCTTCCTTACCTGCTGACATTGTTCTTCTTTATATTGGTCAACAACATTCTGGGTTTGCTTCCGGGATCGGCCAACGTGACGGGTAACATTGCTATTACAATGACGCTTGCCGTTCTGACATTCATCGTAGTTCACCTGAATGCAAATGGCAATTATTATAAGCACCTTGTAAAGCCAGATGGCGTTCCCATTCCATTGTTGCTGATTATGATTCCGGTTGAGATCGTAGGTGTGTTTATGAAGCCTTTCTCTCTCATGGTCCGGTTGTTCGCAAACATGACAGCAGGTCACATTATCCTTTTGAGTCTTTTCGGTCTGATCTTTATTTTCCAAAGCATTGTGATCGCTCCTGTTATTTCGCTTTTCGCCTTGTTCCTCAACTTTATCGAGATCATGGTGGCGTTTATCCAGGCATTTATCTTTACCCTTTTGTCGTCCATGTACATTGGAAGTGCTATTGAAGAGCACAGCCATGCAGATCACGGACATTGATTGAATCTCTTTTTTATTAATTATATATTTTAACAAACACAATTATGTTGTTTCAAATCTTGCTTCAAGCTGCAGAACAAAGTGGTGCTGGTCTAGCTGTATTCGGTGCTGCAATCGGCGCTGGTCTTGCTGCTATCGGTGCTGGTCTTGGTATTGGTAGAATCGGTGGAAGCGCTGTTGAAGGTATCGCTCGTCAGCCAGAAGCTGCTGGTGCTATCCAGACTGCAATGCTTATCATCGCCGCTCTTATCGAGGCGGTTGCGCTTTTCGCAGCGGTTATCTGTCTGCTGATTTCGTTCAAGCTGTAGTAAAAAACATTGGGCCCCGGGCCCTTACTTCTTTTGCATTAGGCGGCTGAGGTAACATTGAAATTCTTCGTGGGAGCATTAGGCTTCCACGATTTTTTAAGAAATAAAAGAGAGCGGTTCTTACACTCAAAACTCATTATACTATGTCATTGCTTACTCCAAACCCAGGCCTTATTTTCTGGATGCTGGTTGTATTCTTGCTGGTTGTTTTCATCTTAGCCAAATTTGCCTGGAAACCAATCATTAAAGGCCTTAAAGACCGTGAAAATGAAATCCAGGGCGCACTTGATCTTGCAGAAAGAACAAGAGCCGAAATGATTAAATTGAAATCGGACAACGAAAAACTAATCGCAGAAGCAAACGCCGTTCGTGATCAGATCCTTCGTGATGCGAAAGATGCGGCTGACCGCACCATCCTTGAATCAAAAGATAAGGCAGCTGTTGAAGCACAAAAAATGATCGACAGCGCACGTGAAGCAATCCGTAACGAACAACAAATGGCCGTTACGAAAATCAGAAAAGAGGTTGCTGTTCTTTCCCTTGAAATTGCTGAGAAGGTTTTACAACGCGAGTTGAAAGACAGAGAAGCACAGGAAAAACTGATCGCAGACCTTGCTTCCTCTGCCCGCTTAAACTAATTAGTCCCTTAAATTAAAAATCAATGTCAGTAAGTATAGTTGCTTCCAGATATGCAAAGTCGCTGATCGAGCTAGCCAAAGAACAGAATGTTCTGGAAGCGGTTTATCAGGATATGCTTTTATTTAAGGATACGGCTGAGAAAAACAGGGGCTTAATGCTTGCATTGAAAAGCCCGGTTGTGCGTCACGAGAAGAAACTGAATATTTTGAAAGCGCTATTTGAAACGCGTGTCAATTCGGTTTCCTACGCGATTTTCACCATCATTACCAAGAAAAACAGGGAGGCGATCCTTGACGAAATAGCAAACGAATTTATCAAAAGCTATAACCTGAACCAGGGAATCCAGAGAGCGACGGTTACCACAACTATCCCGCTTACGGATGAGCTTCGCAAGCAATTCTCTGACATGGTTACTGCAAAAACCGGCCGCACCGTGCAGCTGGCTGAGAAAATCGATCCAAATCTGATCGGTGGATATGTGCTGAAAATCGATGACCGTCAGATCGACGCATCTTTGAGAAGCCGTTTGAACGAGCTTAAATTACAGTTTGTAAACTGATATTTTTATCTGCATAATTTGGAAGACCCGGCTGCTATGCGGCCAGGTCTTTTTTTATGTCCAAATGTTGCTATACTTTCATTTTTGTAACGTTCTTGAAGCTGATGTCGATCGCTTCCAAAGCCGGGCGCTTCGCTACATCCTGCTCCACGAAGAAATGCTGCAGACCAGCGATTTTGCGCGCGTCAAAGATCTTTTTGAAGTCGATAGAACCAGTTCCCACCTCTGCGAAAGACTGATCGGTTTTGTCCATATCCTTCACGTGCCACAATGGGAAACGGCCCGGATATTTTTTGAACAAATCAACCGGATCAAGACCTGCTTTTACGATCCAGTACAAATCCAATTCAAGCTTAACCAAGTCAGGATCCGTGCTAGCAATCAAATCGTAAGGAAGCTGGCCGTCCATTTTCTTGAACTCAAAATCGTGGTTGTGATAACCAAACTGCAAACCTGCTTTCTTAGCAACCTCTCCTGATTTGTTAAACAGGTCAACGTATTTCTTATAATCTTCAATTGACTTTCTTTCGCCGTCCGTCAGATAAGCGCAGTTCACGTATTTCTGCCCGATAGCAGCTGCGTCGTCAACCGCGCGCTGCCAGTCGTTGGATAATGTGCCTTTTTGGTCTTTCATCTGAACACCTGCGCCATAATGTCCGCTTACGGGGTTTAGTCCCAGGCCGTCCAGGATCGCTTTGAATTCTTTTGGTGTTTTTCCAAAAAATTTGCCGTCGTTATATCCAAAAAGCTCAACTTCCTTGTATCCGATCGCAGCAACTTTTTTCAATGTCCCCTCCAAATCCTTCGCAAGGTCTGTCCGTAGCGTGTAAAGCTGCAAACCGATCTTAGAGGATGCCTTAGCCGTCAAATCAAATTTTGAAAGCATAGGAGCTGCCAACATAAAAGCACTCGCTTTCATGAATGATTTCCGTGAAATCTTCTCGTTGTAATTCATTTGTTTTCTGTCGAAAATTGGGGTTGGTTATATTTATTTGGTAATCGTAATTGCTCCTGAATTGGAAAGCTTCGTCTTCATTTCGTCCGTCACTTTCCAGTCTTCCGAAAAGTTTCCGTCGACAATCACATTGGTGGACGAATCTTTAAAGAAAAACAGGTCCTTGAATTCCGGAAGCCTGCGGTGCACAGGAGATATGAACGCAGCATCCTTATTATCCGCGCCAGTCCACCACGGCAAACCGGAGCTTACCGCCACATAATGCTTATCCACAGGGAATATGTAAAAAAGGCCATGTGACTTATCAGCAGCATTCAAATGCACCGGCAGCCGGTCTGCATATTTTGCAATCAGCGAATTGGTTTCTTTTGTCCCGAACAGAATCAAATTGCCATGCTCTATATCGCTTGGCCGCACATTTTTATCAGACAAAGTCCTCGGAAAGAACATGATCCTGCCTACAAATTCACCTCTGTAATAGGACCAGTTCGCGGCATTCGTGGCAGCGTCTACGCGCTTTTTCAACTCTTCGGGTGAAGGATTGTCAGCAGTGCCATACACGTAAATATGAGGGGTTGAGAATGCTTCGTATATCGGGCCTTCTGCTCCTTTTTTCTTAACCAAACCCGTCGCAATGGGACTTGTAGCCACTGCCCACACATTATTATTTTTCACGAATGAAACCGAGCTGTCCATTTTCGCCGAAAGCGCTTTTCCGTCTATGCTGAACGTTACATTGCTTGCCGCATTAAATTTCGGGTGACCTTTCAGGTTGACCGTAAATGCAGAAAGGTTTTTCGTAGTAATAGTCGCAGCATTGGGCTTGTTCAGATTGGCGTCGATCTCTGCCAGCGTTCCCAGGTTCATTTTATCAAACTGAACCCAGAATGCCTTATTGTATTTGTATTGCTTGCTGACAAACTTCACTCGATCAGGAAACGGATTACGTTCGGCGTGGCCGAACCATTCGAAGATAAATTCATTGTCATAGGCACTTACCCAGCTGTCATGTTTGACATCCACAAACTCTTTATAACTCACTTCCACTCCAATATCCTGCAGATGCTGCACCCACTTCCGCGTGTCCGCAACAGGAACCACGGGATCTGCATCGCCATGGAAAAAGTGGATCGGAAAATTCAATGCATTGGCTGCCAGATCGAACGTTCCGTTCGGCGGCGCAGGGCAAACAGGCGCTATTGCTGCCCATATGTCCGGCCTTGTCAGTCCGAGCCAAAGCGTTCCTCCCCCACCCATGGACAAGCCCGTGAGATAGGTTTTATTTTCATCGATTTTAAAGCGCTTTTTTACATCGTCCAACACATCGTAAACGTCCTCTTCCGGGATGCCCTGATAACCTGCTGTTCCTCTTGCAAATGGCGCAGCAACAATGAAATCTACATCTTCCCATTGTGGAAAATAGCGGGTTGCTTCTTTATCTGTCTCGTCCTCTGCATTGCTTTTTCCAAAAACACGACGCAAGTCCAAACGGTGATTGGAACCAGCGCCATGCAGCATAATTACCAGCGGATATTTTTTATTTTCATCGAAATTCTTGGGAAGATAGAGGCCATATGGCTGCTCGGTGTCGTCGGCGTCTGAGAAGAAAGTCAGGACTTGCGGGCCGGTAGCAAGCTTTTGCGCTTGTAAATTGGTAAAGCCCAGCAGTAAGCCCAGTACAATTAGAACTGCTTGATTCCGGAATTTGACAGTCATTTGATATGATAATTTTCTTGGGCTAAATATAAACTAAATCATAACGACTATTTGCTAAAATCTGCATTTCATTCTTGATAATGAATGTTAACAAAAAAAGAGGCGGATCAAATGACCCGCCTCTTCAAGCATTGTTACTTTAAAAGATCCGCCGATTAGTTGGCAAGCTCTTCTTCTTTTTTACGAACACTGATAACAAGTTGTTCACTGTTCTCTTCGTGATTGGCAACCAGCACATCGCCTTCGCGCAAATCACCTTTCAATATTTCCTCTGCTACGGGATCTTCGAGATATTTCTGGATCGCCCGGTTCAAAGGACGCGCTCCGTATTGCGGATCGTAACCTTTTTCCGACAGGAAGTCCTTCGCAGGAATTGTCAATTCTATTTCGTAACCCAAACCTTTCACACGGTTAAACAATTTACCCAGCGAAATGTCGATGATTCTGTGCAGATCTTCACGTTGCAGTGAGTTGAACACGATCACATCATCCAAACGGTTCAGGAACTCAGGAGAGAATGCTTTACGAAGTGCACTTTGAATGGTGCCTTTCATAATGTCGTCCTGATTCTCTGTTTTTGCTTTGGTCGAGAAACCGATGCCGGATCCGAAATCCTTCAAGTCACGCGCTCCAATGTTTGAAGTCATGATAATGATCGTGTTTCTGAAATCCACTCTGCGTCCCAGACCGTCTGTCAGAATTCCATCGTCAAGCACTTGCAGCAGAATGTTGAACACATCCGGGTGCGCTTTTTCGATCTCATCCAGAAGGACTACGCTATAAGGTTTCCGTCTGATCTTTTCAGTTAACTGACCACCTTCTTCATAACCCACATATCCCGGAGGCGCTCCTACCAAACGCGATACGCTGAATTTCTCCATGTATTCGCTCATATCGATCCGAACCAAAGAATCATCTTTGTCAAACAGATAAGTGGAAAGCACTTTTGCCAACTCAGTTTTACCTACACCCGTTGGTCCAAGGAAGATGAATGATCCAATTGGTTTTTTAGGATCCTTCAAACCTACCCTCGTGCGCTGAATTGCTTTCACAAGCTTTTCAATCGGAGGGTTCTGGCCGATAACTTTTGCTTTCAGTTCGTCAGCCATGTTCAGCAATTTCTTGCCTTCGTCCATGGAAACATTTGTTACCGGAATGCCCGTCATCATTGCTACCACTTCGGCTACATTATGCTCGGTTACGGTGTAACGTTTTTGTTTCGTTTCTTCTTCCCAAGCCAGCTTCGCACGGTCAAGCTGATCGATCAATTTCTTCTCACGATCTCTCAGTTGTGCCGCTTCTTCGTATTTCTGGCTCTTAACTACCCTGTTCTTTTCCTGCTTGATGTTTTCGATCTGCTCTTCAAGAACGAGAATGTCTTCCGGAACTGTAATGTTGCTAATGTGAACCCTAGCTCCTACTTCGTCCAGAACGTCGATCGCCTTATCCGGCAAGAAACGATCTGTAATGTATCTTTCAGAAAGCTTAACAGCCGTGCTGATCGATTCAGGCGTGTAGTTCACATGGTGGTGATCTTCGTATTTATCCTTAATGTTTTCAAGGATCTGAATGGTTTCTTCAATCGAAGTTGCATCCACCATCACCATTTGAAAACGACGTGCTAATGCACCGTCCTTCTCAATATACTGACGATATTCGTCTAATGTCGTAGCGCCGATGCACTGGATTTCTCCGCGTGACAATGCAGGTTTGAACATGTTGGAAGCATCCAGCGAACCGGAAGCGCCACCTGCGCCTACAATCGTATGCAACTCATCAATGAAAAGGATCACATCCGGAGATTTTTCCAGTTCATTCATTACAGCCTTCATTCTTTCCTCAAACTGACCGCGGTATTTTGTTCCTGCAACCAGAGAAGCCAGATCCAATGTTACAACGCGTTTTCCGAAAAGTACACGCGACACTTTTTTCTGAACAATTCTTAGTGCAAGACCTTCTGCAATCGCAGTTTTACCCACACCGGGCTCACCGATAAGGATCGGGTTATTCTTTTTACGACGGCTAAGGATCTGGGCTACACGTTCGATCTCCTTTTCACGTCCAACGATCGGATCCAGTTTACCAACCTCGGCCATTTTGGTCAGGTCGCGTCCAAAGTTATCCAACACCGGAGTCCGTGATTTCTCTGCTCCTTTCGATTCTTTACCAGATGCAGAGCCGCTTCCTCCTCCGAACATGCCTCCTCTTGCCTCATCATCTCCGTCTTCGGTCTCCGGCCCCATGTGAGGTTTGGATCCTGATGATTGATATTCTAACATTTCTTTGATGACTTCGTAGTTAACATTAAATTTATGAAGAATCTGGGTGCCAACATTATCTTCATCACGCAAAATCGAAAGCAGCAAATGCTCTGTCCCGATCAAATTACTTTTAAAAATTTTGGCTTCCAGATAGGTAATTTTCAAAACTTTTTCCGACTGTCTTGTCAGGGGTATATTTTGTAAATTCTTAACGTTATTGGTCGCTGCGCCCTTTGTTGCCTGCTCAATGGTCTGTCGGACATCGTCCAGTGAAACGCCAAGCTTCTTTAATAAGCCAATCGCCACGCCGTCTCCTTCACGAATCATTCCTAACAACAAATGCTCTGCTCCAATGTAATCATGACCGAGGCGAAGGGCTTCTTCCCGGCTCATCGTGATTACTTCTTTCACTCTATTCGAAAATTTTGCTTCCATTATGCAGCAATAAAAAGTGTTTAATATTCTAAACGCTACTTGATCCTCGTTTGTTCAAAATAGCTTTACTGGAACTTACAGGATCTTAACAAAACACTCCTTGCTTCCGGCCCCATATTAAATAGTAAATCGATAATACTCAAGTTACTTACAAAATCATTCCCAAATGTCTGGTAATAAGGCTCTGGCTTATAATATTCGGGTGAAAAGTCGCTTTTCTTATTGTTAATGAGGGAAATAGCATTAAAAACGCTGCTTTCCTCCATTTCCAAACCTGACAAATTGTACTGTAAATCCTTTTTAACTCCTACCAATCTAAGACAAATTGTCAATAATTCATAATTCAAATCGACGAGATAAGCTAATTTTTTGTCGTATATCTGCAAAAGCTCCGGGGCGTAAAACTCGTAGAACGGTGATTTTCCGTAAGCTGATTGCAGGCAGCCTAAATGACGGCGGAGCCAATCCTGGCCGTAGTCGATCTTAATGTCTTTCGTGGGGGCGGCTGTCTCGTACTTCTGAACCGGAACTGTCAGCTGGTCTACTTTATTAGCAGTTAGTACACTGCATCTGTTTCGATAGGTCTGCTTTACGTACCGTTCCTCAATGTCAATATAAATACGGTCGTACTTTAATAAACTTGTAAAATACGCTATACAAGGCAAATACTGTAACTCGATCCGTATTCCGCTAATTTCCTTACTGTTACTCTCAATTTCTGACACTATCAAATATGCTAAAGCCTCACCATATTATCAAAAAATTTATAATAAATATTTCGCCCGGATAGCATTATACCATACGAACTTAAAACATTACAATTTCGGCCTATAAAAACATACTCGTATCGCCCAGCCCTTCCCGTATGATCTCGAATCCGTCACTGTCCGATTTCACGATCGTCGAAGCAATGTTCCCGCCGTATCCGCCGTCGATAACAATGTCCACCTGGTGCTGGAATTTCTCATATATCAGCTCAGGATCAGTGGAATATTCGATGATCTCATCGTCGTCTTTGATAGAAGTCGTGACAATGGGATTACCAAGCTCTTTCACGATCAGGCGGGCAATGTTATTGTCAGGGACACGGATTCCAACCGTTTTTTTATTGGTATTTAAAAGTTTGGGAACTGCGCTGGTGGCTTCCAGAATGAATGTGTAAGGACCCGGTAAAACCCTCTTCATGATTTTGAATGCGGAATTATCAACGCGGGCAAAATCTGAAATGTGGCTCAGATCGTAGCAGATAAAGGAAAAATCGTTTTTCTGAGGCTTAATCCCTTTGATACGGGCGATTTTCTCGACAGCCCTGGAATTATAAATATCGCATCCGAGCCCGTAAACCGTGTCGGTAGGATAAATCACCAGACCACCATTTCTAAGCACATCCACGACCTGGCGGATTCTTCTTTCGTCAGGATTTTGCGGGTAAATTTTTATAAATTCAGCAGGCATAGGCAATAATAACTTTTTAAAATAACAATCCTAAAAGCTAAAACCTTCCTGACCAAGCGCTTTTTTTAAGTTTTTGATATAAAAACGATAGGCAAAATTAACAGGAAGATGAAGTCTGCACATTAAAACAACGAGTTCGGTTTGCCATCCCGGATTCTCAATGTAGTTCAGCAAAACCCGAAAACGAACTGCAAGTTCATATTCTTGTGCATACCAGCATTTTCTGATAAATGTACGGATGCGTGCAGCCAAAAGATCGAATTCCTGCTGGTCTCTGTTCAGGTCGTAAGCTTTGTTGCAGACTGCATAGTATGAGGCCAGCATGCCGCTTCCTTTTTTATAAACCATGGAAGAAAGGGATGAAGGCACGATGCGCTTTTGGGTAAGAATTTCATCCAGATAAAAGTATTGGAATTTGGCAGCCGAGCGCACCCAAAAGTCGAAATCCTCAAATGTAAGCGTTTCATCATAGCCGCCGAGTTCAAGCATCGTGCTCGTACGCATCATCATGGTAGGCGTGCAAATGAAGTAACGTTCCAGCACTTTTTTATAGACATCACCCGAAGGAATCGGCCTGACCGCGCTGCCCTGCGCATCCACTTCGTAATGATTACCAAGCTTTTTTCCGGCTGAATCAATGTATTGCGCATTGGAAAAAATAACCGCATAATTCTCCGGCAGCAATTCGAAAGCTGCCACCTGTTTTTCAATGCGATCGGGCATCAGCACATCGTCTCCCGAAAGGTCGATTACATATTTACCCTTTGCAATGGATAGCCCGTAATTGAAGGCGGCGCACAAGCCGGAGTTTCTTCTGTTTTTGACCAATGAAAAATTCCGGGAAGGATTTTTGAAAGTCTGGATGACCGCCACCGTATCGTCGGCGCTGGCATTGTCGATGACAATTAGTTCGAGGTTGGGGTAAGTTTGGTTAAAGACCGATGCGAGTGTGTCGCCAATGTATTTTTCCTGATTATAGGCTGTCAGGATAACAGTCACCAATGGATTCTCCTTTTCTTTCATCTCAACACGAAGGGCAATTCAGGGCGTTCAGCCACTTTTTTAGTTCTTAATGAAGCCGTAAAGAACAAAACTAGCAACATTGAGGCGATGTCAGAAAAGTAGTTATTTTGCGGTAGGTCCGCGTTTGGAGATAGCTTTGGCCCTGGTTGCTGTGTTAATTCCCGCATTGATTTCAAACCCAAGAATGATCACGAAGGCTAGCAGATAAAGCCAGATCATTAACGCAATCATGGTTCCTATGGAGCCGTAAAGTTTGTTATAGGAGCTGAAACGAGACAAATAAAAGGAGAAGCCGTAAGTAGCAAAAAGGATCAGCACAGAAGCAATGACAGCGCCGGCGTTGATAAAGCTGAATTGCCTTCCATGCGAGGGTGCAAACCTGTAAATCATCGAAATCGTGAGCATTAACGAGCCAAAACTGATCAGATAGCGGGTAATGTTCAGCAAGCTGATCATCCAGGTGTCGCGCAAAATGTTCCAATCGCTCAGAATATTCATTACTGCATCACCCACGATCAGCAGGATTACTGACAGGAAAAGCACGAGGATCAAAAGCAATGTGAGCAGTGTAGCAATGCCGCGCAGTTTCAGAAAACCACGCGTATCGTTGTCATCATACACCATATCAAATGACCGCATCAGAGACATCATTCCATTCGTCGACGCGATCATGGCAAAAATAAAACCGAACGAAAGCACGCCTTTCCGGGGCCTGCTGATAATGTCCATGATCGTCTGGTCGGCGTCCTCATAAATGCCGCTCGGAATATTCTCGCGCAGCAGCTCCATGATCTGCTGATCCAGGTGCTCGATGGGAATGTAGGGGATTAATGTAAAAAGGAAGATAATGGCCGGGAAAGCCGCCAGCGTAAGACTGTAAGCAACCGCGGAAGCGCGCTGGTCAATGTCGTATTTCCGGTTGCTCCTTACCAGGTTCACCAGAATTTCGTACAGAGAAACTGTCCCGCCCAGAAAAACGGTCTGCTGCAACCAGACAATTAGCCGCTTCACATGACGGTTCTTCAACAGTTTCTCAAGCATAGGCAGTTAATTAAATTGCAAAATACGGTTTCAGCTTATTCAGGAGCTTTTCAGGGGCCACGCAAAGTTTTCCGTTGTCGCGTCTTTGAAACACCAGTGTCGTTTCGCCGGTATTAAGAAGCACATTCAGCTGGTTACGGATCTCATAATGAAAAACGACCCTTATGCCCGGCATTTCCTGCAAAATAACGCGGATACTCAGTTCATCGTCATAGCGGGCAGGTTTAATGTAGCGAGAATGATTTTCGTAAACCGGCATCATAACCCCTTCGTCTTCCATCACCTTATAATGAAAATCCAGGCTCCGCAATGCCTCCACCCTTCCTATTTCGTAATAGCGCGCATAATTTCCATAATACACATATCCCATCTGATCCGTATCCGCATACCGGACCCGAATGCCCTTAACTTCGTGAATGAACATTATTTCATGATTTTGAGTCGGTTCAACTCAGCCTGGTACATTCTTGCGTTGTTCAGGTGGTCCGAATAATTGGTGGCAAAAGCATGGTAACCCGAAAGGTCCGCCTTTGCACACATATATACATAATCGTGCTTTTCGTAGTTCAGCACAGCATTCAGCGAATTAAGATCTGCAACGCGGATCGGGCCGGGAGGCAAGCCCACATTGACATATGTATTGTAAGGAGATTTTATCGAAAGCTGCCCATTCAAAATCCGTTTGATAGCGAAGTCCTGCAAAGCAAATTTAATGGTTGGGTCGGCTTGCAAAGGCATCTGGGCGTTCAGGCGGTTCATGTAAAGCCCTGCCACTTTGGCCCGCTCGTCTACTTTCCGCGCTTGTTCTTCTTCCACAATGGAAGCCAGGATCGATACCTGCTCGGGCGTCAATCCGATGGCTTTTGCTTTTGCAGTTCTTTCCTCATTCCAATATTTTTTATACTCACTGTGCATCCTGTCCAGGAATTTCTCCGTGCCGGTTGTCCAGTATATTTCATAAGTGTTTGGTAAAAACATGGAAACGATCGTCAGTGTATCCAGCCCGTATTTATTGCAAACGGCCGGATCGTTCAATGCTTTTCTGAAACCCTCTTCTCCAAACTCGAACCGACTGCCGATTCTTTTGATAAGATCCTCTTTCAGCCTGATATTGTTGAAAGTCAGCTTCACAGCATCCTGGTTTCCCGCCGCGAGCTTTTTAACCACTGTATAATTACTTGACTTTGGCTTAATGACATATCTTCCCGGCTTTACCTTGTCAGGATAGTTCAGAAGCTTTGCCAGAAACTGAAATGAAATGTGATCATTAATAACGTCATGCTTATTCAGCGAATCAAGCACGCCTTTATAAGTCCCGTTTTCAGGAATAAGCAATGCAAAGCTTGTCTCTTTATCCGCTTGCAGGTTTGGCGTTTTGAATATCTGCCAGAAATAAAACGTGAATGTTGTAGTCAGAATGGCAATTGTTACAAACAACCCTACTTTGAAATTACGCGACATAAGTGATACGGCTATCGGCTTCCGGCAGGCGGCCGTCGGCTTTTGTGTTTAATGTTATAAATTGATTTCAAAGGGTATGCCAAATCTTTTGGCCAACTCCTGTAATGACAAAACGACGGGTTCGAGTAAATGAATGCCATTCACGCTGCGATCCGCTTCACTTTCACGCTCTGGATCACCGGGAATAAGCACTTTTTGTCCGTCTACAGCCCGTGCGCCGCGAAATGCTTTAATCCATTTGTCCATATCCTGCTTGAATTCCTCCGCAGGACGGAAACCATCCACGCGCATGGCGCCCAGAAAATGTCCAGTTCCCAAACCAACACCCTGCTGCGCAGTCATGAATCCGGCAGTTGCAAATGGCGGAACCCAGGGGCCGAAATTAGCACCCGAAAGCACGCCCGAAAATATATCTACGATGGCTCCGAGTCCGTAACCTTTATGACTTCCATGCTCGCGGTCGGAGCCCAGCGGAAGCAAGCCGCCCCCACTTTTCACGGCATTGGAATCCGTCGTGGCGTTCCCCTCCGCATCCTGCGCCCAACCAAGCGGGGCAGGCAATCCTTTGCGCTGCAATATTTCAAATTTTCCGTAAGCAACGGCTGTTGAAGCAAAATCTGCTACAAATGCAGGTTCCGTCAGAGCAGGCACAGCAACGGCTATGGGATTGGTCCCCAATAATTTATCCAAAGAAAAAGTAGGCGTTACCAACGGCGCAGCATTCGTCATAGTCCAGCCGATCATGTCTTTTTCCAAAGCCAGCATCGCATGATATCCGGCAATGCCAAAGTGGTTTGAATTCCGGACAGAAACCCAGCCTGAACCCACTTTTTCGGCCTTTTCCATGGCAATTTCCATCGCTTTCGGTGCCACAACGAGACCTAAGCCTCTGTCGCCGTCCACAACGGCTGTGCTTGGGGTTTCATAAACAACTTTTACATCCGGCGTGGGATTAAGCCTTCCGTGATCATACAGTCGCACATAACCTGCCAGACGCGCAATGCCGTGGGAGTCAACACCACGCAAATCGGCGCTTACCAAAACCGTTGAAGCCAGTTTCGCCTCTTCCGGCGAGCATCCGATGGCAAGAAAAACTTCTTCCGTGAAATGTTTTAAATAACTGGCCTGATACATATACGTCAAATGAGTGAACTTCTTTTCAAGTCCGCAAATATCCTAATTCAATTCGCATCGTCCAATATTTCATGGAAATCTGTTCAGCTGTGCTGTAAGACGGGCAGATTAATGCATTTTAAACCGCTGGCGAAGATTAGTTTACGCTTAAAATGTGCGCAACAATGCAACACTTTTGCCCGTTTCAGAGAATGATTCCCTATATTTGAAACATTCTTTTAACGCTATGAGACAGCTTTTCGTTATCGCAATTTTTCTACTCACAGGGAGTCTTCATGCATGGTCGCAGGACCATTATGATGCCAGAAAAGCACTTTCAAGCGAAGAACTTTTTATCAAACAAGGCAATACAAGCCGCGTAATTGCTACACCCGGACAAAAATATCTGGTCCTGGATGCATCTCCGGTAATCGGCGGGTTTCACAGATACCGCTTCTTTCCCGGCGACAACATTAAGTTCAGGATGCGCAATGAAACCATCCGTTTCAACGAAACCATAGCCAGCGTCAGCGATTCCTCTTTTAGCATTGCCATTATCAATGAGGCAGTTGGCAGGATGGATTATCAGGAAATCCTGTTAAAAGATATTCGTTTGATGAAGGTTTCGCGACGGATCCCGTTCATTTCTCAGCTGGCACCGTTACTGCCTCTGGCCGGCCTCCTTTATGTGGGTGCCGATTTTTTTAACAAAGGCGTTGATGACAAAAGATTCACAACTGATGCATCTTCGCTTGTTGTGGGCGGTGCGTTCATTGCCGCAGGTTTTGTTTGCTACAAACTGACTTTCTCCTCGCTCAAAATAAACGGCAGGAATAAGCTGAAAGTCCTGGAAACATATTAATACTTACCGAATTACCCGAAGGCCGATGCCTTCAATTTGTCCTTAATCTGATTCTTTACAGTGAAATCCATTCTAGTCAACCCACCCCAGAAATCCATACGCGCAGAAATACGGCTTGCAGCATCCAAAAGCGAATGCAACCGTGCTTTGATCATTAATGCCTTAACCGGTTTTGAATGCGAGCTCACCAACATTTCGGAAGCAAGGGACTCACAAACCATGCTCAGATTGCTCAATTCCAATGATCCCATCGCCGATGTGATCGATGCGGGCACGACAATGCGTTTTTTGACGGCTTATTTTGCTGTAACGGGTCAGTCCAAAATCATGACCGGCACGCCGCGGATGTGTGAAAGGCCCATAGGCATCTTGGTAGATGCGTTAAGGATTTTAGGTGCAGACATTGAATATCAGAAAGAAACAGGTTACCCGCCATTAAAACTGAATGGTTTCACTTATTCCGGTCAGAACGAAATCAACATGCGCGGCGATGTGAGCAGCCAGTATATTTCAGCATTGCTGTTAATAGCGCCGGGATTGCCCAGCGGGTTGAAAATACAGCTGGAAGGTGAAGTTGGTTCGAAGCCCTATATTGAAATGACATTAAATCAAATGGCTCATTTTGGTATCAACTATCATGCAGACTGGCACACAAACACCATTATAATTCCTCCGTTCAAGTATCAGCCGCATCCCTATGCCATCGAATCAGACTGGTCGGGAGCGAGTTACTGGTATAGCATTGTGGCGCTTGCTGATGATGCCGAAGTGGAATTGCTGGGCCTGAAAAAAGATTCTTTGCAAGGTGATAGCGCCATTGTCGACATTATGCGTCATTTGGGCGTCGAGAGTGTTTTCACGGAAAGAGGGGTTCTTTTAACTAAAATTCCCCCTGCCGCATCCATAGGCTGGGATTTTACCGCTTGCCCGGATCTTGCCCAAACCGTCGCAGTTTGTTGCGCCGTTAAAGGCATCACCTTGTCCCTTACCGGCATCGAAAGCCTCAAAATCAAGGAAACAGACCGTGTTTTTGCCTTACAGCAGGAATTGCAGAAGCTGGGCGCCACATTAAAGGAAATAGAAAAAGACCACCTCTACGAAGTCGCCCGGATTCCGGGTTTTGAGTCCGCAGAAACGCCATCCATCCACACGTATGACGACCACCGCATGGCTATGGCTTTTGCGCCAGCCGGAATGGTTTCGACCATCATTATTGAAGAACCAGGCGTGGTCGTAAAATCGTATCCTGGTTACTGGAAGGATCTCGCGGTGGTAACCACCTGGGAAGAGGTCTGACCTTCCGTTCACTAAACCCATCAATTCATGGAAAACGTTGCGTCGTACTTTGCTGCTGTCCCGATATGGGCATACCTGATCCTGATTCCCGTTATCATTGCCGTCAGGGACATTTTGCAGCGAAAGCATACGATCCAGCATAATTTTCCATTGGTAGGCCATTTCCGCTATATGCTGGAAACGATCGGACCGGAATTGCGGCAGTATATTGTGGCCAACAACCGTGAAGAGCTGCCCTTCAACAGGCGCCAGCGTTCGTGGATTTACGCTTCTTCCAAAAAAGAAAATAATTACCAGGGTTTTGGCACAGACCAGAACATGCAAGAGCCTGGATATGTGCTCATTAAACCAGCAATGCTTCCTTTTCGGCTGGATACTACGCATAGCCATCACATCAAGAATGGCAATGATCCGCATCATTATACTATTCCTTCGGCCAAAGTAATCGGTCAATCCCATAACCGGAAACGCCCTTATCGCCCGCGCTCCATTGTGAATGTAAGCGCAATGAGCTTTGGTTCGCTTTCCTCGCGGGCCATTGAATCATTGAATAAAGGTTCGTATCAATTTGGCAATTACCATAACACCGGCGAAGGCGGCTTGTCGCCCTACCATAAGTTCGGGGCGGACGTGGTCTTCAATATGGGGACTTCGTACTTTGGTGTCCGGGACGATGATGGCAATTTTGTGATGGAAAAGCTTGTGAAAATGACACAGCAAAACCCATTCGTGCGATTGATCGAGCTTAAACTTTCACAAGGTGCAAAACCGGGAAAAGGCGGCGTGCTGCCTGCGAGTAAAATCACGGCAGAGATTGCCGAGATCCGCGGCGTACCCATCGGCAAAGACGTGGTTTCCCCACCCTATCACAGCGCATTTTCGAATGTAAAGGAAATGGTGGATTTTATCGAGGCCATGGCGGATGCGACGGGCTTGCCGGTCGGGCTGAAATCAGCCGTCGGGAAAACCGATATGTGGGAAGAATTAGCAGATATTATGGCCGAAACCGGCAAAGGCCCAGACTTTATCGCCATTGACGGCGGTGAAGGCGGAACGGGTGCAGCACCGCCTTCTTTTGCCGATCACGTTTCGTTGCCATTGGTTTTTGCTTTCAGCACAGTTTATAAAATATTTCAAAAGAGAAATCTTACAGACAAGATCACTTTTATTGCTTCGGGCAAGCTGGGCCTTCCGGCACAAGCAGTGATGGCTTTTTCTATGGGGGCGGACATCATCAATGTGGCACGCGAGGCAATGATGTCAATCGGCTGCATTCAGGCACAAACCTGTCATACCAACCGCTGCCCTACCGGCATCGCCACCAACAACAAATGGCTCGAAGCGGGCATTGATCCAACATTAAAAAGTGAGCGCTTCAACAGTTATATGAGCACGCTGGCCAAAGAGATCATCGAAATCACACACGCCACGGGATATGAGCATCCTTGCCAGTTTGGAATGAATGATATTGATATTTCAATGGGCGATCTCAATAAAACCATTACTTTGGCAGACAATTATGGTTATATGAAAACCATTGTCCCCTATTCCGGCATTCGCGAGCTCCTCGATTGTCCGCATCTGGGAGGCAGAAAGATTCCAGGTGAAAAGACGGTTTAACCTTTTAGGAACATGATAAGAACTATACAAACCACACTCATTGCTTCATTCCTTTGCCTTAACTTTTGTTTCGCGCAAAACAACCCACGTTATTTTGTTCTTTTTAAGGATAAAACCAACACAACATTCTCCGCGGACAAACCGGCAGAGTTTCTGTCAGCCCGGTCTATCGAAAGAAGGACGCGGCAGAATATCCCCGTTACCACGCGCGATTTCCCTGTGAATCAAACTTACACAGCTGCAATAAAACAGCTGGGCGCGTCGGTCATTTTTACTTCCCGCTGGTTCAATGGCGCCGTGGTAGAAGCCAATGCTGCTCAGCTGGCGAACATTAAAAAGCTGGCATTTTACAAAAGCATTGAATTCGACCTGCCCGTTGCCAACATTAACGGACAATCCCCCGGCGTTGAGCGCGTGGGCGCATTGAACCGGAAACTGGAAGCGGAGGAAGATCTCAATTATGGAAATATGAATGCGCAGCTTGCATTGATGGACGTCCCGCAGCTGCATACCAAGGGTTTCCATGGAGAAAATATGCTGATCGCGATCCTCGACAATGGCTTTTTGAATGCCGATCAGGTCGGCTTTTTGAAACCGCTCCGCGATGAAAAAAGAATCATGGACACTTATGATTTCATGGGTCGCGAAAGCAATGTTTATAATGATGGATCGCACGGTTTGCACGTAATGTCCACCATGGCGGCGAACCAGCCAGGAACGATGATAGGCGCTGCGTTTAGAGCCAATTATGCCCTGTATCGCACAGAAAATGACTTTCTGGAATCACCCTACGAAGAAATTGCCTGGTTAATGGCAGCTGAACGCGCAGACAGCGTGGGCGCGGACGTGATCAATTCCTCTTTGGGTTACAGCCAGTTTGACGCGGAATTTAACAAACCCGAATACAATTACACCTACGAAGATATGGATGGAAAAACCACCATTATAAGCCGTGCCGCGCGCTATGCAACCCGCACCGGCATGCTGGTGGTGTGCTCAGCCGGTAACGAAGGGAATAAGCCGTGGCACTATGTCACTGCTCCCGCGGATGTGGATTCTGTCTTAACCGTCGGCGCGACCAATTACGAGCGGGCTTATGCAGCATTAAGTTCAGTAGGGCCAAATGCGGCAGGCCAGCAAAAGCCGGATGTTGCTGCCGTGGGCCTGGGCTCGGTGATCGGTAACACGTCGGGTAATGTGGCGAGCAGCAACGGAACATCATTTTCATCGCCTTTGATCGCTGGCTTTTCGACCATTTTGTGGCAGGCTTATCCTAATCTGACCGCGCAGCAGCTCATTTATGTAATCAAAAAATCGGGACATCAGGCCAGCGCGCCTGATAACTTGCTAGGCTACGGTGTTCCAAGCACGGTTAAGGCTGAACAGATCATTCAAGATGAATTTATGCCGCTTGGTACAGAGGACGATCTGCTTACAGCCATTGTGCTGTTGCCCAACCCTGTCCAGGAGAATGCAAGCCTTTCTATCCCGCCACATTTGATCGGCAAAAAAGCTACGCTTAGTATATATGGATTAAATGGAAAGGCATTAAGTATCTCAGAGTCAAGACTGACCAGCACACAGCCCATCGCTACAAACCAATTGGCAGCAGGCCTTTATCTTGTTAACATCCGGGTGGATAATCACGAAAAAGCACTTAAATTCATCAAGCAGTAATCTTCCGGATCATCCGCACCACGGATTCGGAATCGTTCAGCTTTTGCACTTCCTGCAACGGAATCCACTGCACATCCAGCGATTCATCATTCACAACGATTTCCTGGCCGGGCGCAGCCTTAAAAGCAAACCGAATGTCATAATGGTTATGTGCAGGAAGGCCTTTTCGCTCGGGAATCAGATGAATATCGACATCAAAAATTCCGCTTTTATACAGATCCAAATGTTGGATCCCTGTTTCTTCCCATACTTCTTTACGCGCAACCCGTTCTGTGTCAGAGTCGCCATCACAATGTCCGCCTGGCTGTAACCACCGTCCCAGTTTCTGATGATGCATGAGCAGGACTGATTGCTCGTCCGTAGAAAGAACTAGTCCCGAAGCCGTTACATGCCCGATTTCCAGTGACCGTTCGAAACAATCCGGGTGCATTTTCACAAATGCAATCGTGTCCTGATACATTTCTCTTTCAATTCCATCTTCCGGCGTATATGCATCAAGGAGGGTAAGCAAACTATTCCGCTTCATGTAGGCTATGTGATTTTTTCATTCTAATTTCACCACAAGTTTAATACTTCAAGAAATAAACCACCTTATTAAGAAATGAAAAAGTATTTATTATCGGTTTCCCTTGCCGCATTATTGGCTACAACCGCCATCGGTCAACGCACGCCACAGGCCAGTCAGGCCGCTACGGTAATGCAAAGCATTGGAGTAACCGATTTCACTCTAAAATATTCACGTCCAGCCCTTAAAGGAAGAAAAGTATTTGCCGACAGCTCCGCATTGGCTCCCTATAACCAGGTCTGGCGCACAGGCGCTAACATGGCCACCATATTAGAAGCCGGAACAGATTTCTCATTCGGAGGCAAAAAAGTCCCCGCAGGAAAATACGCATTGTTTTCCATCCCATCCGGCGCTTCCTGGACTGTGATTTTGAATAAAAACTTCAACCAGGGCGGAACGCAGGATTATAAAGAAGCGGAAGACGTGGCAAGAGTCATGGTCGTTCCTACATCCGCTGAATTTACCGAAAACTTCAAGATCAGCATCGAACCTACCTCGGATAGCACGGGCTTCCTGAACATTGCCTGGTCGTCCGTTAATGTGCCTGTTCCGTTGGCTGTAAATACGGAGTCACTCACGATGGCTGGCCTCAATAAGGCAGTTGCAGAAAAACCGGAGGACGTTGCGGCTTTACAGAGCACGGCAGGTTACTTGTTGTCCAAAGGCAGAGATCTGCAAGTGGCGCTTTCGCTGGCTGATAAGGCGATCGCACTGAAAGAATCTTACTCCAATTTATGGCTCAAAGCCCAGATTTTAAGTAAGCTGGGCAAGAATGCAGAAGCATTGCCGGTTGCCCAGAAAGCATTGACATTGGGAGCTGCTGCGAATGATGTCGCTTTTTCAAGTTTTTATAAAGGACAAATCGAAAGCGGGATCAAGCAAATCCAATCCAAAGTTTCGACCGCGCCCAAGCAGGCTTCCCCGGCAGTAAAAGGCAAGAAAAAGAAGAGTTAACAGAGAATGTTCAGATAGTATGGGATGCGGCAGATTTCGTCGCATCCTTTTTTTTGCATTTTGGAAGTCGTTACATCCCTCCGGGATTCAGATCCCCACACGCACGTTGCTACCAATATTACATGCCTCCGGCATTTGCTGGCAACAACGCCAAGTCGCGGAGCGACGCAATATTGGTAACAATGCCGGAGGCATGAAATATCGGTAGCGACGCAATATTGGTAACAAACGCTGGAGGCATAAAATATCGGTAGCGACGCAATATTGGTAATAAATGCCAGAGGCATGAAATATTGGTAGCGACGTAATATCGCAGCAAATGCCAGAGGCATAAAATATAGGTAGCGACGTAATATTGCCAGCAAATGCCAGAGGCATGAAATATTGGTAGCGACGCAATATTGGTAATAAATGCCAGAGGCATGAAATATTGGTAGCGACGTAATATCGCAGCAAATGCCAGAGGCATAAAATATAGGTAGCGACGTAATATTGCCAGCAAATGCCAGAGACATGAAATATTGGTAGCAACGCAATATTGCCAGCAAATGCCAGAGGTATAAAATATTGGTAGCGACGTAACATTGCCAGCAAATGCCGGAGGCATATAATATTGGTAGCAATGGATATGCGAATGTTGAATTTTAATGCCGGAGGCATGTAATGACATTCGTAACGCCACCCTGGAACCCATGGTAGCAACGCAATATTGGTAGCAAATGCCGGAGGCATGTAATAGTGGTAGCGACGCAATGTCGCCAGCAAATGCCAGAGGCATATAATATTGGTAGCAATGGATATGCGAATATTGAATTTTAATGCCGGAGGCATGTAATGACATTCGTAGCGCCACCCCGGAACCCATGGTAGCAACGCGCAATATTGGTAGCAAAATGCCGGAGGCATGAAATATTGGTAGCAACGCAATATTGCCAGCAAATGCCGGAGGCATATAATATTGGTAGCAATGGATATGCGAATGTTGAATTTTAATGCCGGAGGCATGTGATGACCTTCGTAACGCCACCCTGGAATCCACGTTAGCGGAAAAACCGTGGGACAGTCCAGCCGTATTTTACGGCTAAAATGCGGATGGCTATGATGACGAGCGAGGCGGAAATGAACGCAACATTACGCCCGGCCCCAATGCTATCCAGCAGCAAATAACTGCAAGCGCCTGCAAAACAAGCGGTTGCATACACTTCCTTCCGATAAATGATCGGAATCTCATTGGTCATCATGTCGCGGATTACACCGCCCATAGTGGCTGTGAAGATGCCCATAATGACAGCTATCTCAGGCCGGACGCCCAGATGCAACGCTTTTTCTGTCCCGATAATCGTGAATAATGCTATCCCGAAAGTATCGAACAGAAAAAGCGTTTTACGAAGTCTGAGCAGGAATTTATAAAAAATAAATGTAGCCAGAATGCCCGCCATAATGGCGTAAATGATCGTGATATCACTGATCCAGACGAGCGGGTAACTGCCCAGCAGAATGTCGCGCAATGTTCCTCCGCCAATGGACGAAATAAAAGCCGTGAAACTCGCTCCAAACCAGTCCTGGTGCTTCTGATCTTTCACAGCCAGCGCGCCGGAAATAGCAAAAGCGAATGTGCCGATGATCTCTAAAATATACTGAATGCTCATCCCACGAAATTGCTAAACCGCAACCGGGGCCTTGATGCCCGGCCAGGGACTGTAATCCTGCAATTCAAAATCTTCAAATTTGAAATCAAAAACACTCTTAACATCCGGATTGATGACCATTTTTGGAAGGGCACGCGGTTCGCGGCTCAGTTGCAAGCCGACTTGCTCCAAATGGTTCAGGTAAATGTGCGTATCGCCGCCGGTCCAGATGAAATCACCCAGATCGAGATCACATTCCTGCGCGATCATCATGGTAAGCAACGCATAACTGGCAATGTTAAATGGCACGCCCAGGAAAACATCCGCGCTGCGCTGGTAAAGCTGGCAAGACAATTTCCCACGTGTTTCACCTGAATCTTCATCCGGAGGTGCCACGTAAAACTGGAACAATGCATGACAAGGCTGCAATTTCATTTCCGATAATTGCGACGGATTCCATGCCGAAACCATGATCCGGCGCGAATCCGGCGAAGTTTTCAATTGCTTCAACACCTCCTGCAACTGGTCCACAGTCTTGCCGTCAGGCCCCTCCCAACTCCTCCACTGCTTGCCGTACACCGGACCCAGATCGCCATTTTCATCCGCCCATTCGTCCCAGATCGAGACGCCGTTCTCTTTCAGATACTGAATGTTGGTATCGCCTTTCAGAAACCACAAAAGCTCGTGAATGATCGATTTTGTATGCACTTTTTTGGTGGTAACCAAAGGAAATCCGTCTTTCAGGTTGAAGCGCATTTGATAACCAAAAACACTGACCGTTCCTGTGCCGGTTCGGTCGGTTTTACGAACTCCGTGTTTGAGTACATGGCGTAACAAATCCTGATATTGCTGCATTGCGATATAATTAATGCGTTATAAAAGAAGGTAATGTTGAATTAAACGGTTGCGATCTCAACGTCATAAGTGATCGTTGCAAGCGCTTCCAGCTGGGCTGTTGCCGAGCAATATTTTTCCATCGACAAGCCGATAGCACGGTTGATTTTGCTTTCATCCAACTGATTACCAGCGAATTTGAATGTCAGATGTATCTTGGTAAATGGCTTGCGCTGCGTGTCTTCTTCCTGTGTGCGGTCGCCGTCGGCGATAACGCGAAAATCGGTGATATCCTGGCGTTGCTTTTTGAGGATCAGTACCACGTCGATGGCGCTGCAGCTGGCCAGTCCCATCAATAATAATTCCATAGGCCGCACGCCTTGGTTGCTTCCGCCGATTTCCGGGGAGCCGTCGGTATGCACTTTCACTTCTGAGGAACCGCTGCCTTCAAAATGAAAGGCATCATCAACACGAACGAGTTCTACTTTCATATTAATACTCCTGATTGTAAGCGGAGTTTGGGTTAAATGTGAATGTTCACAAGGCCAGCAAAAATTGCTTTCGCAAGTGATTTGTAATGTGCTGCCGGCCGTTATACTTTAATAAGGATATGAACCGGATCAAAGTTCAAATATACTCCATCAAACCCGATTCGGCTATTTAACCGAATAATTTAAAAAGATACATAAACCTCGTATATTCGTTTTATTATGCCGTTTTAAAGGTTTTTAATAAAATAAACGCGAAACGATATGTGGAAAGAGGACGATAATAAGCTCAAAAAAAGCTTCACTTTCAAGGATTTCAAAGAGGCATTTGCCTTCATGACCGAGGTCGCGGAAACTGTGGACGAAATGGACCATCATCCGTTCTGGACCAACACTTATAACAAAGTGACATTTGAATTAAACACACACGACGCAGGCGACATTGTTACCGAGAAAGACCGGAAGCTCGCAGCTGCGATTGACGAAATTTTTGAAAAAACTAAAAAATAACTGCGTGGCCGGCCCATTTGCGCCCATTTGCATTCAATGAAACTTTACATAGTCCCCACGCCCATCGGCAACCTGGAAGATATTACACTTCGCGCCATCAATGTTTTAAAAAGTGTGGACGTAGTTCTGGCAGAAGACACCCGCACATCGGGATCGCTGCTGAAACACCTGGGCATTTCCAAGCCCATGCACAGTTACCATATTCATAATGAGCACCAAACGGTTACGCGGGTGGTGGAACGGATCCTGAAAGGTGAAAGCATGGCGCTCGTTTCAGATGCCGGGACGCCCGCTGTGTCTGACCCTGGATTTCTGCTGGTTAGGGAGTGCATTAAGCAAGGCATTCAGGTTGAATGTCTGCCCGGGCCTACTGCTTTTGTGCCAGCGCTGGTGAACTCGGGCTTGCCGAGTGACCGGTTCACATTTGAAGGTTTTTTACCCCATAAAAAAGGCCGTCAGACGCGTCTGCAAAATCTTGCTTCAGAAGAAAGGACGATGATATTTTATGAATCGCCGCATCGTTTGATCAAGGCATTGCAGCAATTCGTCGAGTTTTTTGGGGCCGACAGACAAGTTTCTGTTGCGCGGGAGCTGACTAAAATTTATGAAGAAAATGTTCGCGGGACGCTGGAAGAAGTCATCGCTTATTTTTCAGAGAAAACCATCAAAGGTGAAATCGTGATCATCCTGGCAGGCAAAGCAGAAGAAAAAAAGAAATCAGATAAATATGAGGATTAGCATTTTCAGGTTCATTGCATTTGTAGCGATTTTTTTACTGGCAAAAACAACCGCAAGCGCCCAATTTGCCACATTAAGCCCCGAAGCGAAGGTGAGCCTCGTTACATTCGGCCCCGGCGACGAACTATACTCCGGTTTCGGACACAGCGTGCTATGGGTTTATGACCCCGTTCTGAACATTGATAATGCTTACAGTTACGGCACATTCAGTTTTGACCAGGGTAATTTTTACATCAATTTCATGCGCGGCTATCTGCCGTACAGCATTTCGGTGCATCCGCTGGGGCCGCAACTGGAATATTACCGCGCCGAAAACAGGTCCATTTCCGAGCAGGTCTTAAACCTGAGCATCCCGCAAAAACAGAAACTTTATAATTACCTGGAAAACAATTATCTGCCGCAAAACAGGGTTTATTCCTACAAATTTTTTTACGACAACTGCGCGAGCCGACTTGCCGTTGCTTTGAAAGAAGCCTGCGGCGACAGCCTGGTTTACAAAGGTTATACGCATGAAAAACTGAGTTTCAGGCAATGGATCGACCGCTATGCATTCAAGCAGAATCCCTGGGCGGATTTCGGCATGGACCTTGCCCTGGGAACTCCTGCAGATGAGATTGCCACCCCTGAGCAAGCCACTTTCCTGCCTGATAACCTGGCCATTGCATTTACCGATGCAAAAGTAAAAACGGCTTCCGGGTTAATGCCGCTGGTGAAGAGCACCAATGAGTATTTCAAAGCCGAACCGCGCAATTACACCGGCATTTTCACCCCTATGAACGTTTTCTGGGCCCTTGCTGTGATCACATTAACCATTACTTACTGGCAGATCAAGAAGGAGAAGCTTAATTTTCTTTTGGACAAAATTCTTTTCTCAGTTGTAGGTCTCGCAGGCTGGCTGCTCGCTCTGCTATGGTTCGCTACCGAGCACAATGATACCAAATGGAATTACGACATTCTTTGGGCTTTCCCACTGTGGATGCCGCTGATTTTTCAGATTTCTAAAAAGAAGAAACCATCGTGGTTCTCGTTCTTGTTGATATTTTACGGATTTCTCTTACTTTGCGCAACAGGTAATCTGTTAAAACATAATTTCGTTGTGATCCCGATCATTTTGACATTGGTCATCCGGGTTTACTACATGAATAATTCACTCTCTAAAATTCCTGAGAAAGGATAGTATAGTAATGGATCTCGAACAGCTCACGCAACAAACCATAGAAATCGTAAGAAAGGCTTCATCCTTCATTCAGCAGGAAGCGGCATTGTTTTCACGCGACAAGATTGAATATAAAGACCTGAACAATCTGGTTTCTTACGTAGATAAGGAAGCAGAAAAATTGCTGGTGGCGGGGCTCAATGCACTGCTTCCCGAAGCAAGCTTCATCACAGAAGAAGGCACAACCGGCCAGGAACCCGATCCAACCGCATTGAACTGGATCATTGACCCGCTCGATGGAACGACAAATTTCATCCACGGAATCCCGGTTTACTGTGTCAGCGTAGGACTGGCGAGAGGAAAGGAACTGCTCGTCGGCGTGATCCACGAGCCAAGCCTGAACGAAATGTTTTACGCATGGCAAGGCGGCGGTGCCTGGTGCAATGGAAAGCCGATGAAGGTTTCCAATGTGGAATCACTGGCCGACAGTCTCATTGCAACGGGTTTCCCTTATTATAAATTCGAGAAGCAAAAGCGCTATATGTACATTCTGGAATTGCTCATGCAAAGAACGCACGGCATCCGGAGAATGGGCGCAGCAGCCGTGGATCTTGCTTACGTTGCAGCAGGCAGATTTGACGGTTTTTACGAATATAACCTCAATTCCTGGGACATGGCGGCAGGCGTGCTCATGATCAAAGAAGCCGGAGGAAAGGTAACCGACTTTAATGGCGGCGACAACTATCTTTTTGGAGGTGACATCATTGCAGCCTCAGGCGGTCATAAAGAGTTAGTTGAAGTAATCAGAGAGAACTTCTAGTTAACAACGCTAACTCATCGCAGCGTAGCCCGCTCATTCACTCATTTACTCATTCAGTCATTCAATCATTAAGAATGGACATCGAACAACTCAAATACCCGATCGGGAAATTTCAGCACCAGGAGCTTTATACACCCGCAGAAGTCAAATCCAACATTCAGATCATCAGCGCATTACCATCCAAATTTATCAACCTTTTGGGTGGCTGGGACGATGACAAATATAACACACCTTACCGGCCCGACGGCTGGACAGTGCGACAGCTCGTACATCACGTGGCCGACAGCCATATGAATGCTTACGTGCGTTGCAGGCTTGCGATGACGGAGGATAACCCGGTGATAAAGCCGTACGAGGAACAACTTTGGGCTGAGCTGCCGGATGCAAAAATGGCGCAGGTTGAATTGTCCATTCAGCTGCTTCGCTATGTTCACTTGCGTTGGGTGCTGCTGCTCAATTCAATGGATGAAAATGATTTGGCAAGAACTTACACGCATCCCGCAACCGGCCGCGTGTTCCGCCTCGATGAAGTCATCGCCAATTACGCATGGCACAGCGAACATCATTACCAGCACGCATTTCAGCTCGCGGCCAGGAACAATTGGTAAAAACCGGCTGTTACTAAACCATGGGACAACAGATCATCATATTAATCCTTTTCCTTGCGGCAGTCGGTTTTATGGGCTGGCGCGTCTGGAAGGCATTTGACAAGCGTAATGCCGGCGGATGTGCGAAAGGGTGCGGTTGCGCAACGGATAAAGCGATGACTGCCAAAAACCATTGATATACAACATTAAGGCATAAAAACGGGGAGCCCAATTGGAGCTCCCCGTTTCTTTTGTCAGCGTTATTATTCTACAACGCTCCTTTCTTGATATCCTCGACAACCGCCGGGTCCAACAATGTGGACGTGTCTCCTAAATTATTCATATCTCCTTCTGAAATCTTTCTCAAAATCCGTCTCATGATCTTCCCTGAACGCGTCTTGGGCAATCCTGTTACGAACTGAACCTTATCCGGCTTAGCGATCGGGCCGATGATCCGGGAAACGGTGGCTGCAATGTCTTTTCGGAACATTTCAGGATCGTCCGGTTCACTTTCGGCGATCACGTAAGCGTAAATTCCCTGGCCCTTAATGTCGTGCGCATAACCTACAACAGCCGATTCAACCACGCCCAAATGCATGTTAATGGCATTTTCGACTTCCGCGGTGCCAATTCTGTGACCGGAAACATTCAATACATCATCCACGCGGCCGGTAATGCGGTAATAACCATCTTCATCGCGCAAACATCCGTCGCCGGTAAAATACATGCCCGGATAGGCTGAGAAATAGGTTTGTTTTGCACGTTCATGATCGCCATATGTGGTCCGGACAATGCCCGGCCAGGGAAATTTGATGCACAAGTTACCGCTGACACCATTCCCTTCCAGTTCCTTGCCGTTTTCATCCACCAACACCGGCTGAATGCCGGGTAATGGCAATGTTGCAAAGGTTGGTTTTTCAGGTGTGATGCCGGCCAGTGGGGAAATCATAATACCGCCTGTTTCGGTCTGCCACCAGGTGTCCACCAAAGGACAATGGTCATGGCCAATGTTGGTTTTAAACCAGTGCCACGCCTCTTCATTGATAGGCTCTCCTACTGAACCCAGTTTGGTAAGTGATGAAAGATCATGATTTTTAACAAAATCCAAACCAAAGCTCATGAGCGAGCGAATGGCGGTTGGTGCTGTATAAAGAATGTTAACCTTATGCTTGGCAACAATTTCCCAGAAACGGCCTGCATCCGGATAAGTCGGGACGCCTTCGAAGATCACCGAAGTGGCTCCATAGCAAAGCGGACCGTAAACAATGTAGCTGTGACCTGTGATCCAGCCAATGTCAGCCGTGCAGAAATGGACTTCTCCCGGCTCATACTGGAACACATTGGCAAAAGTATAGGTCGTATAAACCATGTAACCGCCGCAGGTGTGCACCACGCCTTTGGGCTTGCCCGTTGAACCCGAAGTGTAAAGGATAAACAATGTATCCTCGGCATCCATAGGCTCGGCGGGACATACGGAATCCACGTGTTTTACTTCCTCTTCCCACCACAAATCCCTGCCTTTCAGCATGGAAACAGGCGTCCGCGTGCGCGTCATCACGATCACATGCTTCACACTATGGCATTGATCTAATGCGGCATCAACCGTTTCCTTCATCGGGATCACTTTCGAGCCACGGAATGCACCGTCGGAAGTGATGACCATATTGCACTCGGCATCATTGATACGGTCGGCGATGGATTTGGCAGAAAAACCACCGAAAACAACCGAATGAATGGCTCCTATGCGTGCGCAAGCCAGCACGGCTACCGTCAGCTCGGGCACCATGGGCAGATAAATACAAACACGATCCCCCTTTTTCACGCCATGCTTTTTCAGGACATTGGCAAAACGGCAGACGCGGTCGTATAAAACGCGGTAAGTAATGGTTACGGATTTGTCCTCGGGATCATTCGATTCCCAGATAATGGCAGGCTGATCGCCGCGCTCGGCAAGATGCCGGTCCAGCGCATTTTCGGTAATGTTGAGCTCTCCGCCTTCAAACCACTTGATATTCGCTTCGTTGAAGTCCCAGCTCAGGACTTTTTTCCATGGTTTACGCCATTGAAACTGTTGGGCCACTTCTGCCCAGAAACCTTCGGGATCGTCTACACTTTGTTTGTAGGCAGCCTGATACGCTTCAAAGGTCTTAATTTTCATGATAAATAAAGGTTAGACTTAGGATTAAGGGATATAGGGGGACAATTTATAATTTTCATTTGGTTAGTCCTACTTATTACAATGCAGAAAAAATAGCCCTGAATGTGCATGACGCTGATAATCAATGCCCAGCCGTCCAATGTTGATAAGCAGGTTTTTCAAGATTCTGCAATGCTGACCGTAAAGCATCGTAAAACTGTGACAGACGATCAAAAAGACGTATTTTCGAAAAGTTAAATTATAAACGATCACATACACATGGATAAAATCACATCACAACGCATTGCCGCTGAAACGTTTTTCACCGACGCAGAAACCGAATTCATCCAGGAACATTTGCGGGATGATGTGAGCAAGCTCATGTTACGGGCCAAGCATTTCAAGAACGTTAACGTCCGGAAATTAGGGGCGCAAATTCAATCCAGGCAAAAGGCGTTAAAGAAACTGCCTGACTGGTCCGCTAATCCCAACCTCATATTCCCGCCTGCCCTGTCGGTTGAACAATGTTCTTCCGAGGCCACGGCGCGGTATAAAGCAACGTTAATGTCTGGCGATGAACTGATTGACATTACGGGCGGCATGGGTGTGGATTGCTACTATATGCACCCGAATTTCAAAAATGTGCGGTATTTTGAGCAGCAGCCCGAGGTGGCCGAAACGGCAAAATTCAACTTTAAGCAACTGGGCGTCACCAACATTGAAGTGCAGGTGCTGGACTCAATTGAAACGCTTAAAACGGAGCAAGGCTATGCCGACTGGATCTACGCCGATCCCGCCAGACGCAATGACAGACAGGAAAAAGTGGTGCTGCTTTCCGATTGCACACCCGATATTGTCGAAAATCTGTCCGTTTTATTTGAAAGTTCACCCAATATTTTGCTCAAAACGTCACCACTCCTGGACATCGACCTTGCTGCGAAAACGCTTGTTAATGTCAAAGAAGTGCACGTGATCGGTTACGAAGGGGAATGTAAAGAGCTGCTTTTTGTGCTTAAAAAAGACTGGATATCCGACACATTTGACATTAAAGTGCGCATTATCAACGGCTCCGGTAAGGTGATCAGCCAGCTGGACCTGACCCGCGAATCCGAGCGGTTGACCGGCGTAGATTACTCGCGACCGTTGAAATATCTGTATGAACCGCATGCTGCCATCCTTAAAGCGGGTGCTTTCCGAACCGTATGCAGTGCTTATGCGCTCGCTAAATTATCCATTAACAGTCAGTTATATACGTCTGAAAAGCTTATAACCGATTTTCCGGGCCGTGCTTTTGAAGTGGTTGCGATTTGCAAGCCGGACATTCGCGAAATTATGCAGCACATGGAGGGCGACAAGGCGCATTTGACAGTCCGCAACTTCCCGGGCAAAAGCGAAGAATTGAGAAAGAAATGGAAATTGAAAGATGGTGGCAAATATTATCTCTTCGCCACCACATTCTCCAATAAACTGAAAGCAGTTGTAGTTACCGTAAAACCAGAGTCTTAAAGGAACTTCTCTTCATATTCCTTCTCCGAAAAGCCAATAGTCACTGCCTTGCCCGATGCGTCTTCGATCAGCGGTCTCTTAATGACCGACGTATGCGCCATCATCAGCCTGGCAGCGGCTTTTTCGTCAGTTATCAGCGCTTTTTCTTCATCTGAAAGTGCTTTCCAGGTTGTGCTTGCCTTATTGACCACCTTATCCCAGGGAAGCGTTTTAAACCAGGCCTTGACCTTGTCGTTGCTGATGCCCTCTGTTTTGTAGTTATGAAAAGTATATGCAATGTGATGCTTTTCCAGCCAGGTGCGCGTTTTTTTTACCGTATCGCAATTGGGAATTCCGTAAACCGTCAACATAAAAATAATTTAACCAATAAAAATCTAACTTTTTGTTATCACCGGCTCCTCCGTGATCAGATCTGAATTGTGCATTTTCAGATCATCCAATTCTCCTTCCCAGCGCGCGATAACGGCCGTTGCAAGGCAGTTTCCTGTTACATTAACCGAGGTCCGGGCCATATCCATCAGCTCGTCGATGCCCATAATGAGCAATACCGGCCATTCCGGCATGCCAAAGTTGGCGATGGCGCCTAGTAGGATTACCAATGTTGCCCTAGGGATCCCTGCAACGCCTTTACTGGTTAACATTAATAGTAAAACCATGGTAAGCTGCTGTCCGATAGACATTTCCGTTCCGGTAGCCTGCGCCACAAAAACGGTTGCCAAGGCCAGATACAAAGTCGAACCATCGAGGTTGAAACTATAACCGGTGGGCATAACGAAAGAAACGATCTGCCGCGGGACGCCAAATTTCTCCATTTTCTCCATCGCCTTTGGCAGCGCGGATTCGGAGCTTGTAGTGGCAAATGCAATGGAAACCGGCTCAAAAATAGCCTTTGCAAACTTCACAACTGGAATTCTTGCGAACCATGCAATGGGGATAAAAACGATGAGGACAAAAACAATCAGTGCGCAGTATAATGTTGCAAGCAGCAATGCCAGGTTCCTCAGCACGTCGATTCCCATATGCCCTACCGTTTCAGCAATGGCCGCACCTACGCCGATCGGCGCAAAAAGCATGATAATCTTGGTAAGCTTAAACATGACCTCAGCCAGCAATTCCACGCCATGGACGAATTTCTCTTTCTTGACGGTTGGCAGCAAAGCCAGGCTTATTCCAAACAAAACGCTGAAAACAACGATTTGAAGCACTTCTCCATGATAAATAGACTTGGCAATGTTCTCCGGGAATGAATGCAAAACAATGTCCTGCCACGTTTGTTCAGCCACTTTCGGCAACGTTGCATTCAATGTCTCAGGAGGAATAATGCCGACGCCGGGTTTGAACCAGTTGGCAAAAAACAGCCCGATGAGCAATGCGAATGTGGTTACTACTTCGAAGTAAAGCAATGATTTCCAGCCCATTCTGCCCACTTGTTTCAAATCGGAATGCCCGGCTATCCCGGTTACAAGCGTTGCAAAAAGCAAAGGTGCAATCACCGTTTTAATCATTTGTAAAAATATCTGCCGCAAGAAATGCAGCTCCGTTCCCATTTTCGGAAAATCATAACCGATTTCCGTTCCTACCAACATGGAGATCAGGATAGATGTGGTCAGATTCTTTTTGAGGATCGCAAAAATGATCAGCCCGGCAAGAGCGGCCCAGCGAAGGCTCATTAAAACAGTGGCGGGTATGGAGATAATATCGTATGCATCCAGCACGGTGGCTATCGCAGCAATGGTAACTAGGACAATGTTGATGATGGTAATTTTGCTCTTCATACGGGAAATTGGAATGAGGAATTCTTTTCGACGGTAAACATATAAAAAATCAATTTAAGGCCAACTATCCGGACAGCCGCATTTGAACCCCAACACAAAATTAATTATATGTATTGGACAATATTATTTAATGATTGTACTAAACAATACTCGCTTTATAAAATAATTATTGGTTTGACGGGTTTTTGAAACAGTCTGGAAAATTTGAAATCCACTACCACGGGGCCACAGACAAACCGACATTAGTCCATAGATTATCTTTGTTTTAAAAGCGGCGGAAATCCTTGTTTGGAGTCTGTAAATTTGATATGTTCGGAAATTACATCATTCCATTCAAAACAAGCCCTGACAATGAACAAGATCCTTATCCCGATTGACTTTTCTGAAAACGCGGAACATGCATTGGCTGCGGCAAAAATCATAGCGGACAAAGAAGCTACAAAATTGCTCGTGCTGCATGCGTATCAGCCTTATATAGCGGATGTTAACATTACACCCGGCAATGTGTTGCCCGGCATCGACGGCAGCGATTTTCTCTCCATGAGCAGCGAGCTGGAAGTAGAGTATCAGAAAAGGCTGGAAAGATATGTGGATGATGTGATTGCGGAAGGTTATCAGGCAGAAGCGATCTGGGCCATTGGCAGCGTTCAATCCACTGTGTCGGAAGCCATTGAAGCGCATAACCCAAATCTGGTCATAATCGGAAGGACCGGAACAGGCGGATTTCTGGATAAGCTGATCGGCAGCTCGGCCACGAGTATTGGCTTGAATTCCAACTGCCCGGTGCTCGTGATCCCGCCGCAAAGCACACCGAAAAAATTCCAGAAAGTCGTTTACGCCACGCAGTTCGAATATGATGAGACTGACATTCTGCGCGAAGTTTACGTGCTAATGAACCACCTCGGTGCTAATCTCACCTTATTAAAAATCAAATCAGATTCACAGCCAAACATTCAGTCTGATCATCAGTATATCGATGAAATCAAATCCAACTTCGCCATTGCAGAAGATGCGATCGTGTTTCGCGAGGCCCGGCACGTGCTGGATGGCATAGAGGATTATTGTGACGAAGTGGGTGCGGATCTGTTGATCATGTCGGCGCGGGAGCGGTCATTTATTGAAGAATTTTTGATCAATCCGAGCGTTACCCGTAAGCTGATCATCGATACACACGTGCCGCTGCTCGTTTTTCACCTTAAATAAAAAACATTGGAAAAGGCAGAGAATACAAGGGCTTTTCAGCCTGAACATCTGATTTCACGCAACAGGAAGCCGAAGCGATACAAGAAAAATCTGCTCACCTCTCCCGGCACACTCACGTATATTGGCCCTGATGTTGAGTTAAAAACCAAGATCAGGAAGATTGTGTATAATGATCAGATTTTCAAGGATGAACAGGTAAAATCTCTGCTGGAATGCAGCCCGGGCACGGCGACGGAAAAGGCCGTCACCTGGCTCGACGTCGACGGCATTCACGAAACCGCATTGATAGCCAAACTCGGCAAACTATATAAGCTGCACCCGCTCCTGCTGGAAGATGTGGTGAATACGGAACACAAGCCCAAACTGGAAATATATGACAGCGGCCACCTGTTCCTGACATTGAAAATGCTGCATATTGATTCGGAATCGCCTATTTGCCTGTCTTCGGAACATGTCAGTTTTGTTTTGGGGGAAAATTACCTGGTGTCTTTTCAGGAAGAGCTAACCAATGATATTTTTTCCCCGGTGCTGGATCGTTTGCAAGCATCCGTTGGGAAAACGCGCAGGAACGGCGCTGATTATCTGATGTTTGCCTTAATGGACATTGTTATTGACAATTATTTTATCGTGTTGGAAAAACTGGGCGACAGCCTGGATACGGTTGAAGATCAGGTGATCCGGGGCACGGAGGAGTTGTCGCTCAAAGAACTCTATTCCCTGAAACGGGAGCTAACCATTGCCAGAAGGGTCATCTGGCCGCTGCGTGACATGATCAACCAGTTGATCCGTGAAGATAATCCGCTCATTAATAAAGATACAATTCCTTATCTGCGAGATCTTTACGACCATGTGATGCAGGTTCTGGACACCATTGACTCCTACCGCGAACTTGTGGCCAGCCTTGCAGATGTGCATTTATCTACGATCAGCAACCGGATGAATTCGGTGATGAAAACATTGACCATCTTCTCTGCTGTGTTTATGCCTCTTACCTTTATCGTCGGCGTTTACGGCATGAACTTCGAAAATATGCCCGAACTGAGGGCGCACAACGGTTATTATTATGTTTGGGGATTGATGATCGCGGTCACGACAGGGCTGATATTTTATTTCAAATCCAAGAAATGGATGTAAGGTTTGATACCTTTGTGGCCTGAAAACCGCATTGGAATGAACATTACTGCAAACAGCTTTCAAACAATCACTACCGACGCTGCTTACCTGCTTACGGACAGCCGCCAGATCTCATTTCCTGGCCAGAGTATCTTTTTCGCGATTAAGGGCGACCGTCATGATGGTCACCAGTTTTTACCGGCGTTGTATGCAAGCGGTGTGCGCGAATTTGTGGTTGAAGAAGCTGCTTATTCAGAGTCTTTGCGTTGGCAGACAGCGGTTTGGCACGATGCCATCATATGGATTGTGCCTTCCAGCATTCGTGCTTTGCAGTCGCTGGTGGCGGAAAGAAGGCGTCGGTTCAACCTTCCCGTGGTAGGCATAGCAGGCAGTAATGGCAAAACAATTGTAAAGGAATGGCTCGTCCAGCTTGCTTCTCCGCAGGCGACCATCGTGGCGAGTCCGAAAAGTTATAACTCCCAGATCGGTGTTCCATTATCCGTTTGGAACATTGGAAAACAACATACATTAGGCATTTTCGAAGCGGGCATTTCACGTGCGCACGAAATGGAATATCTGCAACCGGTTATGCAGCCAACGATTGGCATTTTTACCAATATCGGCCCTGCGCATGACGATGGTTTCAAAAGCCGTAAGCAAAAGATCACCGAAAAGCTCCGGCTTTTTACGAAGGTGAGAAAACTCATTTACCGCAAGGATTATACGGAGCTCGACGAAGAAATCAACCTGATATTAAAACCCGTAAACTCCTTTTTGCAGACGATCAGCTGGGGAAAACCGGCATCCGGTGCCGATATCATTGTTTCGTATCAAAAAGACAAAGTCAAAACGGCCATTTCACTGACTGGCAAATTCGGCAACCAGAAGTTTGAGACCACATTTACCGATGACGCTTCGCTTGAAAATCTCACGCATTGCATCGTGTTTTTGTTGGATTTTGGTTTTTCAAATACGTCAATCCAGGAAGGCATCCGGCTGCTGAAACCGGTTTCCATGCGTTTGGAACTGAAAGAAGGCATCAATCACAATTACATTATTGATGATGCCTATAACAATGATTTGCAGGGACTTTCCATGGCACTGAACTTTCTCGCCCAGCAGGAACAGCGCCAGAAAAAGACGGTCATTTTATCCGATGTATTACAAACGGGACAAACGCCCGCAGAGCTTTACAAAACAGTTGCCAAGCTTCTGAAAGAGAAGGCACTTGATCAATTGATCGGCATAGGGCCCGAAATCGGGAGTCAGGCTTCATTGTTTGACGTTAAGATGACCCACTTTTTTGCCGATACGGCCACATTCTTGCACGAATTTCCTTTCAACTCCTTATCAGACAGCCTTGTACTGATCAAAGGAGCCAGACCATTCTCATTTGAAAAAATCGTTCAGCGGTTGCAGCAAAAAGCGCATGGGACGGTTTTAGAGATCAATCTGGATGCATTATCCCATAATTTGAATTTTTACAGGTCAAAAGTCGGGGCTCAGACCAAGATCATGGCAATGGTGAAGGCATTTGCGTATGGAACCGGCAGTTCCGAAGTGGCTTCTCTCCTGCAATTTCACCGCGTGGATTACCTGGGCGTTGCCTATGCCGACGAAGGTGTTGCATTAAGGCAAAGCGGCATTACATTGCCGATTATGGTGATGAATGCTACTTCCCAGGCATTTGATCTGCTGCTGCAATACAGACTTGAACCTGAAATTTACAGCCAGCGCATTTTTACCGAGTGGATCGCATTTGTAAACAAGAATAAGTTCACCGCCGAGATCCCAGCCATGCATTTGAAGCTTGATACAGGCATGCACCGCCTCGGTTTTGTAAAAGATGATCTGGAATGGCTGATTGAAATGTTGAAGGCAAATCCCCACATGAAGGTCGCCTCTATTTTCTCCCACCTTGTCGGCGCGGACGAAGGTGTTCACAATGCTTTTTCAAAACAGCAGTTCGAGCTTTTCCATGAAGGCGCACAGCAAATTGAAACAGCACTCGGTTATACTGCAATTAAGCACATGCTGAATTCAGCTGGAATTGTTCGTTTTCCGGATTATAAGCTGGATATGGTGCGTTTGGGCATCGGGCTTTATGGCGTGGAAGCAACCGGGCAGGAGCAGCAGGCCTTGCAGTCAGTGGGCACGTTAAAAACAGTTGTCTCGCAAATCAAATATCTGTCGGCAGGTGAAACAGTCGGTTACAGCCGGCGGGGGCATCTGGACCACGACGCCGCCATTGCCACACTGGCCATCGGCTATGCGGATGGCTACGACCGCGGATTAGGAAATGGAGCTGGTAAAGTGTGGGTAAATGGCACGCTATGCCCTACAATTGGCAACATTTGCATGGATATGACCATGATCGATGTCACGGGAGCCACTGTCAACGAAGGCGACGAAGTGATTATTTTTGGAAAAGAAATGCCGATTATCGAACTCTCCAAACAAATTAACACGATCCCTTATGAAATCCTGACAGGAATCGGGGACCGTGTTAAAAGGGTTTTTTATAAAGAATAACTAAACCTGCGTTTCGTCTGGCGTTTCTGTTAACTCCCCCGTTGCGATGGCTTCGGGGACTTCCGGCCGGGATGGGCGAACCGGCTCATCCTCAAACAAATGCGTGGCCATAACCTGGTCGAGCGTTACGGTATAGAATGCCTCGTGCACGTTAAGAGGCTCAGTGCCTTCTTCAATTTCGCATTTGATATAACTACCGTCTTCCTGCATTTCGTAAGCATTCACATTGTCGTGCAGGCTATAATACAGAATGTGGATCGCTTCCTGGCGTACGCGCGGGTCCACGAGCTTGAAGAGGGATTCAATGCGCTTGTCGAAACTGCGCACCATAGCGTCAGCGCTTCCGCCGTAAACCACCGGATCGCCATTCTGATGGAAATAAAATATTCTCGAATGCTCCAGAAAGTCTCCTACCAGCGACCTGACCGTGATATTCTCACTCAACCCCACCCTTTGCGGACGCAAGCAGCACATTCCACGCACAATTAATTTGATCGGAACGCCTGCTTCGGATGCCTTGTAAAGTTCCAGAATGGTTGTCCTGTCTTCCAGCGAGTTGATCTTGATGCAAATACCGCTTTTCAAGCCTGCCTGCGCATTCTTGGCTTCCTGCTGGATCAGCTCTACCAATTTATCACGCATATAACGCGGCGCAGTAATCAGGTTCTGATATTCCGACGGAATCGAATGTCCGGTGATAACATTGAAAAATTCAGAAATGTCTTCCGTATATTTTTCATTGGAGGTCAGTAAACCCGTGTCCGTATACAGCCTCGAAGTGTCCTCATTGTAATTCCCGCTCGACAAATGCGCGTAACGCAACACGCGATTTCCCTCATTACGAACGATCAGCAGCAGTTTTGTATGGGTTTTGAGTAAACCAATACCATAGATCACAAAGCAACCCGCTTTTTGCAGCCTTTGTGCCTCCCTGATGTTGTTTTCTTCATCAAAACGCGCTTTAACCTCAAACAGAACGGCTACGTGCTTACCATTTTCGGCCGCATGCAGCAATGCTTCTGTAACCCTGGAATTTTTTGCTAACCTGTAAATGGTCAGTTTGATAGACAAAACTTTTGGATCCTCGGCTGCTTGTTCCAAAAGCTGTAAGACAGGCTCAAAGTTGTTGTAAGGGTGGTGTAACAAGATATCCCGCTCACGCATTACTTCAAAAATGTCCGGAATACGTTCCCTGTCCAGCCCAAGCGGAGGCACAGGCGGGTGGATCGCCGGAATCTGGTCTTTGAACTCGGGATGCTTGATAATGCCCCAGAATGATGTGTAATCGATAAAACCATCGATCGGGAAAATATTATAATCGTCTATTTCCCAACGCTTTTTGAACAAATTCAGCAAATCAGGATTGGTATCATGCTCGATGGAAACCTGCACTACACGTCCCAGACGCCTGCTTTTTATCTTTTGTTTGATCTCATCAATAAAATCCGACTCTACATCGTCGCTTTCTTCCAGGGAAAAATCACCATTGCGGATGATCCTGAACAGATTGGTGGAAACAATGTCCACATTGCGGTAAAGCTTGTGAATGTATTCCCTGACAATGTCCTCAATGGGCAAAAACAACAGCTCATCCTCGCGATCGATTACATAGAAACGAGGCAGATTAAGCGGCAACTGCACAAATGAAAGTTTCCTGTCCTCCTCGGAGCTGGTGCCTTTCACCTGCGTGATCACACCCAGAATAAGCACTTTCGCGAGTAAAACCGGGAATGCGTGGGTATAATCAAAAAGCATTGGGGTTAACATCGGATATACCGTCCGCTCGAAATATTCTTCCACAGCGGCCTTTTCGTCGTCGTGGACTGCATCCAGCTTGATGATCTTGAAACCGTGCTGCTCAAACAGCGGTAAAAGCTGATTTTTATAACAATCATTCTGCTTCCTGACAAACTCGTGCGCTTCACGCATGAGCACCTTCCGGAAAGGGATTTCCCTCAGACCGGAATAATCAAGCCGCTCTTTTCCAAAATCAAGATAATTATAAAGGCTCCCGACGCGGATCGTGAAAAACTCGTCCAGGTTGGAAGATGTGATAGCCAGAAATTTCAGGCGGTCAAAAAGGTTTCGTTCCTCATTAGTTGCCTGGTCGAGCACGCGGTCATTGAATTTCAGCCAGCTCAGATCCCGGCTGATCAGGTCACTCTGCTGAACCAGCGTGTTGGTCTTTTCAGTAGGCGGGCTGATGATCTTATTGTCTTCGAGGGAAGCTGTGCCTTTGGTACTTTTAAAAAAAGCAAACAGATTATTTAATCTGCCCTTTTTTCCGTTGCTATATATGGGATCGGTTGAGCCGGACATATTTGAATTCTTTAAGGGTTGTGTTATAAATGGCTATTAAAAATTCAACGAATCTAAGAATCTAATGTTTCTCCTAACATGAAGTTTCTGTTAAATCTTAGTCTGAAAAACAGAAACGGATGGCTGCGATTGACAGCCATCCGTTTCCAAAACTTATAGGGGTCAAAAGCTACACGTCCACACGTGCATATTTGGCATTTTTCTCAATAAAATCACGCCTAGGAGCCACTTCGTCGCCCATCAGCATAGAAAATAAATGATCTGCTTCTGCTGCTGACTCAATGGAAACCTGTTTAAGGCTTCTTTTATCCGGATTCATGGTTGTTTCCCATAATTGTTCCGCATTCATTTCTCCCAAACCTTTGTAACGCTGTACGTTAACCGATTCCTCACGACCTGCACCGATCTCCCGGATAGCAGTCTCTCTTTGTGCCTCTGTCCAGCAATAACGCTCTTCACGTCCTTTTTTCACGAGGTAAAGCGGCGGCTGCGCAATGTAAATGTAGCCGTGGTCGATCAGGATCTTCATATAGCGGAAGAAGAAGGTCAGGATCAATGTACGAATGTGGCTACCGTCAATATCCGCATCCGTCATGATGACGATCTTGTGATAACGAAGCTTGTCAATGTTCAAAGCTCTTTCATCTCCGTCTTTTCCGATCTGCACACCCATTGCGGTGAACATATTTTTAATCTCCTCGTTTTCGTAAATCCGGTATTCCTGTGCTTTCTCCACGTTCAGGATCTTACCACGAAGTGGCAAAATCGCCTGGTATGCGCGGTTACGGCCTTGCTTCGCCGTTCCGCCCGCAGAGTCCCCTTCGACCAGGTACAACTCGCAAACATTCGGATCGGTTTCGGAGCAGTCGGACAGCTTACCAGGTAAGCCGGTTCCAGTCAGGATATTTTTCCGCTGCACCATTTCGCGTGCTTTTTTAGCAGCGATACGTGCTTTGGCGGCCAGGATAACCTTATCAATGATAACCCGTGCTTCTTTCGGATGTTCGTCCAGATATGTATCAAGCATTTCCGACACCACCTGACTTACTACGCCGGTCACCTCAGAGTTTCCAAGCTTCGTTTTAGTCTGGCCCTCAAACTGAGGCTCCTGAACTTTGATCGAGATTACAGCAGTTAATCCTTCCCGGAAGTCGTCCCCACTGATCTCGATTTTTTCTTTGGCAAGAACCCCTGATTTCTCAGCGTAATTTTTCAATGTTCTTGTCAAGGCCGCCCGGAAACCGGAAACGTGCGTTCCTCCTTCAATGGTGTTAATGTTGTTTACATAGGAAAATACATTCTCGCTGTAAGACGTATTATACATCATCGCCACTTCCACCGGAACAGTTCCTTTCAGCGTTTCCATGTGGATCGGCGCAGGAATCAAAGGCTGACGGGTTGCATCCAGGTAAGTCACAAATTCGTTCAGACCGATCTCGGAATAGAACTCTTCACCTCTGAATTTGCCGTCCTCATCTTCCTCACGTTTGTCTTCCAGGGTGATCCGGATTCTTTTGTTCAAATAGGATAATTCCCGGAGACGTGTTGCTACGGTTTCGTATTTGTATTCTGTAACTGTGAAAATGGTTGCATCCGGCAGGAAGTGAATAAATGTCCCTGTTTTTTCGGATTCACCGATCACTCTTACCGGGTAAAGAGGCTTACCTTCGCTGTATTCCTGCTCGAATATTTTTCCTTCGCGGTGGATCTCTGCTCTCAAATGAATTGAAAGTGCATTTACGCAGGAAACCCCTACACCGTGCAAACCACCGGAAACCTTATACGTATCTTTATCAAACTTACCACCGGCGTGAAGAACCGTCAAAACGACTTCCAGCGCGGATCTTTTCTCTTTTGTATGCATTCCGGTTGGAATCCCCCGGCCATTGTCCTGAACAGTAATGGAGTTATTTTTCTCAATTGTAACATTGATGGTGTCGCAATAGCCAGCCATCGCTTCATCAATGGAGTTGTCGACAACCTCCCAAATCAAATGGTGAACCCCCTTAAAACCAGTGTCACCAATATACATGGCCGGACGCTTACGAACGGCCTCTAAACCTTCAAGAACCTGGATGTTTTCGGCTGAATAACTATTTACTTCAATCACTGCTTCGTTTGACATATAGTTTGTTTTACACTTGGATAAAAAGAACCATTTTCAGGCTTTTTAAGCCCGTAAAGATACGATTTTTTTACCGCTTAACCTAGCACAAAAAACATTGGGATCACATCTGAAATACTATTTCAGGCTGTATGCGGAGCCAGATGCAAAAAGGGATTTATCTAATTTGTAAAACGTCTTTTGGCCGTTGTTGCTTACGTCCAGAATCCCCATGTCATAAGTTCCGGGAACGAGATCGTCCTCCCTCAGGAAAGTGTTGAACCCTGCTTTGTAATAGTGCATTTTAGTGATGATTTCCTTTCTCGAATCTATTTTCGGATTGGCATTCAAGAGATGAATCACACGCGTTTTCTGGTCTCTCAAAACCAAAAAGCGATCACCCGCGAGGCCTTTTCCTCCGGGAGCCGCATTACTTGCCACGAAGTAAGCGGTAAGGTGTTCGACGCCCTGCCGCACGACCCTTTCAATGTCCCAGTCCTCCACGTAAAGCGCGTAATTTCCAGCAGCCGTGGCGTTCGCGTTAAACATGGAATCCAGCTCGTCGCGCTCAACGACGGGTTCCGGCAAATGGAAAAATCCTTTTTCGTAGCCTGGTATCAGATAAAAGCTGCCATTCCTGATGATGGTCTTTTCAACCGAAAACATATTGCGGTTTGTTTTCCAGTTGTATACATCGGCGAGATAGGTCGTTCTTTTGATCGCAACCGTGCCTGTAAATTTGTAATAGGAATAAACGCAATAGAACACGCTCAGCGCTGTAATGGTGTAAAATACCGCTTTCCTGCGAAAGAATGAGCTGTAATCCAGCAACAGAATATAAAACATCACGGTCGACAGCGACGCATAGATCTGGAACCGGCTTGCTATGGTGCTGCCCGCCCACGAACGGAAAAGCGCAATTACCAGACTTGTTATAAAAATGAATGCGAACAACGCCAGCAGCTCAGCCGTCCCGGGTTTAACATTGACGGGCTTGTTGAAATAGATTGCGGCCACGCGCCAAACAATGTATACCATAAACGCAATAATGACCGCGCCCCAAATTGCCGACAATAGCTCCGGAAACGCCCACAGCGACATGGCCGAACCAATAAATCCGAAAAGCGATGAGAAAAATACCCCCAGGTCCTTAGGAAGGCTGACGGCCTGCCCTGATTCGTAACCTGCCAGGTAGATCACCAGGCAAAGGATCATGAATCCGCCTGAAACAATGGCCCGCTTGAAGTCCTTGAAACACAGGAAATAGAATATGATCGCAGGAAAGGACAAGATTCCGTTCCCATGCGTAAAAGTGGCCAGAAAGCAGCAAAGCATCGCGCCGTACAGCGACAGATTAGTGCGGCGGGAAGCCAGTATAATGGCGCTGACCGTGAATGCCGTCAGGAACGAATGCTGCATTCCGTTCAGTGCCCAGCCAGAGACATCGTAATAAAGCGGCTGGAAATACAGGAAAGCGGCAGGAATGAAATAATAAAGCGGCAGCCTGGTCTTCTTGTATTGCAGGTAAATGAAATAGAAAATGAATGTTACATTGATCGAAACAAGCACGATATAAAACCGGAAGTTGAGATGCCCGGTGATGCTGTATTCGATAAGGGCGATAAGCCTCGGCACCACTGCCTTATGGTCATTGAATGTTCGGAAGAGCTCAGTGATCAGGCCAAGAACACCGAGCCCGCCCTGGGAAACCACTTCAATGAATTGGATTAAGAGAAAATCGTCCTGGTAGGGAAAGTTGACGGAATAATAAAAATTGTAAAATAAGTATACAAGAATGACCAAGCATATAACGACACCCGAGAGAAATCGTGACTTCATATGAACCGGAAAGTGAATTGAATTTTGTAGCCCTGATTTATTTAAACCCAGCATTTATCAATTCAAAACTAAACCATTATAACCGGATTCTTAAATTTCAACGCCTTTTTTACGCGCAGGCGAATGCGGAAACCGGATTGGCGCAATACAAAAAAGAGCGGGCATAACGCCCGCTCCAAGTAATTCCAAATGTTTCTTTTGGCTTAATCCACAACCACTTTATACCGGACCTGCTTGGTGCCATAATCTGCATTGAGAATGTACAAGCCGGGTATTAACCGCGTTTTTGCCTTCACATTCAGCTGATCGGGGCTGGTTTTTTCGGTGGTTACGGGAACGGTCCTGCCGGTAATATCGGTGAGCGTCACCGTGGGTGCCGCACCGGAATATTGCAGAAAAATGGTGCCCGAAGTGACAGGGTTCGGATATAGCGTTAGTTTCTCAGCATTTTCAAATGCGGCTGAAATGATCCGCGAATAAGCAAATGTGTCGTCCTGATCCACCATTTTCAGGCGATACAGGTTTTTGCCATTCACCGGAAACGAATGGACAAAATGGTAGCTTTTCAAAACCTTGCTTTCTGCCGCTGCGTCCACTTCTCCTATCTTTGTCCACTGCTTTCCGTCCACGCCATGCTGGATCTCAAAATGATCGCTGTTGGTTTCTTCGGAAGTCTGCCAGTGAAGCGAAACCGCGTTTTCTTCTTTCTTCCCATTGAAATTAACGAGGTTCACGGGCAGCGGTGCTGCATTAACGGCTGAGATATAGAATGTTGAAAATCCGTTTACGTTAAATCTTATCCGCCAGAGATTGAGTATGCCATCCCACTGAATGTCATCGTCGTTCGGGTCGATCGTAAAATCCGGGTTGCCGGGTTTCATGTCGCCGTGCCATTGCAGGATCCTGAGGTTAGCCCGGAACCGGTCGGAATCCGTTGCATTCTCAGGCAGCTTGACTGTACTCATTGCATTAAAAGCGGTAAGCTCTTCCTGGCTGACATATAACGTAATGTTGGCACTTGTTGGGTTCGTGCCGCCCGGAGTCAGTTTGAAATGGCGTTGCACATAAGGCTGTCCGTCGTGCGAATTCACCTGGTTATCAATGTCAACTTTCGCTGTAAAGTTATCGGTGCCGTTCGTGAGGCCGGAACCCTTAACGGTGGAGATCAGCTTACAGTTTGCATCCGTCATATGGACGAATTTCCCGTCCGGAATGATGGAGGCTGACTGCTGTCCGTTGCCGGCAAGTGAAAGATCTTTATAAAAGCAGCCCGGCTTCACCACATCATTTTGCATTGTGAAGTTGATGGGCCTTCCGCCACCATTGTCAAAAGTGTTTCTCCACCGGATGTAAGCGTCGCAGTCGTTCCAGTAAGTATCGCGTACTGTACGGCAGCCATCACTGTCGATCATGCTGGACAATGTGAAGGTGTTTGAATTGCTGGGTGCAGGACTGATCACAGTCTTGTTCGTTACCCAATTGGAAGCGAGCGTTTTCAATGCATTAACCGCACTGGGAGACTTCAGGGCATTTTCGAGATAGAACATGGTTACCACATGGGCGCCGTGTGTAAAACTTTCCGTTGTAATGCTTTCCACCGATTCCATTCCCGTCACATAGGCCGCTTCGTTCACGTAGAGTTTCCCCGGCAGGTTGGACCGCACCAGATCTATTGCAAAACGGTGATCATAATATACTTCATCATTGATCTTGATACCATCCAGGTCTGCACCGATCTCGTTAAAATGAAGCGTGCCCCTCGACCGGGCAATCTTATCGTAAACCGATCCGTGGTGCGTGATCACTTTTGTATTAGGACTTACACCTTTGACCGCGTTCTTGAACAGATTATTGGTCTCTTTTAAAATCAGCGTCCGGAATGTAAACCAGTCGGTTCCGTCCGGGCCGGTAAACGTGGAACCGGAAGGCCGCTTTGGCGAAACCTGGTCGAATGACGAATGGTTCGTGCCCCAGGCAGCATTCAGATATTCGATATATCCATATTTTCCTTTCAGCCAGTTCCTGTATGCATTGGTCATGGGCTGCGAGTAATCCGTCAGCGCATTGACCATATCGAGCTGCTGCTCATAGTGATATTTTGTAGAACCCATATCAAACTCACCTTCACCCTGGCGTGAGTATATCAGGTTCACATACAGCAGATTGTTCTGATCCTGCAAATATTTGTAACGCTGCATAACCTTTGCTGCAAATGCGGAAATGCGGTCACGCGTGGATTGCGCAGCAAGCGAAGTCATTACAAATTGCAGGTTAATGTTAGGCCTTATCGGACCGCCTTGCTTTTGAAAAACGGCCTCCTGCCCTTCATAGTTAACCACCAGCATGCGCTCTTCCTTTTTCCAGCCATCGCCCGTATCTACGCCATAGCGGTCGGAAATGCTGTTTGTAACATCATCGCCGGTGCTGACAGCAATGTTAAGCGCTATTTTCATCCCCAGCGAAGTGGCCAGGGAAATCTGGTCGTCATACTGCTTCCAAACATTGTAATCGCCTCCTTTCTCGGCTTTCAGAATCCTGGAAATTTTTCCTTCAATAGTTCCCCATTGCACCGTAAGTGCCACAGCATTGAATCCAATGTCCTTCGCCGCCTGAATGGTTGGCAAAGACGCATTGTCATTTTCATTGACCATGGAAACTGCGAAGTAGCGGGGCTGCTGAGCTGATAAGTCGAGCGGGGAAACAAAAAGGGAAAGAGAGAAGAAAAGAGTATTAGCCTGCCATTTTACGAATATACGTTTTCTCATATTTTCAAACACCACATTTACAAATTATTCGATTTTCAAATGTAAGAAATTCTACAAAATAGCATGGCTTTTTATTCATTTTTAAATAATATTAAATGAAATAATACTATAACCGCCGAGTTACAACCGAAACGCAGATGAATTCGTAAACCAAAAAAAAGGCTATTTCCCCTTCGGAAAATAGCCTTTTTGTATAAAGCAATGTAGTCTACATTTTTTCAAGCGGATGCTCTTTCAGCAACTGGTCAGGAGAATAAAAGTCTTTTTTGCTCTCCGTTGCAGCCCTTACCTGCTTCACTTTTTCAGGCATGATGGCCGGGCCTTTGTTTCCAAATGAATTCCTGACGTAAGTAAGCACGGCAGCCATTTCATCATCATTCAGCAAGCCGGCAAATGGCGTCATAGGCACCTGACCAGGATATTTCTGTCCATTGACCTCAATCGGCCCCAGCAATCCTTTCAAAGCCAGCTTGATCAACCGCTCATCGCTGCCCAGCACCCAAGGGGTGCCTGCCAATGGCGGGAACCCGGACGCTGTAAGCCCCTTTCCGTCAGGCTGATGGCAAGTTGCACAATATCCTTCTTTTGCATAAATAGTTTTGCCTAATGTATACAATTCGAGCGCTTTGCCTTTCAGTGCCGTTTGCGTCACTTCCTGCTTTTCTTTTTTCATGTTCTCACCATTAAGGTGGGCCAGCGCGCCTTCGTATGCATGGATCGTCCAGTCATCGAGCGGCAACTTTTTCGCTTCTGCCAGCACAGCAAGCCCTTTCTCTTTTTCGATCCACGAAGCAGCGACAATGGCTACAAGCCTAACCCGGCTGTTTTCGTCCCGTGCAGCCTGCATCAGCAGGTCGGCCTGATCCGGCACCTGATGGCCCGTGTAACGCACAACTTGTACGGCCGCAGCCCTTGCATGATAATCCTTTGCCTTCAAAACCTGCTTTAACAGCTTCTGGTCCACTTTATTAAGGCCCCATGTTACCCATAATCCTTCCAGCAGGTGGTGTTCGTATCTTGGATCATTTTTATCCAGTCCGGCAACCCACTTGGTAATTTTTGGCAGCACTTCCGAAGCATTACGGCCTCTGAGTTCACGTCTGGTCCTGTAACGCGTGCGGTATTCTGGCAATTTCAGGTTTTCCAAAAGCGCATCAATGCTGGCGCCATCCACTTTTGCAGGCGTTACCAACGGGCGCGAAGGATACGTAACACGATAAACGCGGCCGTGCGAGTGATCGCGCAAAGGGTCGCGGGCATTGTGCTGCATGTGACCGATGAGGATATTGTGCCAGTCGATAAGGTAAAGGGAGCCGTCGGGGGCGAATTCCATGTCCACCGGACGGAAATTGCGGTCTTCGCTTACGATCAGGTCCATGCGGTGCGTGCTTTTGTATCCCGTGCCGTCGTCCTTTAATGTATGTTCTTTTGTCCCCAAAAAACCAATCGTGTTATTGATCAGAAAGTCGCCTTGCAATTCATCCGGGAAATGGCGGCTGGAAACAAATTCCAGACCTGAAGTGGGCCTTACCCTGTGTTTTTCTTCTATCAGCTGAACCGATTTATGGTTGGCTTCTCCGTAGCGGGGCAAAATGGAGCCCGGCAACATCCATCGCACATCCGGACTGGAAGTTTCAGCAAAAAACGGCTGTCCCCAGTCGTCAAATGCAATGCCCCAGGGATTTGGGATCGAAAGCTGCGCGGTGCGTTCCAATTTTCTCAATTGCGGCGCATATCTGTAAAATCCACCATTCGTTGCCCGCACAGGCCCGTAAGAAGTTTCAACATTGGTATGCAAAAACACCCCTTCACCTGAATAAATAGCGCCCGAAGGGTCAACCGTAAAAGCGTGGCTGTTATGGTGCGTATCGTGATCGTCGAATCCGCTGAGCAGGATTTCACTTTTATCCGCTTTGTCATCGCCATTCGTATCTGTGTATAATTTCAGATTTGTTCCCTGCGAAATGTAGACGCCTTCCGGAGCGATCTCAAAACCAAGCGGCAAATGCAGCCCATCTGCAAAAACGGTTTGCTTGTCCGCTTTTCCGTCGCCATTGGTATCTTCCAGGATAATGATCTTGTCATTCGGTTTTGAATCGCCCGGCTTGTAATGCGGGTAACTTGGCATTGTCGCGATCCACAGACGGCCTTTGTTGTCAAATGACATCTGCATAGGCTTTGCCAGATCCGGAAATTCCTCTTCCGAAGCGAAAAGCTCGATTTTATACCCTTCCGGCACTTTCAGCTTGGCAAGTGCATCTTTCCCATACAAATATTGAAGGCTTCCGTTTTTGTCAGGATTAAAATTCGTTTTGACCGGAGGCAGGGGTTTCGTGTTTTTATCTGCCGCCGCAAGGTCCGTTTTCTGGCCTTTCGATGCTGCAAGCCAGATCGCCTTGTCCCGGATATCCGTCATCTCACGGATTTTCTCTATTTCAGCAGGATAATTATCAGGACCGAAAGGATTGTAACGACGCCCATAAACGTGAACACCATTCGGGATCTTGAAATCATTGTGCCACATCCAGTTCTTCTCATCCACAGCGTCCTTCACCATTTTCCGGTTGGCCTCTGCTTTTGGTGATGCTTTGCCAAAAACCTGGTCTGCAAGCAGGACGCCCAACTTTTTATAGCCAGCCTCATTCAATTGCGAGCCGTCAATGGTCAGATCCTCTTTGCTATCGGCATACCATTGCTTCGAAGGCGCAAATGCGTCTACAAAAAGCACATTGTTTTTTGCCGCGATTTCTTTCATTCCTTTTGCATAAAGCGCCAGGTTCTCATTTTCCTTTTTGCCATTGGGAAGGTCGAATTTGGCTGAAAGATCTTCGAAAGCGATCGGCGAGACGATGGCCAGCTGCGGCGCTGCAGCTCCGTTGTATTTCTGGCTTAATGTATGTTTGATAAATGCGTCCAGCTCAGCCTTGTAATTTTCAAGTCCCTCTTTTCCCTGAAATGACTCGTTATAGCCAAAGAATGCAATGATCACGTCCGGTTTCAAGCGCGTGAGCCATTGATCCGGCGTGTCCAGATGTCCTTCACTTTGCGATGGGTTGGCCAGTTCGGTCTGGAACTTTTCAGCTCCCGGAAAGGCCCATGGCAGGTTACGGCTTGCGTGCGGCCGAAAACCCGGGGTGTCGCCACCATCGCACATATTGCGGATGTAGAGCATTTCCTCGGGATAGCGCACGTGCAGCTCCGTTTCGAAATTATCGTAATTCATCATCCGCGAACCCAGGTTGTTCCCCAGCAATACAATGCGGGAGCCCTTTTTAATGGTTAATGATGCTGATCTATTGAATTGAAAGGCACTAAATGCGATAATGATCAGTCCGAACACAATGAGCGATGTGTATATACTGATTCTTTTGGGTTTAGACATTTCGGTTGATAAGCTTTAAGTGGGGATTTAGGATGTATTATTTCAATTATTTTGCTTCTCTATACTGCACATTGATGTCCATCTTGCCTTTCCATTTAGGAATTTTCATGCCCAATTCCCAATGTATAGCGTTGATAACCAGCCTTTGAAAAGACTCAATTTTAAAATCGTCGGGATGGCCTAATGTCGTCATGAACATCTTTGCACCAAATGAATTGGTCCCGGTCCAGGCAACCGGATTTTCAATTGCTTCTTTATCCGGGTCAACAGATTTGCCCATTAAAAGCAATGTTGAACCTTTGGTAGGATAATCAGGAAGGACCCTGTACAACCATGATCTTGCATGAAATGGTGTTGTAACACCTGTCAAAATCGGATTCTTGGCCTGATCCGGAATGGTTGTTACATCCGTGCTGCTATTATGGCCATAATGGGTATGCTTGGCAGCGCCGCCCCAGCCCGGAGGCGAATTCAGCGCAAACTCCCCGAATGCATTCCACTTCTCATTTTCATTTCCTTTTGGATAATTAAATGCATGGGTGGTTGTCCGGAAGCCCATTAATGGCTTTTTTGATTTGAGATAGGCATCAATGTGCGCCAGTTGTTCTTTGGGAAGCTGCCGCCAGCGAAGATAAAAAACGGCAAGATCGGCATCCTTCAACGCTTCCAGGCCTGGAATGTCATTCTCACTGTTGGGCCCGGGATAAGCTTTGAGGACAATGGCCTTCATACCGTAGTTCTTTTCAAGTTCGGCGGCAATGATCGGCAGTGTTTCTTCGCCGCTGTACTCATGGTCGCCTGTCACAAACACGACAACCGGCTTTTTATTTTTAGTAGTGGATTGGGCAAATGTTGTGTTAATGTGCAGCAAAACGCCAAACAACAAAGCGCAGAGAACGAAGCAACGCTTACGTACATTCATGGTAAAGAGTTTTAGGATCAAAGTGGGACTGTCAGGATATAACGTAAAATACGGAAGAAACTACTGTCTTTCTAATGAAGACTGTTTCATCCAATTTTTCCCTTACTTTTTCATACAACTTTAAAAAAAGCTGAATCCCAGTGAAACAGAGAACCTGGAAAGGTCCACGCTGTCGTCTTTTGACAAATGAAGTGTCTCTGTATTAATGTCCGTCTTGCGCTGCAGACGGAACACTGCGCCCATCATGGCAGAACCGGTGAGGTTGAGCACAAATTTCCGGCTGAAACGATGCTCCGCCCCTACACTCACGCCCCAGCCCATTGTTTTGCCATTGAATGTAAATGCATTGTCTCCAACCTGGGTATGGTTGCGATATGGCTGGTAACCAAGTAATAATGAGGTTAAGATGACATTTTTGGGGTTTTTCATGATCGCCTTATGAATGACTTCACCGCCCAGAAACTGGATTGCAACATCTTCTGTCATGACATTGCCTTGGCTGGCTTTGCTTTGGTAACGGTCGTATTTAACACCAAAACCTACTTTTTTCCACGGAAAGTAGGCCACTTCGCCGCCGTAGGAAATACCGGATTTGAAATCTTTCACGTAACGCTTCCGGTCGTTGTCGAAAATGGGCCGGGATCGGAAAACGCGTTGTCCATAACCGCCATTGACACCAAACTTCCATTTGCTGTCCGCTGTCTCTACCTCATTTTTCACCGTTTCCTGCGCACGGAGAGGCATACAGGGTAGGCAAATGAGCAGCAGCAAAATGATTGTTATGTTCTTCATTACGTGAGTAGACCTGAAACACAGTTCCCAAAACTACTGATTTAGCAGGAAACTCGGGAGGTTGGGATTCTGATATTTGTCAAATGGCGGGTTTTATGCCGTTTGCTTTTAATTTATCCACAATAAAATCGCCAATTGCTTTGCCCTGGCTCTGGCCGTTTTCAATCGCATCGCGGAAATGTATGCCGCCGTACAACCTGGAAATGGCCGCTTCCTCAGCAGCTTGCCTGAATGATCTGAAATCACGTGTGGGGAGGTCAAAAATTACTTCGGTATCGTCCCGGAAAGAAAAATTATCACCCAAAAGATAGGTTAATGTTTCCGCTACGGCTGTGGAAATTACGCTGTGGCCGCTTGTGTATTCGGGAAAAGGCGGCGTTTGCAGCAGCGGTTGCCACTTCTGGTCGATGTAGCGGGTGATCACGGTTTCGGGGCGGACGCGGCTGCTCCGGTATTTTTCGTCCCAGCAGCTGATGAAAGAATCCAGCAGCGTCGCCGCCGTCAATGCATGCACCATAATGCCTTTATCCAGATCCAGACCTGCTTTTGTAGTGGCAATGCTCGTAATATTCATCCAGTGGCCGCCCGGGCTTATTTTTTTAAAACCAATGGACATGTGACCTGAGGTGTTGATCGCGAACGGGTTACAATCCCAATAGGAAGCAATGAAACGCTCTTTTTCGGTCATGTTACGACCTACGTCATACACTTCTTTCGAAAGACGGTAAAATTCACTGGTGCTATCCTTACTGAACGCAACCGGCGGCTTTGGCAAAAACTGATTGCACGAGTCGATCATCATCGTGCGGATGGTTTTCCAGTGCGGCTCGATGCCTTCCATATATCCCGGGGGCGTCGGATACCAGTATGCCTCGCCTTTTTTCGGACGGTAACGCAGCCTGGTGCTTAATTTCAAATAACCATCTGTGTTGGCGTAGGCAACGGTTTGTTTGGCTACTTCCTGGGCAACGGCAATTGCCTGATCAATGGTTTTTTGAGCATGTCCCTGCCGGAGCAACCCTATAATGAGCTTTTTCTGGTCCTCTTCCAGCATATAACCCGATGGAAGAATAAGCCTGCCTGTTTCGAGAATGCAGTAAAGCGCGGCGATCTGGTAATTATAGCCGGGTTCGGCCGTAATGCTCGCGGGTTTAATGCCAGGGATGAATTTGGTGGGCGGCACGATCTGCTTGTTGTGCTGCGCTACAATGTCATAAGCGCCCATGAGGCAATAGGTGTAAAAACGGCTCGCCGCAGGCGGGTTAACCACATCATGGATCATCACCATTGTGACCGAAAAAACGGCAGGCTGCAAATGTGTCCGCAGTTCAGCTTTTGTCTTTTGTGCCACTGCGGCCTGGCTCACCAGTAATGCCAATATGAAAAATACCCGGATCACTTTGTTCTTTTGTAAAATTGTAATGACTCATTAAATGCACCTACAACCAGACAAGGCGCTTTATTAATGTCAATTTGAATGCAGGATTTCACATCGCCCGTCACCGATAAACCCGAAAGCGGCTGTGGAATGTAAGCGAAACCACCTTTGCCGTCCCCTGCCAGCAGACAGCCGTAATTTGCATCCATACTACCGATTTTTAGCCGGTTATCGGTCTTGTTCCCCATTAAAAGCAGGTCTGTCTTCCCATCCTGGTTATAATCACCGGATGCGATCATGGTTACGGGTGCAAACTGCGCCTGGACGGGCAAAGGTTGTTTTTCAAATGTTCCGTTCTTATTCAAAAAGCACACAGAACGCATTTCCGTTGCTTCCAGCCTGGTTGCATTGCTAAGTTCCTCATTCGAAAATACATTGGTGATGGAAGCATTTGCATAATCTTTATAGTAAGGAAATTTCTTACGCATGGGATAAATCTGATCATTCAGTTCATCGCGGCTTACGAAGGGATAGGATTTACCCTGAACATAAAAACTGAAAAAGGGATCAATGGAGCCGTTTTTGTCAAAATCTGCGTAATAAAGTTCTGCCGGTTCCTTTTCGGATGCTTTGATCTGCGTGTTAAGGCCCATATTGCCAGCCACAATGTCCAGCTTACCATCCTGATCGAGATCGCCGATGAAAAGCGATGACCAGAACCCGGATTCCTCCCGTTTGAAGAACTTTAATGTATTGTCTGTGAAATCATTATTACTGAAAGAAAAGACTTTTATCGGCATCATTTCTCCGCAAATAATGAGCTCAACATTTCCGTCCGCGTCCAGATCTGCCCATTGCGCGTCGGTAACCATGCCTATTTTGAAAAACGGCGAATCTTTGACTTTGTAATTGCCCTTTCCGTCATTGATCAGCAAGTAGGAAACCGGCGTTTCGGGATAGCGGCCCGGAATGATGCGGCCCCCGACGAAAAGGTCCTGATCGCCATCTTTATCAAAATCAAATGCGCGAACGCAGGATTTACTGCTGGATTTGAGGTTGGGCAGTGATAAAACCGACAGGTTGAGCTTGCCTTTCCCGTCGTTGAGATACATTTCATCCTGTAAGGAAATCGTGTTCGGCTCAAACATGGAATAGCCGCCTTTGGCCACATACAGATCATCAAAACCATCGCCGTTCGCATCAAAGAAGATGGCGGAAGTAGCTGCGGAAATATTCTCGTCGCCAACGGCAAAATCAGGCATTTCGCTGAATGTTCCGTCTTTTTGCTGCAACCAGATTTTCGCCTGCTTATTCTGATCGCCACTTACAAAAATATCTTCCAAACCATCCTTATTCACATCCCCCTTCGCGACAATCGGGCCCGTTTGGGAATACATGGACAACATTAATGGCTGACGCTTGAAATCATTTTCGTTAAAACCTTCGTGCTGATATGCGATGCTGCTGTTTTGTTTTTGGAAAACAGGCGCATTGGTTTTAGCCGCTAATGGCTTTGCATTGGCGTTGCCCGCCTTCTCGATAACCAGTAATTGGTTCGTTTTTACGTTTTGTAATAACTCAACAGCTCCGCCAGGCCAGATCACTTTCACGGAATCAATGGTGGTTGTTTCTCCTAATCCAAAATGCAGCCGGGTGGGTGTGCACGACAGATAACCCCGGTTGGGATTTACTTCCTGATATTGCTGTGTGCCTTTTGTGTAAATGTAAACTTTTGCTCCTATCGCATTTTTGTTGGCAGCATTGTCTGTGAGCTTAACTTGAAACCAGGCGTTGCCGGCTTGCTCCTGCTGCATATTCTGGTATACAAATGCCGGATCATTAATGTTGTTCACAACCAGGTCCAGGTCGCCATCATTGTCCAGATCCGCATAAACCGCACCGCTGGAAACCGCAGGCTGCGCAAGTCCCCATGACTCCTGCATTTTACTGAATGTTAGATCCTTATTATTCTTAAAAATATAGTTGGCCAGCTTGGTCGAAGGCATCGCCCGGATCAGGTCCATCAGCAAGAAAGGCTCCTTGTCTACGGCCCTTCTGACCTTGTAATCACCCCAGTATTTGAGAAAATCTTTATTGGTATAATCCCTTAAATAGCCATTGGAAACGAAAAGATCCTTGTAACCGTCATTGTCAAAATCCGCCAGCAGCGGGCTCCAGCTCCAGTCCGTATTGGAAACGCCGGAGAACTGGGCTATCTCGCTGAATGTGCCGTCGCCATTGTTGAGCTGCAACATGTTTCGCATATACTGCTTGTGCAGCTTCTGGTTCATCATAAGCTCAAAAGCTTCGTAATTTTCCTGTAACTGCAATAATTTCTGACGCTGATTGTCTTCCGGAAGCATATCCAGCGACATCACGTCAGGCAAGCCGTCATTGTTGAAATCAGCAATGTCAACCCCCATCGAGAACTGAGCTAAATGCCTGAAATACTGCTGGGTAACATCCGAGAATGTTCCGTCCTGATTGTTGATATATAAATAATCCGACTCGTTGTAATCGTTGGTGACGTAAATATCCTGCCAGCCGTCCTGGTTCACGTCTGCAATGGCCATACCCAGTCCGAATGTGAGCGGATACTGATGAATGCCAGCTTTTTGCGTAACTTCTTTGAATTGATTTTTCTGATTTTCAAATAACTTATTCCCTGCGAGCATGTCCGTTTCCTGCTTGGCCTTCGCAAGCTCCATATTGTCGATTTTCTTGACGCTATGGTTCAAGAGCATCATATCCAGGTCACCGTCGTTGTCGTAGTCAAAAAATGCTGCTTGTGTGCTGTAACTGATATTATCCAGGCCATATTGAGCGGCCTGTTCGAGGAATTTAAGATTTCCCTGATTGATGAAGAGCTGATTTTTTCGTTTTTCATCGGCCACTTTCCCTGAGTAGCAAATGTAAATGTCCAGCAGGCCGTCGCCGTTCACATCGGCCATGGTAACGCCCGTTTTCCAGCCATCTTTACGGCCTTCCAAACCTTTTCCTGCTGCATTGGTAATGTCTTTGAATTTTAAAGCCTGCCCTTTCGTCGCGCCCAGATTGAGGTAAAGCTTGTTCGGCCCCATGTTTGAGGTAAAGAAAAGGTCTTCGAAACCATCGTTGTTAATGTCGCCGACTGCCACCCCGCTGCCGTTGTAAAAATATTCGTACGACATCACATTCTGGCCTTCATCCTCGGTAATGGTGTTGATGCAGTTGATGCCGGTTTGTTTGGCAGGAAGCAACTGGAACAAAGGCTGCTGCGCTCTGACCGCAGCAAAATGAAGAGTCAGAAACAATGCAAAAATCAGGTAACGATGGAGCCTTTTTGTATGCATTAATCTATTGTGACTGTTTGAAAGAGGAAGCTATGTCGTAAAATAAAAAACTTCAACGAAAGGTTGAAGTTAAAACTTAGTGCAATCAATTTTTTGAAAGCGGTAAGAAAATTTACATTTCTTACCGCTTTAATTTTATTTATTACTTATCCCACCAGATGCGTGAAACCCAGTTGTCTCCACTGGAAAGTCTGCCTACTGCTTCGCTATAATTAGCTCCGTTCTGAGCAGCCTCCGTAGTTGGGTAAGGCTGTCTTCTTGGAATTGCTCCTCCTGAGAAGTTACCTACATAATTTACAGGTTTCAATTCAGGGAAACCGGAACGCTTCCAGTTGTTCCATGATTCTGTAAAGTTGAACAAAATACCGGTTGTAGCCCATATCTGCTCATTGATCTGCTTCAAAGCATTAGCAGGCACAAGCGGGTGAGCCGTTGCGTAAGCATCAGCTACCGCAGCCGTGATCACAGCACCTTCGCCATATTTGCCAAGCGACTGGATACCGGCAGATACGCCATTTTTATAATGCGCTGCTGCCGTTCCGCCCACTGCATAACCTCTTGTTACAGCCTCTGCCAGCAACAATTCTGTTTCAGCATAAGTAAGCACGAAAAGCGGTGCACTTCTGGTCCGATAAATGGAAGTAGGACGGGAATAACGGCCGATTGGCGTTACGTTTGCGCCCGCTCCGGTGCCGCCAGGATAACCTGCGCTTTTAGAGATATCGGTTGCGCCGCCATTCAGGTCATAACCATTTGGAAGGCCCAACTGAACTTCGGGAGCGCTGCTGCCAGAGGAAGTCAGTGCCTGATTAGCCGTCAACCCAGCCGCAGGAACTTCTGCAATCCTGCCTAAACGCGGATCATTTGTGGCTTTCAGATAATCAATCATTGTCTTGCTCCATCTTACCTGATAAATGTCAGCTGGTGTAGACAATGCTGCTCCGTTACCATTGTTATAGCCATTGGCTTCGTCCATAATGATATAGGCATCATCCGCAACGCTTGCGAACGTGCCACCGGCGGCTGCTTTCTCTGCATAAGTCTTCGCTGTTGCCGGATCTGCCTTTGTCAAACGCATCGCCAGTTTCAACATGAGCGAGTAACCATACTTTTTCCATTTAACAATGCTTCCTTCATAACCCTCGAAAGAATCGTTGGTTGGAATAGCTGCATCTGCATTCAAAGCACCCAAAGCTGTCTCCAATCTGGTCAGCAATGATTTGTAAACCGCTTCCTGCGTGTCATATGCTGGCAATGTAATGCCGGTTTTTGCTTGCAAAGCCTCCGTGTAAGGCACATCTCCGTAAGTGTCGGAGATTGTTGCAATGCTCTGCACCTGCATAATGATCGCAATGTTCATCAAGTTCACGAGGGCAGGCTTGTCTTTCGAAAGCTGCTCCATTTCATAGGCAAGGCTGGCTGCACGGAAACCCGTGTTCCATGTGCTTGACAGGTAGGAGTTGGTGTTGCTCGAAATCCCGTATTTGTCGCCGTTGGAATAATAGTTGGCTGCACCGGAAGTTGTTGACGCAAGAACCTGCACCCACATGCTCTGGAACAGGATCCCGCCATTATAACCTGCCGTGGCATTCACATAATTATACTGAACTGATGGCAGCAGCAGGTTGGCATCAAAGGATTCGCCGGTTGCTTTTGTCGGGTCGGTGTTCAGCTCGTCAAAGCTATCTGTACAGGACAAAGGAAGCAGCCCTGCCAGAATGATCATACTTATAATACTCTTTTTCATGTCGATTTTCATTTAAACTTGAAGTTTACGTTCACACCATAATTGCGCGTTGCAGGTAAACTGGTTCCTTCAATACCCGCGTATCTCAGGTTAGCACCGAAAGTAGCTTCCGGATCGATGTTTTTGGTTTCTCTTGAGAAATACAGCAAATTCCGACCAACCAGGGAAATGTTCACGGCACGGATCAATGGCCATTTTTCTACCATTTTCGCAGGCAGGTTGTAACCTAATGTAAGCTGGCGAAGTTTGATAAAGTCACCATCTACAACGCTTATTCCCGTCACATTGTTTGCAAGGGCTGTGTAATAAGCTTTTGCAGTGGCAGTAACCGTGTTAGGTGCACCTGTTTCCGTAACGCCTGTTGTCACACCGCCTTCGCGGCCTACCAGTGTCGCTTTGTTCAAACCGTTTCTGTAAGTGTAGTTTTCTGTTGCAGAAAGGATTTTGTTGCCATAGTTGTAATCAACCAAAACACCAAAATTGAAGTCGCCCAACCGGATGTCGTTGTTAAGTCCGCCATACAATGTTGGCAACACCGATCCGAAGCTCGTCAACTTGTCATCGCGAACAGGCAAACCCGAAGCATCTACAATGATCTGGCCATTTGCGTGATACTTGTAATCATATGCACGGATCTGCGGACCAGCCTCTCCTACTACGAACGCCGTTACTGCATTACCCAATGTTGCACGGTTGGAACCCAGGTTAATATCCAGGTTGTCCTGGTCTGTGCTCAGGATTTTGTTTTTAACTGATGTCAGGTTGAAAGATACATTCCATTCGAATTTCGAAGTTCTTACAGGCGAGCCTGTCAACATTACTTCCAGACCTCTGTTTTGAACTGAACCTGTTCCTACCACACCTCTTACGTAACCTGTTGCGCTGCTGTATGTTGCAGGCATGATTTCGTTTTTCGTTTTCTGATCGTAGTAAGAAACATCCAATCCAAGACGGCTTCCGAAGAATTTCATTTCAAGCCCTACTTCAACTTCGCTTTTGGTAAATGGTTTCAGGAATAAGTTTGGAAGCTCATCGCTGAAATTACCTGTAGGAACGCCATTGAAGGAGTTTCCTACACCATAGTAAATAGCTGTTCCATAAGGCGTTGCAGGCTCTCCGCTCGTACGGGCGTAAGAAGCGCGAACCTTACCGAAGCTAAGTGCAGATGAGTTCAGAAGATCCGTAAAAATGAATGAACCAGTTACAGAAGGTGTGAAAATGCTTCTTGCGCTGTTTGGCAGCGTTGAGTAAGAGTCATACCGGCCGGTTGTGCTCAAATTCAGGATGCCTTTGTATCCAAGATCAACACTGTAATAAGCCGACTGAACTTCGCTGTTCTGAACTTCATAGTTCCTGTTGAAATTCACCACGTTGTTCCAGCTGTACAAATAAGGAAGAACAAACGGGCCACCGCCGATCTGCACTTTCTCGTACTGATTTTTACGAAGGTTAGCACCCAGGATCGCGTCTACGGTGAAATCTTCGCCGAAGCTTTTGGTAACGCCCAACAATCCATCTACGTTGATTTCTGTACGCTGTGCATTGGAAAGCTCATCCAGTGCACCTTTACCATTCTGAGAAAAACCTGTTCCCCAAGGAGTTACTTTGAAAATACGGTCATTCGCATTGTCATAACCAACTCTTCCCTGTGCATAGATCCAGTCAGCGAACTGATATTTCACTGCAACAGCAGAGATCAAACGTTTCCGTTTTACGTCATTAACAAACTGGTTAACAACAAAATATGGGTTTGTAACATATTCGTCATCACTGAAAACGATCTCTTTTCCAGTTTCAGGATTGAAGCCCGGCGCAAGAATACGCTGATCAATGTTTGGTGCCAGGAAAATACCGTTGTTGGCATTCATCGGACCGTCGCTCAAAACAGGCTTGCCTTTGATTTTTTCGTCAATGTAATTGGCCATTACATTAATGCTCAGCCTCTTGGTAATGTTCTGATCAGCTGTAAGGTTGATCGTTTTTCTGCCCAATCCGCTGTTTTCAATGATTGATTTCGTATCAAGATTTGCAAGTGATAAACGGAATGATCCGTTATCGCCGCCTTTGGTTACTGCAACACTGTTTGTGAAGTTGGAACCCATGCGATAGAAATTCTTGATATTGTCTTTCTGAGCAGAGTAAGCATAGTTTTTACCATCAAACTGGATCGCTTGTGAGCCATCCAGTCTTGCACCCCATGCCTGGCGTGCAGTTTGCTGCGCTGCCACAGCAGTAGTTGGTTTCATACCGGCATCTCCCTGACCGAATTCATATTGAAAATCAGTCATGTTGCGGGGCTCATCCATGGAATAGTTCAAATTATAATCCACGGAGAAATCACCTTTTTTCCCTGCTTTTGTTTTAACCAAAATAACGCCGTTGGACGCGCGAGCACCAAACAAAGCCGATGCAGCCTGACCTTTCAGAACGGTCATTGACTCGATATCGTCCGGGTTAAGGTTACCAATTCCGTCTCCGCCGTCAGCACCACCCCATTCTCCTGCACTTCCACGCTGCGTGTTATCCATCGGAACGCCGTTGATGACGATCAATGGTGAACCACCCGAGTTCATACTTGGCATACCGCGCATCAGGATTTTAGCTGTTCCACCGGGGCCGCCGCTTGTTCCTTTTACGTTCAAACCGGCCACACGTCCTGCCAGTGAGTTGGCTACGTTGGTTTCACGAGCCCTCGTCATCACTTCGCCACCGATCGTTGTTACTGAATAACCTAGTTTTCTGGCTTCTTTGGAAATACCCAAAGCCGTCACAACCACTTCTTCCAGGTTCGCCACGTCAGGTGTCATTTTCACATCCACTACGGATTTGTTACCGATGCTGATCTCTTGCTTCAAAAAACCAATGGAGCTAAAAACCAACACGTCCGTATCCTGCACGCCCGAAATCGAGAAGTTTCCTTCTGCATCCGAATTCGTTCCCCTCGTGGAACCCTTTACCGTCACAGATGCTCCGGGAAGCCCCCCATCTTTCTCGTCAGTCACCTTGCCCGTTACCGTTCTTCCTTGTGCGAAGACAGATAATGAAGCAAAAAGTAAAAAAACGACAAGTGGAATAAATCCCCCTGAACAACTTTTTAATAGCTTTTCTTTCATAGTTAGGATAAATTAATAGACTAAAATTAGGTTAAAACATGTATCGGCCGAAGATTAAACGCTCGGTCTCATCATTCGGCAAATATCCTAAGTTCTAAGCTAATTAAATAATTTTAAGAAAGCATTAATAGATTTTTATTTTTTTAATGTTAAGTTAATGTTGAAATGATACATTTTAATAACTCTTTTGTCATAAGTGCAGGTGCCCGTAAGTATTCTGGGTTGGGAAGCAAAACCGATTATTTTTTTGAGGCTGGCTTGCGGAGTTGATAAGTAACCAGCTTCGCATTATTCAAAGCTGCCAGTAGCCGGGTTTCCTGCCCGGACGAGACAAGCGCCAGGTCACGGACTTCGCCGGTTGTGAAAAATCCGCTCTGGGATTGGGGAAGATATTGAAAAGAAAGATTGCCTTTGTTAAGAAAAACCTGAATGTAACTGGCGTCGCTTTTCCCGATCCGGACACGCGTTTGTTTGAGGTTACCACCCAGGATAATGTCCGACTTGCCATCCGCATTCATATCAAAAAGTGAAATGGCATAAACAGGAGAAAACTGTGCTTCAATGGGCAGGGGATGGAAAACCAGCTTTCCGTTTTTGTTTTCGAGAATGCCGCTCTTATAGATCTTAGCCGTCAGCTTTTGTGCATTTTTCAATTTTTCTGCTGGCAGCATGTCCGAGAGGCTGGCTTTGGAGTAGGAAACATAGTCGGTGTATTTCTTTTTCAGCGACGGGATCTGATCCAATAATTCATCCCGGCTCGCATAAGGCGCTTCCCTCCCGTCCTGCGTGACGGTGATGACCGGCACAATCCGTTGCAAATTATCGTAATCAGCCGCATATAAAGACAGGCTGTCCGGGGAAGTAAGGTTCCATTGCCAGTTTGTCCCCATATTGCCAACCACAAAATCCATGTCGCCGTCATTATCGAGGTCCGCTGGCTTGATGACATTCCAGCAACCGTTTGTACCAGCGGTTCCGTACATTGTGCTGGCGTCAGTTAACCGGCCGGCTTTGTTGCTGAAAACCTGGATCGGTTTCCAGTCGGCGGTGAGGATCAGCTCGGGATAGCCATCTTTGTTCAGATCTTCAAAAACAGCATCGGTTACCATACCCGCTCTCGCAAGCTGAGGCGCCAGAAGCTCTGTTTGATCTGTGAAATAGCCTTTTCCATTGTTCGTATACAGGAAACCACCTGCACTTTCAGGAAACCTTCCGGGCGTAACGCGGACGCCCACGAAAACATCCAGATCGCCATCAAGATCGATATCCGAAACGGCTATCGTCCCGGCATTGCCTGCCAGGTTTGGGAAGTAAGTCCTTACAAATGTGCCGTTTACATTGGTATACAATCGTGGCATAGCCATTCTGTCTTCCCGATTAAGTTCAAACCCTGCACTCACAACCAACAAATCCTGGTCTCCATCCCGGTCGGCGTCCAAAAATACCGCTTCGGCATCCTCATATCCTTCCCTGCCTGCAAATTCAGGCTGTGGCGACTGGACGAATTTTCCATTTTTACTGATGAACAAAGTTCCGCCCTGCCCTCTTGCGCCGCCAATGTACAAATCGTCTGTTCCGTCGCCGTTAATATCCTTTTGAGCGATTTTCGGGCCCTGGTAACTGAGCATATTCGGCAGCAAAGTCTGTATCCGGAAATCATTTCTTGCATCCTCCATGTGTGTGAAGTCAACTCCGTCAACTGGCTCCCAGTAAGTGAATGGTCTGACAACTGGCGCCTCGGGAAGCTTTTTAGCATCGCTATACTTCACAATTAAGGACTTGTTCGCTGCCGGATTTTTCAATGTCTGCCTACTGCCGTCTGCCCAGGCTATAACCAGCGAATCGACCCTGCTTTCATTTCCTAAACCAAAATGTACCTGATCCCATTGCGCAGACTGGAATCCGCGGACGGGCATGAAATGTTGTGTTTGTGTGAGTGAATCGGAATAGAGCGTCAGTTTTGTCCCGGCCAGGAATGCGTACCTGGGCGATTCCAGTTTTACTTTGAGATAGTTGGCTTTGAGCTTGGTTTCTGCATTGTTTTTATAAACAAATGCCGGTTGGTTCACATTATTTGTGACAATGTCCAGGTCACCGTCATTATCCAGGTCCGCGTAGATTGCGCCGTTGGATTGATTTGCCTTTTCAAAACCCCATTCCTTGATTTTTTTGGTGAATGTCAATCCTTTCTGGTTCTGGAAAATATAGTCTGGTTCGTCAATAGGAGGCATTTCAGCAATAATTTCCATTTGTGTGGGCGTCTTTCCGCCTTGCACTGCCTTCACCTGCACATCTGTTGAGTATTTCAGAAACTCCATATTGGTATAATCGCGGGCATAGCCATTGGACACGAAAATGTCCTTCCAGCCATCATTATCAAAATCGCCCATAAGCGCCGCCCAGCTCCAATCGGTGTTCGAAACGCCTGCTAACTGGCCTATTTCGCTGAAAACGGGCACGCCGTTCGTGTTCACGCCGTTGTTGATTTGGAGCATGTTACGCATGGTCTGGTCATGGAAGCCAGCATTGAGCAGCTGCTGATATTTATCGTAATTGTCATCGCCTGACGTCAGCTTAATGCGTTCGTTGGATGCAGGCAGCATGTCGAGTGTGAGCAGGTCAGTAAGGCCGTCGTTGTTCAGATCGGCCGCATCGGTCCCCATCGAATAAAGTGAAACATGACCCGTTGCCTCCCTGATCACCTCCTTGAATGTTCCGTTTTTTTGATTGAGATACAAATAGTCGTTCTCATTGTAATCATTGGAAATGTATATATCCTGCCAGCCGTCATTGTCAAAATCAGACACATTCACCCCCAATCCAAAGCTCAGAACATTTGAAATAATGCCGGACGAATCCGTTACATTGCTAAACCTGCCACCGTCGTTGCGGAGCAGTTTATTGCCATATGCATCGTTGCGCTGCGCACGGTAACTGGCAAGAAGATTACTAAAACCTGCGTATTTCTGAACAGAGTGATTTAACAAAAAACAATCTGTGTCGCCATCGCGGTCGTAGTCAAAAAATACTGTTTGGGTTGTGTAAGATTTGTCGTCCAGCCCATACTCAGCTGCCTTTTCGGTAAATGTTGGAATGCCGTCGGCAGTTTTACCATTATTAATGTAAAGCAACTTGCTCCTTAGCCGCGGATCCTGCGCGCCGGCGCGTGATACAAAGATGTCGATCCATCCGTCGTCGTTAATGTCCACAACCGAAACTCCCGTTTTCCAGCCCTCGTTCAGGGCTGTTCCTGACTTTTCGGAAATATCGTCAAACTCAAAATCTCCCTTATTAAGATATAATTTATTGGCTACCATGTTTCCGGTAAAGTACAGATCAACGAGGCCATCGTTATTGAAATCCGCCGCTGCAACGCCGCCGCCATTGTAGAAATAACCATATTCGAGCACATTATTGGTAGAGTCCTCGTCAATAAAATTATTAAAGTCGATCCCCGTTTCACCTGATTTAAGTAAAGTGAATAGCGTGTCTCTTGATTGGCATGAGGCCATCAGCAATATCAGAAAGAGGAAGGCGCAGCTATTTTTCATTAATAATTCATACTGATTGGATTACAAAAGAAAGGATTACTTTTCTATAACAAAGAGGCAGGCATATCGCCCGCCTCTTTGCTTCATATTAACACATTTGTCGGATTAGTTTTTATCCCACCATAATGGCGTTGCAGCGTTGTCAGGTCCGCCCAATAATTTGACAGCTTCGTCAACGGCTGCTCCGTTTGTTTCTTTTTCTGAAAGAATGAATGGGATCCGCCTTAAAACTTTTCCTGCAGGCACAGCTGCATTATCAGAGTTTACTACCGGATAAAGCTTAGGAAGACGTGTTCTTCTGTATTCCGCCCAGGCTTCCATACCGTCAGGATATAATGCAAGCCATTTCTGCGTACCAATCTTTTCGCGTTTCTGCGCGTCTGTCGCGCCTTCCTCCCATTTGATGGATACGTCAGACAATGCAGGTGAGTTCTGCTGATCGCCGGGAGCAACAGGTTTTGCTGAACTGTTAATGTATGTAGTCACCGCCGCCCCTGTCAGACCCCATTGGGCCATCGATGCTGTGATCCCTTTTTCATACAAATCCTTTGCAGTACCACCCATGTTCCAACCGTTCAAGGCACCTTCTGCACGCAGGAAATATGCTTCGGCTGTATGCATGATATCCTGTGGTGTTTCAAAGTTGGTATTCCACGCAGCTCCCGATCCGGTTACCCAGCGCGTTCCAACATTTGAGTTGTCATCACTTGAATTCTTAGGCAGACCCAATTGTGTAGGAGTAAGTCCGTTACGCAAACCATCGTACGTTTTGGTATTTGTTGCCGGCTGATAGTAAATCCCGATCCGCGGATCCGAATAACCCTTTAATACAGACTCCATAGAAGCACTCATGCGGAACTCATTCCATACCGCGATACGCGCTAATCCATTTCCATCATCACCGACAAGTTTTTTAACCATGTAGGCATCGTCAGCAACTTCTGTCATCACACCAGCTGCAACAGCAGCCTCAGCCTGTTTTTTAGCTTCGGCAGGATCCACTTTTGAAATACGCAATGCCAGACGCAGACGTAATGTGTTGGTAAACTTGATCCATTTGTTAACATCACCTGCATAGATCAAATCAAAAGTACCATAAGGCTTTGCAGCTGCATTAGCCTTCAAAACGGTGTTAGCTGCATCCAGACGAACAAAAAAGTCGCGATAGATGGATTCCTGAGAATCATATTTTACGCTGATGGCCGGAATACCTGCATCAGAATACGGAACAGGACCATAGTAATCCGTTAACCTGTGAAATGCATAAACCCACATTACATTGGCCAGCGCGTTTTCGGCGGTGTTCGCTTCAGTTTGTTCTAAAATTGTTTTTAACTGAGGCACAACCTGCGTGTAAATCGGGTTCCAGTGATTGACCAACCAGTCGTCACGCATAAAAAAGCGGTCCGTGGGAAAGTATGCAACCGAAGTCGCAAAATACTGAGCGAAAAGGTCAGCGAAAAGATTTTGCGCAACCTGGTAAGTTCCGCTCTGGTACGATGCCTGCTGCTGAGCGCGGGAAAAGAGGAACGGCAACTCGGCAGCTGTAAGCGTGGTGAGCTTGGTCTTGCTCGTGTTCATCTCCTCGAAATCACCGGTACAAGCCTGCATAAGACCCGCTGAGCCGAGTACCATACCCGCTAAGGCAAATTTTCTATATTTATTTAAAATGCTCATTTTTTTATCGAAAGAAGTGGTTTTTACTAAAATCCTAGTTTAAGATTCAATCCAACTGTCCTTGTAGAAGGAAGGTTTCCATACTCAATACCCTGAAAGTTACCTGCACCCAAATTCACATCCGGGTCAAATGGCAGCTTGCGTTTTTTCTCGCCAGGAATGTCAAGCGTTGACGAACCTCTGTAAATAAAGAACAGGTTACGTGCGATGAAAGACAATCTTGCTGACTTAATGAAGAAACCTTGTCCCGTGGGAATGTCGTAACCGACGCTCAGCTCTCTTAAACGAACATTAGTCGCTGAGTAAGTAAAGAACTCACCCCATGAATAACGTCCGCCTGATACTGTTGTCCAGAACGTTTCCGCATTGATCGGTGTCGTGTTAGCCTCTCCGGTTGAAGTTACACCCGGTAGCACCCAGCCACCTTCGCGGTGATCCGTAGTGAAGTCGCCTGTTCCGTCAAATGCAAGGTTGGCAGCTGTTCCGGAAGTCATCACGCCACCAAAACGGCCGTCGATCAGGAAGCTCGCTGTGAAGCGTTTGTACGAGAACGAGTTGTTCAAACCTGCAGTGAACTTAGGGTTGAAATTTCCGATGTGCTCAAATTCCTTGCTTACCACAGGCTTTCCACCATTGTTGCCCGCCGAATCCGGTGTCGTTACTACAAATCTTCCCTGATCATCTCTCATCCAGCGCTGCGCGATCATATCACCGTAAGAACCGCCTTCCTCTACGATCGGCGTTGCTGTCCGGCCAAATCCGCCGCCCAGGAATGCACGTTTTACATTAGGATCAAGTCTTACAATTGTGTTTTTGTTTCTGGCCAGATTCAACGTTACGTCCCAGCTGAAATTGTCAGTTTTCGCAGCCTTAGCGGTAACAGAAAGCTCAAATCCTTTATTATTGATCTTTCCTGCATTAATAAACTGCTGAGAGAACCCGGAAGCGGGTGCCAGTGAAAGTGAAAGTAATTGGTTTACGGTATTTGAGTTGTAGTAAGTAAGGTCAAGCCCAAGCTTACCGCCGAACATACGAAGGTCAAGTCCGAATTCCGTGGAAGACGAAATCTCCGGTTTCAGGTTAGTAGCAGGCTGAGTTGGGTCACGATAAACATAACCTCCTGTGCCGCCCTGGGTGAATGTATACGTTTGCGACAACAGATAAGGATCAGTATCATTACCCACCTGCGCCCACGACCCGCGGATTTTAGCAAAACTGATGAAATTCGGCAATTGGAATGCCTCGGTAAGGATCAGGTTAGCACCGAATGACGGATAGAAGAAGGAGTAGGGCTTTGGCAATGTAGACGACCAGTCATTTCTTGCAGCTGCATCCACTGTGAAGAAATCCTTGTATGAGAATGAAGCAGTTCCGAACACGTAATGCAGCTCTTTCTCGTTAAAGTTGGCAATCTGCGACAAGCTTGCTGCAAAAGAAAGGTCAAACTTGTTAGGAACCAGCAAACCATTTGCATTGGCACCTACTTGTGAATAACGCTTGTAGGTTTGTCCCGCTCCGAAGTTGTAGGTCAAGGCAAAGTTCTCGCCGATTTTGTTATTACCTGAAACGATTACGTCAAGGTTTTTTTCAAGAATCGCAACGGAGAAATCCTGGTATGATCCACCGGGGCCGGCGAAAAGCAATGTACGGTTAGCCCAGCTTCTGTTTACACGGTCATCGTAACGGTCGTAGCTGATGCGGCCTTGAACATTAAGCCAGTCTGTCAGATTGTATTTTGCAGAACCAAGCGCAGTGATCCGGTTACGTTTTTCGTCGTCCGAAGTTTTGTTCATGGTCCAGTAAGGATTCATGTAGATGGAAGAGGAAGTCCAGTAAACAGGCTCTCCTGCTTCATTCTCATAGGTCTTGTAAGTGTCCAGATCAACACTTCTCGGAACCTTATATACGTTCATCACAAGACCACTTTCCTCACCCGATTTAGGCTTGTTTTTAATATCCTGATTTACATAAGTGATTTTAGCATCTGTTGAAAAACGTTTCGTCAGCTGAGTACCGATGCGCACATTGAATGTGTGGCGCTGCAAGCTGTTATTTGGAATAATACCCTGTACAGCATTGTAAGCATAAGAGGTATAAGTCTGAACTTTGTCAGTTCCGGCAGATATACCGAAAGAGTTATTGGTGGACACACCTGTACGGAAGAAATTCTTCACATTATCAGGAAAAGTGGTTGTAGCAGGGCCCCAGCTACCATAAGCGGTAGAAGTAGCGCCACCAGCGCCTTGTCCATAGGTATTTTGGAACTCCGGTAGAAGAAAAGGATTTTCAACCACAACGCCTGAATTGATGTTCGCAGTCACAGCACCCGCTTTACCTTTTTTAGTAGTGATCATTACCACACCATTGGCAGCACGGCTACCGTAAAGTGCCGATGCAGCTGCGCCTTTCAATACGTTCATCGATTCGATATCGTCCGGGTTAATGTTGGACGCACCGTCACTGCCGTTTGTTCCGCCAAAGTCATTGCCAACCTGGCCCTGTACCGTGTTATCAATAGGCACACCGTCTACCACAAACAATGCATTGTTATTCCCACTGATAGAACGGTTACCGCGAAGCACTACACGAGTTGCAGAACCCGGGCCGCTTGAACCCTGTGTGACTACAATACCAGCCACTTTACCTGATAGTGTATTAACAAAGTTGGCATCACGGACGTCTGTGAGCTGCTTCCCGCTGATTTGCTGCGTTGCATAGGTAAGTGACTTGGCGCTTCTTTCGATACCAAGGGCAGTTACCACCACTTCACCCAGATTTTTCACGTCCGGTTCCAGACTAATCTGCAATGTTGTCATTGTAGGCGTAATGCTTACTTCTTTTAGCATGTAGCCAACGGAAGATATGATCAGGGTGGATTCTCCGGCGGAAACTCCGATAGAAAAACCACCGTCGGCATCGGAAGTGGTCCCGCGCGTAGTCCCTTTTATCAGCACATTGGCGCCGGGCAACCCCGCGCCGTTCTCATCACTCACCTTACCGGTTATTTGCCGGTTCTGGGCATAGGATGGTGAAACAAAGAATGCCGCCACGAGCAATGTGAGCAGCAGGTATTGTAGACCTCTTTTCATAGGTTGAGCTTTGGGTTTATTGATTTTTTATGAAATGTATAATTAATAAAGAACACAAACAATTTATTTGGCAAAATTTAATTGCACTAAACTAATATTCGGCCATTTTCCATATCCTAAGTGATAAAAGTGACTATATCAGCCTAATAAGAAATATTATTTGTCGGATTAACATTTATTAATATTGCTGCGTTTTTTTTGCGTGCTCGAAACACAACGCAGCAGAGGCGGTTTTTGGAAATTTGTCAAATCCCGAATTTATGGATCAGATGGACGGGAAGGAAAGCAGCGTTTGCAATGATCGTATAGCATTGCCCGCTCCGATGGTGTACATCGGAACTAGTATTATTGCAAGAAGGATTAGGCTGTTGACAGGAAGAATTAATCGTACTTCCGCCAGGCACCGAGAATGGAACCCGTAATTGCGTACACGAGCACACGCACGCCGCCATCGATCAGCGACAGCGCAAGCGGCCGCATGGAGAACATATCTTTAACAATGATTTCAAAAAGCACAAAAACCACGCCGAAAAGCAAGCCGGTAAACAAACCTGAGGGCAAGGATTTAACAGGAATCTTGGTGAAAACCCATGCCATCGTATAAGCCACAAAAGAAGATGAAACGATGCTAACGAGATAAGGAATGGGACTCGTATTCCCTTTGATCTGCTCCGCGGTAAAGCCGTTCAAAGCCATCCACCGGTCCGAAAAAGCGGCATACCACAAAGCCGGTATAATTTGACCTAACACCACACATACAAGCACGGCCCAAAGATTGACAGATTGTTTTCTCATTTGTTTGAGTCTTTTATTCAGTCATGGGGTCACCCCCCGGGCAGGAACTCCGGGCAGCTCCCCCGATTTCAAATATAGGGTGTTTCGGAATTAGTTGTGCTTTTTATTTAGATGATATGACAAATTCTATATTACGCTTCAAACCATCGAATTTTGTGCGTTTGATGGGTGAACGGCGGAAGAGTTCGCGAAAAACCTCTTCTGTAATTTCCTGCCAATCGTTGTTTGTGAAACCTGCCAGACTTTCAGGCAAAGTGAATTCTTTGGTAGTGTGCGGCTTAGAAAAACGGTTCCATGGGCACACATCCTGGCAGATGTCGCAGCCGAACATCCAGTTATCAAACTTACCCTGCGCTTCCTGCGGAATGGCCTCTTTTAATTCAATCGTATAATAACTGATGCATTTGCTGCCGTCAACAACAAATGGCTCGGTGATTGCATCCGTCGGACAAGCATCGAGGCATCTTGTACACGTTCCGCAATAATCCTGAACGGCGCCGTCATACGCCAGGTCAAGGTCACAGATAATTTCCCCGATAAAGAAAAAACTGCCCATATCCCGGTTCAGCAGGTTAGAATGCTTCCCTACCCAGCCTAATCCGCTTTTTGCAGCCCACACTTTATCCATTACCGGAGCGGAATCCACAAATATCCTCCCGCTCACCTCCCCGATCTCTTCCTGGATGGATTGCAAAAGTGCGCCCAGTTTTTCTTTTAATACAAAATGATAATCTGTCCCGTAAGCATATTTGGAGATTTTGAGATCTTCCGGACCTTCCGGCAGCTTGTTTTCGGGATAGTAATTGAGGAGAACGGAGATGACACTTTTGGCGCCGTCGACGAGTTTGCGGGGATCGAGGCGCTTATCGAAATGATTGGCCATATAGCCCATTGCGCCATGATGGTTCTTATTTAACCAGTTTTCCAGGCGCGGCGCTTCTTTTTCCAGAAAATCTGCTTTAGAAATGCCGCAGAAATCAAAGCCATTTTCCAATGCTTTGGCTTTGATAAACTGACTCCTCTGCTGCCTTACAAGATCTTCTGCCGTCATGCTGCAAAGTTACGAATTGATTGTAAAATGCCATCTTGTCAGTAATTTAGCCCTGGCAAAATAATTTAGGTCAATAAAGGTTGATTAAAACGTCACAATATCATTAAGAATTATGCCTGAAAATACCGAATTCAATATAGATCAAGACAAAAATTACGAAATGAACGAGGAACAAGCGCCACTAGGAGCTGACAAGTTAGACAACGACGAGACGAGTGGAACAAATTCAGTGCCGTTGGACAATGCCGGTAAGGAAATTTTGAATGATATGCCTGCTGGTGAGGCGTCCTTGAATGAATCGTCGGTTGAAAAAGATCCAATGGAAGAAGCGAGGATCGAGCTTGCGGAGATGAAAGACAAATATATCCGCCTGTATGCTGATTTTGAAAACTTCCGCAGACGCACGGCAAAAGAGAAACTGGAAATGATCTCTGGCGCCAGCTCGGACATGGTGAAGGCAATCCTGCCTATCGTGGACGACTTCGAGCGCGCAAAAGTATCATTTGAATCCTCTACTGAAATCGACGCATTGAAAGAGGGCGTTGATTTGATATACACAAAACTTTTCAAAACACTGGAAGCCAAAGGATTAAAACCAATGGATTCCAAGGGTGCAACATTTGATGCAGAGCTTCACGAATCAATTGCGCAGTTCCCTGCTCCCTCTGAAGATCTTAAAGGTAAAGTGATCGATGAGATCGAAAAGGGGTATTTTCTTAACGACAAAGTGATACGTTACGCGAAAGTGATCGTAGGAGCTTAATTTCAGCAACATAAAATGGCAAAGAAAAGAGATTACTACGAAGTCCTTGGCGTAGACCGCGGTGCTGCCGCAGATGAGATTAAAAAGGCTTACCGTAAGCTGGCAATCAAGTTTCACCCGGACAAAAACCCGGACGATCCTACTGCGGAAGACAAATTCAAGGAAGCGGCCGAAGCGTATAGCATTCTCAGCGATGAGAACAAGCGCGCGCGTTATGATCAATATGGTCATGCGGGTGTAGGCGGCGCAGGTGCCGGTGCGGGCGGTTTCAGCGGCGGAGGATTTTCGATGGACGATATTTTCTCTCAATTCGGCGATATTTTCGGCGACAGCAGTCCGTTTGGTGACATTTTTGGCCGCGGTGGCGGTGGAGGCGGCCGTCGGGTGCGTAAAGGCTCGGATCTCAGGATTAAGCTGAAACTCAACCTGGAAGAAGTCGCTAATGGTGTTGAGAAAAAAATAAAGGTAAAACGACATGTAACCTGCAACACTTGCGGTGGCAATGGCGCGAAAAACGGAACGTCGCTGACCAACTGTAATTCGTGTAACGGAACAGGTCAGGTACGGAAAGTGGTAAGCACAATGTTGGGCCAGATGGTTTCAACAAGCACTTGCCCGACTTGTAACGGTGACGGAAAGATCATCAGCGAGCGCTGCGATTCTTGTGCGGGAGAAGGAAGATTGCTGCAGGACGACCTAATCACCCTGAACATTCCGGGCGGTGTTGCCGAAGGAATGCAGCTTTCAATGTCCGGCAAAGGCAATGTGCCTACAAGAGGCGGCGTAGCGGGTGACTTGCTGATTGTGATTGAGGAAGAAGAAGATGCAAATTTGAAAAGAGATGGTAACAACATTGTTTTCGACATGCACCTGAGCTTTATCGATGCTACATTAGGAACATCCGTTGAAATCCCGACCATTGACGGCAAAGCCAGGATCAACATTGAATCAGGCACGCAGGCTGGTAAAATTCTTCGTTTGAAAGGTAAAGGGATCAAAGATTTGAATGGTTACGGCAAAGGTGATCAGTTGGTTCATATTAATGTGTGGACGCCACAGCAACTTTCATCTGACGAGCGTGAAACATTGGAATCACTTCGTCATTCGCCTAACTTCCAGCCTAAGCCAGGAAAGAATGAGAAAGGCTTCTTTGACAAAATGAAGGATTTCTTTCACTGAGAAGGTTTATCAAATCGTTAAATATATAACAAGCCGTTTCAGCAATGAGGCGGCTTGTTTACTTTGAACCGGAATGTGGTTATTCTTGTCGTCGCTCTAACCGGAGACAATACCCGGTCCGGTACTGTAATTCATTTAATCCAAATATGAAACATTTAGTAATTACCATTGCCCTATTACTTCCCCGAATGCTTTTCGCTCAAAATAACAACCCTTCCGAACTTACCTTCGCTACCTATAATGTAAGTATGGAAGCCGAAAATTATGTCCCAAAAGGCACAAAGGACATTTCGGAACAAGTGTTGGTCAAAGAGCTGGCCAGCGGCACGAATCCACAGATCCGCAACATTGCACGGATTATTAAGACTGTAAGACCGGACGTGATCCTGCTGAACGAGTTTGACTACATCGCCGATCCGCAGCAGGGCGTTTTACAGTTTGTGAAAGCTTACCTGAATGTTGATTCCGATGGCGCAAAGGCCATTGATTATCCCTATTACTATTACGGAACATCCAACACCGGACAGCCAAGCCCTTTCGATCTTGATAATAACGGCAAAACGGAACGATTCGGAGCGGATGCGTGGGGATTCGGGGTGTATCCAGGACAGTATGCTATGGTGCTTTTATCCAAATACCCGATCGAAACGGACCAGGTGCGCACATTCCAGCATTTCAAGTGGAAGGATATGCCGCAGGCTTTGCAAACGAAAAAACCGGACGGCAGCGATTGGTATGCACCGGAGGCATGGCAGCAATTTCCGCTTTCGTCTAAGTCGCACTGGGATGTTCCGGTAAAAGTGGGCGCAAAAACGATCCACTTCCTGGCCAGCCACCCCACGCCACCCAGCTTTGACGGTGCTGAGGACCGGAATGGCAAGCGTAACCATGATGAAATCCGTTTTTGGAAAGATTACATCAGCGGCGAGCAGGGTGCATACATTTATGATGACAAAGGGACACGCGGCGCATTGGCACCGGATGCCAGTTTCGTGATACTAGGAGATCAAAATGCTTCGCCTGATGAAGGCAATGCAATCGGTGAAGGAATAAAGTCACTCTTGTCCCACCCAAAAATCAACAACGATGCAACACCTGCCAGTAAAGGCGGCGTGGAACATTCCAGCAGCAATCCGTTCGCTAAAAACCACACAGCAGTTTGGCGCATGCGGGCGGATTACGTGTTGCCTTCACAGGCTGGGTTGAAGTTCATTGATAGCGGTGTCTTCTGGCCGGCCAAAGGCGAACCGCTGGCTGAATTGGTTGAAAAACGCGAGTCGAGCTCGGATCACCGGTTGGTTTGGGTGAAGGTTAGGTTGGATTAACCTCCCTGTCACCCTGCGCGGAGCCGACGGGGGCGTTCCCACCTGGGTGATAGCGCCCCCTTCGGCTCCGCTCAGGGTGACAAGGGATGTTCAGCTTTGCCGCTATGCCGTTGGCCGCCCAGCGGTCGGGCCTCCGAAGGTGCCGTTGTGCTAGCCCTTCGGCTCCGCTCAGGGTGACAAGACAGACGCCCTGTCACCCTGAGCGGAGCCGAAGGGGGCGTTACCACCTTGGTGATAACGCCCCCTTAATTACTTCCACATTTCGTTACATTAACAGCATTTACTGCCCGCCATACATGTTAAATGCGGCCAAATGCTTCTGGAATATGGCTTCGTATTTCTTTGCGACGGCTTCTTGCTTCGCTTCGCGGCATTCCTGGACGATGATCTGCATGATGTAGAGATAAACGTTGGTGTCGCGGCGTTTTGTGGTGCCGTTGTCTTTGGCCCACGTTAATACCTCGTCGGCACGGGTTGCCATGGTTTCTGCTATTTCCAATGCCTTTTTCGTTTCACCCAGATCGAACAATGGTCCGATAAAGTTTGCTGAGAACTGGTCGTATGGAATGCTTTTGTCCGGCATTGTGGCCAATGATTTTTCAATTGCTTTCTTAGCTTCCTCCTTGCGGCCATCTGCGATCAGCTGACCCGTTAAGCGAAGGAATGCGATACGTGCCGTGGCAACCGGTGAACCCAGATATGTGTTGTCATAATAGGTGTTCGGGTTATCCAGCTCCCGCCAGAACATTTTGGTCATCAGGTTGTTGTACATCACATCCGTGTTCACGTAGCCGTCGCTGGCCCCCGGCACTTTTACGGGAAGCAGGCGGTAAGCGTATCCTTCCAGCTGCATGTATTCTTTCAAATTCAGGTAACTCGATCCGCCCAAAGTTGAGGAGAAGTAAATCGGTCTTTTCCAGTCGTTTGTGGCAATGATGTCGAGCATGATCAGGTCCGATTTATACAGATCACCCTTACCAATGGTCCAGCTGATGGAATCGCTTACGAATGGGATCAGGTCGCTTTTGATAATATTCATTTTCTTAACCGCCTCTGCGTTCACAGGCAGGAAAAGCACAGATGATGGCAAGATAGAAGTCATATCGCCACTGGTTAGCGGCACTTGAATGGCTTTATTTTCTTGTTTTACCAATCCAAGATATTCTTTCAGGTTAATCCCTTCTTTTACGCTCGGAATTTCATAGAACGGCACAATGTCATTTTTACCGAAAGCGTAATTGTTTTTATCCAGAGAAATCGGAAGCGCTTCTGACAAATAAGTCTTGCGCTTCATCTGGTCGATATACCAGTCGGTTCCTAGCAAGCTGAGGTTACATACACGCACGTCGGTCCGGAACCCTTCAACTTCCTGGACATACCATAATGGGAATGTATCATTATCCCCACCGGTGAAAAGGATCGCATTCGGTGCGCAGGAGTTCAAAAGGTTTTTGGCAAAATCCACGGAATGGAACCGGTTATCGCGGTTGTGGTTATCCCACCCTTTTACTCCCATAATAACGGGAACAACCAGACAGATCGCCGTGGCAGCTCCTGCTCTTGTAGTAGCGCTTTTTACGAATTTGCTCAATGCATCGGCAATGGAAATGACGCCAAAACCAATCCAGATACAGAAAATATAGAATGACCCCACGTAAATGTAATCACGCTCACGAGGCTCTGTTGGCGGCGAGTTCAGGTAAACAACGAGTGCTACCCCGGTCAAAATAAATAACAATCCAAGGACAAGCAGGTCGCGTTTTTGTCTGAAATAAACAATCACGACCCCGAGTAATCCCAGTATGAATGGCAGCATGAAATAATTGTCATGCGCTTTGTTATTGGCAATCGGTGCAGGGTATGTTTTGCCGGCATCCCACGGAAGCATATTACCAGCCCCCTCTTCGTCACTTTCACGCCCTACAAAATTCCAAAGGAAATAACGCCAGTACATATGCCCGATCTGATACGAGAACATGAAAGACAGGTTGTTACCCATTGTTGGCTTCTGTCCTTCTGCCAGGCCGGTCATTTGCTGGTAAAGCTGCGGGTGACCCGACTGCGTGCTATACATGCGCGGCAATAACATGCTGCTCCCCGGTTCGTACTCATACTCAGGACGATAGTCATAAATAGCATATTTACCATCCTGTTTGCGATACATAGGCGCACCACGCTTCTGGCTTACCGGACGGGATACAAATGAAGGCCCGTAAAGCAAAGGACGGCTGCCATACTGCTCTCTTTTAAGGTAAGAAACAAAGCTCAGGACGTCATTAGGATTGTTTTCATTGATGGGCGGATTGTACTCCGCACGCACAAGCACCATCAGGTAACTTGCATAACCGATCAAAACAAAAGCAAGTGAAAGCAAGCTGGTATTCAGGAGCACATTGCCTTTTTGGTGGGAATAACGGATCCCCCAAATGATGGCACCAATGAAAATAATGATGAAAAATATAACCCCTGACTTGTAAGGAAGCCCAAGTGAGTTTACGAAGAAGATCTCGAATTTACCCGCCACACTTGGCAAGCCAGGAATGATTCCTGAGTTGATAATAGCCAGGACAACAAGCCCGCCGGCAAATGCAAGAATGCCTCCGAAAACGCTGACCTTCGGGTATTTTTTGAAATAATAAACCAACGCCAATGCCGGAATAGTTACCAGATTCAGCAAATGGACGCCTATTGAAAGCCCGACCAGGTAAGCGATAAAGATCAGCCAGCGGTTTTCAGCAGCCGGGTCTTCGACGCGTTCCCATTTGAAAACGGCCCAGATAACGATCGCCGTGAAGAATGAGGACATTCCGTAAACCTCAGCTTCAACGGCTGAAAACCAGAACGAATCGGACCAGGTGTAAGCAAGTGCGCCCACAATTCCGGAGCCCATCAACAGGATAATGTCGCCTGATGTAAGGTCCGCATCGCTTTTCGCGATCAGCTTGCGTGCCAGCAATGTAATGGTCCAGAATAGAAAGAGGATCGTAAATGCGCTGCTTAGCACGGAAACCATGTTGATCCAGTAAGCAACATTAGTGAGGTCACCGAATGCTAATAATGAGAAAATCCGGCCTATTAACAGAAAAAAAGGTGCTCCCGGAGGGTGTGGCACCTGTAATTTGAAAGCGCAAGCGATAAATTCTCCGCAATCCCAAAAACTGGCAGTTCGTTCGACTGTAAGTGTATATGTGATTAATGCAATTGCGAAAACAATCCAACCCGTAAGGTTGTTGGAACGGTTGAAACGGGTCATTTGACAGACGGTAAATTTAAAAATGTTATGGGCAAAATGCGCAAAAACGGTAACTCGCTATGGGCAGTTTTATCAATGGTCGGCCAAAATTAGCAAAATTACCTCAACAGTAAGATTTTCCTTCTCTTAAAAAGTGTTAAAGAACTTAAAACCCTTTCACTTGTAAAAGATCCATTTGGCCAGCTCTCTGTAACTTACTTTTTTTCCGTACATCAGGATACCAACGCGGTAAATCCGGGCTGCCAGCCACGTTGTGCCCATAAAACCCAGCACGAGCAGCACCATAGACAGCGCAATTTCCCAAGCCGGAACGCCAAACGGGATCCGCACCATCATAATGATCGGCGATGTAAAGGGAATAATGGAGGTCCAGAATGCCAATGTCCCGTCGGGGTCGCGCAGGACGAATTGGGCGAAAACAAAAGAGAAAATGATTGGTAATGTGATCGGGAGCATGAATTGCTGGGTGTCTGCATCATTGTCCACCGCAGCACCTACGGCTCCGAAAAGCGCGCTGTAAAGCAGGTAACCTCCCAAATAATAGAATAGAAAACAGCCCAGGATCAAGGGAATATTCAGGCTGTTGATGGCCCCCAAAACTTCTGCAACCGGATTTTCCACATTACCGCCCGGCATACCCGACGGCCCGGGCATGCCCTTTTGCACCTTTTCCATTTCCTGTGCCATTTCAGGCGATTCTTTGGACATTTGGTTGCTCAAAACAGCCGAAGTAGCGCTCGTCAATGCGGTCGTAAGCAAAATCCAAAGCACGAATTGCGTAAGCCCAACCAATGCGACTCCAATGATTTTACCCAACATTAATTGAAATGGCTTAACCGAAGAAATGATTACTTCGACGATCCGGCTTGTTTTTTCCTCTGTTATGCCGCGCATCACCTGCGTGCCGTAAATAAAAACGGACATATATATAAGGAATGCACAAATGCCGCCAATCACCGTTGCCGCTCCTGAACTGCTCGTTTTCTCACCTTCTTCGCTCAGACTGATGGTTTCCGAGCTCACATTCACACGCGAATCTTCCAGGATTTTGTGCGTAATGCCCGCTTCTTCAAGCTTAATGTTTTCGATTTCTTTCTCTATCACCTTTTCGATTTCCGATTTCAGGTCCATACTCACATTTTTTGCAGCATAAATACGGACGCTTTTCGGTTCCTTAATGACATTTTTAGGAATATACACCAATGCATTTGCGTCGCTGTTTTTGAATTTGACTTTGGCAGAATCTATGGACGAATCCAGATAAGCAAATTTCAATGTTTCGCTATCCTTGAACTCATTCCGGAACAAACCACTCTCATCCAGCACCTGGACCGTTTTTGTGTCAACAGAACCAACGGCAACCCAAATCACTACACCGTAAAAAGCGACGAATAGCAACGGCCCAAGCAGCGTCATGATCAGAAATGACTTCTTTTTGACCCTTACGAGATATTCCCTTCTGATTACCAAAAATATGTTGCGCATTGTGGAAAGTTTTAAATGTAGGACGGCTTGAAACTATGCTTCGGGGACTTCATTGACGGAGCGCATGAAAATGTCGCTCATACTTGGAATGTTTTCTCCAAAAGACCGTATTTCCGCTCTCGGCAGTAAATCCCTGAGCAGTTCATTTGGACTCGCAACTTCGCCCAGGTGAATGTTCGTACGCCTGTAACCGTTTTCAAGTTCTTTTTCAGGAGTAAGCGTGTAAAATTCTTCCAGACCGCTCAGATCTCCTTTATATTCAACAAAATACGTGTGGGTTTTAAATTGTTCCTTAATCAGCTTTTTGGGTCCGTCAAGCACTTTTTTGGCTTTGTGGATCAACGCAATGTTGTCGCAAAGCTCCTCCACGGTTTCCATTCTGTGCGTTGAAAAAATGATCGTGCTTCCTTTTTGTTTTAATTCAAGAATTTCGTCCCGGATAAGGTTTGCATTGATGGGGTCAAAACCTGAAAAGGGCTCGTCGAGAATGATCAGATCGGGTTCGTGGAGCACGGTGGAAACAAATTGCACCTTTTGCTGCATTCCTTTCGACAGATCCGAAACGCTTTTATCCCACCAGGTTTTAATGTCGAATTTGATAAACCAGGTTTTCAGCTTGTCCATTGCCTGTTTCTGCGACAAGCCTTTGAGCTGCGCCAGATAGAGCAGCTGCTCCCCTACTTTCATTTTTTTATAAAGTCCGCGTTCTTCGGGCAAATAACCGATCCGCGAAATGTGACTTTGATTTAAATGCTTCCCGTCAAACAAAATTTCACCTTTATCCGGCCCGGTAATCTGATTAATGATCCGGATCAGCGAGGTTTTTCCGGCGCCATTCGGCCCTAGCAAGCCAAAAATGCATCCTTTTGGGATGTTGATGCTAACATCATCCAATGCAACGTGATTGGAATACTCCTTGGTAACATTCCGGACTTCTATGATATTCATAATCTATATAATCGGCTGTAAAATGAGCTGCGAACTTGTGCGGTGTAAAATGCAAAGTAATCAGCGGCCGGATTAAAGTTACATTATGAGCGTCTAAAATCGAGTGATCAGTGGTAAAATAAAAAAAAGCGGGCGGATCACCGCTCGCTTTCGATTTTCAAATATTCAGGAAATGTGCTCAGATATATTTTTCTCTGATTTGAAATAAAACCCAAAACCCGATGACGCCGCTGATGAGCGCGCCCAGAATGCTAAGCTGGATCAAATTACTCACCAAACCCACAAGCAATGCGTAATATAGCAGGTTCCAACCCTCGCGCTTGCGGGCACGCAATGGCGAAAATGCCAGCACGTACATGATGAGCGTGATAACGCCAAGGGCAATGCTCACATAAAAGTTAAAACCAATGCCGACCGAAACGGCGCCCAGCCCAAGTGCTGCGCCACCAATGCCGAATGCCGTAAGCAAGCCTAAAATCCCAAGGATGGATAAAACGAGTATGAAATAGGGCCCGTAATGCACCAAAAATTCTTTGACAGACTCTGAAAACGGAGGGAATTTTTGTAAAAAGATGGGCTCTAATTCTTTTTCCAAAGGTAAGTTTGATTGCATAAAGAGGTACGTTTAGCTGAATATCACTAAATTAATCACTAAAACTAGAAAGAAAACTTTGTAACCCTTCTAACCTGATTAGCAACCGTTGCCGGTGTTTATTAATCGGCTTTTGGCATATCAAAGGCACATTAGTCTTCCGGATAAGGCACAAAAACAAAGCCGGAAAAATCGCCGATCAATGCAAAAAGGCAGCAGAACTCGTCGGCATTTTTGTAATTCTCGGTGAACATTAAAACCGATTCTTCGCCAATCAGCTTCCTGTCCACGAATTCTTGCATGAAACTAGCGCGATAGGCGTAGTTATTTGTCAGTTCGGTCCTATCGATCAGCAGTGCGCCTAATTCCACCTCACTATTGCTCACGATAAAAATCGGATAGTCAGAAAAGCCGCGTTTGCGGATCTGGTAAGACGCTTCTTTGAGCTGATCCGCCACTTTGATAAAATCCTGCGATATATAACCCATCAGTTTCTGGTTCAACTCAGGTGAGTTGGCGTCGTCCATCAGGGCATTTTCATTACTATTATTAATCATGATTATTTTAAATTAAAAAATCGGCCGACGCCTTACATTCTGGCTGCCAGCAGCAATGTTAAATCTTTATAGCGCATGTTAAAACTCCTTGCGATATGCGAATTTGTCAATGTTCCTTTGTGACAATACACTCCTTTCATAAACCAACGATTGGCATAAATCATTTCTTCGATGCCGCCAATTGTGCCTGTTTGCAATAAAAACGGCAAAAATACATTGCTAAGCGCCGTGCTGGCCGTATGCGCCACACGTGACGGAATGTTGGGCACGCAGTAATGAATCACATCATTATATTTGAATGTCGGGTGCTTGTGTGTGGTCATGCGGGAAGTTTCGAAAGACCCGCCCTGGTCAATGCTGACGTCAATGATTACGGAGCCGGGCTTCATCTGGGAAACCATTTCTTTGGTGACAACCAATGGGCTGATCCCGTTCTCAGCACGCATCGTGCCTATGACCACGTCTGCCCGGGCGATGGCCTCCGCTAATGTGTCCGAGTCAATGATGGATGTATAAAGGTTTTGGCCTATCGCGTATTTTAACCTTTGTAACCTATATATATGTTTGTCAAAAACCTTGATATCCGCGCCTACGCTGATGGCGGCGCGCGTGGCATATTCCGCAACTGTTCCGGCTCCGAGGATCACGATTTTAGTGGGCGGAACGCCTGTAATACCACCCAGAATGATGCCTCTTCCACCATTAGGCGTGGATAAATATTCAGCAGCGATCAGCAAAACGGTGCTTCCGGCGATCTCGCCCATCGCCCTGATGATGGGCTTCCCTCCTACTTTATCTTCAATGAGCTCGTAACCGATCCCTGTTATTTTCAGCTCATTCAGCTTCTCAAAATATTTCTTTTCCAGCGTCGGCAGGTTCATTGCCGAAATCAATGTTGTGCCGGCTTTGATATAACGGAACTCTTCTTCCACCAGCGGCTCCACTTTCAGGATCACATTGGCCTGATACACTTCTTTGGCACTTTGCACGATCACCGCCCCGGCTTCGCTGTACTCGTGGTCGGAGAGGTTTCCGCCTTTTCCTGCATCCTTTTCAACCCACACTTCATGTCCGTTTCGAACGAGGATTTTTACTGCGTCGGGAGTCAATGCGATCCGGTTTTCCTGCAAAGAAACTTCGCGCGGCAAGCCAATGTGCAGCGAATTCTGATCCTTGCGCACCGCCACCAGGGATTCCTGCGGATACAACGCCGACTGCTTGGCAAGCTCTTCGAAACCGGTAATCTGAGGTTGTGCCATTGAAAAAAGTGAATGTAAAACGAATTGATTATGACCTCTATACCTGGGTTGCCTTTAACATTCTCACGCCATTTTCATCCGCTTCCATATGGATCAGCAGATAATGCAATGGCCATAAGGATTCAATTTTCCCCGGCCATTCGACAAAGCAGAAATGCCCGGAATCGAAATATTCCTCCACGCCCATATCAAGCGCTTCGACTTCATCCTTAATCCTGTAAAAATCAAAATGATACACCAATTTATCACCGGCGTCATATTCGTTGACCAGTGAAAATGTAGGGCTTTGAACGTGTGAGCGAACGCCCAGCTTTTTGCAAAGCGCTTTGATGAGGGTTGTCTTGCCGGCGCCCATATGGCCCTCAAAAAGCCATACGGGAATGTCTTTGCCAAGATGCAGCAGATCAGCAGAGACCGTTTCCAGTTCTTCCAACTCACTAAATTGCATAACGGCAGACTCTCCAAACATGCTACAAAAATACACATTTTGGAAAAACTCGTGACATTAAATCACGGAGTGTTGTGTTAAACCTTCCACTCGGCCTTCATGTCGCGGCCCAGAAGTTGGTTTGCCTCCTTATCTTTTTTAAATTCTTCCTTTTTTGGATTCCAGGTTAATGAACGTTGCAGGCGATACGCGATGTTCCCAATATTGCAGACAGAAGCGGTCCTATGCCCCACTTCCACATCACAGATCGGCGGCTTCCGCGTGCGGATCGCATTCAGAAAATCTTTATAATGGTTATCACTGACGTAGACTTTTGAATTCTCACTGGTAAAGGTCTTCTCTTTTAATGTTTCGGGCGTGGTGCGCAGCTCTCCTCTTGCTACAAAAACCTCACCGTCTGTTCCTACGAAATGACAATGTTGCTTGCCTTCCATCGGCCGGTGGATCACTTCGGCGCCGTTGGCATATTTGTAAATCAATCCTTTTGTAGGCTCTGAATAAACGAGCTCCACCGGCCCGCTGTCGTCCATGCCCAATCCCCATTGCGCGATGTCAAACATATGTGCGCCCCAGTCGGTCATGCCGCCGCCGCCAAATTCAATGTAATCACGCCATTTGGGCCAGAATGTGGCTGTCATGACGGGTGCCAGTTCATTGTTATAAGGCCGGTTCATGGCATTGGGGCCCATCCAGAGATCCCAGTTCAGGCCATCGGGTTTTGTTTCTTCTTTTAAATCCCATGCTTTCGGCGGTCCGCCTACATTGACGAAAACCTGCTTCACTTTGCCAATGGCGCCACTTTGCACCAATTGCACAGCCTGCGTAAATTCCTTGGCCGATCGCTGCATGCTTCCTGTCTGGAAAACGCGATTATGCTTGCGGGTTGCATCCACCATAGCACGTCCTTCTCTGACAGTGAGTGATAACGGTTTTTCGCAATAAATATCTTTCCCCGCCTCGGCAGCCCGCACGGCCATAGACGCATGCCAGTGATCCGGCGCTGCAATTACCACAGCATCAATGTCTTTACGGGCAAGCAACTCGCGAAAATCTTCAATTCCGATGGCTGACTTATAATTGCTTTGAGCCGCTTTCTCAGCATACCATTTATTTACATTGGTCACAAATGCTTCACGCTTAACCGCATACACATCCGAAGCAGCAACAATCTGCGTTTCCATCGTGTCCAGAAAACGATTCCTTAAACCGCCGCTCTGCCGACCGCAGCCGATAAATCCTAATGCAATTTTATCGCTCGGCGCCAGATATCCTTTCCCCAAAACATGCCTTGGAACGATCATGAATGATGAAATGATTGCGCCGGCTTTCAGGAAGTCTCTGCGATTCAATGTATTGATTTCCATATCAGTTAGAAGTTGAGTTCTGATATTTCAAAGAAAAAAGAAGAAATTTCTACTAGCCAATCTCATTGATTGAAATCAATAGGGAATCCTATTTATCAATATTTTCAATCGCTTTTTTTTAAATCCGTTGATTGAAATCAACGGCGAGATTTTTTTCGATAATTCTATTCCTTTTTTTTAAGAATCCGTTGATTGAAATCAACGGCGAATTTTTCAATCATTCCCGTCGATTTTAATCGACGGAAAATACTCGACACAGAAAATTGATTATCATCTAGTAAAAAACAACTTTCCAAAACTTATGATCATTAAGTTTTCATTCGAAAATTAAATTCAAACCTCATGTCCCAACACATTTCCCGTCGCGATTTTCTCATCAATAGCGCTTTAGCTGGTGCAATTGCTCCTGTCATTGCGGACAATGCTTTTGCGGCAAGGGCTGATTCAGCAGCAGAAGTCCCTAAAATCAACATTTTTTCCAAACACCTGCACTTCCTGAATTATAGCGATATGGCGGATGCCGCCAAGGAACTCGGCTTCGATGGCATTGACCTCACGGTGCGCCCGAAAGGACATGTTTTGCCTGAGAATGTGGAAAATGACTTACCAAAAGCTGCGGAAGCGATGAAAAAGGCTGGTTTTACGCCCTTAATGTTCTGCACCGCCGTGGAAGATGCAACCAATCCGGTTGACAAAAAACTGCTGGAAACGGCTTCCAAACTGGGTTTCAAATATTACCGCATGAATTGGTATAAATACAACGAACAGCAAACCATTCCGCAACTTCTGGATCAGTATAAGGATAAAATGGCTGGGTTAAGCCAGTTAAATAACCAGCTCGGGCTTGTGGGTTGCTATCAAAACCACGCGGGCAGACTAGTAGGCGCGAGCATGTTTGAGATCTGGGAAATTCTGCAAAAAGCCGATCCTAAAAGCATGGGTGCACAATATGACATCCGCCACGCCACATTGGAAGGTGGTCTTTCGTGGCAAACGGGCTTCAATCTCATCAAGCCGAGCATTAAGACCATTGTTTTAAAAGATTTTATGTGGGAAAAGACCAATGGCAAATGGGGACCCAAAAGCGTCCCGCTCGGAGAAGGCATGGTGGATTTCAAAACCTATTTTAAACTACTGAAAGACAATAAAGTAGACGTTCCGATCTGCCTGCATCTGGAATATCCTCTGGGAGGTGCAGATCAGGGCGCGGATAAAATTACGGTGGATAAAAAGGTCGTTTTCGATGCCATGCGACGGGATTTGAAAAGAGCAAAAGAACTTTGGCAGGAAGCATGAACAGCCCGTCATTATGAAACGCCTGATCTTGTTTTCGCTGATTTTCGTGGCTGTTACCGGCTTCGCGATTGCTCCCTATTTAAATGATACGGACTGGCCGGAATACAACGGAAATGGTGAACGAAGTCATTATTCCGCGCTTAATCAAATTACAAAGAATAATGTCTCTGAGCTGAAAGTCGCTTGGACATATGCCTCCGGCGGAGCGGATACAGCACGAAACCGCAGTCAGATGCAATGCAATCCCATCATTATTAACGGCATTCTTTATGGCGTTTCTGCATCTATCCAGGCTTTTGCGGTTGACGCGGCGACTGGAAGAGAAATTTGGAAAAGCGATTTGCCGGACGTTGCGGGAACGTTGAGCCGTGGTGTAACTTACTGGTCTGATAATCAAAGTAAACGCATCTTTTTTGGCGCTGCAAACTGGCTCTACGCACTTGATGCAAACACCGGAAGGCTCATTGATTCGTTCGGTGATCACGGCAAAATCAACCTCAAAACAGGCATTGAACGCCCTGGCTCTGATGATTTTATATCATCCAACACACCCAACACCATTTATAAGGATCTGATCATTGTCGGCGGCAGGGTTGCAGAGAACGAAACGGCGCTTTTGGGCGATGTGCGTGCTTATCACACGGTCACGGGTAAGCTAGTCTGGACGTTCCATACCATTCCGAACAAAGGTGAATTTGGCTACAACACGTGGTTAGCGCAGCCGGCAAGACAGCAATTCGGTGGCGCCAATGCCTGGGCAGGAATGGCCATTGACCGGAAACGCAGCATTGTTTACATTCCAACCGGTTCGGCGGCTTTTGATTTCTGGGGCGGCAACAGGCCCGGCGATAACTTGTTCGCCAATTGCCTCATCGCGCTCGATGCCGCAACAGGCAGGCGACTCTGGCATTACCAGCTCGTCCACCACGACATTTGGGACCGCGATCCGCCGTGCCCGCCTAACCTGGTAACGCTGAACATTAACGGAAAACAAGTCGACGCCGTTGTGCAGATCACTAAGCAGGGTTACATCTTTGTTTTCGACCGCGTAACGGGCAAACCATTGTTTCCTATCAAAGAAACGGCCTTTCCAATGGATGCTATGGAAGGCGAAAAACCCAGCAAAACACAGCCCATTCCTACCTTACCGCTGCCGTTCACAAGGCAGACATTCAGTGCAAAAGACTTTAATTCATTTGTCGCAGACCGCGATTCGCTGGAAGGGTTGCTAAAAAATGCGCGCTTCGGAACGGCTTACATTCCGATCACAGGTGATATGACCATTTTTTATCCCGGAACAGACGGCGGCGCGCAGTGGGGCGGCGCGGCGACTGATCAGGATGGGATCATGTACATTCCGGCAAAGGAAATTCCGGTTTACACGACATTAAAGAAAAAGGAAGTGCTGAGTGAAAAGGCCGTTAACGGCAGCAAACTTTATCAATTTAATTGCGCCGCCTGTCACGGAGCTGATAAAACCGGAAACCACGACGGCTCTTATCCTTCACTCGTGAATGTTGAAAAGCGGTTATCCCGAGAACAGATCACAGCCATTTTACAAAAGGGAAAAGGAATGATGCCTTCGTTTTCGCACATTTCGGATGCAGAAAAAAATCTGATCATTGATTTTTTACAAAATAAAAACACGGAACAAGAGATCATCAGCACCAACACCGGGCAGGTTCCTTACCATAACACGGGCTATAATCGCTGGTATGATAAGAATGGCTATCCCGTAAGTCAGCCGCCATGGGGAACGCTTACCGCCGTGGATCTCAACACAGGCCAACGCCGCTGGCAGGTGTCGCTAGGAGAATACAAAGCATTGACAGACAAAGGAATTCCACCAACCGGAACAGATAATTACGGCGGTCCGCTCGTCACATCGAGCGGCCTGATCTTCATCGCCGCCAGCCGCGACGAAAAGATCAGAGCATTCGACAAAGCAACCGGAAAAATCCTCTGGACCGCCACGTTACCCGCCGCCGGCTACGCCTCAGCCAGCACCTATTCAGTGAAAGGCAAACAATTCCTCGTCATAGCCTGCGGAGGCGGTAAGCTGAATACGAGGTCGGGAGATAAATACGTGGCGTTCGCGCTGCCTTAGGAATGTTAGTTCCAAAGAATGGGGACCAACTTTTGATATAAGGCAAACTTCTTGTCCTGCGTAATGATAGTAAGCTTTTCTGCAATGGCCTGCGCAATGATCATCCGGTCGAACGGATCTGCGTGGAGCAAAGGCAGCTGTTCCAGCACGTCGTAATGTTCGTTGTCAAATGAGAGGGAATGAAAGGAATTCCGCATCGCGATTTTCCGGAATTGCGAGATGGGAACATTCAGATCCAATTTTCCCAAACCTTTCTTGATCGTCATTTCCCAGTAAGTTGCGTGACTGACATAAAGGCTCGCAGAAGAAGAATTCAACTCGGAAATGACCTGACTGGAAAGTTTTTGATTGTTATCTGAATGCCAAAGTAAAATGTGTGTGTCTATTAAATAGTGCATAGTTAGTGTGAGAATCCGGGTGGAATAAAGTCGTCAAAATCGTCCGAAATGCGACCGACCATGCCTTTACCCCAACCTGGTTTCCTGAAACCGGAATCCGGATTGCTGGTGTCAAGAAGATTATTGACCATATCGATCAACTTATCATCCTCCGTGCTGATGATTTTTCCGATAATATCAATTTTCTTTTCTTCAGTTGTCATGGCAGCTTCATTTTGTCGTAGTCAAATATAATGTCATTAATTCCAAAACTCAAATATTCACGGGAGTGTTCGGGATGGCCAGCAGTTGCCCATTTCCCTTCAAAAGTTACCTTTGTTATTATTGTCTAAAAATAAAATTATGGCTTCACGAATTCTTAATGTTGGGTTGATTGGCTTTGGGTTGTCCGGGCGTTACTTTCATTCGCCTTTTCTTAGCACCAATCCGAATTTCAAGATCAAGACCGTTGTCGAAAGAAGTAAGAACGAGGCGCAGGAATTCGATCCGAACATTGGCAATGCGCGGTCTGTTGAGGAGCTTTTGAGCGACGAATCCATTGATCTTGTCTTCATATGCACGCCTAATGATACGCATTTCCCTTACGCAATGGACGCTTTGGAAAATGGCAAACATGTGGTGATCGAAAAGCCATTTGCGGCAACGGAGGAAGAAGCACGCCAGCTCGTTGCGGTGGCCAAAGAGAAAGGATTGATCCTTACGGCTTACCAAAATCGCCGCTGGGATTCGGATTTCTTAACCATTAAAAAACTGATTGCCGAAGATAAATTAGGCGACATTGTTGAGTATGAATGTCGCTACGACCGTTTCCGCCCGGTTGTTCCGACCGAATCCTGGAAAGAGAAAAGCGTTCCGGTGGGTGGCAACCTTTATAACCTGGGACCGCATTTGATTGATCAGGCTTTGGTGCTGTTCGGTGAGCCGCTGACAGTAACTGCCGAAATCCGTTCGGTAAGGCCTAACAGCGAGATTGATGATTACTTTGACGTGCGGCTGGGATATGCGGATAAGCTGGTGATCGTAAAATCGAGCCTCATGGTTTATGAAAATTTCCTGCGCTATAACCTGCATGGGACGAAAGGATCATTTATCAAAGGCGGCCTGGACCCGCAGGAAGAGACATTAAGGAAAAATATTTTACCTACCGAAAAACCGTTGGGCGTTGAGCCGGAAAATCGCTGGGGAAAATTATCCAGCGAAGCGTTTACAGGCATCATCGAAAGTGAAGCGGGTGATTATGCGCCGTTTTATCAGAATGTGTATGACGCGATTGTAAACGGCGCGGAGCTGGCTGTGAAACCAGAAGAAATCCTACGCACAACGCGCGTGATCGACCTGGCTTTTCAAAGCAGCCGCGAGAAGCAGGTGATGACTTATTAATGTTTGATTTGGATTAAAAAAACGAAAGGCTGTCACATTTCTGTGGCAGCCTTTTTTGCAGGAAGGTCCGTTAAGTTATTTAACAACTGCTGTTACCAGACGTTTTGTTTCCGTTGCGATCACGAATGGTTTTGCAGAAGTTTCGCCACCGTTGTTCACGATGAAGCTGTAATTTCCGTCAGCAAGGTTCGATAGATCGAAGATTTTTGAGTAGTTCTCAGATTTTGGAAGAACTGTGCTGTAAACGATGTCTCCGTTGAAATCTTTGATAACCAATGAAGATCTTTCTTTCACGCTGTCAAGCGTAAGTTTGAATTTCAATTCGCTGTTTGAAACCAGTTCAATAGAAGCGTTATTTTCTTTGTTTTTGTCTGCGGCGATAGTAAGATTAGCAGCTGATACTCCCAACAGAACTGCGATCGTCAAAATTGTCTTTTTCATTTTTCTAATGTTAATGTTTTGATTGAGTTTACTTTTGTACTTTTCAGATATTAAACCAACTCTATATTCCAATTCAATCTCAAACTTCCGTTGCACCGATATGCTGTGCTGTTTGATGATGTAAATGTAGATAACATTATGAATAGAATGCAACAGGCAAATATTCAGTTGGTTAAAGTTCTTTTCGTTGTTATCTAATCTTATTAGAATAATCCTATGTTTATGGCAAAAGTGCAACAAGTAGTTCAAAATTTGATGGACGCTAAGATGACGCTAAGCGAAACAATTTTTGCACTTTTTTAATAATAACCATTCATAAAGAATTGCAGTTAACAAACACATAATATACCGCCGGATTTAAAGTATTTTCGTTTGCTATCCGTCTGCACTGTTAATACCAATTTTCAATCTTCACTTTGTCGGAGAAAAGGCCAAATATCATTCAAACCGTTGCGTCTTATAGTAAGCAGCTCATGGGGTTTATCCGGCAACGGGTGAATACCGATGAGGATGCTGAGGATATTTTGCAGGATGTTTGGTTTCAGCTAAGCAGTGTTCCTGAGATTGAAGCCATTGAGCAGATCGGCAGCTGGTTGTATCGCGTGGCGCGCAACCGTATCATTGATAAATACCGGAAACAAAAACCGGATTCGCTGGAAGATTACGGCTACGAGGACGAGGAAGGTGAGTTCTATTTCAAAGACATCCTGCTAGCCGATGACGGCACACCCGAAACGGTTTATATGCGAGAGCTTTTCTGGGAGCAACTGGGCATCGCTCTGGCCGAGCTTCCCGAAAACCAGCGGCAGGTGTTTGTTTGGAATGAACTGGAGGATCAGACTTTTCAGGAAATTTCAGACCGCACGGGAGAGAATATCAAAACATTAATTTCCAGGAAACGTTATGCTGTCCAGCATTTGCGACGAAGACTGGAAAGCGTATATCAGGAATTTGTAAATTATTAAATTTGTCTATCATGAATCAGCGACATACATACAAGAAGCGCTTTTGGATGTTTCCCGTTTTCGGGTTTGCTGCTGCGCTCCTGCTGGGCGCGATTGTGCGTTGGTTATGGAATGCCATTTTACCCGAGGTTTTAAATACCAATCCGATCTCCTACTGGCAGGCCGTTGGGTTGATCGTATTGTGCAGGATTTTGTTCGGCAATTTTGGCGGCGGACCGGGCCGGTGGCGAAAGCCTGGTTTCGGCGAAAACTTCCAAAATGAAGGCGGACCAGGATTCAGGTCGTGGCGGAATAAGTGGATGGATATGACGGATGAAGACCGGAAAAAATTCAAGCAAGAGATGAGACGGCGCTGCGGCAAGCCGCCCGAAAATGAATAGATACTACGAACCCAGCCCATAAAGCTGGGTTTTTTATTTTTTCAAAAATCATTAAAGTAATTTTTCTAATCAGCCGTCTGCGATCATGTACACCATTTGTGTGCAATTCATTTTTTAATCTAAAAGCCATGTTTAATGAAATTCTAAAAACTGTTGCCGGCGGCATCCTGGGAGGGATTATCCTTTTCCTGATCCCGTTCCTGCTTTTCAAAGCACTTTTCTTTTTCCTTTTCATCGGCCTCATTTTCCGGCTGTTTGCAGGCAGGCGCCGCGGATATCACAGATGGCGACATTATGATCCGTATTTCGGCGGCCCCGATAGCCCCCGTTTTTATGAAGGAAAAGAAGGGTTAAGAGATCCATTTTATCAGCACCCAAAAAATATTTAGCCATGAAAAAAAGTACAAGAATGCTGCTGGGGATAAGCATAGCGCTTATCACAGCAGCGAGTTTAAATTTCACAATAGGAAACCGCTTCCATCACCGCCAATGGGGCTCCGGATGGAGCCGTGAAGGAGGACCACATTACGGACACAGGGACTGCGGCGATAGTCATTCTTATTGGGGTGATGATCGGATGAAAGAAAATTCGTCTCGGGAGCCATCCGGTGCAGTTAGCCCCTAAATCCCCTGAAGGGGACTTTTACATAACGCTTGAGAGTCCCCTTTAGGGGATTTAGGGGCCCAGCATGCGTAAGCAATTTTTCAACATTAAATTCAAAACAAAATGTGCAATAACAGATTTGGACACCGTGGGCAGGGAATGCGCCATGAATATTCAGGAAAACAATTTGGCGGCAGCCATAACTATCGCGTGCCGGTTAACATCGTAAAAAACGATACTAACTATGAACTAATGGTGTTTGCACCTGACAGAGCGAAGGAGGATTTTAAGATCAGCATTAAAGGGCACGAGTTGACCATTGCCTATACATCAAACCACGAAAGAGAGGACAACCGGAACTGGATCCGCCATGAATTCAGCAAAACTTCTTTCGAGCGGTCGTTTGTGATTGATGAAACAGTAGATTCAGACAACATTGTGGCTGAGTACAACAATGGGATTCTCCATTTGAACCTGCCGATCATTCCCGGATCGGAGAAACCGGCACAGGAAATTAGCATCAGCTAATTGATAGGTGTTGACAAAAAAGGCCTCTGCCGAAATGCAGAGGCCTTTTTTGGTTATTTCAATGTCCGCTTATTTCCTTTGGAGTCGATGGCGGTTGCTTGCTCGGCGTAGGCGGGCAAGAATAAAGTATGCGAGGATTGCGACAGGAATGATGAACCGTATCCCAGCTCCTCTCTCCTGGTTTTTCCGCCTTTTAGTTTCAATAGCACCGTCGTTTCATTCGGCATAAGCGTGTGCTTTTTAGTCTCTTTGCGTAGCTGGTGGAAACACAACGAATCTCTGTTTTGTGAGGTGGCTGCGATCCAGTTATCACCTGAGGATGCTAGTTTCACTAACCCTTTTGCATTGCCCATGGCAGCATAACCGCCTTGCGCCAGGTTCAATGGCTTGAAATTACCCTTCCCATCCCCTTTCAGGACCAACCCGTAAAACGCGTCGTATCGCCCTACCGAAACTTCCGAGCCATAATCATTGCCGGTAAGCAGCACATCCAGGTTTCCGTCCTGATCAAAATCATCGGCGATCATGCCGAAAATCGGTGCGACCTGTGCCTGGACTGGGAGCTCGCGGACTGCGAATTTACCATTTCCAAGATTTTCTATATAACTACTTTTCATCCAGGTGGCGCTCACATGCAGGGCGTCTTTAAGCTCTTCGGGTTTTAAGATTTCGGGCAGGCTTACCTGGGCAAACTTGTTGTATTCCTGAAAGCGCTGGCGCACCTGAATGATCTGCTTGCCCATATCATCCCTCGTATTGTAAGGAAACTCTTTGTAAGTCTTGTCGTCTGCGCGATAGTAAACGGTTGGTATGGCATCAAAATAGCCGTCATTGTTGAAATCTTTGGCATACATGCTCACCGGTTGTTTCTCGGAAGCACGCGCCAGTGAATTGATCCCTAAATTTCCTGCGATGTAATCCATATCGCCGTCGTTGTCAAAATCTCCTGTCGTAAGGCTTCCCCACCAGCCTTTCTTGTCTTCCAGTCCCGATGTCGCTTTTGCAAATTTGCCTTTGTTATTCTTAAAGAATGTAATCGGCATCCATTCTCCCGCAACGACCAGGTCCACCCAGCCATCATTGTCATAATCAGTCCATAATGCGTCGCATACCAAACCAATGTTGACAAGATCCGGAATGACAGCCTTGGTTGCATCCGAAAATTTCACGGTGCCGCTTTGTGAATCATTGCGCAGAATGTGACTTGAAACGGGCTTTGGATATGCCCCAGACTCCACGCGGCCGCCGATAAAAAGGTCCAGGTCGCCATCTTTGTCATAATCGACTGCCTTTATGCAAGAACCATTCACGAGGAACTGTGGCAGAGCGGCTGTATCAAGGCTGAATTTGCCTTTGCCATCATTGGTATAAAGCAGCGTTTTAAGGCCCGGCGTGGCCGCCCGTATTTCATAGCTTCCGCTAACCACGCACAGGTCGAGATCTTTATCATTATCCGCGTCAAAAAGCAGGACGCCCATGTCTTCTGTGTCCTTCGTTACACCTTCCAGGCCGGGAAGTAAATCCGTAACCTGGAACTTCCCATTTGTTTGCTGCAACAGGAAGCGGCCTTTGAAGTTCATTGGACCGCCAATAAAGATATCGTCCAAACCATCCCCATTCACATCACCAGCAGCCAAAGCCGGGCCGAATTGTGACATTTTGTGCGGAAGCAGTTTTTGTATATTAAAATCAATAACATCGGTTTCCTGGTGCCTGTATGGAAGGTTTATCTTGGATGTAATGTCTGTAAAAAGCGAGGTTTCAGAGTTTTCGTTCTGATGTGATTCGATGATATTCTTCGCATCGGCTTCGTTGAATGTAAGCACCTGATTCGCTTTCACATCCTTCATGATCTGAGACTTACCACCTGGCCAGGTCACTTTTACGTGGTCTACCTGTCGAGTTTTACCAAGGCCAAAATGCACATATGGCTCAATTGTTGACAAGTAACCGCGGTAAGGTGAATTCTCGGAAATCTGGCGCACCGTATCTGCATACATAATCTCTGCAATCGCGCCGATTCCTGCTTTGTTATAACGCGCTCCTTTGAATGCAATCCGTAAGTAATTGCTCTCTTCGGGCTTAGTCTGAATGCTGTTGTTCCGGTAAACAAATGCGGAATCATTGATGTTGTTTACCACGAAATCTAGGTCACCGTCATTATCAAGATCGGCATAGGCGGCACCATTGGAGAAGCTTTCTGTTTCAAGGCCCCATTGCTCTGAGACATCCTGGAAACCGAGGTTTCCTTTATTTTTAAATGCAAAATTGGCAATCTTGATAGTCGGAATGTAATCCAGCATCATCATAGGCTCCATCACGCTCGACACTTCGTTCCGGTAAGCGATGAAGTCGAGGTCGGTAATGTCTTTGGGAAAACCATTGGTAATGATCATGTCCCGCATGCCGTCGTTATCGAAATCCGTAACCATGGGCGTCCAGCTCCAATCCGTTTCGGCCACGCCGCTTAGCAAACCTATTTCGCTGAAAACGGGACTTTTGCTCCTGCCATCCACCGATCCCAAATTAAGCTGCAATGTGTTTCTTGCCACCTGATATTGGTAACCAAAAAGCTCATTGTTCTGGTAAGTGACATAGCTGTTCGCGGGCGTCATCATTTTCTTCCTGCGGTTGGTGGCGGGCATCATGTCCACAGCGACCAGATCTACCAAACCGTCGTTGTTAATGTCGGCCACATCATTGCCCATCGCTGAATGGGAAGTGTGCTTGAATGAGGATGCTGCTTTGTCTGTGAATGTTCCGTTACCATTATTAATGTAAAGCAGGTCATTGGTCAGATAGTCGTTCGTAACATAGATGTCCTTGTAACCATCCTGATTGATATCCGTCACATTCACACCCAAACCATAACCTTCTATAAGGATCCCCGCCTCTTTTGACACATTGGTAAATACGGGATGTTTTAATTTTTCGTCCCAATCATTGCGATATAACCGGTCAGTTCTTTTTGATGATCCGTCGACGATCTTTTTGTGGTATTTGTTGGGAAAAGTGTTGTCGTCCATCTCGTTAACGAGCAGAAAGAGATCCAGATCGCCATCATTGTCATAGTCCAGAAAAGCGGCGTTGGTGGTGTGTGTAGTGTCGGCAACTCCATATTCCCTGCCCATCTCTTTGAAAACCGGCGTGCCATCCTTATCGAGCCCCTGGTTTACATAAAGCAAATTTTCGCGCTCCTTTGCGACCTTCCTTACTGACGCACAAACATAAATATCCAGCAGGTTGTCTGCATTGATATCGATCAATGCCACGCCTGTGGACCATTTGTTCTTAGCTTCCACTCCCGCCTTCCGGGTGACGTCCTCAAACTTGAAATCACCTTTGTTGAGATACAATTTGTTTTCAACCGAGTTTCCGGTAAAATATACGTCCGGGAGGCTGTCATTGTTGAAGTCGCCCAAAGCTACGCCCCCGCCATTGTACACATATTCGAACGAAAGAATGTTCATCGTATCGTTTTCCGCAATCCGATTCGAAAACTGAATGCCCGTTTCATCGCTGTCAAGCAGGGTAAATGTTTTCAACTTCTTATTGCATGACGAAAGCAGTGCAGCAACTACAAGTAGAATTAAGAAATGTTTTGGGAGTAAAATGGACTTCATTTGAAAAAAACAAAAGTGGGGAACATCTCGAAATTAATAAAAGGAGATGGTAAACAAATACCACCTCCTTTTATTAAGCAATTCTTAAAATATTAATAACCTGGATTCTGCACCAGAACGTCTTTACCAAGCAAGTCAATCTGCTCCTGAGGAACTGGCAGGAATTCATTTTTCTTCGATGTAAATTTCGTTCCGCCCAGTGCGCCGCTCAACTTTTTGCCTTCGTAAGTAAGGTAAGCATTGATTGCTGAATCAGCGATTTCCCAACGTACAAGGTCGAAGAAGCGGTGGCCTTCGCCGGAAAGTTCAAGTTTTCTTTCGAAACGAACTGCTGTGCGGGCTGCATCTTTGCTTGCGAAAGGCGCTTTGTAAGTATTGATCACGTAGTTAGCAGCAACTGCGCCATTGGCACGTTTTACAAAACTTTCTGGGTTAGCAGCACGTGTACGGACAAGGTTCACATATTCTCTCGCTTTTTCCAATGATCCCACTTCAATCTCAGCTTCTGCTGCCATCAAAAGGACGTCGGCATAACGGATAATGTTGACGTTGATCGCTGTGTAACCTGGTGTCCATGAGCTGTTATCCTGCAACGAACCAATGTCGGACTTGTAATACGCATATTTTTTAGGCGTATAAGGACCTGCATTTGGCTGGTTACGGATCCAGTCATTACCCGGGTGATCGATCCAGTCAAGGAAAGGAAGACCGCGACGGCCGATAGAGTGGTCCAGACGTGGGTCAACAGGACCTGCATCCGGCGTGAAAGCGTCAGACGATTTCAAACCCATATCTGTTTTCAGCTCTTTGCCTGCCGTGTTGTAAGAACCGTCCAGATAAGGAAGTCCGCTTGCATCAGTACGGAAAGAGTTACCCAGCTCAAAGCTTGGCTGGAAGAAAGAACAGCAGTTACCCGGACCGTTAGGACCTGTGTTATAAGGCCAGTTAAGGTCAAATTCCGGGTTTGCATTGTTTACACTTCCTGTGTTGGCTGCAGCCTGGATCGCGAAAACCGACTCAGAATTGTTGTCATTAGCCGCTTTGAATGCGTCCTGGAATTTTGGTACCAAAGCGTATTTTTTACCATTGGTTGTTTTACCGTTGGCAATGATCAGGTCATAAAGCCCTTTTGCTTCGGTAAACTTCTTCTGATACATGTAGATTTTCGCAAGATAAGCCGCAGCCGCCCATTTGTTAGCGCGACCAGCTGCACCTTGTGTTTCCGGCAGGTTTTCATAAGCAAATTTCATATCTGCTTCGATCAATGGCCAGATCTCTACTGTGTTAGGAACTGATTCAATGCCTGTTCCGTAGTCCTTTGTTTCATCTACAAAAGGAACATTGTTGAATCCTCTTTTCAGCTCGAAATAGTAGTGGCTTCTCAGGAAGCGTGCTTCACCACCGATTCTTTTCTTGTCGGCTTCTGTAACATCCTCCTGTGCAACACCCAGCAGCTTGATAACCAAGTTTGCACGGGCTACACCTTCGTAGTTTCCTTTCCATTTATCCAAAATTACACCTTGTGTAGTCTGATACTCAAAGCGTTGGATTGGGTTGATATCACTGAAATCCCCAGGGTCGGTTCCTTTGTTGGCATCACCTCCGCGAATACTGCCCCACACCCAGTTACTGGCGCTGGCCATACGGTTTGCACGTCCGTTAAGCTGTCCATACACCGATACAAGCACACCCTCAATCCCCTTTTTGGTTGAAAGCTGCCCTTCATCCAGCTGTCCTGTTGCCGGAATTGTCAGGAAACTTTCTTTACAGGAGTATCCGACCAGCATGATCACTAATAAAAGTGCCAGTCCACCTTTTTTTGAAATATTGTTTTTCATTTTATTCATTTTTATCAAGATCTGTCTAAACCGATGTTTTGAAATAAGGCTTTTGTTTCTTCGATTTTAGAAACCTAAATTGATACCCAATGTGTAGCTTCTTGTGATCGGATAGTTACCTACGTCGATACCGAAGTTTGTATCAGCATTTCCACCAACACCCGGATCAAGTCCTTTGTATTTCGTCAGCGTGAACAAATTGTTCGTTGAAGCGAATACGCGCAATTTCGACATGCGAAGTTTGCTCAATATGTTGCCTGGCAATGTGTAGCCAAGTGTGATATTCTGCATACGGAAGAATGTTCCGTCCTCAACATAGAATGAGTTTGACTGCGTGTTCGTACTGAAATTAGAAGTGCTTTCAAAGATCGGCGTATCTGTATTCGTAGCATTTGGCAACCATGAACCTTTTACACGGTCACTAACTGCCGCTCCTGTGAATGATGGGTAGAAATCTGTAAACCATTTAGAAAGGTTGAAGATTTTGTTACCAACAGAAGTATACATGTAAGTTTCAACGTCAAATCCTTTGTAAGTCAATTTCAGGTTGATACCGCCTGTGAACTTAGGAACCGGGCTTCCCAGGTAAGTTCTGTCATCCGCATTGATCACACCGTCATTGTTGATATCCTCATAACGGAAACGGCCAGGGCCTTTACCATCCTGAGCTGGCGCGCCGTCAACTTCTGCTTTGTCTTTGAAAAGACCCATCACTTTGTATCCGTAGAAAGAAGAGATTGCATAACCGATCTGGTTTCTGATTGGCTTGATACCACGGAAATCAGGGTTAACTGTCAGGTAATTGATACCCGGCGCAAGCGACTCGATCTTGTTTTTAAGAATACCGGCAGTGAAGTTCACTTCATAACCTAGGTCATTGGTGATACGGCCACGGTTAATGATCTGCAAGTCAATTCCTTTGTTTGACATTTTACCAACGTTAACAGAAGGTGCAGCAGCATCGTAACCAGCTGTTGCAGTGATAGGAACCTGGAACAAAAGGTCCTTGGTGTCTTTCTGCCACAAGTCGATGATAACGTCCAGTTTGCCTTTCAGGAATGTTCCGTCGATACCAATGTTTTTAGTGATACTGGTTTCCCATTTCGCGCTTTTGTTACCAATCCGCGTTCTGTAATAACCTTCTAATGCGCTTGAATTGGTTCCGTTCAAGTCATAAGATGACTGGCCAAGGCTTGCACCGAATAAGCTGTACTGGTTGTTTGGATCCACGTTGTTAGAGTTACCCATCAAACCGTAACCTCCTCTAAGTTTAAGCTCTGTAACAAAAGGAACGCTTTTCATGAAGTTTTCCGAAGAAATTCTCCATGCTGCCGAAAACGCAGGGAACACACCATAACGGTTGTTTTCTCCGAAACGGGAAGAACCATCGCGGCGAACAACCCCTGTCAGGATATACCGGTCATTGAATGTGTAGTTGGCACGGGCAAACAGTGAGTAGAAGTTAACTCCTTTATAGTAATCACTGAACACCTGCTTGGAACCAACGTTATTCATGTTAATGTAGTTGATATCCGTCGAGAATGGATTCAAACCAGATGAATTCTGATTTTTCCCCACGCCTGTGTTCAATGCTTCCTGACCAATGATCACGTCCAGATTATGCAATCCGAAAGTTTTCTTGAAGTTGGCCGTGTTTGTCAATGTCCAGCTGAAACGGTGTCCCGAACCTTCATTGTAACCGAATGCAGAGTTGTTTTCAGAGTTTTCATATTGTAATCTGCTGAAACCTCTGTTGGCATAATTGGAATATTGAGCCCCAACGCTTGAACGCAATGTCAAACCAGGAACTACATCCAATTCAATGTAGAAGTTACCAAAACCGTTACCGGCGAAACCTGCATTGTTTTTAAGACCATCCCTGCGTGCAACCGGGTTTTGCGGGTTATTGAAACCTTTTGAAGAGGTTCCTGCATATCCGCCAAACTCATCGTAAACCGGAATGATCGAAGGCATACGGAATGCAAAAAGAATGTCATTTTCATTCGCTGCAACACCTTGACCGCCCGATCCACCATCCTGACCTAATACTTGCAGGTAAGTAAACTGTGCATTCTGACCGATTCTCAGGTTTTTAAGCACATCAAATTCAGTATTAACACGGAAAGCATAACGCTTGAAACCATTGTTAATCATGATCCCTTTCTGATCCTGAACGCTGAAACCAGCATAGAAACGGTTGTTGTCGCCACCACCTGAAAATCCAAGTGAATGTCTCTGCAAAGGTGCGTTTCTTGTGATCGCATCATACCAGTCTGTTCCTTGCTTGTTAGCTTTAACCACCTGATAGATAGAACCACGGTTTGGATCCACATTGTATTTCAACTTTTCAGCTGCAAGATCCACTTCACCAATTACACCTGTTTTTCCGCCTACGTTAATGTAGTCTGGCAAAACCGGCTTATCGCCTGAGCCATATTGACCGCTGGCAACGTTTGTAAATTTAGGAAGTGAGTCACCCTGGAATGCGTCATTTCTGATTGCCTGCCATGTCCAGTCTGCCTGCTCCTGTGGCGTAAGCATAGTCTGTCCTTTTCCAGGAGTAGTTACCCCGAAAAGTCCATCATAAGTAATGCTCAGTTTCTTAGCTTTCTTTGTTCCCTTTTTGGTTGTGTAAACGATTACACCGTTCGCTGCACGTGCTCCATAAATAGAAGCAGCCGCTGCATCTTTCAGTACAGTCGTTGTTTCAATGTCATCAGGGTTAAGAAAATCGGTTGATCCTGTTGGCACCCCATCCACAACGTACAATGGCTCGTTACCACCAAAAGCACCAAAACCCCTTACGCGGATCTGGCTGGTTGTTCCCGGCTGACCGTTTGTAATGACAGTCACACCCGCAACGCGGCCTTGTAATTGCTGTTCAACGTTACCAGATGGGGTTGCTGTTAAATCTTTTGACTTAACTGTTGAAACCGCACCTGTTGTTTCTCTTCTGCTATCGATGGTGTAACCCGTTACGATAACCTCCTCTAGTGCCGAAATATCATCGTCCATCTGAATGTTGATGACACTTTGATTTCCCACACTCACTTCTTTTGTCTTGTAACCCACAAAGCTGATGACTAATGTGGTGTTGTTACCAACATTGATAGAGAAGTCACCATCCGTGTTGGTGTTCGTTCCCGATTGGGTTCCTTTCACGACAACCGTGGCCCCTGGGATGCCTGTTCCGGCGAGGTCGGTGATCTTTCCTGTTACCTTACGTTCTTGTGCGAATGCAACAATTGCTGCGAAACTTAGCATGAAGGAGAAGAAGATGCCCCTGCCGGAGATCTTGTAGATTCTTTTCATAATACTCGGTTAGGTTAATAATTATTAAGCAGTCAAATCTATGATTATTTCCACAAATAATTGGCCGTTTTAGATTAATATTTTCTTGCAGTGAAATAATAGTATTATAAAGAGATAAAATAATGTCATAGATAACCGACTTTTGAGTGTTTATTTACGCAAACGCACACAAAATCGTTAAGCCGCATATTGTACAATCTTAGTATTTCCACGCTACAACCTACTTTCTCAGAATGCTAAGGAAGATCCCATGGCTTCAATATTACTTTTTCCAGATTTCTATTTGCCTCTGCCTTAGTAACCTGTCATGCGGAACGGAAGGCTCGGGGGAGTCGGTTGCCGAGGGGAAAGCACTGGCTGGAAAATATTGCTCAAACTGTCACCAGGTGCCCGATCCGGCTCTTCTGGACAAATCAACGTGGACAAATAGTGTGTTGCCAGCTATGGCGGAGCAGCTTGGTATTGAGGTCCTGGAAGGAAACATTTACTTGCATAGCCAGCAATCTGCGCTCTCCTCCGCGGACTGGACGAAACTTGTACATTATTATCAAACCCTCGCTCCGGACACATTGCAAGTTCCTAACGGTTACAAGCACACGCAGGATTGGGCCGTATTTACATTGAAGCAGCCAAAAATTGAATTATCTGCCGTAAGCAGCACATTATTAGTTGCAATCGATTCGTCCAGGCAACGCCTCTACACCAGCGACCTGGAAAACCCGGGCCTGTATACTTCCGACCGCCTGGAACAACGCAAGCTGCTCACCACACTTCCCTCCTCCGCCATCGACATTTGCTTTCCAACGCTAAAAAACCCAGAAATGGCGATCACATGCATGGGCGGCATGCGTGCCCTGGACATTACTAAGGGCCAAATATTTACTTTGGATAAAAAACGCGGCACCGAACCCGAAATGATATCGCAGGACCTCATCCGGCCGATCCAGAGCCAACCCATCGATTACAACAAAGACGGATTACAAGACTACCTGGTCTGCGCATTCGGGCATAACAGAGGCGGCCTATACATTCTGAAACAGCGTGCGGACAAGCCAACGTCCGGCCGTAGGTTTGAGAAAGTGGTGGTAAGGGAAATGCCGGGGGCAACGCAAAGCTATATACGTGACCTTAATAGTGATGGCTGGCCTGATATCATGACGCTTTTTGCACATGCAGACGAAGGGATCTGGGTTTTTATGAATGACCAGAAAGGAGGATTTATTGAAAAGAATGTGCTTCGGTTTCCTTCTGTATATGGTTCAAGCAGCTTTCAGTTCATCGATGTCACGCAAGACGGCGAGCCGGACATTGTTTACACTGCTGGTGACAACAGCGACTTTTCGAGGGTTTTGAAACCTTACCACGGCCTTTATATTTTTGAAAATACAGGAAACCTGACATTCAGGCAAAGCTATTTTTATCCTATTAATGGCTGCACAAAAGCCGTGGCGTCAGATTTTGATCAGGACGGTGACATGGACATTGCGACCATTGCCTTTTTCGCGGATTTTCAGAAGAAGCCGCAGGAAGGCTTTTTGTATTTTGAACAAACCGACACAGCGCCTAAGCTGCAACCGAATTTCAAACCGCACGCCGTGCCCGTGCATACGCATGGCCGCTGGATCTGTATGGATGTTGAAGACTACGACGGCGATGGAGACGAAGACATTGTTTTGGGAAATTTTTCAAAAGGTTTTTTGAATCAGGAAAGCTCGAAACCAACCTGGAATGTGCATATCCCTTATGTGCTTCTTGAAAACAAAACTCTGTCTGCAAAATTGCAATAGGCTAATCGTCTCTTTTCCAGTCTGCTGGCAGCAGGGATGAGAAACGATCGTTACCCAGGTCGCCCGCAATCTCGAATCCCATGGGAATAGAAACCCATCCCGAAGGCGTAATGACCATATATCCCTGTGGCAGTGTGATTTGCGTGTAAGCATATGGCATGTCCGAATAAGGCGATCTTCCCTTTTTCTTCATATAAAAAACTTCTAACTGCGTGCCCGACACCACCAGCCGCTCGGTTACCAACTCTCCCGGCCGGATAAGCCGCATGCCGCGAATCTGCTCAATGCGGTTATGCAAATGATTGGCAATGGTGTTGTAGCCATTTTGCGTCCGCACCGTGTTGAACCTGCGCATAGAATCGGGAATTGCCTGATATACTTTAAAACCTTCCTCCTGCAAACTGTCCGACACCATACTCGACAATAAATGCTTTACAGAGCCTTGGTAAGCGATCTTTTGGTTAGTTCGCCATTGTTTTTTCTGTATGCTGTCTTTCGGCTCCAGCAGCTCAAATCTCGTGCTGCCACCATAGAATAGCTTTCCATTGAAATAATCAAAATCGTCCAGATCCTGATGAATGCGATAACCTAATGCAAGGTTTTCAATGATCAGCGGCTTGGTCGTTTGCGCAGTTAAATGCTTGTCATCATCCTCAGAAATCCGCAAAACCTGCGGGTTAACAATCCTGCATTGCTTGCTAAAACGGCTGTTTCCAAGCAGTTCGCGGGTGATAATCTTCAAGTTTCGCTCACGTTTTTTATTCTTTTTAGCATAAACCGTAACGCCTTGCAGCTCCATTCCTTCCCTGAGCTTGAAAAGGACAGTCTTCACGCCCGGCTGCTCAAACCGCAATGTTTGCTTGACAGTCTCATAACCCAAAAACGAAACTGCCATTTCAAGATTACCAATGGACAAATTTGTCAGCCTGTAATTGCCATTCTCGTCCGCATTCGTTCCTATGGTGGAATTATTAATAAAAACGTTGGCAAACGGAAGTGGCTTACCCGTTTTCTCGTCGGTCACCTTTCCAGTAAGCGTAACCATTCCGCCTTGCTGCGCATATACCTGGCACAGACTGCAAATGGCGATGACGACCGGCAACCAAAAACGATATAAGGCTTTAAGTTTAAGCAAATTATTAATCACGAGCATTGTCAAAATCCGGCACTTTTACTTCAAATATAAAACGATGGACGCATACAGGCGCGCTGTTTGCCGAAATAGGCAAAAAAAAAGGCTGCTCCGCCAGGGAACAGCCTCTCCAATTCTATTTATAAACGAATTATTTCAACCCAAGCTCCTCGCCTATTGCGCTCACTTTTGCTTTCAGGCTGGCATATACATTGTCGAAATCTTCGTTTTTCTCCAGCGCAGCGCGAACACCTACGTAGAACTTAATTTTTGGTTCCGTTCCGGATGGGCGGCACGTGAATTTCGTTCCGTCTTCGGTGAAGAATTGAAGCACATTAGATGGTTCGATCCCCATTTCCCCCGATGGAATTGAATGCGTGGTTCCGCTGGTAAAGTCTACCGTGCTTAATGCTTTGTAATCATCCATTCTGATCACAGGCGAGCCTGCCAATGTTTTAGGCGGATTGGCACGGAAATCGGCCATCATCTGCTGGATTTCATCAGCTCCGGTTTTTCCTTTTTTGGTTAGTGAAATGAGTCCTTCATAATAGAAGCCAAATTGCTTGTAGATTTCCATCAACATATCAAACAGGCTCAACCCTTTATCCTTCGCATAAGCAGTTAATTCCGCGATCATGGCGCAGGAAGCGATCGCATCCTTGTCACGAACTGCGTCGCCAATCAGGTAACCATAGCTTTCTTCACCACCACCGATGAATTGCTCAACGCCTTCTTTTTCACGGATAACCTGTGCAATGTATTTAAAACCGGTCAGCGTGTTATAACATTTCACATCGTAAGCCGCCGCCATTTTATCAATTAAGTCGGTAGTAACGATGGTTTTGCAAACAAACTGAGTTCCTGTAAGCTTGCCTGCATCTTTCCACGCATTCAAAAGATAATAGATCAGCACACTGGCAGTCTGGTTACCATTTAAAAGCTGGATCTCGCCATGATGGTTTTTCACCGCAATTCCTACACGGTCTGCATCCGGATCGGTTCCCAATACCAGGTCTGCATCAATTTCCCTGGCTTTCTCAACCGCCTTGGACATGGCTTCACTTTCCTCCGGATTTGGATAAACCACCGTTGGGAACTGGCCGTTTCCTTTTGGCTCTGCCTGCTCTTCAATCACAGTAACTGCCTCGAAACCCATTTTGGCCAAAAGCGCAGGAACCAATGTTACCCCCGTTCCGTGCAATGGTGTATAAACTATTTTAAGGCCTTTCTGACGTTCCAAAGCACCTTTTGAAATGGAGAGCGACAGAATATGATCCATATATTTTTCATCAACATCTGCACCGATCTTAATGATCTTCGACGCATCACCGTCAAATTTCACGTCATCAATCGAAGTGATTGCATTCACCTCGTTGATAATGTTCGTGTCGTGCGGTGCAACTACCTGAGAACCATCATCCCAGTATGCTTTGTAGCCATTATATTCTTTCGGGTTATGCGAAGCCGTTACAACCACACCGCTTTTACAACCCAGCAAACGGATCGCAAACGATAGCTCAGGAGTAGGACGAAGCGCTTCAAAAAGATAAACGGTGATGCCATTTGCAGAAAAAATATCGGCAATGATTTTGGCAAATTCATCCGATTTAATGCGGCTGTCGTATGCAATCGCCACTTTTATTTCTTCGTTCGGAAATGCCTGGTTCAGATAATTTGCCAAACCCTGCGTCGCCGTGCCCACTGTGTAGCGGTTCATGCGGTTGGAACCGATGCCGATAAGGCCTCTCAGCCCGCCGGTCCCGAATTCAAGGTCTTTATAAAATGCGTCTGTCAGTTCAGTATCGTTTCCTTCATCGATTAATTGCTGAATGGATTGTTTGGTATCGATATCATAATCACCGTTGAGCCAGCTGCTCACTTTGGTCATTACACTAGGTTCCAATTTTGCAGTCATAAGTTGATTGGATGGAATTAATTGAAAATATACTTTATGGATTGTTGAGTTACTTACTGATTTCCAGCTCTTCTTTTTCTGGTTGCTTGGCAGTTTCCTTAGCAGTTTTGTGAATTAGCTCGGCTACAAGCCCGGTCCAGCCGGTCTGATGGCTTGCGCCGCAACCGCGACCATTATCTCCATGAAAATATTCGTAAAATAGAATGTGTTCATTGAAATTCGGGTCTTTCTGCATTTTCTGGTCAACGCCATACACGGCCCGGTTGCCGTCTGCATCCTTTTTGAAAATATCAATCAATCGGCATGCAATGGCCACAGCTGCTTCCTTAATCGTCGCCAGATTGCCGGAATTCGTTGGATATTCTACCATAAAATCCTCGCCATAGTAAGCGTGGAATTTCATCAGGGAGTCAAATATGAGGTAATTTAATGGAAACCAGATTGGCCCGCGCCAGTTGGAATTCCCACCCATAATGTCTGTAAGTGCCTCAGCCGGAGTATAATCCACTTGCAGCACCTCACCATTGATATAAAATTTATACGGATTTTCTTCGTGGTATTTAGACAAAGCCCTAACGCCATAGTCCGAAAGGAATTCATTTTCATCCAGCATCCGCTTCATGATCATTTTCATCCGGTGACCACGCAGGATGGATAGCAGGCGATTTTCCCCTTTACCGGACTCAAACCAGCGTGATATCAGCCTCGCCAGATCCGGTCTGTTTGCCAAAACCCATTCTACCCGCCGTTTGAAGACAGGCATTTTATCGAGGTTTTGCGGATCAAGAATCTCAACTGCAAAAAGCGGGATAAGCCCCACTATTGACCTCACTTTCAGCAATATACTCTGTCCATTCGGAATGTGGATCACGTCATAATAGAACTGATCTTCTTCATCCCAAAGGCTTATCGAAGAATTTTTGCCTCCGATAGACTCCATAGCGCCCGCAATGTGCAGGAAGTGCTCGAAAAATTTGGAAGCCATATCCTGATAAACCGGGTGCACAAGGGCGATTTCCACTGAAATACGCAGCATATTTAGCGTATACATTGCCATCCAGCCTGTGGCGTCGGCTTGTTGCAATTTTCCGCCAAAAGGCATCGGCGTCGACCGGTCAAAAACCCCGATATTATCCAGGCCTAGGAAGCCGCCACTGAAAATGTTGTTGCCTGTATCATCCTTTTGGTTAACCCACCAGGTAAAGTTCAGGAGCAGCTTATGGAATATTTTTTCAAGAAATTCAATGTCCCCTACTCCGTTATTCTGCTCACGATCAATCTCATAGACCTTCCACGTTGCCCAGCCATGCACCGGCGGGTTTACGTCCGAGAAATTCCACTCATAGGCAGGAATCTGCCCGTTGGGGTGCATATAATACTCCCGAAGTAATATTTCGAGTTGTCTTTTGGCAAAATCCGCATCCACCCTGGCCAGCGGGACACAGTGAAAAGCAAGGTCCCATGCAGCAAACCATGGATATTCCCACTTATCCGGCATCGAAATAATATTGGCCGCATACAAATGCTTCCACCCGGAATTCCGCCCCCATTTACGGCCTTGGTTTGGCCCTGGCTGCGCCGGATCGCCCTTTAACCATTCGTAAACATTGTAATAATAAAACTGCTTGCTCCAAAGCATGCCTGCATACGCCTGCCGCTGAATGGATCGCAGATCGGCATCTGCCACATCGCGCTGCAAATCGTCATAAAACTCGTCCGCCTCCCTGATCCTTTTTGCAAAAAGATCTTCAAAGCCGCCAAAAGGTTCTGAAATCGTATGGTTTACAAACCTTAATCTGAATGTAGTGCTTTCGCCAGCCTTAATGGTCCGTGTGAAACGGGCTGCTGCCTTCGTTCCAATGTTGTTTGGATTTACGGTCGAGGACTTTTTATTGCTGACAATGTAGTCGTTGATCCCGTCTTTCGGATAGGCTGTATTATTCGCAGTTCCGTATAGTTTCTTGAAATTGGTCTCGTTTTCACAGAACAGCAGTTCGTCCGCGCCATCCAGATACAGGTTGTATTTCCCGTGTTTACGGTGCGTAACCTCTATCAAACGGTTCGAAATACCATTCATGATCGGCTTATAATTGAAAGCCTCGTATCCCCACGACCACGTATTTCTGAACATGATCGTTGGCAAAACCGTGATAGGAGCATCCTGGTCGCTGCGGTTGAAAACCGTTACCTTCATCATAATGTCCTCTTCATCGGCCTTGGCATGCTCAATGAAAATATCGAAATACTCATCATTCTCGAACACGCCTGTGTCCATGATTTCATATTCCGGATCTTCCTTCCCGCGACGGCCGTTTTCCTGACGTAACTTTTCGTAAGGGAAAGCGTTCTGCGGGTATTTATAAAGCATTTTGGTATAAGAGTGCGTAGGTGTGCTATCCAGATAATAGTACATTTCCTTCACATCTTCGCCATGATTGGACTCGCGGTTTGTGAGGCCAAAAATCCTTTCTTTCAGGATCTTATCTTTATGGTTCCAAAACCCGAACGAGAAACATATATGCTGCTTATTGTCAGAAAAACCTCCGATTCCGTCCTCGCCCCAGCGATAAGCTTTTGAGAGTGCCATCTCGTGGGTGATATAATTCCAGGCATCACCATTTCCACTGTAATCCTCACGAACCGTTCCCCACTGGCGTTCAGACAAATAAGGTCCCCACTTTTTCCACCCTGTATTCTCTTTTTGCAGGCTTAGTCTTACTTTTTCCGCGCCGTGTGCCATTAATTTATATTTTTCTGAAAGGAATGAAAATCTCTGTGTAAAACTAAAAACTTAATCGGCAAATCATCACCGATCAGCAAATTTCACCTCAAACTGCAAGTGATTCCAGGTCATTGTAGACGCTTACCTGATAGTTTACTTTGCCTGCATAAAATGCAGTCGTTTCAGCTGCCCTCTGCGCCGTTTCGGTCAATAATGGATGGCGTTCCGTGTGCAACAATGCTTCCACATCCGCTACATATTCCTTGAACATCAGCGGATTGGTTAACACATAATATTTTCCATCCGAAGCATGAAGGACAGGAATTGGCTTCACTTCTCCTTCCGCATTCATCCTGCCATATTTTGACCGTGCTGCTATATAATCTTCATCAGTTGAAGCAAATACGATAAATTTCGAAGGTTTGCTTTTAGCATTCTCTGCTCTAATTTTCGCATCAAGACCATCCAGCAAAGTCCTTAATTGCCAGATATTTTTCCCGGAACGGATCCTTTCCCGGATCGACTGCCTCACAAGATAGGTAAGCGCATGCGTTACATTCAGCCCAATTTCAGCCATCTGCTTGAAGATGAATGATGTAGGTGACATTCCGGGAATCGTATTAGGGTCATGGAGCACAATGGTGCCTTCCGGTGTCAGAAATCCGTCGATACGGACGCAAACATCAATGCCCAGTTGTTCAAAAACGGTCGCTATCACCTTTTGGATCTCCTGATTCAGTTCAAGCGTTGTGTCAACCGGAATGCGTTTGCGGCTTGCTCCGGGCTTATATTTTGCATTAAAATCAAAAACCTGCACCATTTTGATCACTTCGCTGGGCGGCAGGGCCAACGGCTTCCCATTATCAAGCTGGATGCAGCCGCAGGAAAACTCCTGCCCGCTGACAAACTCTTCTATTAAAACCTGGTCTTCACCATTAGCGCTGCTGAGAACAGCAGGTTCATTTGCTGTTGAGAAATAGCTGTCCAGCACATCGATCAACTTTGCCGGGTGATATATCATTTCACCATTCAAAACCAGCGGAAAACCGATTCCTTCATCAAGATTTGCCACTTTTTGTGCCCAAGCTTGTTTTTCGGATCCGCCCAGCGCAGTCCAGGTCGCGCTATCGAGCTCCACCTGGAAAAAGCATTGGTTAACTGCTGATATAAATTCTTCCAAAGAATCATCCTTCACAATAGCAACGCCGATAGACGAGCCCTGATGTGGCGCTTTAATGACCAACGGAAGTCCTAAATGTTTTTTAAGGACCCGAAAAAGAATTGGATACTCGTTTGGAATCCATTGATCATAACGCAATGTCCAGCTCTTTTTCTGCTGACCATTCACCAATGTGATCATTTCATTTTGAAGAATTTTATCAATTCCGACTGCCGAACCCATTAAACCAGGCCCGCTGTAAGGAATTTTATACCATTCCAACAAACCCTGAATTGCACCGTCCTCACAATCAGGGCCATGCATGGCCAGGAATACGAAATCGAAATGTTGCTTGAATTGTTCAGGAGATATCTCTACCCCAATTTCGGAAGGAACGGACTCGTTGGCGAGCTCCGGATGGGATTCTATATAGGTTTTAAAACCAGTTTGCTGGATGCTTCGCGACGGATAGAACTCCCTGATCTCACTGGCATACATAAGTGGTTTTTCCAGCAGGATAAAACGTCCGAAACTATCCACAAAGACCGGAACTGGCTCAAAAAGTGATTTATCCAGGTATTCAAAAGCAGTTTTTCCACCAGCAAATGAAATTTCCCTTTCGCGGGAAGGTCCTCCGAAAAAAATTCCGATACGCATATTTAAATGTCAGGTAAAATCTTCTAAATCTTACGCGCAATATAACGTACTAATCGGGACGAATCAATTTCTGGCTGAAATGCCCGAAAATTTTAAATAAAAAAGCAGCTTTCCGTTTAGAAAAGCTGCCTTTGATTAAAATAAGGTTATAAAAACCGGCTTGTTTTAAGCCAATTCAGGGACATTCACAGAAACAACTTTGCTAACATAAGGAACAGCTTTGCGAATGGATTCTTCCAGACCTGCGCGGAATGTCATTGCACTCATAGGGCAGCTTTGGCAAGAGCCCTGCAACTCCAATTTAACGACCAGATCATCAGTCAATTCCACAAATTTCACATCTCCACCGTCTGCATGCAAATAAGGTCGTACCGTATCGAGTGCCTGCTCGATGAGCTCTATTATTTTTTCTTTTGAATCCATTGTTAAAAAATCTATTTGCTAAGGTGCAAGAATATATTCAAAAAATCAAATCATTAACATATAATGCTAAGCCTGGATTTCAACGGGCTGCGTTTTCTCCTTTGTAGCATTTCTGATCGCAACCTGCTGCGCCAACGACTCAGCTGCATCACGGAATGCATCATTCACAATCGGATTCATATCCATAACAGCCGGGCGTCCTTCGTCACCTGCCTCCCTAATGCCTTGTACCAAAGGAATTTGGCCCAATAAAGGAACATCAAACTTATCTGCAAGCAACTGACCTCCTCCTTTTCCGAAGATATGATACTGATGACCAGGCATTTCTTCCGGCGTAAACCAGGACATGTTTTCAACTACACCCAAAATCGGCACATTGATCTGCGGCTGGCGGAACATTTGCAAACCTTTGATAGCATCAGCAAGTGCCACTTTTTGAGGCGTGGTAACGATCACCGCTCCGGTTACGGGCACTGTTTGCACTAATGTTAAATGTATATCGCTGGTGCCGGGAGGAAGGTCGATCAAAAGATAATCCAGATCGCCCCAGTCCGTATCTGCAAAAAATTGCTTCAAAGCCTGGCTGGCCATTGGCCCACGCCAAACGACCGCGCTATCAGGAGGAGTAAGGAATCCTATGGAGATCATTTTGATCCCGTACTGGCGGATCGGGTTAATGAAGTTTTTACCGTCTTTCGGCGTAATGGTAGGCTGCATATTCTCTGCACCAAACATTACCGGGATCGAAGGCCCAAAAATATCCGCATCAATAATGCCGACCGAAGCGCCCGAACGGTGCAGCGCCATAGCAAGGTTCGCAGTGACTGTTGACTTACCCACGCCGCCTTTTCCGGAAGAAATAGCGATCACATTCTTCACGCCCGGAATAACCGGCCCCGACTGACGCGTTGAAGTTACATTGGCTGTAAGCTTGATAACAACCTCGACGTCCGGGCTTAAATGCTCGTGAATGGCTGCCTCGCAATTTCTGCGGATCAGCTCTTTCAACGGACAGGCGGGGGTTGTCAAAACAACTGTAAATCTTACCTGATTCACCCCAATTTCAATGTCCTGGATCATACCCAGCGTCACCAAATCCTTTTTGAGATCCGGTTCTTCAACAGTGCTGAGCGCCTGTAAAACTTTCTCCTTATTAATTGTAAATTCTCCCATTATACTGGTTAAGACCTCTCGATTTTTACGCCTTATGAAGCCCCGGAAACTTAAAAATACCTAATTCTATACTTGAATATTATGCAACACGAATTATTCCCAATGAGTTTATCTCAAATCTGAAAATTCATGGATTTTCTCTTCTGTTTCCGCAATTTCTCTGGTGACATCAATTTGCGATGACAGTGCTTTTAATTTTAACAACACGTTTTTCAGCAATTTCCGGTGACTTTCCGTAACGCCATGCAAAGGCCTGTGTTGGGTCATTTGGCGTATAGCGTCCCATTCTTTCATAAGATTCCGGGCACTGGGTTCAATGTAAGTTTTAGCGAAAGCATTGAAAATGTAATCCTCTGCAACCTTGGTCGGATGGATCATATCTTCCTCATAAAACCGGTAATCACGCAGCTCATCCACCATGATTTCGTAAGCAGGAAAATACTCGACATGCTTGTATTTTTCAGATAACCGGTGACAAACCAGCCGCAATGTTGACTTGCTAACCTGGTTCAGCGGCAGCGTATCCCGTGTATGCCTCACCGGGCTGACCGTCAATATCACCCTGAGATTTCTTTGGAAAGACTGCAATTTTTGGATCAGCTGATCATAAGCGATCATGATCTGATCGGGATGAAGCAATTCTCTCAGGAAACGGTCGGCTGGCTGTTTATGACAATTGCCGACGATCAGATTCGTCTGCTTATGCCGGTAAGCAAACGCAGTTCCGAAAGTGATTACCAGAACATCCGCTTCTTTCAAAAAGACTCTTGCAGACACCAATTTATCTATCAACTGTGCATGTAAAGCCTCCCTATCATGTCCGTACAACGATGAATGGAAATCATGATGAAGCCAGATCTTATCCGGATTCTCTAAAAACAATGCTTGATTAGGCTCCTTACCTTCCAGCGTAATATCTAAAATTTTGGCAATGGCCAGCGGATTAAATGCAGTTCCAAAATCATTATTCAAAACCGGAAATTTATACCCGCTAAGCTGACTACCAAGCACATCTGCAAAACAAGAACCGATTGTCGCAATCCTGGAATGATGGCCAATTTTCCAATCCGATGGAGTGATCCCAACCTCCGTACTAAGCTTAATTTCCATCATTAACCTATAAAATGTATCAATCGCAAAATTACAAGTATTTGCCCGGTTTAGGGCAATTAATGTGTTTTCATAAATTAGAGAAAAGGATTATGTTTAGGATAAATTACACACTATACATTTTCTTTAATGCAAGAAACCTTCTACCCATTTACGCTTGCCCAGCACGAGTTGCGGTATGAATTTGTAAGCGTCAGTGCTGAAAAGCGAGTAAAAAAGGTTGTTTTAGTAAGGCAATCCGATGACGAGACAGTTTACAACTTAGCCCTTCTTGATCTTCTATCAGACGGTGAACTTTGTGACATAACGGAAACAAAGAATAAGGATTTCCGAACAGTTATGGCAACGACTATAAAAATTATAACTGATTTTTTTAAGAGAAACCCAGGTAGCAACGTTGTCTTTCGAGGAAGTGATCCTAAACGGCACAGGTTGTACAGCATGATCATTACCAGAGAATTACATGCCTTCCATAATTCTTTCGAAATTTTAGGCGTAATAGTTAGCGTGCTCTATCCATTTACAAGCAATAGTTCTTATCATTTTTATCTAATCAGAAAAAAGCATGACACGAATTAAAGAAGACGACAAAGCTGCGAAGCTTACAGGTGAGCAGATCGTAAAAAAGAAGCTTGACGAGGTAAATGCAATGCTAAGGAAAATGGATCCAGCGCAGTTAGAGCGCATTAGAAAAGGCAAATCAATTCACTCGAATGATTAAACCCTTACTATTTGGCGCATTCATGCTGTCGAGCCTTCTCTATTGCTGTGCTCAGCCTGCGACCACACCAGCAACCTCTCCTAACTACAATTTCGCCTCCACCCCTTCCTGGGAGGATGAATTCGATTACGCTGGTAAGCCTGACCCGAAGAAGTGGAGCTATGACCTGGGGGATCAAGGCTGGGGGAATAATGAGTTGCAGAATTATACAGATAAGATCGAAAATGCCAAAGTGGAAAATGGGCATCTGGTCATTGAGGCTGTTAAAGGAAAGTCGGGAAAGGCTGATTATAGTTCGGCGCGGCTGGTTTCGAAGGGTAAGGCGGATTTTACTTATGGCAAATTCGAAACCCGTGCGAAGCTTCCGAAAGGCCGCGGCACCTGGCCTGCGATATGGATGCTGGCGAGCGGAAACAGCTATGGAAATAAGGGTTGGCCGGATAATGGTGAGATTGATATCATGGAACACGTAGGTTTTGACCAGAACCGGGTTCATGGGAACATTCATACCAAGGCTTTTAACCATGCTATAAAGACGAATAAGGGTGATAATGTCGTCGTTGAAATGGTTTCGGAAGAGTTTCACATTTATTCCTGTGAATGGACGCCGGAAAGCGTGAAGATCCTGTTGGACGGCAAAGACTATTTTACTTTTAATAAAGAAGCTGGCTACGACTGGGCTCAATGGCCCTTTGATAGACCTTTTCATTTAATTTTAAATATGGCTGTCGGAGGCAATTGGGGCGGACAGAAAGGCGTGGATGACAGCATTTTCCCTCAAAAAATGGAGGTGGATTACGTGCGCGTTTACCCGCTTGTCGAGAAAAAGTAACTTTGAAATTCGAGCGCATGGAAGTATCTTGCGCTATGGATAATTTCGTTGTCTCGGCCAGAAAGTATCGTCCCGTCACTTTCGACTCGGTGGTTGGCCAGTCACACATCACTACAACTTTAAAAAACGCAATCCGCACCAATCACCTGGCGCAGGCTTTCCTTTTTTGCGGGCCGCGAGGGGTTGGAAAAACAACTTGCGCAAGGATCTTAGCCAAAACCATCAACTGCCAGAACCTTGGCGATGATGTGGAAGCGTGCGGTGAATGCGAATCTTGTGTCAGTTTTCAAAACAATGCATCATTCAACATTCATGAGCTGGATGCTGCTTCTAATAACTCCGTTGAAGATATCCGTAACCTGATAGACCAGGTTCGTTACCCGCCTCAAACCGGGAAATACAAAATCTATATTATTGATGAGGTGCACATGCTTTCGCAAGCTGCCTTCAATGCATTTTTGAAAACGTTGGAAGAGCCGCCTGGTTACGCCATTTTTATCCTGGCGACCACGGAAAAGCATAAAATTCTGCCAACCATTCTTTCCCGTTGCCAGATCTTCGACTTCAACCGCATTCAGCCGAAAGACATCGCTTATCACTTGTCAGATATCGCGCAGAAAGAGGGTATCGAAACAGAAAAAGAAGCATTGGAGCTGATCGGCCAGAAGGCTGATGGCGGTCTTCGGGATGCGCTTTCGATGTTTGACCTGAATGTGACATTTTCGACAGATAACAGGCTTACTTATGAAGCTGTGCTGGAAAATCTGCACATTCTGGACTACGATTATTATTTCAAAATCACAGATGCGCTGACTTCGGGCAGCATTGCCCGCTCGCTGGTTTTATTTGATGAAATTTTGAGAAAAGGCTTTGACGGTCATTTGTTCGTGGTTGGCCTTTTGGAACATTTTCGGAATCTCCTGGTCTGCAAGGACCCGCAAACTGTCACGCTTTTGCAGGTTTCGGAATCAGCGGAACGGAAATATCAGCAGCAGTCGGCATTGGCGGATATGAGCTTTTTGTTGTCTGCGCTGAGCATTGCCAGCCAGTGTGATATCAATTATAAATCGGCGAAAAACCAGCGGTTGCATGTGGAGCTTTGTTTGATGAAGCTCGCCAATCTGCCCCATGTTCTTCAACTTTCTTCTCTTGCCGCCGTTGATGAAACGGCAAAAAAAAAAGTTGAGCCTGAGTTAAAACCTTTAAATACTGCCCCTGCAACGCCCATTGAAACGCCCAGCAATGGTTTGCCCTTAAATGGAAATCATACCGAGGCTCCGGCGCGCGTTGCACAGCCAGTTGCACACGCCCCTTCGCGTCTCAAAAATACGATTGCATTAAGTCCCACAGCGGCGGCGGCAGAGACAGCAGTTAAAGAAAAGCCAAGTAGTGAGCTTGAGAACGGCTATGCGGCCACGCAGACCAATGTAAGAAAAGAGGCACTTACATTCGAAACGCTGCAAACGCATTGGTATGAATTCGCCGAAAAGCGAAGGATAGCAGGTAACTCCACAACGGAAGAAATCAGTTTGAACAAAGAATTCAAACTGGAAGGCACGAGCATTGAAATCGCTTTGGACAACACGCACCAGTTGGAAGCAATGGCGAATGTGCGTTATGAACTGCTAACCTATCTTAAAAGTCGCATTGATGCACCGAGGCTGGAAATAAACCCGCGCGTGGCACCGCAGGAAGTGAACAGGCTTCCTTACACCCCGGCAGAAAAATTCAATTTTATGGCGGAGAAAAATCCGTATCTGCTGGAATTGAAACAAGCTTTGGGATTAGATGTAGATTTTTAATTTATCTTCTTGCTGACAGAAAAATTTCATGAAGCTTCAATATCTGCGGAATCAAAGCTGATCTTTCGTCATTATTGACAAAAAAATTGCCGACCATTCTCCGTTCGTCGTCCGAAACCTGTCTCTTTACAATGGCCCTGATCTGGTCCTCGCTGCGATTGTCCCTTTGCAAGATTCGGGATATCCGCAATTCTAGTGGCGCTTCAACCACAACCACATAATCCAGTGCATTGCGGTCGCCAGCCTTATTCATAATGGCTGCTTCCTTTACGACATACGGCGATCCTGCATGATTTTCAACCCAATCTGCGGTGTCCTGCATGACGACGGGATGAATGATTGCATTCAGTTTTTTGAGTAAATGTTCATTGCTGAAAACCAGCGAGCTAACATATGCTGTATTATAATGTCCTTCGCTGGTATAGGAATCTTTTCCTAACAGCGAGACAACACTTTCAATGATTTGGGGATTGTGATTGGTGAGCCATTTGGCCCGGCTGTCTGCATTGTAAACGGGAATGCCCAGGCAGGCAAACAATTTACAGACAACACTTTTCCCAGAGCCGATTCCGCCGGTAATTCCAACTTGAAGGGGAAGTGACATGACGGAAAAATGACGTGAATGATGAATTTACGGCGTGATCACATTGAGATACTGTGCCACCTCAAAACTAATGTAAACGTCCCGGTGACTCACCTCTACCAACGGCGAAACCGGCAGGGGGATGGGCAGGCTTTCGTCAAAGTTGTTTTGGATCTTGGGCGTAGGAACGCTGACACGGATTGTATCCGGATAAGTCTTGATCAACGAAACGGGCCCGTCGACAGATATAAGCGATGGGGAAACATTAATAATGCTTGAAATAACGTAACCATCCCGGATATTTATCGCCGCGCTATCCACCCGGATAGGAATGATCTTCCTGATCTTTCGCTCGAAATTGAGCTCGAATGTATCCGCAATAACATAATTCACGTGCAGGTTTGGGAACAATTCCGTGATCTGGTCCGTCAATGTGGTCGAGTTGATGAAACTTGCCTCATTGGGGTTGTTGACCTTATAAACCACGGGATTAGCATTGAAATTAAGCCAGGATTTTTGCAGCAGCGTCCAGCCGTCGCCCGAGACATTCACGGAAATCCGTTTTGGTAATGGCTGCATAGGAACAAAAGCCGAATAATCATATTCGATGTCCAGGGGATAATTAAGCTTAATCGAATAATTATCCTTGTTCAATACATTCATTAACCAAAAAAACGAGGCTGCCAGAATACATACAAAAAAGGTCTTGACTTTATTCTGGCCTGATGGTGCGTTACTCATAACATGACTTTACCCTGCAATAGTACGCGCAACCGCTGACTTATCCACTGTAAGCTTCACTCCTTTATCCAGTTCAAGCGTAACAATGGCATCCTCAACAGTATAAACCCGCGCGTGGATCCCTCCTATTGTAACGACCTGATCTCCTTTTTTAAGATTGCCAAGAAGCTCTTTTTGCTCTTTTTGTTTCTTTTGCTGCGGACGGATCATGAAAAAATAGAATACACCAATGATACCAACCCACATCACGACCTGGTAAATCATGGCTTCTGAACCGCCACTTGCTGCTTGTGCTAAAATCGAAAATTTCATTATAATGGATGGATTAGTAAGTTGTTAACCTTTCGGTTGTGATAGAGAAAGCTAGTTGAGTGTATCAGGCTTGGAAGCTGCGTTTACAATTCCTTTCAGCCTGAGCTCCGTGTAAGCCGGCTCCGTGTTGGCATAAACCGTTATGGTTTTTACCTGCGGGCCAGTTTTATTTTTACTGTCAAAACGGACTTTAATGCCGGAAGTCTGCTTCGGACCAATGGGATCTTTCGGCCACTCCGGCGTGGTGCAGCCGCAAGATGAAGTTATATTATTGAGGATCAAAGGATATTCGCCATCATTCCGGAACTTGAAATCATGTTCAACAACCTCCCCTTCCTGAATTGTCCCGAATTCAAATGTTGAACTATCGCTCAAAGTAAAAACAGGCATCTTTGAGTCTGCCTGTTTTGAATCTTCTTTATTATCGCTTTTGGAACAATTGGAAAGTAATAATGCAACTCCCAATAAGAAACCCAATGACCGTATTTTCATATGAAATAAATCAGCTGGTCTGACCTTTGATTTGTGCCATCAGGCGATCTACGTCTTCAAGTAACTTTTCTGCTTTTTCGCGTGCATCATTGACAACACGCTCGCCCTCAGTCTTTGTGAAGTTATCAGGCTGGTCTTTTTTCTGAACCAGATCATCTATAACATCCTGTAATTTTTCTCTGTATTTAGACAATCTATATGTCAATTGCGTACGCAGAACCTCCCCTTTATCAGGTGCATAGAGGATCCCGAGAGCAGCGCCAGTGACACAACCGGTTAAAAATGCGATTAAACTATTGCTCGTTTTACTCATGACTTTTGGTTTTTAGCTGTAATTATTGTGCTCAGCCTATTTGTTATCTATCAGTCCGCGTCCGCTTTTTCTGATCACGCCTTCTTTGGCCAGTTTAACCGAAAGCACGTCCAGGACACCATTTACAAACTTACCGCTTTTTGGCGTACTGTACCTTTTTGCAATTTCAATAAACTCGTTGATGGTTACTTTCACAGGAATTCCAGGGAAATGGATCAGCTCTGCAAGCGCCGTCTTCAGAATGATCAGATCAACCAATGCAATCCGGTCAAGTTCCCAGTTTTTCAGGTGCTCATCCAGATAAACATCATACTGGTCACTCTCCTCAACAACAATCCTGCAAAGTTCCTCAACAAAAAACCGGTCTTCTTCCCAATCTTTTGTCAACGGAGAAATTTCAAATGTTGCGCTGTTATCTGCTGATCTTAATGTTTTGATAGCAAGGCTCCTGATCAGTTCGCTATGGTCTACCCAGTAAAGATCGCGCTGTTCCAGATATTCTAGGGGCACTTCATGCTTTAATATAACCTGCCGCAAAACGTGTTGCACAATGGCCTGATCTTCTTCCGGCGTATGCGATGCGTTTTTGCAATAAGCTGTGTATTCCTCGTCCTTGCGCAGTGCTTCGCGATAGGTTTTCCGGATCAGGTTCATTTCATTACTCCAATTGATCCCGTTCCTGATAATTTCTTCTTCAAGCGTTTTATCAGCAATCAAAACCTGGATAACCCGGTTTGTATCGAGTCCGGCATCCTTTGGAAAAGGCGCCTCAGGATCATCGTATCTTCTTTCGCGGTCTATTTTAGCCTGATGCGAAAGCTCTATTAACATGGATAAAACCCGGATGAAATCCACGTAAATGGATTCCGTCTCATTCAAAACCCGGCGAACCATTTTCTCCCCATCGGAAGTTGTTTGTCTGCTGTATGCCTCAAAAGCGCTCCGCGCCACTCTGATCACCTGCTCAGGAAGTTCTTCATCTTCCTTCGGCTTTCCGTGCTTGATAAATTCATCGAGGGTCATTCCGGCAAGCTTTCTCATTCCCGACAGTTTCGCCCGGTCCTGAAATTCCATGGAATTAAGATCCGGCTGAAAAGCCGCTTCAATGTGGTCTAAGGCCAGTAAACGATTGGCATCTCTTGTAAGCTGACGGGCATAAAGCGCCTGAACCGCCTTAGTTCTTAATAATCTTCTATTCAGCATAAGCCGGAACACTAATTGGATAAAAGGTACAGTAAATCAAAGAACGTATCTGTATTTGGCAGGGCCGTTTGAATACTTTCCCCTGCGTTTTTCGTTTAAAATTGACCGCAAAAATAGACTATTTTGTTTAGAATCGAAAAAATGAAATGCCGTCTTTTAAATTTGCAACGTTTTGAAACGATAGGATGTTGGTTAGTTATCGCCTGTCTGGCTTGGGAAAATCCGCAGTTAAAATAAGATATAGTGAAAGCATTAAAGTACCTCAACCAGTACTTATGGAAATACAAGTGGTATCTGATCCTTGGGACCATTTTTACAATTATTTCTAACCTTTTTGGAATAATCCCTGCCCAGCTTGTGCGTTACGCGCTGGATCTGGTGATTGAGACGCTGGATATCTATTATCTGTTCAACGGCGCCGCTTTGCAGACTGAGATGTATGACATTTTCGCGTTCAGCATCCTGCTATATGGCTTGTTAATCCTTGCTATGGCGCTTCTTAAAGGGATTTTCCTGTTCCTTGTCAGGCAGACAATCATCGTTATGTCTCGGCATATCGAGTTCGAGCTTAAAAATGACATTTACCAACATTACCAGACCTTACCAGCCAGTTTCTTCCGCCGTCACAGCACAGGCGACCTGATGGCCCGGATTTCCGAGGATGTGAGCAATGTCCGCATGTATGTCGGTCCGGCATTAATGTATGGCATTAACCTGATCGTCCTGTTCTTTCTCGTCATTTCCTACATGCTCTCCGTGAGCACGAAGCTTACTCTATTTGTGCTGCTGCCCCTCCCGGTGCTTTCGATCAGCGTTTACATTGTGAACAGCATGATCATGAAACGCTCCCAGGAGATCCAAAAGCAGCTTTCCGGACTGTCCACTTACGTGCAGGAAGCTTTTTCAGGGATAAGGGTTATTAAATCCTTTGTTCAGGAGAAACATTCATATACGAATTTTGAAAGAGAGGCGGAAGATTTTAAAAAGAAATCATTGAGCCTGACCAAGGTCGACGCCTTCTTTTATCCTGTAATTGTCTTGCTGATCGGACTTAGTAACATTCTCGTCATTTTCGTCGGCGGGCAGGAAATCATCAATGGAAACCTCACGCCTGGGAACATTACGGAGTTTATTTTATATGTCAATATGCTGACGTGGCCCGTGATGGCGCTCGGCTGGACAACGAGTCAGATCCAAAGGGCAGCATCTTCACAAACTCGGATCAATGAGTTTTTAAATGAAAAAACAACATTGGTTTCGGTTAAAAATATCGAAAAACCACTCGAAGGCGCGATCACATTCAAACATGTAGGCTTCGTTTATCCTGATTCCGGTATAAAGGCATTGCACGATTTTGATTTGGAGGTAAAACCGGGGGAAAGTGTAGCAATTCTAGGAACTACGGGTTCTGGAAAAAGCACGCTGGCCCATTTGTTAGGCCGTCTTTACGATCCGACAGAAGGTGAAATCCTGATCGACAACATTCCAATGAAGGACTACGATGTGCATGCTTATCGCCGGCAAATTGGCTATGTGCCTCAGGATGTGTTCCTTTTCTCTGATTCGATTGAGAACAATGTTCGCTTCGGAACAACGGATATGCCGTTTGAACGAATTGAGCAAGCCATTAAGGATGCGGACTTGTATAACAACATTAAAGACTTCCCGCAGGGTTATCAAACATTGCTAGGTGAACGCGGCATAACGCTTTCCGGAGGTCAAAAACAGCGGCTATCCATTGCCAGAGCCATCGCACGTGACCCAAAAATCCTCGTTCTCGATGACTGCTTGTCCGCCGTCGATACCAACACGGAGAACATTATCCTTAACAATCTGAAACGCATCATGGATCAGCGCACCTCCGTGATCATCTCCCACCGCGTCTCCTCCGCCAAGCTCGCCGACCGCATCGTAGTGCTGGACGAAGGAAAAATTATCGAACAAGGAACCCACGCCGAACTAATGGCGCTCAACAGGGCGTATAAGGAGTTGTATGAGAAGCAGTTGGTTGCGGAAGAAGCGTAAATTTGGCCTCTGCAACAATAATTGCTGGATATTTGTATATTTATGGTGCTTTATTTGCAAGAATTATGAGACAGACCATCACAGTTGACATAATTAATGAAAAAGCGCTCAATCTTTTAATGGATATGGAGCGCCTTGAACTGATCAGTTTAAGGAAGGAAGAGCGGAAAGCGCCAGCAGATAGGTTGCAAATTGCTCAATATAAAGGAGTAATGTCAAAACAGTCTATCCAAGATGTTGACACTCATCTGGATGAACTTCGAGCAGGATAATAAAAGCCGCAGAAATTCGAAAACTGCATAATCTTAAACTTCCGGATGCGATTATTGCTGCAACGGCAATGGTATATAATCTTACGTTGGTGACACGAAACACTAAGGATTTTTCGAATATCAGCGGGTTAACATTGATAAATCCTTACGATCAATAAATCAAAAGCAACATTACTTCGACACGATATCCTTTACCAGCTTCCGCATCTCTTCCTTCAATTCGCGCATTTCTGAATGTAAAGTCAGCAAACTCACTTGCTTGTTATCCGCTTCGAGGTCAAAAGTCAGTTTACTATTAACAATCCAGATTTCCTTGATCTCACTCCTATCCAGTTTAATAGGGCTGTATTCCGGGTTTGAAGAAATTAGATTGATAAACGTTGATTGACTTTCCTGCTGTATCTTTTTTACCAAAATGCTGTCAACCGTCACAACGACGTAGATCTGCTTCGGACTCACGTCCTCCCAATCATCAAGCGCCTTCCCGACGATCCATTCGCCAGAATGAAGCACCGGCGACATACTATCGCCTTCCACCTGAAAACCTCGGAATGTAGCATTCCGGAATTCGGGCAGCGGGATAGAAAAGGCCGGCAATGTTTCAAACCATTGTGCATCCCCAATGTTGTTGGGATAACCGGCTGCCGCCTTGGCACTTACCAGCACGATGTTGTCTTTGCCAGCATTATCCACGGTCACAACCTTAGGACTCATCAGCAACTTGTCCGGCTGTAAATATTTCTGCTTGCTATCGCCGAAAAGCCACAATGGGTTAATGCTATATTTTCGCAACAATTCCTTTACAACCTGCCCGGGAATCCGCGTCCGCCCACGCTCAATGTCAGCGGTCGTCGCGCTAATGCCCAGCTCGTCTGCAAACGCAGACTGGGTCAAATTCAATTCTTCCCTTATTTGTTTAAAACGCTTGAATTCCTCGTCGATCTGCATAGCCGAATGATCTGGTCAAAAAATCTGTAACTCCTTATCACAAGCAAAGATACATATTTTTTGGAATATTTCCTTTTTAATTTTGGATATGCTCCATATATTTGGAAATAATCCATATTTTTGTAAAAATTCCAAACGCAATGGACCGTACGATACTACATCTGGATCTGGACACATTTTTTGTGTCGGTGGAGCGAAAGCACGACAGCCGTCTTAATAACCGCCCCGTACTCGTTGGCGGCACCGGGGACCGGGGTGTAGTAGCGGCATGCAGTTATGAAACCCGACCGTTTGGCGTGCATTCCGGCATGTCCATGAAGATGGCGCGTATGCTTTGCCCGGAAGCGACGATCATTCGCGGCGAAGCCGGGATTTATTCCAAAGAGTCGAAACTTGTGTCGGAGATCATTGCGGACACTGTGCCCGTTTTCGAAAAAGCCAGCATTGATGAATTTTATGCCGACCTGTCCGGGATGGACAAGTTTTTCGGCACTTATCAGCTTGCTACCAACCTGAGAGAGCGCATCAAACGTGAGAGCGGCCTTCCTATTTCCTGCGGCCTTTCGACCAGTAAAGTTGTGTCTAAGGTAGCGACCGGCGAGGCAAAACCGGACAGTCACAAGAAGATCGAAGCAGGAACGGAAAAAAGCTTTCTGGCGCCCATGCACGTGCAAAAGATTCCGATGGTCGGGGACAAGACGAACAAGATCCTGTATGATATGGGCGTCAAATATGTGAAGACGATACAGGAAATGCCGGTGGAAATGATGGGCGAAATATTGGGTAAAAACGGCATTCTGCTCTGGAACCGCGCAAATGGGCTTGACAACTCTCCTATCATCCCGTTTCATGAGCGCAAATCTATCTCGAATGAGCGGACTTTCGGCAAAGACACCGGCGACGTGAAGCGAATGCGGGAAATGCTGCGTGCAATGGGTGAAAATCTGGCTTACCAGCTTCGGAATGGCAATAAACTCACTTCCTGCATTTCTGTTAAGATCCGGTATTCGGATTTTAATACGGTTTCCAAACAAGTGAAGATTCCTTACACATCTGCTGATCATACATTAATTCCTCAGATTGAGAGGCTATTCGATTTGCTGCATAATCGTCGAATGATGGTGCGGCTTGTAGGAGTCAATTTCAGTGATCTTGTTTCCGGCAGTCATCAGATCAACATGTTCGACGACTCTGAGGAGAAGTTAAATCTTTATCAGGCCATGGATTATATCCGGAACAGATACGGCACCGACAAGCGCGGAAACGCGATTCTAAGCTGGGGCACCACCATCGGCATCCCCAACATTTCCAGCATGGGAAACCCCTTCAACGGCGACCCACCCAACATCCCCGCACATCGGAATGCGTGAATTTACCCGACGAATAAGTTTACTTCCAAAATACCATGCTACTCAACTGTCACTCTTATTTCAGCCTTCGTTTTGGGACTATTCCGGAACAGGAATTGCTTCAAATAAGCAGGGAAATCGGTTATGGCTGCATTGCACTGACCGATATTAATAACACATCCGGCTGCCTGAACTTCATTAGGATGGCGCCAAAATATGACATTAAACCAATAGTAGGAATTGATTTTCGTAATGGAATGCAGCAGCAATATGTAGGGTTAGCTAAAAATAACGCCGGGTTTCAGGAGCTGAATGCTTTCCTGTCAAAACATTCTTTATTAAAAGAAGCATTCCCGGATGAAGCACCGGAGCTGGAAAATGCGGTGTTCATTTATCCCTTTGAAAAACTATTTGCTACTAAAAAAGAAACGTTGCTACCCAATGAGTTCATTGGCATTGCGCAAAAAGACCTGAACAGAATACGCTTTTCACCATTATATAAGCATAAGGAAAAGTTTGTGGTTATGCAGCCGCTGAGTTTTCGCAACAAGCGTGATTTCAACATGCACAGGCTATTGCGGTCGATCGATGAAAACACATTGCTAAGCAAGCTTTCACCTGCGGAAACGGGCGAAGAATCCGAGCAAATCATGCCGTTGAAGGTTTTGGAATATCATTTCAAGGAAAAAGATCTTGATTTCATTATCCATAACACCGAAAAACTGATGGAGGAATGCAGCATTCATTTCAATTTCGGTGATGACCGGGAGCATCAGAATCTGCGGGTTTATGGTGAAAGCGCAAAAGACGATTACCAAAAACTGACGTCACTCAGTTATCAGGCACTGGGCTATCGATACGGTGCGCATGTAACGGACGAGATTTTTGACCGGATCGCTATGGAACTCGATCTGATCCAGAAGCAGAATTTCGTGCCGTTTTTCCTGGTTAACCATGACATTGTCAGCTATGCGCGACGGAAAGGCTATTATTATGTAGGTCGCGGAAGTGGCGCGAACAGCATTGTGGCTTATCTGCTAAACATTACGAATGTTGACCCGATAGAGCTGGACCTTTATTTTGAACGTTTCATCAACCTTCACCGTAAAAATCCGCCCGATTTCGACATAGACTTTTCATGGCGCGACCGCGAGGATGTGACACAATACATTTTCGACACTTTCGGGAAAGATGGGCAGGCATCGTTGCTGGCGACTTACAGCACATTCCAGCACAGTGCGGCCGTGCGTGAGTTAGGCAAAGTTTTCGGTTTGCCTGCTTATGAGATCGATGCGCTGAGCAATGGGAAATTTGACCCTAAAAAACTGGATCAAATTTCGGGGCTGGTCATTAAGTATGCGGGTTATTTGCAGGATAATAATCAGCCGAACCATTTGAGCATTCACGCGGGCGGAATCCTCATTTCGGAAAGGCCTATCCATTATTTTACCGCAACCGATGTGCCACCCAAAGGCTTCCCTACCACGCAATTCGACATGGTGATTGCGGAAGATGTGGGACTAAACAAGTATGACATTCTTGCGCAGCGTGGATTGGCGAAGATCAAGGAAACTTTGGAAGTGATCCGATACAATCGCCCTGAGGAGCAGCCTATTGACATTGACGATGTCAAAAAATTCAAGACTGACCCAAAAATCAACGAGCTCATCAAGCAAGCACAATGCATTGGTTGCTTTTATGTGGAATCTCCTGCTATGCGCATGCTTTTACGTAAGCTCGAAGTGGATAACTATCTCGGTCTGGTGGCGGCAAGCTCCATTATCAGGCCTGGCGTGGCGAAAAGCGGCATGATGCGCGAATACATTTTGCGGCACCAAAATCCTGAGAAAATCCAGGAAGCACATCCTGAACTATTAAAATTAATGCCCGAAACGTACGGCATTATGGTTTATCAGGAAGATGTGATCAAGGTTGCGCACTATTTTGCCAAGCTTACATTGGGCGAAGCCGATGTGATCAGGCGTGGAATGAGCGGCAAATTTCGCGGGCGCGATGAGTTTGAGCGTGTGAAGAAAAAGTATTTCAAAAACTGCTCGGATATGGGCTATGCCCCGCAAACGACACAGGAAATCTGGAATCAGATCGCCAGTTTTGCCGGCTACGCATTTGCGAAGGGACATTCTGCGTCCTATGCAGTGGAAAGTTACCAAACCCTTTTCCTGAAAGCCTATTATCCATTGGAATATATGGTGGCCGTGCTGAATAATGGCGGAGGTTTTTACGCACCGGAATTATATCTGCACGAAGCCCGCATGATGGGCGCAACCATCATGGCGCCTTGCGTGAACAACAGCAATGCGCAAGCCGTGATCAAGGGAAAGGACATTTATCTGGGATTGCAGTTTTTGAATGAAATTGAAGAAAAAACGATCCTGAAAATTGTGTCGGCGCGCGAGCAAGATGGCGTGTTCACATCCTTGAATAATTTCATTGATCGCGTGGCCATTTCTATAGAGCAATTGACGATCCTGATCCGCATTGATGCATTCAGATTTACGGGAATTAACAAAAAAACATTGCTTTGGAAAGCGCATTTCCGGCTCAGTAAAACACCGGCAAAAGTCCCGCAGAAGCAGTTGTTTCATACGGAAGTGAAAGATTATCAGCTCCCGACGTTCCACTCTTCGCCGATTGACGATGCATATGATCAGATAGAATTACTGGGTTTTGCACTGTGCAGCCCCTTCGATCTTTTGAAAAATGCGCTGCCGAAAAGCGTTATGAGCAAAGACCTCCATGCTTATGTTAATCGCGAAGTGGTGCAATATGGGTATCTCGTAGCAGTTAAAAACACACGGACGGCGAGGGGTGAAACCATGCAATTCGGCACTTTTCTGGATCAGGAAGGGCATTTCATTGATACCGTGCATTTTCCGCAGGTCGCAGCAAAGTTTAACTTTTCTGTAAAAGGTGTTTATAAAATCCGTGGCGTAGTCACAGAAGAATTTGGTTTTTTAACGATCGAAGTGATTGAAATTACAAGGATGGACTCCGCAACGCGTTAAGGTTATAGAAAGGGAAATTTTATTACGTTTTCATCCGGCTTTCGCTGGTTAAAGCAGTACCTTGACTCATCTTAATATTTCTATACAAAACGATTATGACAAAGCGAATCCATCTTATCCTTGCGCTTGCCTGCATTTTTGAGGCATGTACAAAGAAAGAATCCGAATCCTCCTCAGCGAAAGAAAACACTGCTCAACCTGTTTCTGAATGTTACGCTTACGCAACCGACAAGGACTCTGCCTTCCTGCATATTGAAATGACAGCTGAGAACATTGTGACCGGGGAATTGGAATACAGTCTGTTTGAAAAAGATAAAAACCGGGGCAAAATAGAGGGTAAAATCAATGGTGACACATTGCTGGCCGATTACCAATTCATGTCCGAGGGCGTAGAATCCACACGTGAAGTGGTGTTTCTAAAAAAGGATGGCAACTGGGTCGAAGGATTCGGGCCGGTGGATGAAAAAGACGGTGGCATGAGGTTCAGCGACAGATCTAAGTTGGATTTCACCAATGGCCTTACGTTTAGAAATGCTAAGTGTCGCTGATTTCGAAAAAGTCGCAAGTTTTTTAAATATCTTTCGCTCTTCTGAGTGCATTAATTAAAATAAAAACAATGAAAAAGGCGCTGATCGCTTTATATATCGCGGGATTTGGAATGGGCCCGCTGACTATTTCTTTTGCCCAGGATCTTTCAACCCAAAAAGTCCCGCTTGATCCGGGTGTGCGGACAGGAAAACTTAAAAACGGCCTGACTTACTATATCAGAAAGAATGCTGAGCCTAAAAATCGTGCAGAATTGCGTCTTGCTGTAAAAGCAGGATCGGTCCTCGAAACGGATGCACAACAAGGATTGGCGCATTTCATGGAGCATATGAACTTCAATGGCACGACCAATTTCCCTAAAAATGAACTGGTTAACTTCCTTCAAAAGACCGGTGTGCGCTTCGGGGCGGATTTGAATGCTTATACGGGTTTCGACGAAACTGTTTATATGCTGCCTATTCCTACTGATTCGGCCGGATTGCTGGACAAAGGCCTTCAAGTGCTGGAAGATTGGGCGCACGGCGCCTTGCTGGATCCTGCCGAAATTGAAAAAGAGCGCGGCGTTGTGCTGGAAGAGTCGAGAATGGGACGCGGTGCGCAACAGCGTATGCGGGATAAATTCCTGAAAGTAATCCTTAATAATTCGCGCTATGCAGAGCGGCTGCCGATTGGAAAAGACAGCATTCTTAAAAGCTTCAAACCGGAGACAATTACAGCATTTTACAAGGATTGGTATCGCCCTGACCTGATGGCCGTTATAGCTGTCGGTGATTTTGATGTGGATAAAGTGGAAGCTACGATCAAGCAGAAATTCGGTTCAATGCCTGCGCCTGTCAATGCTAAGAAGCGGACAAAATATACCATCCCACTGGATGGATCAACACAGGTGGCCATCGTGACAGATCCGGAATATCCGCAGAATCTGATTCAGCTTATTTACAAGCAGCCCAACAGCAAAGAGAAAACATTGAAAAATGTACGGGACAACTTCGCGCAGGGATTGTATAATTCAATGATGGCGCAGCGCATGCAGGAGCTTACCCAAAAAGCGAATCCACCTTTTCTGTACGGAGACAGCCAGTATGGCGACTTCCTGGGTGACCTGGATTCTTATACTTCGATAGCATTGGCCAAAGATGCCGCTTCGATGAAAACTGCTTTGACCGCATTACTTGAAGAAAATGCACGTGTGCAGAAATTTGGCTTCACACAGCCGGAATTGGATCGGGCAAAAAAAGATTTTTACAACTCCATTGAGCAGTATTATAAAGAACGGGATAAGACTAAGTCGGCAAATCATGTTCAGGAATATCTGGACCATTTCCTGCACGAGGAGCCCTATATGAGTGCAGAGGCTTATTTTGAATTTGTAAAAAAACATTTGGAAGGCGTCTCACTGGCGGAAATCAATGCGCTTGCCAAAAAATACATAACAGACAAAAACAGGGCCGTAGTGGCCATGGGACCCGAAAAGAGTAAGGACGAACTGCCTAAGGAAGCCGAAATCCGGAAGCTGTTGCTTGAAGCAGGCAAAGATGTAACTGCCTATGTGGATGACGTCGTTGACTCCCCCCTCTTGCCTGCCGAACCAAAACCCGGGAAGGTGGTCAGCGAAAAGCAGTTGGATAAGCTGGGCGTTACCGAGCTTACATTGTCAAACGGTGTAAAGATTTTGCTGAAACCGACAGATTTTAAAAATGATGAAATCCTGATCAAGGCAACCGGTAAAGGAGGCTATTCGCTATTTCCGGAAGAACGTGAAACGGGTATTTTCGCCAGTTATCTGGTTCAATCTGGCGGTGTAGGGCCTTATAACCAAACGCAACTTCAAAAATTCCTGGCTGGAAAAACGGCCAGTGCCGGGCCTTACCTGAGCGAGCTGACCGAGGGAATGGGCGGCAGCACTAATCCGAAAGACCTGGAAACGACATTGCAGCTGATATACGCCTACTTCACAGCACCGAGGAAAGATGCGGACGTGGTAACCGGGATCTTGGCGAACCAAAAGGCCTATCTCGAAAACATGCAAAAAACGCTTACTCCTGAGAAAGTCTATTCCGATTCTCTGAATGGCGTCCTGACCAGCTATGACCCGAAACGCAGACCATTGAAGCCGGAAAGCATTGACAAGGTGAATTTGGATCGTGCGGTGGAAATGTACAAAGACCGTTTTGCAGATGCATCCGATTTCGTGTTTACGTTTGTAGGTGCATTCAAGCCGGAAGAAATTAAGCCGCTGCTCGAAAAATACATTGGCGGGCTGCCTTCAACCGATCGTGATGATACATTTAAACACCCCAACATTTTCCCTCCGAAAGGGACTATTGACAAAACAATCTACAAGGGTTTAGAGCCTAAAAGCCGCGTTACACTGATTTCAAGTGGTGAATTTGAATATAGCCCTGAAAACAATATGCAGATCGAAGCATTGCAGGAAGTGCTGCAAATCAAGCTCATAGAGGCATTACGCGAAGAAGAAAGTGGCGTGTATGGCGTAAGTGTTTCAGAAAGCACTGACAAATTTCCCTCAGGACATTACCGGTTCAGCATTGGTTTTGGATGCGCGCCTGAGAATGTGGACAAGCTTGTGAAACGCGCGAGAGAGGAAGTGAACAAGGTGAAGCAGAACGGTGCAGATCCAAAAGACATTGAAAAATTTGTAGCGGAAACACAACGTAAAACGGAAACTGCGTTGAAAACCAACAACTTCTGGCTGGATTACCTGGATGATAACACATTCCTGGGCGACGATCTGAACGAGATTTTCATGCAGGACAAATTATTGAAATCCATCACCGTTGCCAGCACCAAAGCGGCGGCTGAAAAGTATTTCAATGACGACAACTTCATCAAGGTTGTGCTTATGCCTGAAAAGAAATAACCCAATAAGCTGACATGAAGGAAGATGCAGAACTTATTGCATCTTCCTCAGTCGGTAAAGAAGCTCCCCTAGCCCGTTAATCTGAATTTCATACATGGTGCTGAGCAACATTCCGAGCTTACCTGGCGGAAACCCCTGCCGCTGAAACCATTCCAGATATGAAACCGGCAGATCGGCAATCAATGTATCCTTGTATTTCCCGAAAGGCATTTTGTATTTCAACAGCTCCTTCAAAATGGCCGGATCGGGCACTTGCATTTCTTCCATAAACAATGTTTTAAGATTCGTTTGCTGCGCGAAGTTTCAGAATAAGGCTTGTTTTCATATCGAAAAGACCCTTTTCCAAACCGACAGGATAAGTGTGCGGGTTCACAAATCGCTTAATGCCTTTGTGAAAGTTGGAAAGCTGTTCCTGAACGCGGTCTCTCGTTTCATGAACGGAAGGCATTTTATAAACCAGGTAACCTTTAACAAAAATCGGCACCAGCAAGTCTTCAAAAAATGTGCTTTCTGAAAATGACCGGTTTCTGGTGAAATCATAAGGATCTACCATGGTCGCTTTGCCGGTTGCAGGTGTTTCGATGTTAAAAATCATGTCAGATACAAATCCTTTGGTATCCTTGAAACGGCGCACCTGCTGGATGCCGGGCGTGGAAACCTTGATAGCCTGTTCTGAAAGTTTTAACTTATAATCCCATTCACCTGATTCGGAACGGATTGCAGCAAGCTTGTATACACCGCCCAATGCAGGCTGATCATAGGCCGTCACGAGTTTTGTGCCTATTCCCCAAACATTGATCTTTGCACCCTGGATCTTCAAACTGTCCATAATGTGCTCGTCGAGATCATTGCTGGCCACAATGTTGGTTTTTTCAAACCCTGCATCATCGAGGAGTTTCCGCGCTTCGATGCTCAAATAAGCCAAATCGCCAGAATCAAGCCGGATCCCGCCCAAGTCATACCCACGCTCGCGAAGCTGATTACCCACTTTGATCGCATGCCGAACGCCATTGAGTGAGTCGTAGGTGTCCACGAGCAGCGTTACATTGTTGGGCATATATTGCGCATACGTTTCAAAAGACTCCAATTCACTGTCAAACGACATAACCCAGCTGTGCGCGTGCGTGCCCTTTACAGGAATGTCGTACAGTTTACCAGCCAGGACATTCGACGTCGCATCAAAACCACCAATGTAGGCGGCCCGGCTTGCCGTTACGCCACCGTCAGGACCTTGCGCTCGTCGCAAACCAAATTCAAGCAGTGAATCGTCCTTGGCAACCAGGCGCATCCTGGCAGCTTTTGTGGCGACGAGCGATTGGAAATTTATGAGATTTAAAAGAGGCGTTTCCAGCAACTGACATTGTAAAATCGACCCCTGGATGCGTAAGAGCGGCTCATTCGGGAAGACAGCCGTTCCTTCGGGTATTGCGTCGATGCTGCATGCGAATTCAATGTTTTTGAGATAATCCAAAAAACCCGGCTCAAACAGTTTTTCGCCGTCATTTCCTGTAATGGAGCCCACATAGGCAAGATCCTCCTCGCTAAACCGATATTCACTCAGATAATCAACAACGCTACTGAGCCCGCAGGCAATGGTGAAGCCACCCTGAAACGGATGTTTTCTAAAATAAAGATTGAAAACTGCTTCCTGCTCGGCCTTTCCCGCTTTCCAATAACCATAAGCCATTGTAAGTTGATACAGATCAGTGAGTAAGCTTAGTGAAGTGTTGTATAATTGATTAATCATCCCGCATTTTGACACAATATGAAGGGCCTAATTAATAAAATTAATTGACACATCAATAAGCCATTTGTCTGTAAGCGGAGTAAGGAGTTGACCAGCCTGTCAGCCATATCGCATTTTTTGCATAAATTTTCAATAACGTGCCTGCGTTTTTACCAATCGCTTTGATTCAAATAAAAACAATTCTGCTTGCCTGATAATCAGCTATTTAAATTAAACATTTCCTATTTTACGTGTGACATTACCTATAAACGTTAAGTGCCTCAATTCTTCCGATTGGTCTGAAAAATGATCTTTTGAACCCATATAAATCGTATGTCTCTCGACAAAGGAGGTTTTTGTTCACTAAAACAAGATTTATGAACGAATCAATTGACACGCGGATCCGGGCTGTTGCATTGAATATCAGGAAGATCAGGGAGTACAGGAATTACACACAGGAGTATCTGGCGATGAAGCTGGGCATTTCACAAAATGCATATAGTAAGATTGAATTGGGTTACACGCGCATTACACTGGAACGTCTCATACAGATCTCACACATTCTGGACGTTGATACGGTCAATCTGCTAAGCGCAAACGCCGAAGATCTGGTGCGGCTGCACACTTCGAAATGATATAGCATTGCATGAAAGCAAAAAAGGGCTGTTTCGCGATGAAACAGCCCTTTTTTATGCCTTCTCTTAAATATCAGATTGCTTCCAGAATGCGCTCGATAGCAACCTGATAGCCAATCTTTTCTTTTAATTCGCTGATAGCAACGCGCTCCTGCTCCATAGTGTCGCGGTGGCGGATCGTTACCGTGTCGTCTTCCATAGTTTGATAATCCACCGCAATACAGAATGGCGTTCCGATCAGATCCTGGCGGGTATAACGTTTGCCGATGGCCGCGCCGTCATCATAAGTGGTGCGGAAAGACGATTTCAATGAGTTGGCAATCGCCTGCGCTTTTTCGGCTAACCCGTCCTTCTTAACCAGCGGAAGCACCGCCACTTTGAATGGTGCCAGGGCAGGATGCAGCTTTAAATAAGTTCTCTCCTTCACGTTATCGCCTTCGCCAACCGTCTCAACAGTATAAGCGTTGCAGAATGTAGCCAGGAAAAGCCTGTCCGCCCCTACCGAAGTTTCAACCACATACGGAATGTAATTTCCGTAGGGCTTACCATTGTCATCCAGGTCCGAATCGAAATATTGTTGTTTCTTTTTCGACAATTCCTGGTGGTTTCTCAGGTCGAAGTCTGTTCTTGAATGGATCCCTTCCATCTCCCTGAAACCAAACGGGAACTGATATTCAATGTCGACAGCCGCGTTTGCATAATGCGCCAGCTTTTCATGGTCGTGGAATTTCAATTTTTCCGCAGGCAAGCCAATCGCTTTATGGAACTTCATCCTGGCCTCTTTCCAGCTCTCATACCAAGCCATTTCGGTGCCAGGGCGGATGAAAAATTGCATTTCCATTTGTTCAAATTCACGCATACGGAATGTAAACTGACGCGCAACGATCTCATTTCTAAAAGCTTTTCCTATTTGCGCAATCCCGAAAGGAATCTTCATCCGGCCGCTTTTCTGCACATTAAGGAAATTGACAAAAATCCCCTGAGCCGTTTCCGGACGCAGGTAAATCAGGTTCGAATCCTCTGCAACAGAGCCAACCTGCGTACTGAACATCAGGTTAAACTGACGCACTTCCGTCCAGTTGGCAGTTCCCGAAACCGGGCATTTGATATTTTCTGAGATGATCAGTTCACGAACGCCGTTCAAATCTTCGGCACTCAGCAAACGGCCCATTTCAGCCAGCAAAGCCTGTCCTTTTTCAGCCTGACCTTCTGCTTCATATTGTTCCGCTTTTCCTTCCAGCAGCTGATCCGCACGATAACGCTTTTTAGAATCCTTGTTATCAATCATCGGATCATTAAAACCATCCACGTGACCGGAAGCTTTCCAGGTCAGCGGATGCATAAATATAGCCGCATCAATGCCCACAATGTTGTCGTGCAGCTGCGTCATGGCTTTCCACCAAGCCGCTTTCAGGTTATTTTTTAACTCAACACCATTCTGACCGTAGTCATAAACAGCTTGCAATCCATCATATATTTCAGAAGAGGGAAACACAAAACCGTATTCTTTGGCATGCCCAACAATGTCTTGTAAAGAAGTAGCAGGTGCTTGGTTCATTCTATTTGGTTAAAAATCAATAAATAACAACAATTGAATCCACTAAAATCATCAATTGGGCAAAATTAGCGAATTTGCTGTCAATGCGGCAGGAAGGCTGGAAAATTTAGGGGTTTGCAATGCCCTATCTCATCTACAAAGAAGGTTCGCCATTGGACTTAACCTGGATAAAAGGAACATTTCTTACCAGCAGACTGTCAAACTTGCTACCAATTGTGCCAATTGAATGCAAGTCATCAAATGAGATCTTACCCTTCACAAATTCTTCCAGCGTTGACGCTGTCACATCCTTAAATTGAGGCCCCCAGCCGCTTCCCGGATCGCCACACAATGTTAGCAACTTCAAATCAGGCGTAAAATTAGCAATGAGCCTTCCATCGCCCTCGGCAATAACCTCATAAACCTCTTTGTCCTTTGCACTGTTTATATAGTGGTAATAAAGCTTCGGAATAGCTTCCAGCCTTTGAGATTCACGATTGCCTCCGGTGAGATAAAGTGTATCAACCTGAGGATCAACTTTATCAGAACATCCGAAGATAAAAAACAGCAGAAATGCCATGCTGATGACGATCGTTCTCATAATTTTCAATGTTTTAGTTAGACAATATGCAGTGTTGAGCCGTTCAGGGTTCAATGAAAACCAGGTGCTGGTTGGGACTATATAAATTATTATATAAATTGTTCCATGTCGTCGCATTATTCCCACCGTGCCAGTTGAGGATATCAGTCATAGAATGCTGGGCAGATGCATTAGCTTTTGATACCATATTGTTGATGATGTCGTTTACACTTGGCATGGATCGGAATGGTCCGAAGCCCCATTTCGTTTCATTTTCCATCCATTCCCTTGCTGACATATTGTTGTGCAGGTCCATTGCTGCATAATTGTTTTGAATTTGGTTTCCAGAATCGTTTTGTTCATGCTTGGAAGTTCCATCTTGCGTAAAGTCAATTGCCTGATTTTCACTTGCTGGCGAGCCCTTTAAGATATAACGGATTGACAGAGCATTCCAGGTCGCATGTTTAAATGCATTTCCTCGATTTCCCAAATTTTCGTTAGGATATAATCCTTTGGTTAACGCTTTCACATCATTTGCAGCCTGGATATAATGTTGCGCATAACCAGGATTTAGCAGCAAATGATTCTTTTCAGGCTTCGTCAAAGATCCAGGTGATGGACCATTAGTCCTGGCATTTTTAGCGTTTTCCAACGCAATCACCTCCGCTACAACATCACGCTTGCATAGTGTCTGATAGTAATCATAGATGACAGCTCGCTTTTCATTTGCTTCTGCATGCGTTTCAATGTTTGGAAAATCTCTGTAAATTCTTTCAAGATCTTTCTCCAAAACGCCCTCCTCCGAGTTGATGGTGGGATATTTAGCGTTTTGCGTTACTAAAATACGGAGTAGTTCTTCGTAGGTTATCAATGCTCTCTCACCGGAAGAGCGAACATTAGCATCTTGCGCCGCCTTTTCATAATAAGCATCGAACTCTTCCTGCGTTTGCCCGAAAAGTTCTTTTGGGAAATAGATAGGAATGATAACGCGCTCTCCCTTGAATTCAATCGTTTCGGCTTTTTCCGATGCATTTGGTGCCGACGTCTGTTCAAGTTTCGGATCATTACAAGACAAAATCGTGAAGCCAAAAATCAGCAAACTGGCAGCTTTTCCCAGATTTAATTTCATAAATTGTAACTGTTTAAATAGTGAAATATTATTTAAATGATTCATGTCCCGCCCTTCCGACGCCAATCTGGGGGCGGGACTTTATGCTGCAAGATATTTGACATTTATTAAGAAATAGCTTGGGACATTCAGTCAATTACCTGGCGGCAGGCATGAGTGTCCGAACGGTATTTTCGGTGCAAGAAATTGTTTCCAAAATCGGAGCGTATTGTTCGAAACCGAACAAACTTTTATATGAAAAATTGTGTAACATATTGATTTTGAGCAAGTAACATGTATGGCATATTAGTTTTATAAGCTAAAACTATATTGCTTTTCAAATCCTGACTAATAACAACTTCATATCATGTTCCTTAATTACTTCAAAATCGCGCTTCGGAATTTCCAGAATCAAAGGCTGTTTAGCAGCTTGAATATCTTTGGGCTGGCGATTGGCATGGCGGCGGTTTGGCTGATGGTTTTGTATGTTGCCGATGAGCTGAGCTATGATCGTTTTCATGAGAAAGCGGATCGCATTTATCGGGTTACCCACGAAGCAAAATGGTCTACGGGCGGCTTCAAATTTGCGCCTACTTCGGCTCCATATGCTGCTGCGCTGCAAAACGATTATCCCGAAATTGAAAAGACGGCCAGAATCAGCACGGAAGGCGGCGGGACGATCACCTTTGCAGAAAAGAAGATCGAGGCTGGCAATATTTTCTTTACAGACCCTTCGATTTTTGGCATTTTCACTTATCCGCTGCTCTACGGCGATCCTAAAACAGCATTGCAGGGTTCACAAAAAATAGTCCTTACTAAAAAATTGGCAGAGAAATTGTTTGGTAATGCTTCTGATGCTTTGGGAAAGACGGTTTTGTTTTCAAATAATTATCCAAATACCGTTACCGGCGTGCTTGCCGACGTGCCAGCTAATTCACATTTGAATTTTCAAGCATTGCGCTCGCTTCCTGAGAATTACACCTCTGGCTGGCAGCAATCGGATCTTTACACTTATATATTATTGAAAAATGGCGTCGACGCTGCGAAATTTGAGCATAAACTCGACGGATTTTTTACAAAATATCTCAAAAGCGAGCTTGGAGATGTGCAGTACAAGATGTCGTTACAGCCACTGACTTTCATCCACTTACACTCTGACCTTGAATATGAGATCGGCGCAAACGGAAACATTAAGACGATTTATATATTCTCTGTCGTCGCTGCGCTCATTCTCATCATTGCCTGCATTAATTACGTGAATCTTTACACGGCGCGCTCCATGAAACGGGTGCGTGAAGTGGGTGTCCGTAAGGCGGTTGGCTCGAAGCGCTCACAATTGGTTGCCCAATTCCTGACCGAATCATTTCTAATGACCATTTCAGCAGGGATCATCGGTGCGTTATTGGTAATAATTGCATTGCCTTTTTTCAATGAACTAGCGAATAAATCGTTGACAATGAGTTATGGTAATAGTTGGTCAACGGCTTTGGCAGCATTGGGATTTGTTGTGATCATCGGTCTGGTCAGCGGCGTTTACCCTGCCTTTATGCTGTCCGGATTTAGGCCGGTTATTGCTTTAAAAGGTCAGTTGGGCAGCCAGATCGGCGGTGCTCAGTTTCGTAAATCGCTGGTGGTTTTCCAATTTGCCGTAACCGTGATCATGATCGCTTGTTCCGGCATTGTATACCGACAATTGTATTATGTTAATCATAAAGATCTGGGGTTCAATAAGGACCAGGTTTTGACATTTCATATCGATCGCGAAGAAACCAGGAGCCAGATCAACGCGATTAAGCAGAAACTAAACCAGAGCCCGCTTATCGAAAGCGTTGCTGCTGCAAGCAATCCGTTAGGGAACAATGGGTTAAGTTCCGGCGGTTTGTTTATAGAAACCGAATCTGGTGAAATGCCCGGTTCGCCACAGGTAATCAAGCGATTTTCGGCAGATGGCGATTTTGTTAAAACATTGGAAATTAAACTTTTGCAAGGCAGAAGTTTTCACGACAACTCCCCGGCTGACCAAACCGACGCACTGCTGGTGAATGAAGCTCTGGTAAAAAAACAAGGCTGGAATGATCCGGTCGGCAAAAGGATCAGATACTTTATTGATGACAAAGGCACAACGAGGGAAGCAAAAGTGATTGGTGTGGTCGCCGATTTTCACACCTATTCTTTACAGCACAAGATTGAACCGCTGGCGATCCAGCTCCCGGCGCCATCGGACAAAGACAATGTTTACGTGCGTATCCAACGCGGAAAAACGCAGGAAGCGTTGGCTTATATCAGCAATGCTTACAAGCCTTTCGATCCCGAAGCAAAGCTTGATTTTCACTTTATCGACGAAAATTTTTCCAAACAATATCGGGCAGAACAAAAGCAGGGAAGCGTTTTGCTATCATTTGCAGTGTTGGCTGTTGTTATTGCTTGCCTGGGTTTGTTCGGGCTTGCAGCATTTGCCGCGGAAGCCAGAACTAAGGAAATTGGCGTCAGAAAAGTCCTGGGTGCCAGCGTGCAAAACGTCGTCTTGCTCCTATCGGGCGACTTCTTAAAATTGGTCGTCATCGCCATTATAATCAGCATTCCTGTGGCAGTTTATGCCATGAACGAATGGCTGAAAAGCTTTGAATATCAGGCTGGTTTATCGTGGTGGGTGTTTGCCTCGGCTGGTTTTATCGCATTGGTCATTGCGCTGCTCACAGTGAGTTTCCAGGCGCTCCGGGCTGCGCTGGTTAGTCCGGTTGAATCATTAAAAAGCGAATAACATCCGGATTAAGGGCTGGGCGGCAACCGCTGGGCGGCAAACCGCTGGGCAGCAAACCGTTAAAAATAGTTAAACGGCACCTCAGCGAAAATCAGCGCCCGAAAATTTGGCTAGTTTTGGGAATGATCCAAAATTACTTCAAAATCGCCTGGCGTAACCTGCTCAAACGCAAGTTCTATTCACTGGTAATGATCTTCGGACTGTCGGTCGGGATGACATTTACATTCCTCATTATGAGCTACGTATGGGGTGAAATGAGGGTCAACGGCGACTTGCGAAATGCGGACAATCAATACATTGTCCGCAGCAAATGGAAAAACCCGGATATGGGCATCGATATGGCGACCCTGGGTCCGCTTGGTGCAACATTAAAAGCTGATTACCCTGGTTTGGTGGCGAATTTCTACCGTTACGACGGCATTACAGTTGCCGTTTCCAAAAACGATAAACATTTCCGTGAGGAGGTGCAGACGGGTGATTCAACATTGCTTGCCATGTATGGTTTCCCGCTGTTACACGGCGATGCCAAAACTGCATTGAACCGTAGCAATTCGGTGGCCATAACCGAGGAAAAAGCATTAAAATATTTTGGCAGAACAGATGTTTTGGGTGAAACATTAACCTTGCACAATTTCATCGGCGGTAAGCAGGAATTCCAGGTTACTGCCGTTTTGAAAACGCTTGGTAATAATTCTGTGAACAATCTGTTGCCGAAGCCTGTAGAAATTTTTATTCCGCTAAGTAGCTTGGATGGCCGAAAGGGCGCCGAAGATAATTGGGATTTCCCCTACATGATCACCTATATTGAGCTGCAAAACGGCATAACGCCGAAAGACCTTCAAAAGCCTGTTGCTCAAACTCTTGCAACGCATGGATCTGCAAATACAAAGGCCAATCTGGAAGTTTATCTCACGCCTCTCAAAGAATATTACCTCGACGCAAACAATGGATTAGTTCGGAAAATGATCTACACACTTTCCGGTGTGACGCTTTTTATTTTGCTGATGGCCATTGTCAATTTCGTCAACATTTCCATTGGTAAATCCTCCTCTCGTTTGAAAGAAATTGGTGTTAGAAAAGTGCTGGGCAGCCAGAAAATACAGCTAGTCGGTCAATTTCTTGCTGAATCCGTTATTCTTGCATTAATAGCCATGCTTCTTTCGATCTTATTTTACGAAATCTCGCGCGGAGCGTTTTCGGATATTTTGGGAAAACCATTGCCGTCTTCATTGGTATTGTTCCCCTATTCACTTGTTATGCCATTGTTTTGCGCATTGATAATCGGCTTAATGGCAGGCATTTACCCGGCTTTTATACTTTCAGGCATCTCTTCAATCGACTCCATGAAGGGCAAGCTCAAATCGATCAGGGAAAATGTGCTGTTGCGACGGGGGCTTGTTGCGTCACAGTTTGTTATAGCCCTGTTTGTGTTTGCGGGCGCAGTCGTCATCGCTAAACAGGTCGATTATTTTTTCGACGAAAATCTGGGTTATAACAAAGAATCGCTTGTTTCCATTGCCGTTCCCCGCGATTGGACGCCAGAGGGGTTAGCAAAAATGGAAGCCATCCGGGACCAGCTTTCGCAATTAAAGGAAGTAAGTAATGTGAGTCTGTCCTACGAAATCCCAAACGGAAACAACGGCGGTCACACCGGGCTATACAAGTCCGGCCAGGATTCGACACAGGCCATTCACACCCAATTTGTAAGCACAGACGAAAAATATGCCGACACTTACCAGATCAAAATCCTGGCTGGAAAGTTCTTTAATGCCAAACAAGGTGCATTTCAGGCCAACCGGATCGTGCTGAACCAGACTGCTGCGAAAGCCCTGGGTTTCGCAAATCCTCAAGACGCAGTTGGCCAGCAGGTAAGGGTCCATAATGTGCCTGGCATACTGACTATTGACGGCGTTTCGGCGGATTTCAATTTCGCGTCTATGCATCAGGTTATCAAGCCATTGGGATTTTTTCACGTAAAAGAAGGAAACGCGTTCCGCTTCCTCACATTCCGCCTCAACCCGTCTAATTTGGGTGAATCCATGGCTGTTATTGAAAACAAATGGCGGGAGCTGATGCCCGATGCGCCGTTCGAATATGCATTTATGGATGACACGCTTCAAAAACTGTATCAATCCGAAATGCAGCTTAAAAAGGCATCGCAAATAGCGACCACTCTCTCTGTGGTGATTGTTTTACTCGGCGTCCTCGGCATGGTTTCACTCAATGTCGCCCGCCGAACGCGCGAACTGGGCATCCGCAAAGTCCTCGGCGCCTCGGAAATAGGCATTATCATGCTTTTTCTCAAAGAATTTTTGCTGGTAATGGCATTAGCCATGCTCATCTCCTTCCCCCTGGCATTCCTGACAATGAAACGCTGGCTGGAAACCTACGCCTACCGCATCCAGGTCGGCTGGGAACCGTTCGCCCTGGTCGGAACCGGATTTTGTCTGATTATCATTATCCTAGTCTGCCTGCAAACCACAAAAGCAGCATTAATGAATCCTGTTAAGAGCCTGCGGAGCGAGTGATGCGGGTTGGGGATTATCATCCGAAAGCATCTTATGATAATCCTGAGTTGAGTATTTTTTCTTGTCTAACACTTCTTTCAATTCTTTTTGCAATCCCTGATCAAAATAATCCATCAACATCTTCCTAACTTCAAGTTCCTCTGACTCACTAATGCCCTGTTCGAAAAGCCTTAATAAGCTAATCTGCATATCATTAAGCTTGCTACTTCCACGAAATTGTTCCGATGTTGACACCATTTCCATCCTGATTTTACCAATGCAATTTACTAAATATCGCGATTTACTGAAACAAATTTAATCCTGCTTAAAACTAATAATGGTGTGGTAATGTAATTACTAAACAGATTTAAAAACCTCATAAAGAACATATTCATCACTTTCTACAAACTCATGAATGGATTGAGTTTTTGACAGTAATATCTCAGCTAGTGCGGAGGTTGAACAGTTTCCGGTTCTTATCCAGATCACTTTGGGAGGAATGGAAAAAAGATGAAGAAGGCGGACAAAATCGTCATCAATGGTAAGAACTGCATCATAGTTATTTTCACGGGCAAACATGAAAATTTTATGATCATCTGCATTAATCAGATCCAAACTCTTCACATGCTGAACCTCACTATAACCTTCTGAAATAAGAGGCAGTAACCGATGCGAAATGTTCTGATCTACTAATAACTTCATGCAGCAACATCGTAAAAGATTTTCTTCTGCTGGTTCGCGGAGAATTCTAATGCAACCATAATATCCTCCTTTGTCAACTCCGGAAAGTCAGCAATAATATCTTCGAATGACATTCCAGAAGCGAGCCAGAGTAAAATATCCTCTACTGTAATCCGCATTTCACGGATGCACGGCTTTCCACTTCTTTTGCCTTCATCTATGCTGATAATGTTCTTATAGATATACATAACAGGATTTTATATGTTAAACAAAAATAGCAAATCTTTCCATTAGACAGCGCCCTAACTCAACCGCACCGAGAACAGATCCTTGGACCGCATATAAATGTAGCTGACGACGATGATGGTGAGGATGCCGCCGGCCATGACGGATGGGACTGTGCCGAATGCTTTGGCCATAACTCCCGATTCGAACGCGCCGAGTTCGTTGGAGGAACTTACGAAAATGCCGTTTACGGCGGCTACGCGTCCGCGCATTTCGTCCGGAGGATAAATGAGCAGGATTGTTTGTCGGACGATTACACTTACACTGTCGAAGACACCGGTGGCGAACAGGGCGGCGCAGGATAACATAAAATTGGTCGATAAGGAAAAAATAATGGTGCAAACCCCAAAACCGGCCACGGCAATGAGCATATTTCGCCAGGCATTGTGCGTAGGCGGATAGTAAGCCATGGCAAACATTGTGAGCAGCGAGCCAATGGAAGGAGCCGCCCTGAGCAATCCCAACCCTTGCGGCCCGACTTTCAAAATATCCTCTGCAAAAACGGGCAACATAGCCACCACACCGCCAAAAAGCACCGAAAAAAGATCCAGCGAAATCGCATATAACACAATCCTGGTGCGGAAAACAAACCGGAAACCTTCTTTCAGACTCTCTATAATAGGCGTAACAATCTTAGGAAATTCGGGGCGTGTTTTAATCATCCCTAACAAGATCCAGCAGACTACGAAGTTGCCGATCACAATCAGTAATGTGTTCGTAAGACCCATGTAAGCGTAAAGAAAACCGGCTATGGCCGGACCGGTAATAGATCCAGCCTGTGAAAACGAACTGCTCCAGGTGGATGAATTGTGATAGATCACCCTGGGCACCAAAAACGGTTTCAGCGAACTCGAAGCTGGTGAGTAAAAGCCTTTTGCAAAACCTATTAAGGCAAAAACAGCATATATGACGATCAAATGCTGCGTCTCCGAAAGCCTGTCATAAATAAATGGTTGAAAGGCCATGTAAAGGATCACAGAACCCAGCAGAATCACCACCAAACTAATATGCATGATCGTGATCTTGTTCTTTTGATCGGCTACATAACCCCCGAAAATGGAAGTTATAACAAAAGGAATTACCTGCGCGAGCCCAATCAATCCAAGCGCCAGCGGATCGTGGGTAAGTTTGTAAAGTTCATACGCGACAATGACTTCCTGGATTAGGATGGACGCGGAAAAGAGAAATGAATTGGATATAAAAAACCGGAAGTCGGAATACCGGAGCGCTGCGTAGGGATCTTGGGAAGAAACTGTTTTCAATTCGTTAATTAGGTGTTCATTTTGGGTAACACGAATCTTTTACATTTCGTTTACAATGTTTTACAGGCCTTTTACGGCGTCTCTTTCAGGTTGCCCTACATTTGGTTTAATCAAAAAACAGCCAACCTTTTAAGTCAAATGTTATGAAAAACAATCTCTGGAAAATCGTCGCGGCGCTGACCGTCATGTTTTCGCTTCCGCCCTCTGTTGCGTTGCCCAAGGAAACGGTGGATGGTTTTTACTGGAACCCGGTTCTGCTGAATGGCCGATCGGCAAGTTCTGCGCAACTGGCTGCCGCAAGTTCAGGTAAATTGTCGCTTGTAAAGTTTGATTCCCAATCCAGCCGGGTTACCAAAGTGCCGTTCATCATTTACCTGAAAAGAGGCGGAAGGGTCATCAATAATGATGCATATGCGCACAATAATGCGGTTCTGGAAGGTGACATTTACGAAGTTCTGAAACCCGCACAAGCCGGCGATCAGCTGATCATTGATCCCGTCGATAAAGAGGCTCAGATCGATCGGCGCGTGATCACCGTGCGCAGCGGTCAGTTGACACCGCAATTCAAATGGTTTGGTTTTTACAAAAAAGGCGATGGCTGCTGATTCGTGATGGATTATGTTAAATTTGTTTATCCTCTTTAATTCCCTTTCAATGCAACCGTTCCGAATTGCTCTGTTTCAGAATTGCATGGATTTCAGGAAAATTGTTTTCCTGGTGCTGTTCATTGAACTATGCTTTTCGGGAAATGGGGTTTTCGCAAATAATGAGCAATTCCGGTTTGCTGAAAAAGCCAATCTGGCCCTTCGGCGCACGGCGCATTTGCTGTTACTAAAAAACGGCGATTCACTGTCAACCATCCCGCCCGTAAAGCAAACTGACCCGAACACATTCTCAATCCGGATGGAGCATTTTTTTGATTATGAGGAACTTCCGGCGTTACTGAAACAGTCGCTTGAAATGCAAAACGTTAGTCGCGGCTATAATGTAATGGTGCTGAATTGTGCGGACGGAGAAGTCAAGCTCGGCTATAATTTCCTTGAACTTAACCAAAAAGACGGCGTTGCCTGCGGTGGCAGAAGACTGGAAAAAGGCTGTTACCAACTGAAAGTCAGCTTCATTCCTGAAAACAATGAGACTAAAACCGCAAGCGGAAACTGGTGGCTGCTGCCGTTTGGAAGCGCGCTGGCCGGTCTGGGTTTTATGGTTTGGAACAAAACCAGGCACAAAAAGGATTTGAGGCCCACTTCACCCGCCGCCAACATTACTATTGATACCCGGACACGCATCGGCGCTTCGCTTTTCGACATTAGTAATCAAACATTGATTTCCGGCGATGCCACACACCAGCTTACATTCCGCGAAGCGAAACTGCTCGCATTGTTTGCCAAAAACCAGAACCAGGTCCTGGATCGCGACTTTATTCTCAAATCTGTCTGGGAAGATGAAGGCGTAATCGTGGGCCGCAGCGTAGATGTGTTCGTTTCCCGGCTCCGCAAAATGCTCGCCAGCGATCCTGCTGTGAAGATTACCGCCGTCCACGGTGTTGGATACAAAATGGAGGTCTTTTCCTAAAATTCCATGTTCAAAACTTTCCTGAAAATTGCCTGCCGCCATCTGTGGCAGACGAAATTGTACGCCCTGATCAATGTCACAGGCCTGGCGATCGGCACGGCTTGTGTGTTATTAGCTGTGATTTACCTTCGATCCAGTTTGATATCGTTTCGCCTTTTCAATTTCTGCAAGTTTCATTTGATGACAAAAGCTGGCTGAATGCTTATCTGGGAACATTTGTCGTGCTTCATCCGCAGGCAAATCCGGACGAAGTGATCGGAAAATTCATCCGTATCCATGAGCTGAATGCTAAAAGCGACAAAACGGTGACGTACGGCTTGCAACGAATTACCGACATACACCTGAACCCACAGGAAATCTCGGATCAAATCCGGGAAGCGGGCATGTGCTGAATAACCGTCAGAAATTATCTTCTAATAATGTCTGGGGACGCGGCTTACTTGTGTTTCAATTCGCGATGGCTGTGGCGCTTGGCATTGCCACGGTGGTTTTTTACCGGCAAATGCAATTTATCCAAACCAAAAATCTGGGCTATAATCCGAATCAGGTTATTAAAATCGGCATCTCGGGCGTGCGGGACGTGCAGAAGATTACGCGCAGTTTTCGATTTTATTTAAAAGAAAACACTTTGATAAAAAGCATATCGCTCGCTGGCGAATTCGGTTTTCGCGACATACAGGTGAATGATCGCAAACTGCTCAGCTATATGCGCACAATCGACGAAAAATACATTGATCTCATGCAGATCAGGATTGCAAAGGGCAGGAATTTCTCAGATCAGTTCCGCTCCGATAGTGCATTTGGCGTTCTGGTGAATGAATCATTTGTGAAAGCCTCGGGCTTCAAAGATGCCGTTGGCATGCAGATCACGTCCGAACCAAATGCTGCCGAAAAGCTAACGATTGTGGGCGTTGTCAAAGACTTTCATTACGGATCATTGAAACAACGCATTCAGCCCATGGTTATGCCCATGAGCGGCCATTCCGGCGGTGACGCGCTCTGGGTCAAGGTAGAGACAGCGCAACAGACAGAAGCATTGGCCTTACTGGAACGAACATTCCAGAAAGTATTACCGGGCGCGGTTCTCAATTACCAGTTTTTGGATCAGCAAAATGCGCTGGAATATGAAACGGAAACACGCTGGCAGCAGATCATTGGTTATGCAACCGCCATTTCTATGGCTATATGCTGCATTGGATTGTTCGGACTCACGCACTTAGCAACTGCCAGACGGGCGAAAGAAATAGCGGTCCGGGTCGTTCTGGGCGCAACGGCTTCACATATAGCCCTGCTTTTTTCAGGCGATTTCCTGCGGATTGTCATCATTGCCATCCTGCTCGCCTGCCCCGTCAGCGCCTATTTACTGAACATTTGGTTGAGCGATTTTGCCTACCGGATCCACATTTCCTGGTGGATGTTTGCGGCTGTGGGAGGTGTTGCATTTGTGCTTACGCTGCTTACGGTTTCGTCCCAGGCGTTCATCTCGGCGCTCAAAAATCCGGTTCGCTCTTTACGCGCAGAGTAAACTTTTAAGGTCTTTGGAAATGCGGCGTTGGCCACGTCCGATACCGTACACATTTGTACGAATTCGGACGGTTCGGCTATATAATCAAAAATGAAACTTCTTACTATCAACAAGTTAACCTTTTGGCAAGCCTTTTTTTAGTAGGATTGGCATAAGAGACGGAGGTATATGCATTTGTTTTTAAATGTGCTTGTCTGTAATTATACCAAAAATCTCAAACCCAACATTTTTTATGATTAAGTTAGAAAAGATATCCAAATATTACCCGGCAGGTTTTGGCAAAACGTATGTGTTGCGCCACATTGATTTACACATTAAAGAAGGCGAGTTTGTATCGATCATGGGACCTTCCGGTTCCGGAAAATCGACATTACTGCATATTTTAGGGTTACTCGAAGAACCATCCGAGGGCGAATATCTTTTCCTGGACGAACCCGTTCAGAAACTGTCTGAGAAAAAGCGGACTGAACTGCACCGCCACCACATAGGATTTGTTTTCCAGGCTTATCACCTCATCGACGAACTGACTGTTTATGAGAACATTGAAACACCATTACTGTACAAAGGAACGCCAGGATCGGAGCGTAAAAGCAGGGTTGCAGAATTGCTCGACCGCTTCAATATGGTTGCCAAAAAAGACCTTTTCCCCCACCAGCTTTCCGGTGGACAGCAGCAACTAGTAGGCGTTGCCCGTGCTATTGTGCATAACCCGAAAGTGATTTTTGCAGACGAACCAACCGGCAACCTGCATTCTGAGCAATCAATCGAGATTATGGAATTATTTCAAAAACTTAACCAGGAAGATAAAGTTACCATCGTTCAGGTAACCCACTCGGAAGTCAATGCCGGTTATGGAAACCGGATTGTACGCTTAAAAGACGGGTGGTTAGCCTAGCATTATCTATTAGCCATGAAACATTTAATTTTACTTTTCTGCCTTTTACCGGTTTTCGGGAAAGCGCAATCTACGCTCAGCCTCGCTGAATGTGTGGATCTGTTGATCAAAAACAACCTTACCTACAAACAAGGAAGCCTTCAAGCGGAAGCTGCTCAGGCTCAATTGCGCCAAACGCGGTCGCAGATCCTGCCGCAAATTTCAATCACCGCGGATCAGAGCTTGAATATCGGTCGCAGCATTGACCAATATACCAATACGTATATAGACCAGGTTTATGGTTATAATGCGATTGGAACGGGTGTTAGCATTCCCATTTTTCAGGGTTTTAAATTACAAAATCAAATCCGCCAGGGAACATTGCTTAAAGAATCGGCAGTAGAGAACCGCACCGCCGTTTTGAATGCGCAAACCGTTCTTTTAATGCAGGGTTATGTGAATGTTTTGGCAACCAATGCATTGCTGGACGCTGCTAACCAGCAGGTTGAATCATCGGCTCAGCAAGTTGACCGTGTAAGCAAGCAAGTAGATGCCGGAATTATTGGATCCAACCTCTTATTTGAAATTAAAGCGCAGCTTGCCAATGACAAATTTGCCCAGGTAACAGCGCTTAACAACTACCGTACAGCCCGTCTCGCATTGTTTCAGCGGATCAACATTAGTCCTGATGATAAAGTCCAGTTCGAGGCATTGACCCCGAAAGAAACCATTCCCCAGGCAGATAACGCGACTGCTATTTATGAAGATGCGCAAAAGACATTTCCGGAGCTCCGGAGTGCGGAGTTATATCGCCAAAGCTTTGCATATCAGGTCAAAAGCATTAAAGCAGACAATTACCCATCCCTGAGTTTGGGCGGCAATATGCGGGCTTTTTATGCTTCCACCAATGCTAATCTTGATTATTTCAAACAATTGAATGCGACTCGCAACGGCTCCATTGGCGTGAGCCTGAACATCCCGATCATGGGTCGCTGGGTAACGCGTCCGCGTGTTGAGTATGCAAAAGTACAGGAACGCCTGGCGCAGAACACATTGGATGTAACCAACCAGCAACTCAGACAAGCCATTGAACTCGCCGTGCTCAATCTCAATGCCATGGCAGATAAATATGCAGCAGCAACCGGACAGGTGGAATCCTTGACCGCCAGCTTTGCAGTGGTAGAAAGTAAGCTGAATGCTGGGATTGCCAACATCTTCGAGTATTCACTTGCCAAGGCCAATCTTGCCAAAGCACAGGCCAATGCCATCCAGGCAAAATATGATTATGTCATGCAGCAGAGATTATTGCAATACTATCGTCAGGGCAACTGGACGGGCGTATTTTAAGATATAAAAGAATGTTAGGTTAAATTTGGTATCGGTAATCTTTAAGAGGCAGTGACATTCTCACTGCCTCTTTTTTTGTACTATTTGCTTAAATTAAGTTAAATAACTAATTGGTTACATAAACATTATTATCTTGCTTCAACTAACTAAACATCAGCTATGAGAAAACTTATCCTCTTCTCGTCCCTCGGGATTTTATGCCTGGTTGCCGAGGTCCGGGCGCAACTTCCGAAAGGCACCCGATATTGGGGCGCTACAATTACTTCCAATGGAGAAGCCACCACCCAGAAATCCAATGCTTACAAAGCAGATGCAAAACTCGCAAACATTTATCCGTCCCTGAGGACCGGGTGGGTTTTCAAAGAGAATACCATCTTCGGCATTGACCTGAGCCCGTCTATCAGCCTGTCGAGAACTAAAAACGATTTCTCTGGAACTGAAAGCAAATATAAATACGACGGACTGGCCGTGAATCTGACTCCTTATCTCAGAAAATACAAATCATTGAGCCCCAAATGGTTGCTATATGTTCATTCGGGAGTAAGCCTTAGTTATGTGAGAACCAAAAATACCGGTGACGAAGAATCCAGGATTAAAAATGGCTATGGTGCGGGAATCAACATTGTGCCCGGCGTTGCGTATCGGCTGACGCCGCGTTTCTGGATTGAGTCGGACGTGAGCGTTTTCAATCTTAACCTTTCGTACGTGAACTTCAACGATAGCAACAACATCAATTTTGGAACAGGGTTAAGGTCTGAAATTCAGCAGTATTTTACGTTACGCGCTGCATGGTATATCCAAAAATCTAACTAACCGACGCCATGAAAAAGCAAATATTAATCATATTGTTACTGCAAACTTTCCTCGCAACGGCAGCAATGGCCCAGCTTGAAGGAAGGAGGTTCCTGTCGGGCGGCATAGGCGTGAATTTCACGAATAACAATCCCGATTTGACCGAAGCCACGAATAATTACGGCGGAAATGTCAACATTGGCGTCGGAAAATTCACTACGCAGAATAAAGCAGTTGGCTGGAACCTGACCGGTTATCTCGGCGGAGCCAAGACCTTACGCTATGTCAACGGTCAAAATGAGTCCCATAGCGGGATCAACCAATATGGAATTGGTGTGGGGCGGTTCTGGCAGTTTTATAAGCATTTCAACGAAAAAATCGGCATCTATGTAGGCCCGAACGTAAGCGCCAACTACAATTACAGAAAAGAACGGATTGACGAACAGAACGATGTCAATGATAAAAAAACCCATGAGACAACGCTCGCATTAGGCGTGGGTGCTGGTGTATATTACAGGTTGTCGGAAAGATGGTGGCTGGATGCAAGTCTTGGATTTGCCACCCCGTTTTCGTTGGGCTACACCAAGATCAACAATGATTTTATCGGATCCAATACGAGCTCAACATCAAGTCAATTCACTTATAACCTGTCGCCGTCCTTCACTTTCCCAAGCGTCGGATTGGGGTTGCGTTATTTTTTAGCTCATTAAAAAGCTGCCCGATTTCTAACTTTTAAGACTTTTTACATTAAAAACATTGTGGATATGCCTTCTCTGGTATATCCACATTTTTTATATTAATGAAAAAATATACCCTGTTTCTCATTCTCGTTTGGCTGAGCGCTTGTCACAAGCCCAACACTGCTAACTTAGCAGAACCCTGGCAGCCCGATTACGACGTAAAAAGATCTGAGTCGTCGATTGAAGCATATGAGAAGAAGGATGCCATAAAAATGCCTGCGACCGGTGGGATCGTTTTTACCGGAAGCTCGTCATTTACCAAGTGGCAGAATGCAGCCGAAGACCTTGCACCGCTGCCTATTATCAACCGCGGTTTCGGCGGATCAACATTCCCCGAGGTAATTTATTACGCGCCCCGCAACGTATTGAAATACAATCCCAAAACAATTGTGACCTACTGCGAGAACGATATGTTCGGCAAAAAACCCAAGACGCCTGAACAGGTCAGGGACGAATACGTTACGTTTGTAAAACTCGTACGCGGCAAACTGCCTGATGTGCAGCTATATTTTGTTTCACTAAAACCTTCTCCGTCCCGGTGGGCGAAAAAGGACGATGTGATCAAGGCCAATCAGCTGATACAGGAATACATTAAGAAAGACAAAAAACACCATTATATAGATGTCTGGCCGGTAATGTTGAAAAACGGCCGGCCGGACGGGAGCATATTTGTCGGCGACAGCCTGCACATGAATGATGAGGGTTACCGCCGTTGGACTAAGGTTTTTAAGCCGATTCTGGAAAAGGCATTGTAGCGAAAATGTCTGGCCTGGCAGCTAAATCCAAAGATTTTAAAAGAACAGTAAGGGTATTGGTTTTAACGTAAAGTCACTATATTAACCGAAAAATACATTTCCGGGTAAAAAAGTGATATCGCATTCAAATAATGAAAGTAACAGCGGTTTTTGACATTGGCAGGACCAATAAGAAGTATGTACTTTTTGATGAAAAGTATCAGATTATAGATGAATTTTCAGAGTCACTTCGGGAGACAACGGACGAAGACGGGTTCCCGACCGAGGATATTGAACTGCTAACCAAGTGGGTGCAGGATCGCTGGACAGCTTTACTCGAAGATCCGAGATATGATATCAAGGCAGTAAACGTCGCCGCATATGGTGCCAGTCTGGTGCATCTGGATGCTTCTAATAAGCCGCTTACGCCATTATATTCGTATTTAAAGCCTTTTCCTGAGGATCTTTTAAAGCAATTTTACAGCAAATACGGCGACCCGACGCGGCTTTCCCTGCAAACGGGTTCTCCGGCGATGGGCATGTTAAATTCGGGCATGCAGCTCTACTGGCTCAAATACACTTACCCCGACATTTACAAGCAGATCGCTTCAACATTACATTTACCACAATACATTCTCTATCTGCTCACAGGCCGTAAAGTGAGCGATTACACTTCATTAGGCTGTCATACAGCACTCTGGAGTTTCGAAATGTGGGATTACCACGAGTGGGTGAAAGAAGAAGGAATTCACAAAAAGCTCGCGCCCGTTTTGGCGTCCTCTTCATTTATATACAGGCATAATGACAAAGGCATTCAGTCGGGATTTGGATTGCATGATAGTTCTTCTGCGTTGATTCCTTACCGCATGGCTGTTAAGAAGCCATTTGTGTTGCTGTCAACCGGAACCTGGTGTATTAATTTCAATTCATTCGCTTCCAAGCCGATGACTTCCTATCAGCTCGAACGCGATTGCATGAACTACCTGACGCCCGAGGGCAGCGGAGTGACAGCATCTCGATTGTTCTTGGGCAGGGAGCACGATTATCAGGTTGCGCGCATTGCCGAATATTTCCGCGTAGAGCCGGATTTTTACAAAACTGTTGCCTTTGATGAAGCAATCTTGAAACAAGATACGCCTCCTTTTTATACCGCTTGCATGGTCGGAAACGGGCCTTCACCTGAGCCAAGCCCACAAGACTGGCAGATCAGCGCATTTGCTTCAGCTGAAAGCGCCTATCATCATTTGATCAAAGGACTTACAGAATTGCTGTTCAAATCACTCGATCTGATCGGGATCAATGATGTACAGGCCATCTATATTGACGGGGGTTTTGCAAGAAATGAGATTTTCACGAAGCTTATCGCGCGCAATTACCCGAATCACACCGTTTACGCGACGGACCTTCCTTATGCAACGTCCTTAGGCGCTGCATTGCACGTGACAAGGCCACAGACATTCGATTTTTCAAAAGAAATTTACGAGATAGAAGCACAATGACTCACTAACTGATCCTGCTCCAATTGGTCGCCTCCTTGCCCATATGCTCAATATGCGCGCGAATGGGTTGGTTTACAGGTTGGAGCAGGTCAGGATCTGCATTCAGGATTTCCTCTGCTGATATTCTCGCTGCCTTCAAAATTTCCCCGTCCTGGGCCAGGTTGGCAACCAAAAGATCCAGAAGCCCGCTCTGCTGCGTCCCGGACAAGTCGCCCGGTCCGCGTAATTGAAGATCCACTTCCGCAATTTCAAAACCATCATTTGTCCTGCACATTGTTTCAATGCGCAGCTTGGTTTCCTTGCTGATTTTATAATCGGTGATCAGAATGCAATAGGACTGTTCAGCACCCCTTCCTACCCTGCCGCGTAACTGGTGCAATTGGGATAATCCAAATCTTTCCGCATTCTCAATGACCATTACGGATGCATTGGGCACATTAACGCCAACCTCAATCACCGTCGTCGCGACCATGATCTTTGTTTCCCCACGCACAAACCGCGCCATTTCATAATCTTTATCGGCGGATTTCATCTTCCCGTGCAGAATGCTGAGCGGCACGTCGGGAAATGCCCTTGAAACGCTTTCATAACCATCCATAAGGTCTTTCAAATCCATTTTTTCGGATTCTTCAATCAATGGATAAACCATATAGATCTGCCTTCCTTTTGCAATTTCATCTTTCAGAAAACCAAAAACAGATAACCGGTGCGCATCATAGCGGTGAACGGTCTTGATCGGTTTCCTGCCCGCCGGGAGCTCATTAATGGCTGAAATATCAAGATCGCCGTACAATGTCATTGCCAATGTCCGGGGAATGGGCGTTGCGGTCATAACAAGCATATGCGGGTTAATGCGGCTGTTCTTAGCCCATAACTTCGCACGCTGTGCCACGCCGAAACGGTGCTGCTCGTCGATAATGCACAATCCCAGGTTCTTGAATTGCACAATGTCTTCTATAAGGGCGTGCGTACCTACAATAATGTGCATCGAGCCGTCCAGCAATTGCTTGTGGATAAGCTCCCTTTCCTTCTTTTTGGTGGATCCCGTAAGCTTGCAAATGTTGACGCCTAGCGCGTCAGCGAATTTCTTTAAACCCTGATAATGCTGATCTGCCAGGATTTCCGTCGGGGCCATTAAGCACGCCTGAGCATCATTATCCAGCGCGAAAAGCATGGAAATGAATGCGACAATGGTCTTACCGGAACCCACATCGCCCTGCAAAAGGCGGTTCATTTGCCTGCCGGTTTTCAGGTCCTCATGAATTTCTGAGAGAACCCGGATCTGTGCATTGGTTAATGTAAAGGGCAAATGATTCTCGTAAAACTGCTTTACCAGATTAGTATGGCCGAAAATCATCCCGGGATATTCCGTTTTATGCAGCAGCTTGTTTTTGATCAACCGAAATTGATTGTAAAAAAGCTCCTCAAATTTCAGTCTCCTCTGGGCCTGATGCAGCCACTGTGCATTTTGCGGCAGGTGAAAGTTCCAAAGTGCATCAGCCTTCGAGACCAATCTGTATTTCTGAACGAGCGTTTCGGGAAGCGTTTCACGGATGTGCGACCTGGAAACTTCCAGCAGCGATTTCATCATCCGGCTTATCGTCCGGCTGTCGACGAATTTCCTTCGAAGCTTTTCGGTAAGCGGATAAATGGGCTGCCAAAAACCGCCACTTTCGTTTTCCGGCGTGATCAGGTCGAGCTCCGGATGAGTGATGCTCCATCTGCCGCCAAATGCAACGGGTTTTCCAAAAACAATATATTCTGTATTCGGGCGAAGATTTTTTTCGTACCAGGCAATGCTTTGAAACCAAACGAGTTCCAGTATCCCTGTGCCATCCGTAAAGTATGCCACGAGCCGCTTTTTGTTTCCTTCGCCGGTGAGGGTCCACTCGCGGAGCCTGCCCTTGATCTGCGCAGCCGGAAGCTGATCATTCAGGTTTTTAATCTGATGAAAAACGGTTCTGTCCTCATGTCGGAAGGGATAATGTTGGATGAGGTCACCAAACGTAAAAATGCCCAGTTCCTGATTCAGGAGAGCCGCTTTTTGCGGACCTACACCTTTCAAAAACTCGATTTTTGTATCAAAGAAGCGTGTTCTTACTGTTTGGTTTGCATCAGAAGTCATTATTCAAATATAGCGCGAATTCGTAAAAAACAAAGATCAGGGCTTTCGGATATGTTAATCAAAGTTAATGTGCCCGTTTCGCAACAGTTTTTGCACTACGTGGTTTGGTTCACAACTTTTGAATGGCGTATTTCGTTGGATTATTAATTTTTATCCACCTAAAATCAATTTTAATCATTTATGAAAACCACATTTTTAACGCTTTTCCTGACATTAGTTTCATTGACATGGGCAGCTGCACAAAGTCCGAGAGTGACAACCGACGGCCCTAATGTCAGCATTGCTTACGGCCAGCCTTCGAAAAAAGGAAGGGTCCTTTTTGGAAAAGAGGGAAGTGAAAGCTTGGAAAAATATGGCAAAGTATGGAGAACCGGCGCAAATGCTTCTACTGAAATCACTTTCAAAAAAGACGGCATGTTTGCCGGCAAAGCTGTGAAAGCAGGCACTTACAGCTTGTTCACAATTCCGGGAGAAAAAGAATGGTCTGTTATCCTTAACAGCGTTCTGGGCCAGTCTGGTGCTTACGACTACGAAAAAAATAAAGACAAAGATGTTTTGAAAGTGACTGTACCAAGCAAAACATATCCTACATCAGAAGAAAAACTCACCTTCAAAGTAAGCGCAACCTCGCTTGATTTTCAATGGGATAAGTCAGGGTTTTCTGTTCCTTTGAAGTTTTAATGTTTTATAGGCCTAAATAAAGATCGGGCAACTTTCAATGGAAAGTTGCCCGATCTTTATTATTCATTCCTTGCAGATAAGAATACAAGGGAATAGCTGAGTTTAATTTAACAGTTTTTCCAAAAATATCGCAGAACCCTGAGACTGATATGGTGTCTTCAATACACGCTGCTTATTATTAATCCAATAGCAAACATTAGAATAATTTTCTTTGCCAACAAGATGATTCCTCGATCCCAGCACATATTCATCTCTTCCGTTGAAAGCGATGTCGTTAGCTTGCGATAATGAATGCCCTCCATCTAGGATTGTAGTCTCACTACCCCGAATGACAACTGCTTTTTCATCTTCACCACCTAGGTATTTACTTCCTAGTAGATAAACCACATTTTCCCTAACACCGAAATTGAGTATATATGCAGTATTCCCCGTCGGTGAAATAAAGATGCCATTCTTCCAATAACCAGCTAAAAAGTACCCACCATTGGTAGGGCGGTATTCTCCAACGACATATACATCAAAAGCCGTAGTCTCAATTCCATACCCGTGGCCAAATTTATCTGATAAGAATGTCCTCTCTCCATTTTTCCAAAAGCAGGGCTTTTCTGAATCCATTCCGGAGATAAAAATATCATTTCCGCGAAACGAAATGTCGCTTGCATAACCCTTATGGTTATTTAGGAACGTCATCACGCCGTCCTTCCAAACAAATGCCCTGAAATTATCGTTATCTTCATACACTGACCCAACAAGATATAACTTGCCGTTGTACGACCCAATGGCTTGGACTTTGCCATTTCTTTTGTTATCAATTACATTGAGATTTCCATCTTCCCAGTAGCAAGGTTTTCCTTCATGTTCACCAGCAACGATTATCTTGCTATCGTGCTTCGACAAATCATATGCTATTGAATGCTTCTGATCTAGGTTATGTAATGTGTCATTTTTCCAATAGCAAGCATTCCATTTATTATTAGCGACATTGATCGCTCCGGCAATAAAGACGCTCAAGGAATCCGTGGTGACGGATTCCTCTGTACTGTTGGCCACAGAGACCGAATCTGCTTGCTTGTCAAATCTCGGAACTTTCATTTCTGAAAGTTCCTGCTTGCAAGAGTAAAAGCAAACCGAAAGACAGGCATAATACATGATGGATTTACAAGTTAACATAGCAATGTTGAAAAAGGAAAACTCAGAGATGACACCCTGTCACAGTTCCCAAGAAATACATTTTTGCTATGCAATCTAAATCCGTTTTCCCATCGGTGACTTTTAGAAAACGAACGGTAATAGAGGATAATAAATAGTATTGCTACAAATTCCCCTTAATCATATTTTCTAGTACCTGTAAATGATCCGTAAATGCTTTTTGCCCTGCTTCTGTGGCTTTATAGGTTGTCAGGGGCTTCCTGCCCAGGAACTGCTTCTGGAATTCAATGTATTTTGTTTCTTCCAATGCTTTCAAATGTGAGGCGAGATTGCCGTCCGTTAGCTGCAAAAGTTCTTTTAATTCATTGAAACTGAGCGAATCATTCACCACAAGCACAGACATCAGCCCAAGCCTAATTTTACTCTCAAAAACTTTATTAAACTTCTCTAACCACTCCATTTGTTACGGGCCTAAGGCCCCATTCTTGGCGACAAATTTTATCTGTTAAGCTCCATAAACAGCATTGCATCCCGGTTTCGAAGCCAAACTGCCTGGTCACGCTGATTGTTTGCACGCGTTGTCAGCAGCGTCGAAACAAATCCGGTGCCTAATGATATCCAAAAAAAGGTTTTCACATTATTTCTATTTCCCGAAACAAGCGAGTTCACCGACCCTATGACGCCTGCCAGGGATAAAACATAAGCAATGTTTCTTGTCCGGCGGGAGCTTTTGTAAAGTTGAAGCCCGCCTTGTGAGATGATAAACTCCTGTTTAAGCGCCCTTTGTCCTCTGTACAATACATTGTTTTTCACAAAACTATTTCCGCTTTGCAGATAAATGGTCTCCTTATCATACCATTTTTTAGCCATTACCACGGCGCTGTCGGAAACAGACTGGCCGTTGCTAACAAAGGAAAACAACAATAACGCCACGCAGATGAGGCCATTGGCAACCGTTTTGTTGCTGCTTAACTTTTCCCTTTCGTAACGGTTATACATTGTAAGGCCATAAATAATGTGAAGTACGCCAAATCCCAGCGCCCAAAAAAGCAGGGAATAGTTGGTCATGAAAAGCGTAAGGCTGCCGAGTGCGATTTCGCAGATGCCCATGTAAAAGAGCTCCGGGTAAGTGAATTTGCTCGCATTAACCAGTGCAATGCCGTAAAAAATCAATGTTGCCGGAAATACGATCCATAACATGCGATGGTAAAGTAGCATGGCCAGGCAAAAGATCCCACCTGTTAAAAGTGGTACAAGCATGCCGATCAACAATCTTTTAGAACTGCCATTCCAGACAGTTAACCCTCTTTTTCTGCCTTTACGTACAGTCAAAATAACGCCGGCAGCCAGCGACAGGATCAGGACACAAATGCCATCGGCAATCAAAAAGCGGGCAACATCTTGCTGGCTGTTATCGCCGTAAGGTGCAGCCGGTGACGCGACGGCAACGAGCCAATCGGTTTTGAATTTCACATAGCCTACCCCGGCCCCGATCAGCGCAAAAACACCAATAAACACACCGCTTAACCCGCTTAGCGACAAGAACTTTGATGACCGCTCCATCAGGTTGCGGATCTCATTCAGGGTGTGCAGAGAGTCCTCGTTCGTATTCATAGAACAGATTGTAAAAGCGTTAAATCAAAAAAGGAGCAAAAATTTCGGGACAAAAATAATCAGGCCGACCAGCACCGCGGAGATAGCCAGAAGCAGGACCGCCGCAGCAGCCGTGTCTTTTACAACCTTAATAACAGGGTGATAATCAGGCATAACGAGGTCTGCCAATTTTTCAATCGACGTGTTAAACGCCTCAGCAGCCAGCACCAGCGCAATTTGAATGATAATAATGGTCCATTCGACGGACGAAATATCGAAAAACACACCGGCTACTAAAACCAGTATGCAGGCCATTAAATGGATGCGTGCATTGTTCTCGTAGCGAAATAGATTGTAAATCCCCACACCCGCGAAGCGAAAACTGCGTGCGGCTTTAAGAAAATCTATGGGTCCGTTCATTTTGTTTGATTTCTGCGAAAATATGGAACGCAAAGTACAACAACATCAGCACGAACGAAAACGTCAATGCGTGTTTTGTGCCTTCCCTTTTGCAAAAATAAGCTCGATTATTTCTTATTAACCTCCTCAAAAGCCTTCATCATCGCCCATTCCCTTCCCGCTGTGTTTGCTTTGAAAGTTTCCAGGCAGCCACGGTCTTGCAGGGTAATGTAGCATGTTTTGCCATTTTTACCGCCGAAGCAAATGTTGGAAACCTTCTTACCAATGGTGGTAATGGTCTGGATTACTTTGCCTTCGGGAGATAGCACGGCAACTTCGCCTTTTCCATGCCTTGCAATGTAAAGATTGCCTTCAATGTCGCAGCGCATGCCGTCCATTCCGCCGTCTTCAAACTTGTGAAGGAGCTTTTTGTTAGATAAAGATCCATCTGGTGCCAGGTCGAAAACCCACACATTCCTTTGCACACTTTCGTTCACATACAACTTCTTTTCATCCGGGCTGACGTCTATTCCGTTGGTAGTCCCCATATTTTCGGCTACCAACCGCGTTTTGCCTTCGGGTGAAACGTGCCAGATCTGGCCCGTCCCCTCTTTCCAGTTCGGGTCGGAACAAAAAATGTGACCTTTTGCGGTGATAGCAAGGTCATTGGGCTGGTTCATTTTCGGTTCGTTGGCAAAGACCGAAATGTCCTTTGTGAGCAGGTTGACTTTCAGCACATTATGCCCTGTAAAATCTGCTACGAAAAAAGTGTTTTTATCCGCAAACCGGATGCCGTTGCCTGTGCTGCCCTTGGGAAGGGTTACGAAAAAGCTTGCACTTCCTTTTTTACTCATAATAGCAACTGTCCCGTCACGGGCGAAATTCACTGCATATACGTTTCCTTCACTGTCAACCGCGGGGCCTTCACAGTTGCTTGTGAATTCACCTTCGTTGGAGAATTTTTTGCTTTTCGTTTGTGCAAAAGATGTCTGAGCAAAAACGGTGCAGGAAATCAGGAGGAGCAAAAATTTATTCATGATCAAGAATTTCAAGGCACTAATTTTTCCATTTGATCGCGCAACCAACCGGCTTGGTAATGGTCGTAACGACGGGTTTTCCGGTCAAAAGATTGCTAACCGCTTCATCCGCATATAACTTGGTAACCCCGGCAGGGTCCTGCGGATTATCGTCGATCATACCAATGTAACGAACCGTGAATTTGGAGCCGTTTTTTTGTAAAATATAAACCTGCGGCGTGCGCCCTGCACCAAACGCTTTGGCAACCTGCTGCGATTCATCCACCAGGTAAGGATAACCATATCCTTTCGAGGCTGCACGCTCTTTCATTTTCTCAAATGTATCGTCCTGATGCGTTCCGGGATCGCTCGGGTTAATGGCGATGACAGGAAAGCCCTGTGCGGCAAACTTATTGTTCAATGCAATAATCCGGTCTTCGTAAGCTTTGGCAAAAGGGCAATGGTTGCTTGTAAAAATCACAATGACGCCCTTAGCATTATTGAAATCACTCAGCGAAACCATGTTGCCGTCCGTATTTTTCAATCGGAAGCTTGCTGCCGCGTCGCCTACCTGATAGCCAGCGGATTGTTTCACTTCAATGAGTGCGATTTTTTCCTCAGATGCATTTGCATCGGACGCAAATCCTACACCTAAAAACATTGCAACCCATAACCAAATTTTCATTTTCCTGTTTTTTATACGCATGCTATCATTAAGACACAAAATATGGAATAAAGTAACAGATCGGATTGTTAAGTTTTGTTAATTCAACGATTCAACGCCATGAAGGCTGGTAATCATATAAAGGTAACGGTTTGTCAAACTTTAACTATACGCACTGAAATATTTGCCGGGAAATCAGGTAACATTTGCGTTAATGCATTGTAATTCTGTACGCAAGTGTCTATCTTTGCACCTCATTTTAGAAATCAGTTTTACATAATTTATTAACATGTACGCAATCGTAGAAATCGCAGGTCAGCAATTTAAGGTTGAAAAGGGTCTCGAAATCTTCACGCATAGGCTTGAAGGTGACGTGAACGCTGCTCTTGTGTTTGACAAAGTCCTTCTGGTTGACACCGCAGGCACAGTACAGGTAGGTCTTCCAACAGTTGCAGGCGCTTCTGTTAAGGCAACTGTCCTTGAACACCTTAAAGGTGAAAAAGTGATCGTCTTCAAAAAGAAAAGACGTAAAGGTTACAAAGTTAAGAATGGTCACCGTCAGTATCTGACGAAGATCAGCATTGACGAGATCGTAGCTTAATCAGTTTTAAATAAAGAAATTATAATTAATAGTTAAGATATCATGGCACATAAGAAAGGTGTAGGTAGCTCGAGAAACGGACGTGAATCGGAAAGCAAGCGTCTGGGAGTAAAATTATTCGGTGGCCAGGTTGCCAAAGCAGGAAATATCCTGGTTCGTCAGCGTGGAACCAAGCACAATCCTGGTAACAATGTAGGCATCGGCCGTGACCATACTTTATTTGCATTGGTTGAAGGTAATGTAGTTTTCCGTAAGACGCGTCAAAACAAGTCATACGTTCACATTGAACCGCTTGCTGTTGCAGCAACTGAGGCTCCTGTTACAGCAGAAGCATAGTCAGCAAAGGTCAAGAATCTGGCATTGAAAGAACCCGAAGGATATTTAGTCCTTTGGGTTTTTTTATGTTTAAAGGAAGGCATCAAACCAAAACCCCGATTTGCTTGTTTAACCTACACAAAGTCATTTACCCGTTTAAAACATACTTACCAAGCCAATGCTAACACGCCCGGTTTTTGTATATACAGAATTAAGTCCGAACCCTAACTCGATGAAGTTTGTGCTCAACTTTGAGCTGGTGCCCGATGGACTTTCGTTTGACTATCCTTCATTGGAAGCAGCTCTGGAAGAAGGAAAAGCTTCACCACTAGCGTCTGATCTCTTTCAGTTTCCGCATGTAAAAAGAGTTTTTATCGCCAGCAATTTTGTCACGATCACCAAGGACGATGCCATAGCATGGGAAGAGGTTCTGCGTGATACAAAGCAGTTTATCAAGATATATTTCGAAGAAAACCATCCCGTTTTTGAACAACAGACAATTGATAAAAATACATTGATCGTCGATGAAAGGGATTCTGACACAGTGCAGAAAATCAAGGCAGCATTGGATCAGTATGTTCGTCCGGCTGTGGAATCGGATGGCGGCGCTATTAATTTCCATTCGTTTAATGAGGATTCGGGTGTTGTGAAGGTGTTGTTACAAGGATCCTGCAGCGGCTGCCCTTCTTCTACCCTGACATTGAAAGCGGGCATTGAAAACCTGCTTACGCGTATGGTTCCGGATGTGAAGGAAGTGGTTGCCGAAGGCGTTTAAGAACGTGAAACCCATATATAGAAACCCTGTCATTCACTGGCAGGGTTTCTTTTTTTGTGCCGTTTCACTAGTTTCGGCGTATGAAGCAAACGCTGCAAAAATTTTTGGATCAAATTGAAAGTCTGCAATCCAATGGCACCCGCTATTTTCCTGACGGGATATTTCCCGCGCACAGGGAGAATAAACTGATAGGTTACCACCGGCCGGATACGACCATCTTCTTTTCCGCGATCTCTTGCTTCACATTACAATCCATTGCGAAATATGCCGACCCGGAACTGCAAAAAACCATCGAACGGATCTGTAAGAATGTAATCAAAAATTACCCAGATTTCCAGAACAAAGACGGCCTCAAAACTTACAACTTCTGGAAAACCAGGCCGTCACGACACTTCCCGAATGGCCACATTTTTCATCGTTTTGAACATTTCCGTATTCCTGACGATGTGGATGATACAGCATTCATTTACCTCACAACCAGCCCTACAGCTAATGAACTAGCCTGGCTGAAAGAGAAACTCAAACTGCACGCCAACGGAACGAAGTTAAGCGTTCGCAATACATTTGAGGAATATAAAAGCCTAAAAGCCTACTCCACATGGTTTGGCAAAAACATGTATGTGGAATTTGACGTTTGCGTCCTCAGTAATTTAATGTATTGCATTCTCCAATACGATCTGCCTCTGAATGAGCATGATGAAGATAGCTTGCATTACATCCGCTCGGTTATAGAAACCGATCGATACATTACTATGCCGTTCCGCTGCGCGCATCAGTATCCGCGGACGCCGCTGATTATTTACCACGTCGCGCGACTGATAGCGGCCTTTGATCCGCCTGCGCTGCAGCCGGTTAAGAGCAAATTTATTGCCGATGCACAGCGAATTTTAAAAACCACCAATCACCCGATGGACAAGGTGATCATCTCTTCTTCGCTCATCCGGCTTGGTGTAAAAACCGAGCGCATTGGCATTGAAAATTTTACCAAAACCGATTTTAACGGCTTCTTTTTCTTTATAGCCGGCCTCCTTACCGCGTACGAGCACCCGATCCTTTACAAGCTCGCTATCAATCCGTTATTTCATATGCATTGGATCTGCGAAGCCCATTGCTGGACACTTCTCGCAGAATATGAGACACTTTGGAACAACACCGCACAAAATATGCGTTAAACTTTCATTCCATAACCGACGAATAACGCAATGTCCGAAGCCACGATTTCTTTGCAGGTAAAACACATTATCCAGGAAGCAACCGATACAAAGACATTCGTTTTTGAAAGAACGAACAAGCAGCCATTCACCTACAAAGCCGGCCAGTTCCTTACATTCCTGATTCCCATGCACGGGCAAGAAACCAGGCGTTCGTATTCAATGAGTTCTGCGCCTGATGTGGATGAAGACCCGGCCATAACTGTGAAGCGCGTTCCCAATGGTGAAGTATCGCGCTTCTGGATTGATACGGTTAAAGTGGGCGACCAGTTTAATGTATTGCCGGCTTCGGGCAGGTTTGTATTGGAAGAGTCCTTCGGAACGCCGCGCGACATTGTGCTCATAGCAGCTGGAAGTGGCATCACACCACTTTTTTCTATTTTAAAACAAGCCCTGGTCCAGGAAAAGGAAAGCAACATTACATTGCTATATGCCAGCAGGAACGTGCGGCATGCGCTGTTTCATGACCAGATCCGGCAATGGCAGGAAAAATTTCCGGAACGGCTGAATGTCGTCCACATTCACAGTCAGCCGCTGGACGACTGGAATGGGCTGCGCGGGCGAATTAACAACACCAGGCTCGAACAGCTGGTCAGCAAATCATTGCGTTTCCAGCCCAGGAACGCACGTTTCTTCATTTGCGGCCCTTATGAGCTGATGCGCTCGGTGGAAATAACATTGCATTTCATGGGCTTTTCGTCTTTACAGATCAGGAAGGAGAATTTCATAATTCCTGCTGTACCACCGCCCCCGCCTGTCTCCTACCCGCATGTGATCAAACTCAATTTTCGGGGTGAGGCGCATGATCTTTTTGTTCCTGCCCATACCACCGTACTGGATGCGGCCCTGGCGGCGAATATTAAGCTGCCTTACAGCTGCAAAGGCGGAAGATGTTCGACTTGTGCCGGGATATGCAGGTCCGGAAAGCTGCATATGAGTGTGAACGAAGTGCTCACAGACCGTGATTTGGAGCAAGGATGGGTCCTAACTTGCTCAGCTTATGTGGATTCCGCAGATGTTTCAATTGACATTATCTAAACCATTTCAAGCAAAAAGCGTACGAATGTGATTTCGTACGCTTTATTATGGATTTAGGATTAGCAGAAAAATGGGTAATTCTGGAAAAGGTTAAAGGTTAGGTTCTTTCAAGTGTTAAGGACGAGGAACGTAGAATATTATTTTATTTGAGATCTTCCTGACAAAATTAATTGTAAAAATGGTTAATCCAATTAAAAATCGAAAAAGTGTTCGAGCACACACGCAAAATGTGTTCTCGGGATCGTACCCGAAAGCGCAGATGTAAATGCATTTGCACTGCGTAAAACTAAACTCTATTCAGGACAATCTCAAATTTATTATAAATAAAATTTGAAAAGTATTGTGCTGGATACATTAGTTTGTTCTAAACTATTTATCCTTCAAATAAAAATTTGATATTCGTCCTGGCAACCGAAAGTGATGGATACAGACACCCCAAGAAAGTGAAAAAGAGAATCGTCAGAATAAAAGACATAGCAGAAAAGGCCCAAACGTCAAAAGGAACCGTAGACCGTGTATTGCACAACCGAGGCAGGGTTGCCGATGATGTGCGTGAGCGTATTTTGAGCATTATCAAAGAGCTTAACTATGAGCCGAATTTCATAGCACAATCACTAAAATCCCAGAAGACTTACAATTTGGCCGTCCTTATCCCCGACCCAGATGCGGATTCGTACTGGGAAGCACCGAAAATCGGGCTTGAAAAGGCGGAAAAAGAATTACGGCAATATGGCGTATACATTACCCTGTTCATTTTCAATTCGCATGAGGAACAGTCATTTATCGCAAAGGCTAAGGAAGTTTCCAAAGAGCATCCCGACGGACTTTTGATCGCACCGGTTTTTTACAAAGAAGCATTGCCTTTTTTCGAAGAATGGGCGAATCTGAATATTCCTTATGTGCTTTTTAATACGCAGATTGAGCATGTTAACCCGCTTTGCTACATTGGACAGGACTCATATAGAAGTGGCTCGCTGGCGGCAAAAATCCTGAGTTTCGGCTTGCAGTCGCCTGGGACCGTTTTGGTGGCGCACGTGAATGAAGACATTTCGAACTCTGCCCATTTGATTACAAAAGAGGCTGGATTCCGCGATTATTTCAAGGCCAGTGACGACGCTGCTTACAAGGTGATCAGCAAGGAGATCAATTTCCCGGATGGAGAAACGCTCGATGACCAGCTGGATGCGATCCTTACAGATGAACCTGAACTGAAGGCCGTTTATGTCACCAATTCCAAAGCATTCGAAGTGGCTTCCTACCTGGAAAAAAAGGCTTTAAAGCACATTAAACTGGTGGGTTATGACTTGTTAAAGCCGAACCTCAACTTCCTGGAAAAAGAGATCATTAACTTTCTGATCAACCAAAATCCGCTTGGACAAGGTTACTGGGGAATTCATCAGCTGGCCAACTTCCTTGTGTTTAAAAAGGACATTCAGCCTATCAAATTCCTGCCGCTGGACATTATCACCAAGGAAAACCTGGATTATTACCTGGATCCCCAATAAGGTTTCTCGGATCCGCAGGGTTTTGCATAGTCATGCTGCTTACAAATCGCCGAACTGGCTGTACATCTCTTTCAGCTTGGGTTCGGTTTCTTTGGCTCGGATATCCTTGCGCAAAGCCGCTACACCTTGAATGTCTGTTAGTAAGCCCAAAGCCTGGAATGCGCCAAATCTGACGAAATAAGAAGGGTTTTCGCGCGCCAGCCCTTCCAGAACCGGAATGCTTTTGCGCTGCACATCCTGCTTGGATTTGATCAGATACTTTCCAAAAACCTGCAAGAAATTATACTTCTCAGTAGGCTTCATTGCCTTCATCTTTTCTAAAAACCAGTCGAACCGCTCCGGCTGGGCGAGTCCTGCGTAATAGTTACCAACCGACGTGACAATGGCATCATTGGGACTGTTTTCAAATTGTGCCGCTATTTCATTCGCATCGGTCGGTTGCGCCATCAGATATTTTTCTATCGCCACCGAAACGACCTGGTAAGAGCTGTCACTCAATGCTTCCCTGAAAATCGAATCGCTGTTGTTATCACCGAAAGAAGCCAGTGTGATCATCGCTTCCGAACGCACTTGCGGATGTGCGTCCTGCCTTGCAGCGCTCTGGATCACCTTCTCAATGTCAGCAAAACCGTCCCCGTCATATTCCGAGAAATTACTGATCGCCATCTGACGGAATTTCCAGAAAGGATCCGTCATCGCTTTTACCAGAATTGCCCTTGCTAATGTGTCAGTAAGGTTTCCTTCCAACGAAGCCAGCGCTTCATATTTATGTAAAAACCGGTCGCTATGCGTGTATTGGAACTCCATCTCGCGTCTGTTCTTTTCATGCTCCACAACGCCGAGCAACTGCGCTTCCGCATCGAAAACAACCAGATCAGGCTTTTTAGCAGCTGGGAATTCGAGTGTTTGGTTTACCTTGTCGACTAGCACATTATACTGGCTTTTCTTACCATTGACCCAGACATCCACTTTCAGCGGAAGTCTGTAAACCGTTGTGGCCAGCGTGTCCTGGGTTTGTTTTAATTTCAAAAGAACCTTTCCCGTTGCCGCCGCGTATTCCTGCTGGATTTTAATGTTTGGGTGCCCCGGCTTATGAAACCATTGGTCAAAAAACCAGTTCAGATCTTCTCCCGTAACTTTTTCGAAAGACATTCTCAGATCATCTATCTCAGCGGTCCCGAATGCGTGGCTTTTCAAATACTGCTGAAGGGAAGCAAAAAAAGCATCATCGCCTACATAGTTGCGCAACATATGCAGGATACGGCCACCTTTGGCGTAGGAATGGCTGTCGAACATATTTTCACGATCCTTATAAAAATAGCGGATCATCGGCACTTGCTTTGTTTCGGATTCAGCCAGATATGCTTTCATTTCCTGCAAGTTCTGCCAGTCTGCTTCGTACTTTCCGTTGTTATACTCACTCCAAAGATATTCGGAGTAATTTGCAAATGACTCATTCAAAGGAAGTTGCCCCCACTCTTCGGCGGTAACATAATCCCCAAACCAGTGATGCGCCAATTCATGGGCAATAACAGCGTCCGAGTTTCCGTCCACAAGCGACCGGGCGTCATTTTGAACGCCTTCTTCATGAACCGTTGCGGTTGTATTTTCCATTGCGCCCGCCACAAAGTCCCTTACGGCAATCTGTGCGTATTTTTCCCAGGGATATTCTATTCCGAAAACGTTGGCAAAAAAGCCCATCATTTCAGGCGTACGGCCAAAGATTGCGTGTGCATTCTGTCCGTATTTTGGCTCAACGTAGTAACTCAGTTCCAATCCGTTTGGCATCATATCCTTGGCAACGACAAAGTCACCCACGGCCAGCATAGTAAGGTAAGGCGCATGTGGAAGCGTTTGTTTCCAATGGTCGGTCCGCAAACCGTTTTTGCCTTCATTCTGAGCAACTAACAAACCATTTGATAACGTTTTATAGGTGCTGTCTACAGTAATGTAAATGTCCTGGGTAAATTTTTGATTAGGTGCGTCAATGGTAGGAAACCAGCAGCTGCTTCCTTCGGTCTCACCTTGCGTCCAGATCTGTTTCGGTTTGCCTTCATCCATACCATCCGCATTGATAAAATAAAGCCCTTTGTCTGATGCGCTGTCTCCCGGCTTGTCACGCGGAACGTCATTCGGACGCGCTATGTAATCTATTTTAACAAAAACGGTGTCTTTTCTGGTGTAGCTCTGGTCCAGCTTGATCAGCAATTTTCGCTTATCATAAGTGTATTCCAGCTTTTTCTTGACTTTTCCCTGAATCTCTTCCGTGGACAATGATCCATAATCTCCGACCGTGTCCATGAGGGCGATGCCTTTTATATCAAAGCCCTTAGCATCCAGTTCCAGTATGTTTTGCGGATAAAAATGCGGCTTGAACATGAGAACGGCCGACGCCGGAACCTGCTGTTTTTCCCAGTCGAATGCGACATCAAGGCGTGTATAAAGAATATCACTTTTCCTTGGCCGCTCCGGACGGTAAGCACCCTGTGAGGAAACTGTTCCCGGATTCCTTCTTCTCAGCGTATCTGCCACCTCGGCAGCCTGTGAAGGAACGGAGAACAATAGCAATGCTGTGCAGATAACAAAGATCAAACGGCCCAAAAAAAGCCCCCTATCGTGGCTGGTAACGTCTCTTTTCAAGATGATTGTGTGGATGTATGTCAAAATGTTTTTGTTAGTATTTTTTGTTCTTTTGCTCAAATAAAATATCAGGTCGGCAGGATTCTCCCTGCTTCTGCTGCTCTCCTGGCAGGAATATACGACACCAGCATTGTTATGATAACGACGATAACGCCCGTATAGAGTATATCTTCCCATATTAATTTAACGGGATAGGCATCCACCAGTGACGTTGCCATTCCCATTGAAACAAATCCATATTTCAATTGTAATACGCATAGTAAAATTCCCCCACCCAGCCCAGCCAGCGCACCAGACAGAGCCACAATTGCTCCTTCTGCAAGAAAAATTCTCCGGATCAACCCCGGCGTGGCGCCTAATGCATAGAGCATGGAAACGTCTTTCTTTTTCTCAATAGCCAGCATGCTGAGCGAAAAGAAAATGTTGATCGCAGCTACTAAAATAATGAAAGACAAGGTTATAGCCACAAAAAGTTTTTCCAGACGGATCGCACGAAGCAAGTCTGAGTTAAGCGAATCCCTGTCTCTGACCACAAACCGGTCACCCAATTGATCCGCAATCCTCCTGCTTACCTTTCCTTCCTTGTAACCTGGCATAACCTGCACTTCCAGCGAAGATCTTTCACCTTCATATCCCATCAGCTTTTCAACCAATGCGATTGGTGCGATCACGTAATCGTCGTAACGTGTCTCTATAAAAAATATGCCGCCGGGCCTCAGCAGAAGGTGGTTAAATGCTTCTGAAGAGGTCAGGTTTAATGTTTTGGAGCCGGTTTTGGGATACATTAATTGTAATGGCGTAATAATGTCTTCCAAAGAAATGGATAAAGCATTCCTGACGCCTTCCGCGATGATGCCATACGGCGTGCCGCCCTGGCCATAAAGTTTTAATGTTCCTTCAATGATCGCCGTATCGAGCTGGCCCTGCCGCTGAAATGTGCTGTCAACGCCTTTAAGGCGCACAATGATCTGCTGGTTACCATACTGGGCAAGCGCGTTGTCTTCCACAACCTGCGTAACCAGCCTGACGCCTTCAACGGATCTGACCTTTTGAATCAACGCATTATCTGTTTTAAACCTTTTGCCTTCTGCGGGCGTGATCTTAACGTCCGCATCGAAGGTTTTGAAGATTTTCCGGTTCAGGTCCTCCATTCCATTGAAAACAGAAAGCACGACGACCATAGCCATGGTTCCAACTGCTACACCAGCCATAGCGATGCGGGCTATGACGCTGATGAAGCTGCGTTTGTTCCGGGAAAAAAAATAGCGGACAGCGATCCTGTACGAAAGATGCATTAGGCAGGAGCTTTAATCAATTGGATTCGTCGTCCTCGTCCGGTTGAGCTGGTGGAATAACAATATCCGAGAATAGCAGGTCCATTTTGGCTGCATACTCGGCAGTATCGTCCATATAGAATTGAAGATGAGGCACAATCCGAAGCTGGTGACGCACCCTTTCGCCCAGTTTCTGACGAATGAATTTGGTGTTTTCCTGAATCGTTTCCAGTAATATCGACTTATTTTTATCGGGCAAAAAACTCAGGTATGCTCTTGCAATGCTCAGATCGGGCGTGACACGCACGGCTGTAATGGTAACAAAAGAGCCATTCGTCAAATGATGTGCGTCCTTTTGAAATATCTCCCCAAGATCCTTCTGAATCTGCCTCCCTACTTTTTGTTGTCTTTTAGATTCCATGTTTCAAAAGTACAAATATCCGGACTTATTTTGTTTTTGTAGAATGCGGAGTTGTAATTTCGTGAAAGTTATTCTGATAAGATACATAATCCGCATACTTCTTGTTAAGTTTTTTTCGCGTTAACGCACGGTATCAGAGCATCAGTCTGGTCGTATTTTTCCTGCTGCTCCGGCTTCCATTTTTCCTGGGGGGTGCGCCGCTGCTTATCCCGGAACTGAGCTGGATGCTGGTAGGCGAGCAAATGGGCCGTGGATTTATGCTTTACCGCGACGTGTGGGACAATGTAAGCCCTTTTTCGGGCCTTACTTACTGGCTTATCGACACGCTTTTCGGCCGCACGCAATGGGTTTATCAGCTCGCCGCGATCACGGTTTCAGTCGTGCAGATCCTTTATTTCAACTACGTTATACATTCCCGGGAAGTTTTCCCCGAACGCACGTTCCTTCCAGGTGCTTTATATGCATTGTTCCTGAACATTTCCTTTGATATGGGCACGCTCTCGCCCATGCTGATGGCTAATACATTCCTGCTTTTCGCCTTCGGTGCCATTGTCAAGATCCTGGTAAGAAGGGAAGTAACGACCCAGGTTTTTGAAATGGGGCTTTATATCGGGATTGCCACATTGTTTTATCTGCCGGCTTCATTGTTCATGATCTGGGCATTTTTGGCGCTGTTGTTTTATACAGGTTCCACCGTGCGTCACCATTTGCTGGGGTTGTTCGGATCTTTATTCCCGTTGCTGATGGTCGTGCTGTTCTTTTATATGAACAATGGCATTGAAAGTCTTAACAGGAACCTGCTGACTTCTGTTTTTCAGGTAAAACAATATAACCTCAATGATTTTTCCTCACTGATCGCGTCGCTGTTGCTGCCGCTGGGCTTTGGGGTGATGGGTTTTATGCGGATCTTCACCACGTTGCGCTTTGTCAATTATCAAACTCGGATCCAGCAGGTGATGGCCCTCTGGTTTATCATTGCGGTGTTCACCATTCCGCTCATGCAGTTTATGGCGCCGATGCAGTTTGTGATCTTCATCCCGCCTGCTGCGTTTTTTGCAACACATTATTTTCAGAGTTTCAGAAAAAAAAGCTGGGCCGACGAGTTTCAGTTTATCACAATGGGCGCTGTGATCCTGATGATCCAATATCAGGGTTTACGCGGCATTATACCCGGAATATCCATGGGTAAGCTCGAAAATCTGCGTGCAAAACAAGCAGCGCTTCCGGAACAGATCCAGAATAAGCGCGTACTGGTGCTGGGGCAGCATTCAGGGGAATATATCAATAATTACACGGCCACGCCTTACCTCAACTGGGAACTCGCCAGCTATGATTTGCGCAACCTGGATAATTTTGACAGCGTGATACACGTCTACGACAACTTCAAAAAGGATCCGCCGGACTACGTTATCGACAAAGTGAACATTATGCCGAAACTGCTTTACCGCGTTCCGGCATTAAGAAGCCAATATGAATTAAGTCCCTGGAAAGGGATTTATCAGCGTAAGATCTAGCAGGCGATCTTATCCACCCGGGTCTGGTGACGACCACCTTCAAATTCCGTCGCCAGGAATGCGCCTACGCTTGCCAGTGCCGTTTCCAGTTCGATAAATCGAACGGGTATGCAAATAATATTTGCATCGTTATGCTGGCGGGCTAATGCTGCTAGTGGCAGGTCCCAAACCAGCGCTGCACGAATTCCCTGATGCTTGTTGGCCGTAATGCAAACGCCCTGGCCGCTGCCGCAAAGCAACACGCCTTTCTCGAACTCGCCGCTTTCAACGCCGTTAGCCACGGGATGGGCAAAATCTGCATAGTCAGCAGAATCGGCGCTGTATGTGCCGAAATCCTTCACTTCAAAACCATTCGTCGTTAACCAGTTGATAACCGGCTCCTTATATGGAAAACCCGCGTGATCCGAACCGATAGCAATTTTTCTCATTAGTTTTTTGTTAATTGTAACATTTAATGATGGTCCTACAAAGTTACGATTATCTACTTCAACAACTAAATTGAATATCTGAATATGAGTGAAGAAGCAAAGCCAACCAATGCGGAATTAATAGACGTCTCCCTGATGAACCCCGCGGTTCCCGAAGATGAAAAGCGGATCAAGGAAGCATTTGAAGACCGGAATTGGAATGAGATAAAAAGTGCAGATTCCTGGGTTGTGTTTAAAGTAATGGCCGAGTTTGTCGAAGGGTTTGACAAGCTGGCGAAGATCGGGCCTTGCGTTTCTATATTCGGGTCGGCGCGGACGCTATCCAGCAATCCGCATTACAAAACAGCCGAAGATATTGCAGCCAAGCTCGTAAGACATGGATATGGCGTAATTACGGGCGGTGGGCCCGGGATTATGGAGGCGGGTAACAAAGGTGCGCTTGAGCAAGGCGGAAAGTCGGTTGGATTAAATATAAAACTCCCTTTTGAGCAGCATAGCAACATTTATATCGATCCTGACAAGAACATTAACTTCGATTTTTTCTTTGTACGAAAGGTAATGTTTGTTAAATATTCGCAGGGATTTATTGTCATGCCGGGAGGATTTGGAACGCTGGACGAAATGTTTGAAGCGATGACGCTGATCCAGACCAAGAAGATCGGACGCTTTCCCATCGTGCTTGTAGGAAGCAGTTACTGGACCGGTCTGCTCGACTGGATTAAGGGAACAATGCTGACCGAGGGCAACATTAATCCCGAAGACATGAAACTGATCAGTGTTGTAGACACGCCGGATGAAGCCGTAAAAGTGATCGACAACTTCTACAATAAATATATGTTGAAGCCAAACTTCTAAGCACACAAGTCGCAATATTGCCAGAGCCGTATCCTATTCAAAACGAAGATACGGCTCTATTTTTTTGATCATGGCTTCATCCACAACCCGCACTTTCCGCAAATCATCCACATTCCTGAACGGCCCGTGCTGATTTCGGTAATTGATAATGATGGCAGTGACTTTCTTGTTTTTGAAATACGAATGCTTACCCAAGTCCTCGGCACTCACGCTATTGAGATTAATCTTTTTCACTGCGCTGCTGACCTTTCCATAACGGTGCAGCTCAGCCAGCGCCACAGAGTCCAGCCCGAAAATCTCTTCGTATTGATCCGCAGAATGGAATCCGCCCAGCGCATCACGGAATTTGAGGATGCGTAACGAAAGCTTGCTTCCAATCCCGCGCAGTTTCACAAGTTCGGTTGTATCCGCGGTGTTCATGTCAAATGCCGTTATGACCGTTTTCGAAGGTTTACTAAATGCTGAATAAGGTGCCTTATCGTTTCCAATATGCTTTTTTGTTCCGGCAGTGTTGTTTTCAAATGTTGGCTGAGCCGTAAAAACAATGTATTTTTCGAGCTTATGGAACAGTTCTGACGGAAGATCGTAGATATTAAGCAGGTCGTTTTTCTTTCGGAACTTGCCTCCTTTGCTTCGAAAATTTTCAATTCTTTTAGCAAGAAATGCGGGAATGCCAAGCGTTTCAAGTTGGTCAACGGAGGCCACATTAGGATCAAAATCAGACAGCTTAACCGGCTTCCCGGGTTTGCGGGCTAATGTTTTTTTAGGATAGGGTTTAAAAGACTTGCTCTTAGCCTGGCTTGCCTTCTCCAACACAACGGCCAGACTATCGAGTATTTTCACATTAACCGGCCGCTCGTTGATGTGCAGCTCAGGCAACAGGAACCTCCGGAAAAAGAAGGGTAACCACAGCAAAAGCAGGCAGAGCACCATGAGGACCAGCGCACCCCTGGCTTCTTTTCTTGAAATACCAAAATACGATTGCAGCAGAAACGCGATTTTACGAAACATTTGTCGGGACATTAATTTCCCTTTAGACGCAGCTTTCGTTTTTGGTCACAAAAAAAACTGCGAAGATGTTTTTTACACCTTCGCAGCTCTCATTTACAATATAATTACTGATTCACAGAAACACTTCCGGCGCTGGCTGAGAGCGTAACCGGAATGCCGCCGCCATTCATTTTTCCACGTACACGATCTTTTGCTGCTTCCCCATCAAAGTTTTTCAGGGCAATGTTTACTTTGTTTCCTTTCAGGTCCAGGTCTACGCCCTTATCCATCGGCATGGTCACGCGAACGCTTCCCGCTGAGCTCGACAGATCCACATAATCGCCTAGTTTAGCCATTTCCACCTCAATACTTCCCGCACTGGTGCTGGCCCGCAAGCTTCCCGATACATTAGCAAGCCTTACCGAACCGCCCGATGTGCCCGTATTCAATGTGCCTTTAATGCCATCGCCTTTTACGCTTCCGCCGCTCGTGCGTGCTTCAATGTCGCCTTCAAGGCCATTCAATGCAATGCTGCCGCCGGAGGTTTTGAGCTGGATTTTACCGGTCAATTCGGTTGCTTTAATGCTTCCTCCGCTTGTATGGAGGTCGATGTCCTTTTTGCAATTCATGACATCGATGCTGCCGCCCGAAGTCCGTCCGCGGATCAAACCGTCGAGGTCACTCACTTTCTGCTTCCGCCGCTTGTCTCGAAATTCTGCTCACCGCTTAGCGACGCTATGTGGATGCTGCCGCCGCTGGTTTTTAAGTTTGTTTGTGTATTTCTTGGGGCTGAAACTTTGAAACCAATGGAAATGCTTTTTTTATCATTCCATTTCACATTGTTTTTCCGTTTTGCAGTCGCAACAACACGGTTTCCTTCTGTCCCGATAAGAATGTCGTAGTCTTCCAGGCGGTCTTCGATGTCTTCCTTGGTCAGTTCGCTCTTGCCATTCCAATTATTGGGTCTGACATACATTTCGACTTTGAATCCGCTGTTCTGGCCGCCATTTACGGTTATTGAGCCGCCGGATGTTTCTACGGCAAGTTCTTTCAGGTTTGCGCTGCTGAAATTTTTGGTAACATAGGGCTTATCGCTATCAACCTGGGCAGAAACGGCCCCTGCTGTGAAAAGCGCAAACATTATTAAAAGTAGTTTTCTGTTTCTCATGTCTAATATGATTAGGTTTTTCTGAATGATGCTGAATCTGGCTGCAAGGTTGCATCGCCGGTATGGTTTTTGAAATAATATATTTAAATACAAAAAGACTACTATGAAAACCTTTCACATTGAAGTGGCGAATGACTCGGAAGAAGAATTGATCACTAAAATCCTCGAAAATTTACAGCAAAAAGGAATGATCCATTTCAGCGAAATTCCTGAGCATGAATCCGCTGCCAGGTCTATGCGGGCATCCGAAGACCAGGTTCACGAGATCATTGACGAAGCAGAGCTTGGCCCCTACTATTCCGAAAAGGAAGCCAAAGACATTCTAAATCTATAAGTTATGCGACCACTCCTGGTCGCATTTCACATTTTCAGAAAAGAGGCAAACCATTTGCCCGAATCCTTAACAGTGCGTTTCTGGGTCTTAAAATCCACATGCACCAGCCCAAATCGGGCTGCGTAGCCTTCTGCCCATTCAAAATTGTCCATCATTGTCCAGGCAAGGTAACCTTTCACTTTCACTCCTTCATTTTTAGCTTTCAATATAGCCGCCAGATATTCCTGATAGAATGATGTTCGCTCAGGATCTTGAACATTTTCTCCCTCAACCTCATCGTGAAAAGCGGCACCATTTTCCGAAACAATGATCTCCCGGATTCCGTCGTACGCGTCAAATTGTTTCAAAATGTGATACATTCCATCACTGCTCACTTCCCAGCCCATAGCTGTTACCGGCACATTCCTGAGTTTTGCAGGGACTTCTTTTAGCCAAACCACCGGTGCGAAATAAGAATGCTTCACCACCACACTGAAATAATTTTGTATACCAATAAAATCAAAGTCAAATTTGAGCCTTTCGGCATCGCCGGGTTGCATGTAACGTTTAATATTTCCTAAAAAACGGAACGCATCTGCCGGGTAACCCATTCCCAATGCGGGCTCAATAAAGAGTCGGTTCATCAATGCGTCGGCGCGTTTGGCAGCGCGTACGTCCCGGAAGCTCGCACTCGCCGGGTATACATATGAACATGAAATGGCTGTTCCAATGTAAGCATCTGCAACATTGCGCCTGATCACTTCCCCACCGATCGCCTGGCACATGGCCAAATGATGCACAACGGGCAAAAAGTTGCTGATACTTTTCCTTCCCGGCGCATGCAATCCCGTGGTGTAACCTAGTCCTGCAACAGCCATCGGCTCGTTGAGCACAATCCATTTTTTGACCCTGTCGCCAAATGCATTTGCACATATCGTGGCGTAGGACTCAAACCATTCCAGAATCCGTCGGTTTTTCCACCCGCCGAGATCTTCAAGTGCTTGCGGAAGGTCCCAGTGATAGAGCGTAATCCATGGAACGATATCAAGTGACAAGCATTTGTCTATCAATTTATTATAAAATAAAATCCCGGCCTCGTTCACTTCGCCGTGACCTTTCGGCAAAATGCGTGACCAGGAAATCGAAAACCTGAATTCCTTGAAACCCAATGCATGGACCAGCTCGATATCGCTTTCGAAACGGTTATAAAAATCACAAGCTATGCGTGCATCATCCCCGTTTTTAATCTTGCCTTTTATCATTGCAAATTTATCCCAGACGCACGGGCCACGGCCATCCACATCCACCGCCCCTTCGATCTGGTAAGCTGCCGTAGCGACTCCCCAGCTGAAATCCGCACCAAAATCCTGCTTATTGAAATGAATATCCGTCGTCACTGCTGCCTTTTTATATGCCGGAAAGTTAGAAACATATTACAAAAGAAAAGCCCTCCACCCGATAATTACGGATGAAGGGCTCTCAAAATATCAAGCGGCTGTTACCTCACGATCAGGATTTTGCGCGTCAGGGTTCCGTCATTGATTTTGACAAAGTATGTTCCCTGATTCAGTTTTCTAACGTCGATCGCATTAGATGCGTCAGGTAATGTGTTCAGAACCAGCACGCCACGCTGATCATAGAACTTAACACTTGAAATGGCCTGGCTGCTGTTCAATACGATGCGGTCTACCGTCGGGTTTGGATACACGCTCAATTGTGCGTCACCATCAAATTTCAGGCTTTTGATCGAACTGAAAGAGAATGTGCCATCCTGATCAACCATTCTTAACCGGTAAAGGTTGGTAGCCAGAGGGTTAGTGTGAGTATAGCTGTATGGAACCAATGATTTGCTTTCGCCTTGTGCTGCCACTATATCAAGGACCGCCCATTTCTTACCGTCACCGCTGTGCTGAACTTCAAAATGATCAGAGTTCGTTTCAGAAGTTGTTGACCAGGATAATGTGGCAACAGCCCCTTCTTTTTTCACATTAAAGGCAGACAATGTTACCGGAAGCGGAGGACCTGAGAAAGTTAAGCAACCTCCGTCAACCGCCAGATAATCTTCTGATCCGGAGCCCTGAATGCGGATTATTGTTGTACCTGATGGAATCGCACCGGCAAGAATGTATTTTTGCAAGCCATAAGGATCGCTGGTCACCAATTTATCGACCTGCTGCGTCAATGTTCCCAGCACTTTATTGGAGCCATTAAGGAAGATCATTTCGATTTTCTGATCCCTGTTCTCTTTTACCGCTGCCCAAATGCTCAATGTAACAGAATTTCCAAGGGATGATTCAAAGGCGAAATCCTGATGGAACGAACCGTTACCTGCTAAGATCAGGCTTTTCGAGCCGCAAACGGCAATGGTAGCATCTGCAAATACGTGTCCTACTGTTGTCCAGTTGGCCGTTCCTTCTTCAAAGCTGGCGTTAACCAATTTATTATCGTTACAAGTCTCGCATTGCGGTGTTGTTGGCGGCGTAAGGGTCATACACACCACGTCGAATTTGAAATAGTTACCTCCGGAAATTACATTGATCCGTACTTTGGTAGCTCCCACTGGTGCCGTTTCGGATAGGTTATATTGCTGTAACTTGTGCTCCTGCGTTACCTGATAGTTCATATGAACCAGGTTTTGAGGTGTTTCGGCAACTGGGATCAATTCGCCTGCGCTGTTATAAAATTCCAGTTTGAACTTGTGGTCCTGATTTGTGTCATGCGTTCCGCCATATACGCTTACATTTACTCTGGTTCCTGAGGTCAGGGTTACATCCTGGTAAACAGTTGCTGCACCCTCGATCAAACCGTTTTTGCTACCGCAGATGCTGTATGGATCATCCTGTCTGAAATTTCCGTTTCCGAATTTCTGCCAATCATTCGTTCCGTTTTCGAAACTTCCGTTTTTCACTGCGTTTTCAGAATCCTTGCAGCAATCAGCAGTTACCGGAGGAGGCGTGATCGACATACAGGCAACATCCACTTTGAAATATGCCCCGCTGGCGTAAAATCTGAACTGAACCTTCACAGCATTTGCAGGAACAACATCCTTCTTTAATGTGAATTTTTTCAGCTTGCCATTTCCGGTAACCTGGTAGTCCATATCAACGGTTACACGCTCATTTTCTATCTCGTTGTTGTTTTTGTCATAGAAACGAAGATAGAATTTATGCGTCTGCCTCACATCGTGCGTACCACCATACACAGTCATATTGATGGCGCTTCCACCTTGCACAGGCACATTTTGATACACATATCCCGACTGATCGATCAAGCCGTTCTTACTGCCGCATTGGTTGTATGCATTGTCAAGACGGAAATTTGTACCGTCTGACTTTTGCCAGTGGTCCAATGATTCAAAATTTCCGTTTTTAAGCGCATTATCGGAATCACTGCAGCCACAATCGCCTGTGGCATAGGCATTTCCGGCAAGTCCGAAGGTTAACAGGAGGGAACAAATGAGTAAAGTAAAATTTTTCATAACATAATTGATTTGTAGTTAATTGGCTGTAATAGCTAGACGTTTAAGTAAAATCTACGGTGCAAATGTATAGTTCAGATCAACTAAAAATATAACTTTTTTTATATTACACTGCACTTAAACTTATGTCTAGTGGGTTTTTTAAATTATTTCTATCAACCTAGGAGCAAGTATTATTACAGTGAATTTTTCAATAATTCACTTCTGATCAGCGATTTACTTTTTATACATATCAACAAGTGGTTGGAACCACACTCACTTACAGTGACGGAGCCATATATAACTATTTCAATTCTAGTCTAATTTAAACGGTATGTACTACACGTTGTCAAGAAGAGCCGATTAGAATGTGAATTAAATGTGTATAGCGGTTACAACTCCCGAGAAGCAGTTTAGTGATCCCAAAAACTTAGAATCAGGAACTAATTGACTGGCTTATAGGAGACGAACCGTTTCTACAAGAAAGGAATTGGATCGTGAGAAAAATTTCTAGTACGCGCGTTCGTAAAGGAGTCTGGAGAGAATGTGAAGCTTGTATGAGACTTGTAGCAGAAGCTAAAAATGCATTGAGAAAATTCGACAAAAAAAATTTGCGTAATTTTTTGAGTTCTACAAAATTCCCTGCCCACTTATGCCGTGTAGAATATAATGTAACGGCTAAGACAGCAAACCAGCAATGTGCCGTTAAAAAATTAACGAAGGAGATAAACAAAAGATTATGAAGCCAGTGCACTTAGATTGCTGACCGCAGGCTCATTTAAAGACATACACCAGACTTACGTCGATCCACCGCAAAATGCAGAAAATTGCATATTTACCAACCGCACACGTATTCAGGAAATTAAAAGTATAAAGCAGCGTAATGTAGAAATACTGTGAGCTTGATATTAAGCAAAGATGGGCTTCGGAGCGCAGACCTCGAAAATCTCACGCAGTTCTTGCAAAGCTTTCCGGATTCTTGACTTTACAGTTCCCAAAGGCAGGCTAAGCCGTTCTGAAACTTCTTCGTGCGTATATCCTTGGAAATAAACCATTTCAATAAGCACTTTACGCTCAGGAAGCAGGCGCTCTACGATTGAGCGAAGATCCATTGTTGCCGGAAGCGGGTTAAAAATCGTAGAGGAAATAAGATCGCCATCGCGGACAAGTTCCAGCTGGATAACGCGTTCCTTTTTCAATTCTACACGCAGCTTGTCAATGGCAGTATTACGCGCAATGTTCAGGATCCAGGTGAAAAGGGTTCCCTTCTCAGAATTGTAGTGGCCGATATTTTTCCAAATTTTCAGAAAGGTATCTTGCATCGCATCACAGGCACGTTCCTCGTCTTTCACAATCTTGACAATGATACCATATAACGCCGAAGAGTAATTATCATACAAATATTCAAAGGCACTACGATCGTTAGATTTCAGAAGGGATACAAGCGTTGCTTCTGTGTAGGTATACTTGGCATTCATGTAGATAGCTTTTTGTCTGGGTTCATGTCCGGCTATATCCGGCTCTTGTGATTTTATTAATATTGTTCCAGTTCCGTTTCCAATCAATCTGTGTAATTTACACCCAATGTGGGATCGGGACTTTACCTAACTATTCACTGCAATGACCTTAAATAGCCTTTTCATATTTGTTTTTATGTGTATAATTCTCGCCTGTTCGTCCGAAAAGCAATCGGTGAATGATGAGGAAAAGCTGCAACAAATCGGTCGGGAATATGTAACACTGGGCCTTACCATTGGCCAGTATGACCCCGATTTTGTAGATGCATATTACGGGCCGGATTCCCGGCGACCGGCAGTGGCAAAGGACACGGCTGATTTCCCGAAAGACAGTTTGACCCTCAGGATCACAGAGCTTAAAAGTCGTGTTACTGACCTGCTAACCAATACAAAAAACGACACAATTCACCACCGCGCTGAGTGGTTGGGCTCACAGCTTACGGCCTTTGAACGCCGGGTAAAGATCGTTGCTGGGGAGCGTGATGCATTTGATACAGAATCCCGGGACCTGTTTGACGCCGTTGCACCGATTTACAATGAAAAACATTTTCAGGACCTGATTGCACAAATGGACAGCATTTTGCCGGGCAAGGGTGCGCTTCCGGACCGGTTTCAGAAGTTAGCTGCGAGGTTTTTGATCCCAAAAGATAAGATTGACACGGTTTTTCAGGTTGCCATTGCGGAAGCGAGGCGACGAACCCTGCAACATTACACATTACCTGCAGGCGAGAATTTCAAGCTCGAATACGTGACGGACAAGCCCTGGTCGGGATATAACTGGTATAAGGGCAATTACCAAAGCGTGATTCAGATCAATATCAGTCAGCCTATCTTTATCCAGAGGGCCATTGACCTTGCCTGCCATGAAGGCTATCCGGGGCATCACGTGTTCAATGTGCTTTTGGAAAAAAATGTTTATTACGATCAGGGTTCGCAGGAAATTTCACTGTATCCGCTGTTCAGTCCGCAGTCGCTCATTGCCGAGGGAAGTGCTAACTATGGCATTTCCATCGCATTTCCCGGCGACTCTCAGGAACAATATTGCAAACAGATTCTGATGCCTTTGGCGAATATTGACACCACCGGCGCGCATCTTTACTTCGAAGCGCTTAAAATAAGCTCTGCCCTGAATTATGCCCGGAATGAAGTTGCCAGAGGACTTATCAATAAATCCATGAATGACAAAGATGCATTGCGCTGGTTAACAGACTATTGCCTGCTGACCGAAAAGGGTGCAACGGATTATTTGAGATTCATCAGAAAATACGGAAGCTATGTGATCAACTACAATTATGGGCAGGACCTGGTCAAAAACTACATTGAGAAAACGTCCGGCCAGGACCAGGAAAAACGCTGGAAAGCATTTGAGAAGTTATTAAGTAATCCGATGAGAGCCAGTGATCTGGTGGCGGCCGACAAAAAATAAATCAAAAGATTGCTTGTAAACCTTCCGGGTCATTATTACCCGAAAGGTTTTTATCATGGCTAGTGACTTTCGTCTGACTCAATGCCCAGGATACTCAAACGATATGGTGTTGCTGAAACTTTGATTTTCTCAACTTTGGAAAAATCTTCGGTATTGATCCGCAGCAATTCTCCGTTTTTCGGTTGGGTAATGTAGATAAACCGCGTTGTTGCTTCAAGCTGCGGCTTTTGGGTTTCATCTTTGGCAGTTGCAGGAATGACCGATCCGGTTTTCTTAACTGTATTAGTTTTTAAGTCAAAAATCTGCACTTCGCCGCTGTGCAGCAGGATCACGAGATTGATCCCTGCATAATCCACTTTTGCCTGCATAATGTCTGTAGTGGCAAGAATGGGCGTTACTGTGTTAGCAGTGATATCAATCAGATAAGCACCTTTCGCGGCAGTGTAACCGATGAATTTTCCGGCTCCCTTCGCTTCCAGTATCGAACCAAACCATGCGTCACCAAAGTCCGCAGGATGTGCAATGAGCCTTTGTTTTCCACTTGGTTCTACAACCAAAATACCACTCGAAGAGCCAAACAAGGACACCGAACCGTTAGTGGCGTTGCCGTGAATGCCTTTCGTTGCCAGCGTTGAAGCAAAAAGCGTTTTACCGGAAGCGTCGATGATTTTCACACGCTCAGGCAATGTGCCCGCTACCGAGCCGTCTTTTACTGTAATGGCATAAGTGCCGTTATCAAACTTCGTCATTGCGCCGTGGTGCGCAACATTTCCTGCATTGACAATCGTCATTTTAGCACCCGGCGTGTGGAAGTCTGCCTCTTTCGCAATGGCCAGTGTGCCGTCCCCGTCATTGAAAGTGATGACCTCATCGCTTTTGCTCTTGAAGTGCGTCGGCTTATTTCCTGTTCCGGTCAAGGCGCCGAACTTAGGGGTTCCTTTCACATCCACATGATCTCCGTGGCCTTCAAAACCAGTATCAAAAAACTGGACATAATTATTGGCACCATTAACCAAAGCACCGAAACGACCTGCCTGCGTTCCATACAAGGCTGATTTAGGAAACTGCGCTTCAAATTTTTCGACAGTCAGCTTAACAGGATCTACCAGTGAGATTTCCTTGCTGCTCTCATCATTGACCAGGATACGGATGAATTTGAATTCGCTTTGCGCGGCGGGAGTAACCGGATTTTCGTCATCCTTATCGCAGGAAGCGAGTGCGAAAACCAGTCCGATTGTGAAGAGTGTTTTGAATAAATGCTTTTTCATAAAAAAAATCTTTAAATGCAACATTGATGCAAATATAGAATCATAGGATTGAATATTGCAACAATGATGCAAATAAAGATTTTAAATATTAATTGCTTAGTTCAAGATCTATGCAATCGCCTCTCTAAGCAGGTTACGGCTCTCTTTTTTCACGAAAGTAATGGGAACGAAATCATCATTGGGAGCGCCTATATAGTAAACCGTCCAATCCGGATCGTGATGTGAAAGCATTTCGCTAATGCAGTCCGCACGATGCGCGACAGGATTTGAGCAGTCTTCCCAATAAAAAAGCTCAACACGATAAAACAAATTTTGCTTGATACCATTAATTGTTACTTCAACTTTAATCTCCTGCTTTCCTTGAAGCGGCGGGATTGGGATAGCGATATGGCTCATGATTGTTTAAGGTTAGAAATGCAACATAGCTGAGTCGTTTAGCAATGAAATTATGGGTTACTCACTTCGTAAAGACTTCACAGGGTTTGTTAATGCCGCCTTAATGCTCTGGAAACTGATCGTTAACAGCGCTACCACCACTGAAAGCGCGCCAGCCAGCGCGAAAATCCACCATTCAATGTCAATCCGATAAGCGAAGTCTTTTAACCAGGTGCTTACGGCCCACCAGGCGATGGGCGAAGCGATCAGAATGGAAGCAATAACGAGTTTTAGAAAATCCTTAGATAGCAGTGCGACGATGCCGGCCACCGAAGCGCCCATCACTTTTCGTACGCCGATCTCTTTAAACCGGCGTTCAGCCGAGTAGGAAGCAAGCCCGAACAAGCCCAGGCAGGAAACGAAAACCGCCAGTGCAGCAAGGATGCCGACAATTTCACTAACCTGGCTATCAGCCTTATATAATGTTGCGAAATGGTCGTCGAGGAAAGAATACTTAAATTCCTGCTGCGGCACAATGTTGCTCCAAATCCCTTGAATGCCCGCAATAGCACGCTTGGCATCATTGCCTTTTATACGCACCGACATCTCTCCATAACCCCAATTCTTTTGGTTAAAAAGACAAAGCGTTTCTATCTTATGGTGCAGTGAATTGAAATTAAAATCCTTCGCTACGCCAACGATCACACCCGCGGAATCCATGCCCGAGAAGCCGAAATGCTTTCCTACCAGTGTTTGAAGCGTCAGTTTAGGCTGGTCTTTTAAAAGTTCTTTGGCCAGGGACTCGTTAACAATGTAAGCCTTTGCATTATCGCCTTCATCATCCCGGAAATTCCGGCCGGCAATGATCTTGATTTTATATAAAGACAAATAATCCGGGTCAACGACCACTTGCGAAGATGCGATCTGTTTTTCCGGCCCGTCGCCATGAAAAGTTACGCCGGTCTGATGTAAATTATTGCCCAGGCGTTGCTGCGAACCGGTTACACCCGACACAAATGAGCTGGCGAGCAACTCCTGTTTGAGAGCCTGATATTTGGGCCCCGACTTGGAATCGAGCGGAATGATCACAACTTGCTCCCTGTCAAACCCCGGGTCTTTTTGCTGCATGTAACGCAATTGCTTCACGGCGAAGCCAGTGGCAATGATGAGAAAGATGGCACTCGAAAACTGTGCGATAACGAGCAGATTCCTGAAATTCGCCTTCCCGGTCCTTAATGTGCCTTTCAAAACCGCGATAGGCTGAAACGAAGACAAGAATACAGCTGGATACAAGCCGGAAAATATGCCAATCACAATGGTTCCGAGCAGGATGCCGCCCAGCAATGAAGGATTGGTAAAAAACGCGAAGTCAAGATCGCGCTGACTAAAATTACTTACGACCGGAATCAGCAACTTCACCATCGCAACTGCCAGCACCAAAGCCATAAATGTCAGCAAAATCGATTCTCCGATAAATTGGCCGGCAAGCTGAAACCGCTGCGCGCCAATGGATTTTCTGATCCCGACCTCCTTTGCTCGGCCTGTAGAGCGGGCCGTGGACAAGTTCATAAAGTTGACGCACGCTATCACGAGCACAATGATGCCTATTACAGAAAATATATACGTGTAACTACGGTCGAATTTCTGATAATTGATATAATCATGGGTGATATCTGTAGATTTGGCGTGGACATCGGAAAGCGGCTGCAAGAAAAGCTCATAATCGCTGGCGCCTTCTTTGCTCATGTGCCTGCCCAGGTAAGCAGGGAATTTCTTTTCTAATGCTGCTATATCTGCACCGGGAGCCAGTTCCAGATAGGTTACCAGCCAGTTACCACCCCAATTGTTCATGTAATCCGGACGCGTGATGGTGCTGAATGAAAATAAGGCATCGAATTGCAGGTGCGAAGTAGCCGGAACATTTTCCATGATGCCGGTTACTTTGAAGGTCAATGTATCCCCGCCATAATGGATTACCGACTTCCCGATCGGGTTTTGTTTTCCAAACAAGCTGGCAGCGCTTTTCTCGGAGAGAACCACTGTATTGGGTTCTTTCAGCACGCTTTGCTTCTGCCCTTCAAGCAGTTTAAAATCAAACATTTCCAGAAAATTAGCATCTACCCACAGTGCTTTGGGAAGCTCTGTCTTCTTTTCCTGATACAGCAATGGAACATTATCGAACTTACTGATGCGGACAAAATCCTTTATCTCGGGATATTCATTTTTGAGTGTGGGGCCCATCGGGAACATTGAAAGCGCCACTTTCTGAGGTGCCACCATGCCTTTGAACTTCTGGACTTCATCGAGCCGGTAAATGTTTTTGGAGTGGATTTTATCAAAACTAAACTCGTAAAAAACAAAAACCATAATGAGCATGCAAGCAGCCATCCCAATGGCGAGGCCGACAATGTTGATCCCGGAAAAAACCTTGTTTTTCCAGATATTGCGAAAAGCAATTTTCAGGTAGTTTTTAAGCATAGCAGAGATAGGGATAAGATTATGTCAGCAACAAACTTATGCCAAAAATTAACCAGTTGGTTATCAAATCCTTACATACAAAAAGGCGAACAAATTTGTCCGATTTCGGACAACTTTGTTCGCCTTTGAACAGCCCCTCAAATGGCCTCTTACCAGGTTCTTTTAATGCCAAAATAACCGCCCGCAGAATCGACAAACAAACTGCCGTTATCAAGTCCGAATTTTGCTGTCAGACTGGTTTTTTTCAAATGTGGAAATGCGTATTCACCAGCTAAATAGGTGGATAATTGCCCGCGAACCGGCTTGAAATTTTCGCCCGGCATCCCGAAATTCTGGCTGTACGAGACCTTCAATGTAAGCGCAAGCATATTCCCCCAGCCTCCCTGCACGCCTGCATACCAAACATTCACACGGTTGCTGGGAAAATAGCGTGAACTCGTCTTCCTTGACTGGTCCATATCCTTACCAGGCACAATAAACGGCGTGCCCACGGTCCGGTCGAAATAAGACCAGCCTTTGGAATATTGAGAATGGTTGAAATAATTATCAGCACCCTGGTAAGTGCTTCCGGGAATATAAAATGTAGATCCCGACTGGTCTTTTGTGGAAAGGAACTCGAATGTTACGCGTGACAGAGCAAAACCTGCACTATTTTGTAATGCATTCATTTTCATATTAATACCGTACAAACCATCCGGCACATTCTTAAAAAGCATACTCGATACATCTTCGAACGGATGCTGATGATACACAAACAGCTGCTTGTCGCCAACCTTAGTTTCAAACGCAAAATCATAGCTTCCCAAATGATTACCTAAACGGTAACTGTCAAAAGAACCGTAACCGTTTTTGGTAAACCAGTTTTTGGAAGTGTAAGCAAGCACCACATTGGGATAGAACTTCCAGGACGATGGCAATTCGCCGTTCACTGCCAGTTCAGGATGTTTTTTGAGCTCCTCGGAATGCCCGGCCCAAAGAACATTGTGGTTTAAACCGAAATAAAATTTACTTTTTGATGTAGGCTTTCCCAGTCGCAGATACATAAACTTCTGATGGAGCCTCACGCCCTTTATATAATCCGTATCAAACCAGCCATGCGAGAAGCCGGCGTGGACAGCGATAAAATTGCGTGTAAATTTCAAGGGAACGAACGTGATGGTTCCGATCTGAACCTTTGGAATAGGAAGGGCATTACCCGAGCCTGCATAAAACCCGGATGATAATGTCGTATCGCCCAGTCCCATCACCTCACGCCTTCTTCCCGCATAAATTTCCAGCATTTTGAACCTCGCCTTCACATGCGCTTCCGGCAACAGAACCTTAAACTGATCCTGTTCATTGTAGTTGAGGACAGGATTTACAGCAAATCCCCAATCTGTTTTTTGCGGACGGTTGGAAAGGCTGTCAAAAAATACATAGTCTTTTCGAATCGTACCCTGGATTTGTCCCGCAGGGCCGGTGTTGGGCACAATGCCGAATTGGTTGGTGCGCAGCCAAAATGGAGTCGTTTCGGGCGAGGAAATGTATGCACCGGCTTCAAGCCCTGCTTTCAAACCTAAGGGCAAAGCATTTCCGTTTTGCGCGTTCACCCGCAGACATTGAAATGTAAAAAGGCAGATTGCAATGTAAAAAATAGCCTTAAACCTGAGCATAACGCAATTATATGAAGGATTACCTTGCAAGATAAAGACGTTTGCACTAAACCTTTCTACCCAAAAATTATTTCAATGTTATTAAACGGCGTTCCCGACCCTACTCACTTTTCAATGTTTGCACCGGATCAAGCAATGCTGCGCGAATAGCCTGGTAACTAACAGTTAATAGCGTGATCACCAATGCTCCTGCGCCTGTTCCGGCAAATATCCACCCCGAAATTTCAGTGCGATAAGCATATTTCATCAACCATTCCTGCATCGCATACCGGGCAACCGGCGTAGCAATTAGAACCGAAATAATCACAAGCCGTACAAAATCCTGTGACAACATTTGCCAGAGGTTACTGACGGAAGCACCCAAAACTTTGCGGATCCCGATTTCTTTTGTCCGCTGTTCGGCCACGAAAGATGCCAGCCCAAAAAGCCCGAGGCAGGAGATAAATATTGCAAGCGATGCAAAGAAACCCGCCAGCTTGCCCATACGCTCTTCTGACCGGAATTTGGCATCGTATTCCTGGTCTGCAAATTTGTATTCAAATGGTACCGTCGGGGTCAGCTTCCTGAAAACCGCTTCGATTTTCGGTAAGGCAGTGCTGGCGCTGGCTTGATCGTTCAGCCTGATATTGACCCAATTTGGAGATCCAAACAAGAAAAAGACGCTAGGCGCCACTTTCTGGAACGGCGATTCCATTACCATGTCCTCCACAACTCCTAAAATCCTGAAATTCTTTTTGACATTACCGGTCATCCATTGGCTCTGCCAGCTTACAGTCTTCCCGACAGGCTGTCTAAAACCAAGTAACCTGGCAGCTGTCTCGTTGATAATGAAACCGGCAGAATCCGAAGCCATATTGGAAAAATTACGGCCTGCAACAAATTTCCAGTTCACAACATCTGCGTACTCGTGTGATACAGTCAACGTACTGAATCCAGGCGGGTTTTCCATTGCCATACCCTCCCAGCTGAAACCTCCGTTTGCTGACCAGACATCGGTAACCGGGCTTTGCGACAGCGCCACTTCCTTCACAACACCCGTCTGTTTCAACTCGGCGCTGATAAGTGTGGATTTTGCATAAAAATCATCTGACTTCATCTCAATCATCAGCAATCCGTCACGTGCGTACCCTACCGGACGGTTCCTGGCAAACCTTATCTGGCTATAAATGATGATGGTGCAGATCACAAGCGCTATTGAAACAGTGAACTGAATAACAACAAGCACTTTACGGGGTATGGAGGCAAATCGGCCAACGTGTATAGTGCTTCCCTTTAACACTTTCATAGGCTGGAAAGAAGCGAGGTAGAATGCGGGATAACTTCCTGCCAAAATGCCTGTTATGAGGATAAATGCAACGCTCATCAACCAAAAATAGGAGCTGCTAAATGGCAGAGCCATTGCCTTGGCAGACAGATCGTTAAACCAGGACAACGACAAATGCAACAAGAGCAGCGCTATCCCAAATGCAAGCATTACAACCAAAAACGACTCCGTAAAAAACTGGCCGATCAATTGCAAACGCAGTGAACCGATCGCCTTGCGAACGCCTACTTCTTTTGCTCGCTTTTCCGAGCGGGCCGTGCTCAGATTCATAAAATTTATACATGCTAGAAAAAGAACGAAAAAGCCGATTACGCCCACCAGCCATACAAATTGTACCGGCCCCAAGTTTACTTCGCCATTCTTAAAAGTGGAATACAAATGCCAGTCGCTCATAGGGAGTATCCACATCTGCGGGTTGGTGGCCACCTCGTTCTTCATGTTATCCATGTGCCGGATGACATTTAATTCCGAATACCTGATCGCCGCCGAAGCCTTTGCAAAATCTGTCCCTGGCTTGATTTGCACATACATCGTCAAAGCATGGTTATCCCACTGCTTTTCACTCATATAGCTGTTTCTAGCAATAAAATAATCCCAGCTTCCCAAAAACTGAACATCGTGAAACTGTGAATTAGCAGGAAAATCTGCATAAATGCCCGAGACTTTTAAAAGCAAGTCAGCATCAACCATAACCACCTTGTTCACCGGATCTTTTGCTCCAAAAAGCGCTTTCGCCGCCGACGCCGATAATATGACCGACTGCCGGTCCTGCAAGCCAGCCCGGGAGCCGCTGAGCATATCTAGGGACAACATTTCGGGACCTGCCGCAGCAATGAACTGGCCTTTTTTGCTCAGCTTCGTTTCACCCACGGTGAGAATATGCTCACTGGTATGCGTGGATGGCACAATGAACCTAAAACTCTCACTATAATTGCTCTTTAATTCTGCTACCAATGGGTAGGGCACCGATTTGGACTTTTGCAATTCACCTGCAAAAGTCTGATCTACGACAACCATACCAATGCGATCATAATTCTTGTGGTTTTTATTAAATGATAATTCATCATAGATCCACAGCCCGGCGAGCATGGCAACCGCCATCCCGATAGCCAATCCGCCTATGTTGATTGCTGAGTAACCTTTATTTTTCAGCAGATTCCTCAGTGCGATTTTCAGATAGTTTCGTAGCATGAAAGGCCTGTTTAGTGATAATCATTTCATTTATTATCTCAATGTTTGCACTGGATTCGCAAGCGCGGCTTTGATGGACTGATAGCCGACAGTAAGGCAAGCGATGGCGACGGCCATTAGTGCGGACACAGCAAAGATCCACCATTCAATGTCGATCCTGAATGCGAAATCCTGCAACCATTTGTTCATAAAATAATAGGACACCGGGCTCGCTATAATGATCGCTATGCCCACCAGGCGCAAAAAATCCATGGATAACAAGGTGGTTATGCTGGCAATGGATGCGCCCAATACTTTGCGAATCCCAATTTCTTTGGTGCGTTGTTCAATGGAGAACAGCGCCAGCCCGAAAAGTCCGAGGCAGGACAGAAATACGGATAAAAGCGCAAACATGGAGGTAAGATTGGAGGCTAACTCTTCTCTTTTGTAAAATCCTGCTATCTCTTCGTCGTAAAAACTATATTGGAACACATATTCCGGAAAGTGTTTCTGCCAGACTTTCATAATGTCCGAAATCGTCGAAGCACTTAAATTTTGCAGCTTGATCCCGGCGCTGCGGTAATGTTTTTTAGATGCGTAAATGACGGTTGGGTCAATGTTGGAATATAGATCTGCGTTGTTGAAATCGGATAAAACACCAACGATCACGCCCGTTTTATTGTCCATGTCACCCACCACCAGACGCTTGTTCAACGCTTCATCAGGCGATTTCAGCCCCAATGCTTTCACTAACTTATTATTAATCAGCAATTCATGAAGCGTATCCGATTGGATCGGGTTGCGACCTGCAATAAGCTTCAATCCGTAAGTTGCCACATAATGGTTATCCGCGCTTCTGGACCGGGCCACAAACTTTTCCCAATCTCGGTTTTCAAATTTAATGCTGCCGCCATTGCCTGCCTGCGATGAAGGCGGATTTCTAAAAAATGAGATGCTGGCGACTTCCTTGATCCTGGGAATTTCGTTGCTTAGGGCTGCAATTTTAGTAGTTCCTGTGTCGGGCAGTCCTACATGCAGTATCAGCTCTTTGTTTAAGCCCAAATCTTTATTTTTCAAATATCTGGATTGCAGAATGATCACCATTGAAACGGCGATCAAAACAAAGGAAATGCTGAATTGCACTACGACAAGCGACTTTCTCACGGAAAACGAACCCCGGTCGTTAGCAACCGCCAGACCCTTGATCGCCCGGACCGGATTAAAATTTGAGATAACAAATGCGGGATAAATGCCCGCTGCGCACACGACAAAAATTAATAGCACAAAGCTGAATGCGAGCAGCTGAAAATCGGCAAACACATTGATATCTAAATTGATTTCCAGCCAGTTACTGATCATTGGCATCAGCAACTTGGAAAGCAGAATGGCCAGAATGAATGATATGCCCGTAAACAAAGCGGCTTCATGAATAAAAAGCCAGAACACTTGCCATTGCGAAACGCCAAGCACCTTCCGGATCCCTACTTCCTTGCTTCTTTTTAAAGATTGGGCGGTTGTAATGTTAATGAAGTTGAAACAAGCAATGAGTATCAGCAGCAAACCAACTGTTGCAAGCATTATAATGGTGTAGTATTTGATTTTACCACCATAATGCATGTTGAAATGGACGTCCGAAAGTGGCTGCAAGTGATAATGGAACACATTGCTGTCCGCACCGTGAATCTTTTTCGCGAATGCGATCAGCTGTCGTTCCAAAGCTTCCTTATCCTCTTCGGAACGCAGGCTCACATACGTTTCCCGGTTGCTATCGATCCAGCCCCAGTCTTCATAGCCATATTCGGGAATCAGCTTCTTTAATGTAGGAAGTGAAACGAAGATGTCTTTTTTAAAATCAGTTTGCTCTGGAAAATCCTTGATAACGCCGGCAACTGTAACATTTTCAGCATTATTGATCCGGATCAGGCGGCCCATCGGATTTGATTTCCCAAAGTATTTTCTTGCGTAACGCTCTGTCAGGACAGCCTGTCCCGGGAGGTTCAAAACTGTTGCATTACCGGCAATAAACTGATAATCAAATATTTTAAAGAATTCAGAATCCGTGAAAGCCGCGGATGATTTTTCAAAAAACTTCCTTGAATTGTTGGCCTCCTCCATGCTGAGCGTTAATTCACGCTGAGCCAGGTAAGCGGCATGCGAAACATTTGCAAACTCCTTCCTGAGCGCTGTATGCAAAGGAAAAGCCGAGCCCTTCTCATGCTCCACGGAACCATCCTCCAAATGCAGATCAACCACCATACGGAAGATCTTATCCGCCTGCCGATGATGCTTATCAACACCTAAATGATAGGAAACCAGCTGAAAAATAATGATCGCCCCAGCCATACCAATCCCCAGACCGGTCATATTGATAGCCGAGTAAACCTTATTCTTCACCAAATTCCGCCAGGCAATGCTAAAATAATTCCGAAGCATAATAAATTAAATTCACTCATTCACTCATTCACTCATTGAATAATCATTCACTCCGAAGACTTTTCACCGGATTCATCAGCGCCGCCCTGATACTCTGGAAACTCACAGTGGCGAATGCGATGGCCGCTGATAAAAAGGCTGCAACTGCAAAGATCCACCAGTAAATGTCGGTCTTATAAGCAAAGTTTTCCAACCAGCGGTACATTCCGTAATATGCTATTGGCGAAGCGATCACAAATGCAATGAGCACCAATTTCAAAAAGTCTTTGGATAATAACCCTACAATGCTGCCGGTTGAGGCTCCCATTACTTTCCGCACGCCGATTTCCTTTGTGCGCTGCATGGTGCTGTAAGAGGCCAAGCCAAGCAATCCAAGGCATGAAATAAAGATGGCGAGGATGGCAAAATTGAAGAAAAGCTTTTCAAAACGCTCTTCACTCCTGTACTGCCGGTCGAAGAACTCGTCCATAAAATAGTAACTAAACGGACGGTTTGGCATGACCGTCTTCCATTTTTGCTCCACAGCTGCAACGGTTTCCTTAATGTTGCCTCCATCGATTTTGATGGAAACCAGCTCGCTGCCGCGTGGCTCGATGCGCATGGTCAATGGCTTAATCGTTTCCTGCAAAGACCGGAAGTGAAAATCTTTGACAACCCCCACAATCTTGCCCTCACGGCCCCATTGCTTAAACCTGCGACCAATGGCTTCTTCCGGCGAGCTGTAACCAAACAACTTTACGGCGGCTTCGTTCATCACCATTGCCTGCGTCGTATCGGTTCCAAAATCCCTTGAAAACGGACGTCCGGCAGCCATTTTCAGGCCAAATTGCGCGATATAATCAAAGTCAACGAAATACAGGTCCAGGTTTGCGATCTGTAAATCCCCGCTTTTGTTCTCAATTTCTGAGTATGCGCCCGGATTACCGCTGCCCGGCACGCTGGAAGATGTCGCTGTGGACTTTACGCCGGTAAGATCTGCCAGCGATTGCTTGAATGCATCTTTTTTGGGATCGCCCTGGGAGTTTACGATCATCATCTGGTCTTTACTAAACCCAAGATCGCGGTTTCGCATGAAATCCATCTGGATGTAAACCACAATGGTCGCAATGATCAATGCGATCGATATTGCAAATTGAATGGTTACCAACGATTTTCTTAACAAAATCCCCTTCACACTTGTCGTAAAACGACCTTTCAGTACAACTACGGGCTCGAATGAAGACAAAACCAAAGCCGGATATATCCCTGCTACGATCCCGATAATCACCGCAGCAACGAACATTCCAGCCACAAAAGGCAGGTTATCAAGAATTCCGGTGCTGATAATTTTACCGGAAAGGTTATTGAAAAGTGGGATCAATGCAGTGGAGAGCACGACGGCGAAGACAAATGCGATCAAGCACAAAAGAATGGACTCGCTGATAAACTGCCTCGCTACGAGCATCTTAGGAGCACCTACGACTTTGCGAATCCCCACTTCCTTCGCCCGCTCCACCGAACGCGCCGTAGTAAGATTCACAAAATTAATGCAGGCAATCAGCAAAATAAAGATGGCCACAACCGAGAATACGTAAACATTATTCATGCTGCCCGACTCTTCGGCGTCCCTGGTCGATTTGAGGTAAACATCGCGCAGCGGCTCCAGGAAAAGCTTATAATACATTTGCGACTCTTTCATTGTTTTCCCAGCGCGCCGTTCAAGGAATGCAGGAAACTTGCTTTCAAGCGCCGTTTTTGTCGCACCGGGCGTGAGTAACAAATAGGTTGTTGCACCAAAGTTGCCCCATTGATCGTCCAGTCCTTTATTGAAGCGCTGCGTCATGGTTGTCATCGAGAGGATCATGTCGCCTTTGATCTGCGAATTTTCGGGAATATCCTTCATTACGCCCGTTACCTTAGCTGGCAGACCCTCGCCCGAAAGCAACAATGTCTGGCCAATGGGGTCTGCGTCTCCGAAATATTTTTTGGCCGCTTTTTCTGTAAAAACAATGCTTAATTGTTCCTTTAGAGCAGTTTTAGGATCTCCTTTGATTAGTTTAAAATCAAAAACCTGGAACAGGGTTGAATCGGCGAAAAGCGTTTTTTCTTCCTGGAATTTAATATCCCCTTTTCTTACTAAAAAGCTGCCGCTGCTCACCCGCGTAAAAGCTTCCACTTCGGGGAAATCACTTTTAATGTTCGGCGCAAACGCCCACGATGTAATACCCGCATTAATAGTCTCCGAAGGCGTTTTGATATCAGTTACCAGCCTGTAAATGCGATCAGACTTGGTATTGAACGCGTCATAACTCAGTTCGAAATTCACGTAAAGAAATATCAGGAAACAGGCCGACATCCCGACCGTAAGTCCCATGATATTGATAAAAGAGAACACTTTGTGCTTCCACAAATTCCGAAAGGCAATTTTAAGGTAGTTTCTGAGCATGGTTATGGGTCGAAAAAAATTATAGAGGAAGCGCCCGCTGAGCGCTCTGAGCACAATCAAAACATATGTGCCAAATTTTACATCGAATACAACTAACTGACTAATAAATGATTATCCTTTAAAACAAAAAAATTAGCTGTCCGAAATCGGACAGCTAATTTTTAACCTGAACACAGGAAAAATCTTAGTTATAGTTGAATGCTATTTCATTTCCATAGACCACCGAGTTGTCTTCTAAAATAGCATAAGCACGGTAATAAACATTACCTCCACAAACTTCTCCGGATAACTTATGCTTAGGCCCGGGAAGAAATGGCATCGGAAAAACTTCTTTCATATCACTCTCAACAACAGGATTACCTACGCGGGGATTACCAACTCCTGTTGTAGTGTAAACGATTCCATACTCTTTCACTGTCTTCGTGCCCACATCCTTAATGTCCAGATTAAAAGTGTAACTACACTTCCAACCGTTACCCGAAGTCCATTTCAGCGTTTCCAACTGAGGCGGATTTCCAGGGAGCTCGTGATCCACACAAGCTTGCGTGAAAAGCATTAATGCAAAAATCAGGGAATAATAGAGCGTACGGCGCATATAAATAGTTGTTTGAGATAATTAAATATGACCATAATACAACAAATATTACTAAATATTGGCCAAAACTTCAATACTAAGTCCCACAGAATTATTAATCGGTCTGCAATATACGTTTAGTCACTCTTTAACGACTTAACAGGGTTCATCAATGCAGCCTTAATGCTCTGAAAACTTACCGTCGTGAATGCGATGAAAATGGCCGTTACAGCGCTGATGGCAAACATCCACCAGCTTATAGTAATCTTATATTCAAAGTCTTGCAGCCATTTATTCATAAAATACCAGGCAACGGGCGACGCAAGCACAATGGCGATAAATACCAGCAACAGGAAGTCTCTGGAAAGCAATGCGACAATGCTGGATACAGATGCACCAAGCACCTTTCGAACGCCGATTTCCTTCATGCGCTGCTGGGCCATAAATGTGGCTAGCCCAAATAATCCAAGGCATGCGATGAAGATGGAAAGCCCCGCGAAAATCTGATAGAGTAAGCTCAATTGCCGGTCCTGATTGTAAAACTCCTCAATGCTCTGATCAAAAAATTTCCCTTGTAAAGTCACCTCCGGAAACACGCGCGCATATATCTTTTCGATCTCACCAACTGCCCTTGACACGTTTTTGGTCTGGATCTTGATTCCCGCGAGCCAGTAAAATTTTGGCACAGGCATGATCATGATCGGCTTGGCGGCATCCCTTGCTGAATTAGCCTTAAAATCCTTTACGACACCAACGATAGGCTGCCATTCTCCGCCACCCATACGGATATTTTTTCCAATGGCCTCTTGCGGATCTTTAATCCCGACCTTATGCAGAAATGTTTCATTCACAACGCAGGAACCGATGGAATCGCCTGCCTGATAGGGCCCGCCAGCCGCGAATTCCATCCCGTAAGCCTGGAAATAATGATGGTCGGCAAATTTGTTGAAAACCTGAAAATCCTCGTCTTTTCCCTTATTGTCAAAAGCAAAATTGCCGGACCAGTTATCATCAGAAGAAGGAACATCGGATGAGAAGCTGACGGAAGAGATGTCAGGACTTTGCAGGAGTTCATTTCTTAATGTTTCAAAACGGGTTTGATATGCTTCGTCCAGATTCACGGAATAGACTCCTTCTTTGACAAATCCAAGATCGAGGTTGCCGATGTATTTCATCTGCGCAATGGTCACAATGGTGCCTACGACCAGAATCTGAGAAATGCCAAATTGAATGATAATAAGCGCTTTTTGTAAGGAAACACCACCCAGCGACCGGTTTGCGATCTTACTCTTAATCGCTTCTATCGGCCGGAAACCCGACATCACCACCGCCGGATAGAATCCCGCGACAAAGCTTACGATAATAGTGAGAGCGCCAATAAAAAGCCAAAGCTGCGGATTTTTTACGACGGGAAGGTCCGCAGGAACACGTGATATTTTACCAAGTAAAGGCATGCTAAGCATGGCAATAAATACTCCAAGTACGACCGCAAAACCAACTATGAGGACAGTTTCGCTTAAAAACTGCCGTATCAGTTCTGAGCGACCGCTTCCAAGCACCTTCCGCACACCAACCTCTTTTGAACGACGGACAGATTGGACAGTAGCCAGGTTGATGAAATTAATACAAGCCATTGAAATAATAAGAATTCCAATCACTACAAGCGTCCAGAGCACGTCCTTACCCATGATATGGTCGGAATAATTGACAAAACGGTCGTCATAATGCTGGTCTGCGAGCGGGCTGAGGAAGTGCTTTATCTTGAAATTATCCTTCTTGCTATTGTAATGTTTAGAAACAAATTTTACCAAAAGCTTGTCAATGCTGGCCGGTGCGACATTCTCAGGCAGAAGCACAAAAAGCTGATCATTGCTGCTTGTACCGCCCCAACTTTCGAAGCCCCCGAAGCCAAATAGCTGTGGCTGCTGTCTTTTGGATTCATAGGAAACCACCATGTCAATGGGGAAATCCGTGTTAATCGGCGGATTGGCCAGGATCCCGCCTACTTTCATCACTGTCTTGTTATTAATCTTAACGAATTGTCCTATGGCCTCTTGCCAGTTGCCAAAGTATTTTTCGGCACGCCGCTGAGAAAGCACGATCACATTCGGGTCTTTCAAAACCGATTTCGAGCCTGCTAAGAATGGAAAGTCAAAGACATCAAAGAACTCTGGAACAGTAAGTAAACCGTCATCATCCTCGTAATATTTTTTTTCGGAAGTTTGATTATTAGCATCCTTGCCTAGCACCGTGACCTGCGGTTCAAGCGTGCCATAGACCGGCACCAGCTTTTCAAATTGCGGCACGTCCACTTTTAATGCTGCGTAAAATGGCAACGGACTTCCGGGTGTATAATCGGTTTGTCCGGTGACGTAATCCGTTTGCTTTACAATCCGGTAAATGCGGTCGTATTTGCTGTGAAATTTGTCAAATCCCGACTCATAGGAATATACGACGTAAAGCAACAAACAGGCGGCCACACCCACAGACAAGCCCAAGACATTGAGAATGGTGTAGTTGCGATAACGCAGAATGGTCCGCAATGCAACTTTGAGATGATTTTTAAGCATAAGTTCCGGTTTTTGGCCAAGGCCTGCTCACTCATTTTTTAAAGATTCGACCGGGTTCATCAATGCGGCCCGGATACTTTGGAAACTAATGGTAATCAATGCAATGACAATGGCAAGGCTGCCTGCTGCTGCGAATATCCAGACAGGCATCTGAATTTTATAAGTAAAATCCTGCAACCATTTATCCATGAAGTAATAGGCAACCGGCACGGCCAGAACAATTGCAATCACAACCAGTTTTACAAAATCTTTGGACAGCAATGCGACTATTGCCGAAACGGAGGCACCGAGCACCTTACGAATGCCGATTTCCTTGGTACGGGTTTCAGCCGTAAAGGTTACCAGACCAAACAGGCCCATACAGGCAATAAAAATCGCCAATCCTGTAAAGACAGAGAACATTGTCGACATCCGGATCTCCGTTTTAAATGTCTCATTGAAAGCTTCATCCAGGAAATAATATTCGAATGGCTTTTCGTGGTCGTATTTTTTAAAAATCTTCCCTATCAATGCTACTTTATCCTGAATGTTCGCAGCCGGATCCAGGCGGGCATAGAGCACACCGTTCGACCCCGGAAAATTGAGAATGTTCGTGGTGTCGCTCACGACGATCAATTCCATGGCTTTAATGCTGTTCTGCAAGGAAGTGAAATGAAAATCCTGCACAATGCCAGCGATTTCATCCGTTTCGCCAAGCATCTGGCCGATCGGATTCCCCTTGATACCGAGCTCCTTGATAGCAGTTTCGTTCAGTAATACGTGTTTGCGGTTTTTCATCACCCCGGCCGCCGGTTCCGTTTTCCATTTCAGGCCAAGCGTTTTTACAAATTGATTATCAGTGACCATGTTCGCCAGCCCGACATCTATTTTTGTGGTGAAGTTTTTGACAAACCACATATTATAGCCCTTGAAAAGACCGGCATTGGTTACGGTAACATTCTGGACACCAACTTGTTGTTTTATTTCATCCCGCAGCGGAAAGTAACTTTTTGCAACCGTTGCCGAAAGCGGAATGCTCAGGATCTGATCTTTATATAAACCCAGCTTTTTGTTTTGCATAAATGTCAGCTGGTTTTTTACAACCAAACTGCAAATGATCAGCGCTATGGAAACCGTGAATTGAAAGACCATAAAAAACTTGCGTAAGGTAGCGCCATTATGGTTTCCTCCAAATCTTCCTTTCAAGACATCCAAAGGTGCAAACCCGGATAAAATCAACGCAGGATAACTTCCGGCCATCAATGCTGAAAATAATAACAGGATCACCAAAAAGCCTAAAAATGAAGGAGAGACAAGAAATGAGGCATCTATTTGGAGGTTAAGCAGGTCGTAAAAAGGCTGTTGCAACAGATACACAAAGATGAAGGCAAGCAAAAATGCAAGCACGCAAACCAGGACCGATTCGGCATAAAATTGACGAACGAGGCCACTCCTACCCGCGCCTATCACCTTGCGAACGCCTACTTCTTTTGCGCGCAAAGTGGCTCGGGCGGTGGTAAGGCTCATGTAGTTGAAAAGCGCCAGTGACAGGATCAGCAAAGCGACGCCTGCAAAAATGGAGATCAGTTTCGAATTGCCGGATTCATTGAAATTGTTTCCCAGATGCGTTGTAGTGAAGCTTTCCAGCACGTAAGTGGCCTCATTGTCAAATGCACCTGTGCGCATGCCTTCCCGTTTGATATTTTTCTCCACCGCCGCCACCGACTGCTCAGAATCCAGGAGCAGATAAGTGTTGAATGCACCCGCATTGTCCCAGGCGTTTTTATTATGATCATTCAGCGCAGGAAATGTCAGCGACGAGAGTATGAAATCAAAATTAAAAGTGGAGTTGGAAGGCGGATTTTCGGCAACGGCGGTGATACGCAACGGATGTTTTCCTTCGTAAATCAGTGCTTTGCCGATCGGGTCTGTTGCTCCGAAATACTTTTCAGCAGCACGCTCCGAGATGACCACGTCGAAGGGATTTTCCAGCACCGCTTTTGGATTTCCTTCTTTTAGTTTGAATGTAAAAACCCGCAGAAATGAGGGATCAGCGAACATTACATTATGCTCAAAAAAGACTTGTGACGGATTTTCTGGATTTTTAATAACCACCTTATCCACAATGGTTTTAACGCGTGCATAATCCTTTACTTGTGGATTATACTCCTTTAAAAACGGACCGAGTTTTGTCGAAAACGAATTGAACTGCAGGTCCGTGTCGCCCATTTTCACCCGCGCCAGGATCCGGTAAATTCGGTCGTGATTTGTATGAAATTTATCAAAACTAAATTCATGCATTACAAACATAAGGATCAGCACGGAAACGGCCATTCCGCCCGCCAGTCCAAAAATGTTGATAAAAGAGTAAGTCTTGTTTCTGGCAAGATTCCTCAGGGCAATTTTGAGATAGTTTTGAAGCATTGGCTTTTATATTTAGTCACTCTTCAACGATTTTACCGGGTTCATCAAAGCGGCCTTGATGCTTTGGAAACTAGTTGTGAGCAAGGCGATTGCTATGGTTGCAAGCCCAACATATACAAATGTGAAAGGACTGATTTTGATTTGGTAAGCGAAGTCAGAGAGCCATTTATTCATACCATACCAAGCAGCCGGAACCGCTATTGCGATGGCTATCAGCATTAGTTTCACAAAATCTTTCGAAAGCAACAGGACAATGCTTGCAACCGAAGCGCCCAGCACTTTTCTGACACCGATTTCCTTGGTTCTTTGCTCTGAGATAAAAGCAATTAATGCGAACAATCCCAGACATGCTATGAAAATGGTAATGCCAGAAAATAATGCAAGAATTGAAGAAATACGGTTTTCTGCCTTATACATATCATCAAATTCCTGGTCCAGGAAGTGATATTCAAATGGGCGCATCGGGAAGTTTTCTTTCCAGCTTTTCCTGAGCAGTTCTACGGCCTGCGTTGATTCGTTACCCGCAATTTTCACCATTATTTTTCCAAAATAATTGTATTCCGGAATGATGGCGATGGGACCTATTTTTTCGTGTAATGATCTGAAATGAAAGTCTTTGGCAACCGCTTTCACTGCTCCCTCCCTGCCATTCATGCTGACTAATTTGCCAATGGCCGTTTCTGCAGTCCAGCCCAGCGCTTTTACTGCGGACTCATTGAGTATAAATGCAAATTTCCTTAACGCCGCCGAATCCGCTGTTGCCTGTAAAATATCGGTGTCGTTGAAATTCTGACCGGCAACGAGCTGCATTCCGAGTGTTGGCACAAAATCCTTTTCTACCGGAATGGCAGTAATGTTCAACTGGAAATTCTGCGGTTTATCGCTGGCAGTGATGGTATAGCCACCCTGCACATTCAGCGGTGAATCATAAGAGGCGGTAACCGACTCAACAATGGGATTATTGAGCAATTCGTTTTTTATCGTCGTCAATTTCCCGGTGGAAATGCCGGTGCCCATGTTCACAACAATGATTTGCGAAGGATTCAAACCCAGATTTCTGTTCTGAATGAACTGAAGTTGCTGATTGGCAATGATCGTCCCGATGATGAAAAGGACCGAAACGGTGAACTGGAAAACAACGAGCGAGCTGCGCAAGCCGGAGCCACTATTGGTTGCAAGGATTTTCCCTTTCAGCACCTTAATAGGCTCAAAGCCGGAAAGCACCGCGGCCGGATAAAGCCCCGACAACAAAGTCACAACAACAGCCAAGCCGATCATCAGCAGGATGACGGAATAAGCCGGCCAGATGCCCAACCCCAATGCGCTTTCTGTGAGATTGCTGAGAATTGGAAAACCCAGAAAGGAAATAAGCAACCCTATCACAATCGCAAGGATCGTAATGAGGCCGCATTCAAATAAATATTGACGAAAAACCTGCATTCTGTCTGCCCCCATCACTTTCCGAACACCTACTTCCCGGGCGCGAACGACAGACCTGGCTGTAACGAGATTGATAAAATTAATGCAGGCAATAACCAGGATCAGCAAGCCGACGCCGGAAAGGATATAAACGTATTTGTAATTGCCCGAGGCCTCCAAGCCCGCAGAGACGTTGGAATAAAGGTGAATGCGGTTAAATGCTTCCAGTTCAAACCTTAGCTTTGTAGAAGGGTCCTGCGGATTATTCAGGTTTTTGGCAACATACTGATCCACCTTGGCCTGCAATGCTCCCACGTTCGCCTGTCGTTGCAGCTGCAAATAAGTGTACTCATTGGCAGCATCAAATGTTTCCGTTTTGGAGCGGGGCAATGTGCTGTAACTGCCTAACCAATTCCATTTTATATGTGAATAAGACGGAATGTCGGCAATAACGCCGGTTACCTGCATGGTCAGATTTTCGTTCATCAACACCGACTTGCCGATCGCGCTCTCATCACCAAAATATTTCCTGGCAGTGGTTTGATCTATAACCACCGAATTAGGCTGCGCCAGCGCCGTAGCCTGATCGCCTTCGGTAAATTCGGAAGGAAAAATTTTGAAATAGGAGGCGTCCGCAAAAAGGACTTTCTTCTCATTAAAGAGCTTATCATCATATTTGACAGCCACTGCTCCCCCACCGCTGTAAGGATAAAGCCGGACCGCTTCTTTGATCTCACCGAACTCGCGCGCAAAAACAGGCGCCACCGCCGTGGGTGTGACTGCAACATTCACCGGCTCGCTGTCACCGGATTGATAAAACAAATTCACCCTTACTATATCAGCACTATTGACCTGAAAGCGGTCATAACGGACTTCGTGCAGGACATAGGTGGCCAGCAAAAGGAAACAACCAATCCCCAGTGAAAGCCCTATGATGCTGACAAGAGAGTTGGTTTTGTATTTCCAGAGATTTCGAACGGCAATTTTGAAATAATTCTTAAGCATGTGTTATGTATATGATCAGGTTTAAATTTTACTCACTTTTTAATGACTTGACCGGGTTCATCAACGCGGCCTTTATGCTTTGAAAACTGATGGTAAACAGGGCAATCGCGACAGAAATAACAGCGGCAAATGCAAATACGCCCCAATGAATATTTGTATGATAAGCAAAGTCCTGCAACCAGGAATTCATGGCATACCAAGCTATGGGTGAAGCAATTACAATGGCAACCAACACCAATTTCAGAAAATCGTTGGATAGCAAAATCACAAGACTGGTGACTGACGCGCCAAGCACTTTTCGCACACCAATCTCCTTCGTCCGGATTTCCGCCATGAAGATCGACAAACCCAGTAAGCCCATGCAGGAAATGAAGATCGCTATGCCCGAAAATATACCAAAAAGCAGCTGCTGGGTTTGTTCTGTTGCGTACAAAACGCCGAATTTTTGATCCAGAAACTCATATTCAAATGGCCGGTCAGGAAACTGTTTCTGCCAAACGGACTCAATGTGAGCCAAAGCTTCTTTGATATTACCACCAGAAATATGCACCGACATCCAGCCCAACCGGTCTGTTTGTGCAAACATGGCAATAGGAGCCACTTTTTGGTGAAGTGATTCGAAATGATAATCCTTGGTAACGCCCACGATCTGGCCGCGGATCTCGCCGTAACCAAAGCGGGCACCAACAGCGTCGGCAGGATTTTTCCAGCCTAACTGCTTTACGGCAGTCTCATTCAAAATAAAACCGTTGGTCTTATCTGTCGAAAAAGCTTTCGAAAAATTCCGTCCGGCTGCCATTTCTATTTCATATGCCGGAATAAAATCTTCATCCACAGACAATGATTTCACGCCAATATCTGCCGGTGCCATGGAATCGCCTTTCATAACATAGGCCTCCCAGGAATCCAGCAAACGGCCCGAAGGAATGCGTGATGATCGTCCCACCTCCACAATGTTGCTGTTTGCCTTTAACTGCTGCTTAATGCTCTCATAGTTAATAACCGAATCACTTCCGGCACGCAATAGCACCATTTGATCTTTGGAATAGCCCAGTTTGTAATTTTTTACATATTTCATCTGATTATAAACCACCGCCGTACAAATGATCAGCACAACGGCAATCGCAAATTGTGTCACCACAAGGCCCTGACGCAGTTTTCCATTTTTCAATGCAGATGCAATGCGGCCTTTGAAAACACTTAGCGGCTGAAATGAAGTCATGAAGAATGCCGGATAACTTCCTGCTATCACGCCCGTGAATAAGGTGATAGCCAGCACAATGCTCAGGAATACAGGATCCAATAATGCATCGAAAGAAAGTTGTTTTTGTGTAAAGTCATTCAAAAACGGGAGACACATGACGACCAGCACAATGGCAAAAAACAACGACACAACGACCAGCAAAATTGATTCACTCAAAAACTGCCGCACCAGCTGGTGCCTTACCGCACCAATCACCTTCCGCATGCCCACTTCCTTGGCCCGCGTAGCGGAACGCGCGGTGGCAAGGTTCATATAGTTAATGCAGGCAATGACCAGGATGAAAATCGCGATGGCTGAAAACAGGTAAACATATTGGATATCACCATTGGATTCAATTTCTGAATCAAGGTGCGAGCGCAAATGTATGTCTGTAAGTTTTGTCAGGTTAAGAACCGAGTAAGTGGACGCTTTGGGATCAATATGGCGGTTCTGGAATGCCGGAAATGCTTTTACCAGCTTTTGGGGATCGTAATTTTTAGGTAAAAGCAAAAATGTCGAGAACGAATTATTCCCCCAGTTTGACCTTAAACCCTCAGCTCCATAAACCCGGTCGTCATTCAGTGTAGAAAAGGAAATCAATGCTTCGGGATGAAAGTGAGATTGAGATGGCAAAGACTCAAAAACACCCGTTACAGTGCAGTTAAACTGGTGTTCCAGCTTAACAGTCTTTCCGATCGGGTTTTCTTTGCCAAAATATTTCTCCGCCATCTTTTTGGAAAACATGATGGAGAAAGGATTTTCAAGCGCTTTGTCGGGGTTACCCTGGATTACCTTGAAAGAGAAAAGCTTAAAAATGTTGGCCTCGGCTGCGAAAACGTCATTTTCATTGTAAATATTCTCACCGTACTCAATCAACCCGCCCATTTCAAGCAACCGCACAACCTGCTCAACCTCAGGAAAATCCTGCTTCACCAAAGGAGCAAATGGCGGTGCTGCATGTCCCAAACGAAGCGATTCGGTGCCATCTTTGGAAAGGAATGTCCGGTTCAGGCGATAAATGCGTTCGGCATTTGCATGGAAACGGTCGTAGCTCAGCTCGTCTTTAACATAAAGAGATAAAAGCAAAAAACAAGCAAGTCCAATGGCAACTCCAGATATATTGATAAAACTGAATGTCTTGTGTTTCAGTAAGTTCCGGAGTGCGATTTTAAGATAGTTTTGAAACATGGCTATTGGGCGTTTGACCTGCACGTCAATAAATGTATGCCATCCACATAAAGTGCTGATTGTCAAAAATTTAAAGCGAAAGCAATTGTCCGATAACGGACATGGTTGTTCGCCTGTGCGCCGAGACAGACTTCTGGCTTATATCTCGGAAGTCTGTCTCAGTCAGCCACATCAATTCTGAACATCGTCGTTTCTGATGCTGCGCTTGTTTTTCTTGATGGCTTCTTTCAACCGGCCAAACTTATAATTAAGGCTTACATTGAAGTAGCGGAAGTAATCTCTCCGGTCATTAAAGGATGTAAAATTCGGCCCGGATGTTTCCGTATGGTATTTTCTGAATTTTGTAAATGGGTTGTTTGCGGCGGCGGAAAACGAGAGTTTATCCTTTATAATGTCCTTATTCACACTGAACGAGGGGCTGATCATAGAATTGGACGTGCCTTGCAAATTCACGCTTGGCCCCATACTTACCAGATTTGCATTGATACGCCAGTCTTTTTCTAACTTATAACCCGTTGAAGCTGACAGCTGATACATTACTCCGCTGTTAGTAATGGTCGCGCCGTTCACGACGCCCGTCACTTTTCCGTGTGCAATGCGCAGGTTCGCGCTGAAATTCCATTTTTTGGTGATCGGATAGTTCATATTTAAATTTCCATTAATGAGCCTGGCCCGGCCTGTATTTCCGTACGATGTGCGGGTGATTTCGGTCTCCGGATTGTACACGGCAACCGCAAAAATCAGGTCTTTAAATTGTGTAAAACCCACACCAAAATTGATAGATCCTTTTTTGGATTTGCTATAACCCAATTGCAGATCATGCACGAACGCAGGCCGGAGATCCGGATTTCCTGTTCTTTCGAAACTCGGATTGGTGCGGTCGACAAATGGATTGAGCTGATAAATACCGGGACGCTGAATGCGTTGGGTATAGCCAAAATTCACACCGACATTATCCTTAAATTTCCTGTTGATCGAAACCGAAGGAATCACATTGAAATAATTTTGCTTCACTTTCGAATCGGTAGAAACAAAGTCGGCATTGATGACGGTTTGCTCAATCCTTGCGCCTGCCTTAACGCCCCAGTTTTTGAAACTGTATTGATACGTGTTATAAGCCCCAAAAACATTCTGCGTGTTATTGAACATATTACTCATGGCGGTATTTACCACAAATGTCTTACGCTCAGCGTCGTAGGTGCTATATTGAAAATCACTCTTGTTATCCCGCATAATGCCTTTCAGGCCAGCTTCAATGTTCAGTTTTTTAATAGGATACACATAATCCACCTGAAATGTCTGCTCTGAGAAGCTCTGATCGTTGATCTGACGGTAATCGGGTGTGTCATAATTAATCCTTTCGGAGATCAGCAGGTTGCTGTTTTGGTCATTATCAAAACCATAGTAGCGATAAGACAATGTCAAAAGCCTATTTTTATCTGCTTTAAAGCCTTTTTGATAATTCAGTGCTGCGTCCATTCCCTTTCCACGACCGTCATTGAAATTTCTCACACGATAACCCTCCACCACTTCCTCATTCACGTTGATTACCGAAGTCTGATTGCCCGACCCATCAGATTTACTCCCATTGAAATTCACCTGGGCACTTAATAAATTGAGACTATCTGCCTCATAACTAATCTCATATCCGACATACCCGTTCTTATTTCCTGACCGTGTAAAATTCTCCTGAAACAAGTCTGATGGTTCCGTTCCCAATGCGGTCCGCCCCACCTGTGTACGTGTCAGCGGCGTGTCGTAGATGCTGCCGCCGGCCAGGGCTGTCATCCCAAATTTGCCCAGCTTTGCAGAAAATGTCCCGCCAAAACCAGGCCCGCCAACGCGGAAACGTTCGCTTACATTCAATGTACCATTGTAACCATTATCCAGTTTTTTGTTTGTGATAATGTTGATAATCCCTGCCAATCCTTCCGCATCGTATTTTGCTGGCGGTGTTGTGATCACTTCAATGCGTTCGATGGAAGAGGCTGGCATGCTTCGCAACACTTCTTTATAGCTGCGTTCGACCATACTGGACGGTTTCCCGTTGATCAGAATTTTGAAGTCCGCATTGCCTTTCAGGTAAATGTTCTCATCGCCATCCACTGACAGGAAAGGGACCTTACGCATCATTTCGAGCACACTGTAAACTTTGCTTTCGGGATCGGCCTGCAAATCGTAAGTAATGCGGTCAATCTCCTGTTTTACAATGGGTTTAAAAGCCGTAACCGTTACTTCTTTCAAGCCAACAGTAGCAGGGCTAATTGCTATCAATCCTAAGTCAATTGTATTTTTTAAGCTGTCGGAAAGATCAGCGGTCAGGGTTTTTGAGTGATAACCTACGCCCACAAGGACTACTGAATATTTTCCTGGTTTCAGTTTCTCAAAAGCGAAGGACCCATCGGTTTTTGTAAAATCAGCTTTCACCGCGGCATTTCCTTGCATCAGATTAACGGTTACAAAATCAAGCGGCTTTCCGCTTGCCGAGTCGGATACCGCACCGGAAATTTTACCGCCAGGTGGCAAGGACTGACCAAGAGCAGCGGAACCAGTGCACACGAGCCCGTAGATGAGGGCTGCAAGAATAGTTGAGAATAAAGTTTTCATGGCTAATTGATTATGGCTAACAGATAAAAAAAGGCATAGAAATTCCGGTAAGAGCTTTCACTCTTTTAAAATTGCCGGCACTAAATGATTTTGAAATTTGCCCTTGGCGCGCTTGACTTAATGCACACCAGGCGACACAACAAATGTATACAAAGGTACTTTGCGATGCAAGGTACTATGCTAAATTAATTTTTAGTCGTATAAAGTTGTCGTCTAGCTACTGAATTGGGATTGCCTGAAAACAAAAAGACTTGCTAAATCTCGAAGAAACAGCGTCCTTCAAAACTTAGCAAGTCAAAAAAATCAGGTAAGGTTTGATTAACCTCTTCGGTTGTAACGTCCGTTATTGTAGCTGTTCTGGTACGCAAACAGGCGTTGGCGTTGCACGGGTGTCAGCACTTCGAGGATGTCTTTTTGTTTAGCTTTTTCCAGTCTTTTTGCATTCTGAAAACTGCTGTATCGTCTGTTAGACATCAGCTCATCATAGTGGTTTTCGATCTTTTTGATCTTGTTTTCCTGCTTGCGGGTCAGCTTTACAATCTGGTCCAGCTTGTTGATTTGGTATTCCTCCAAAGCATTGTCTCCGCGCGAATTGTTCACAGCTGGAACTTCATGGCGGTAACGTTGTGCGAAGCTGTTACCAATGGTCAATGTTACTATTGTTGCGATTGCTAAGATGGTCTTTTTCATGGTTTCTAATATTAAATTGTTTGTTTATGTAGGTTAGAGGCCTATTTTCCACAAACGTTTAACGCACCAGAAAAGCAATCTGCAAACTGTAACAATTACCAGATCATCTGCCCATCCGCACCGATGAATTGCTTTTATATATTTATAAAAGCCGGGTTGAAACCCGGCGCCAGGAAATCTTTCGTGCCTGACGGCACTCGTCCTGACAAGTGCCGTCAGGCACGTACATTTTTAACCCCGGGTTTCAACCCGGGGAGGAGAGGCAGAGGCAGAGGCAGAGGCAGAGAGAGAGAGACAGAAAGAGAGAAAAAAAGAACCCTACTCGCTCCTCAGCGACTTCACGGGATTCATTAATGCGGCTTTGATGGCTTGGAAACTTACGGTCAGTAATGTGATCAGGATGGCAGTGATGGCCGAGACGGCAAAAACGACCCAGCTTAGCTCAATGTGATATTCATACTTTTTCAGCCAGTCGCTCAGGAAATACAATGCGATGGGTGATGCGATGGCGCAGGAAACGATGACCAGATAGACGAATTCTTTGGAGAGCATTGCCCACATCTGTGCAACGCTTGCGCCGAGCGCCTTTCTGATACCGATTTCCTTGGTTCTCTGCTCAGCCGTATAAGCGGCCAGACCGAATAAACCTAAGCAGGATATGAACACAGCCAGCACCGCAAAAACTCTCGCCAACTTCCCGATCCGTTCCTCAGCGCGGAATTTAGCTTCATATTCCTCGTCAGCAAACTTGAATTCAAATGGCGAATCCGGATCGTGCTTCCTGAATATGGCCTCTACTTTTTTGAGAGACTTTTCTATGGGAGCGCCAGGCAATAGCTTCACATTGATCAGGTTAGCCCATTCGTAATCCATTAAAAAGACAGTCGGGACGGCAGGCTCATAGGGAGATTGCATAACCATATCCTTAACAACGCCCACCACTTGTCTCGGTTTTCCATTAAAGCGGATCGTTTTACCAATAATATCCTTTATACCCGTCAGCTTAACAGCCGATTCATTTAATACAAATGCTGCTGTGTCTGTCGAGAATTCTCTCGAAAAATCGCGGCCTTCAATGATTTTCCAGCCAATTGTTTTTCCAAAATCATGCGTACAAGCAATGGTCCCGAACAAAGGAACAGAACCTTCTTCCATCCCTTCCCACTCAAAACCGATCTGATTGGAATAAATGCCGGTCGTAGGACTTGACGATTCACTCATTTCGTATACCACGCCGGATTTCAGCAGATCGTCACGCAATGGATAATATTTGCCAAAAAGATTTGGCGAAATATTGATCTGTAAAAGCCCTTGTCTGTCATAACCGACCGGCCTGTTTTTGGCATGCTGGATTTGCTGGAAAACGATGATCGTTCCGATAATTAATGTGATAGAAACTGTAAACTGCATTACAACCATCACTTTACGCGGCACGGCTGACCACTTACCCACTTTAAATGTGCCTTTCAAAACGGCAAGCGGATTGAACGATGACAAATAAAAGGCCGGATAACTGCCTGATATCAGGCCCGTGAATAATGAGAAAATGACCAGCATCAACCAGAACTGAATGTACTGCCAAGGAAAACTCACGTGCTTGCCGGACAAATCATTGAACGCAGGAAGCGCAACCAAAACAATAAGAATAGCGAGGATCAATGCGAAGGAAACCACCAGAAACGATTCGCTCAGGAATTGGAAGATCAGCTGGCTGCGCAATGATCCGATAGACTTTCTAATACCAACTTCTTTCGCACGTTTTTCGGACCTTGCGGTGCTTAGATTCATAAAATTGATGCAGGCCAGCAGCAGCACAAAGACGCCGATAATGCTGAATAGCCACACAAACTGGATGCCACCACCTACATTTTTGCCATTTTTAAAATCCGAATACAGGTGCCAGCGGCTCATCGGATGCAGAAAATATTGTGGTTTATCCGTTTTCGAAAAAGCATGCGGCAGTTCCACATCCCGTATTTTTAAGGACACCTTTTCAATATCTGCATGGTCCGCAACCTGCGCATAAAACTGGAAAGAATGGTTTCCCCATTGCGTTTGAGCTTCTTTTACCCAATTCTCGGCAAGCAGATAATCATTCCAGGGCAGCAGCAAGTTGAGCTCATTAAACTCAGAGTTGAAGGGAATGTCTTCATAAACGCCAGTCACTTTTACATCCTTCTTAATGTCCAGTTTAAGTGTTTTGTTCAAAGGATCTTCCTTACCAAAAAGTGCCTTCGCAACCGATTCTGAGATAACAACCGAGCCTGGCTCTTTCAATGCTGTTTTCAAATCGCCTTTCAGCATTTTCAAAGAAAGCATTTCGGGAAGGGCTGGTTGCGCCCACATACCTGGTTTGTTGATTTTTTTATCACCATTGGCCAGCAAATGCCCGAAATTCCACGATGCCATGGAGGTGTTTTTAAAATCTGCGGAGTATCTGTTGGCCATTTCCGCCACCGCCGGCAGCGACACGGCCCTTCCGCTCCCCGTTTGGCCATTAAACGTTTGACTAATGTACGCTTGCGTAAGCCGGTCGTAGTTTTTGTGATATTTATTAAATGACAGCTCATCCCATACCCAAAGTCCGATCAGCATTGCGACCGCGATGCCTACGGCCAGCCCGGCAATGTTGATGAATGAATAGATCTTGTTTTTTGAGAGATTCCGGAATGCGATTTTCAAATAGTTCTTGATCATTGCCTGTGCAGTTTTGGGTGAATCGTTACTCGCTTCTTAATGATGTAACTGGGTTCACTAAAGCTGCTTTGATGCTCTGAAAACTTATTGTTACCAATGCAATAATGACCGCCCCGATGCCAGCCACGACATATAACCAGGCACTGATCTCCACTTGATACGTATAATCTTCCAGCCAACCCTTCATTACATACCATGCAATAGGAGACGCAATGACCAATGCGATTAAGACCAATTTTATAAAATCGACCGAAAACAAACTGAAAATATTAAATGCCGACGCACCTATCGCCTTGCGAATGCCCATTTCCTTGGTGCGCGATTCAGCCATAAAAGCCACGACGCCGTATAAGCCCAGACAACCGATAAAAATGGCGATTCCTGTAAGGATTTTGAACAGGTCAAACAATTTGGACTCCTTTTCGTAAAAACTGTTCAGCGTTTCATCCAGGAATGTATAGCTGAATAAATAATCCGGGAATGTGGCTGACCAAACTTTTTCAATCCTTTCGATTTGCTTCGCATCCGCATTTTCCGACAGCTTGATGCCTAATGTGCGGTAATTGCCTCGATCGCTGGTAAGCACGCAGGGAATAATTTCACGGTGCAGACTATATGTATTAAAGTTTTTAACCACACCAACAATCGGCAGCTTATGCTCCGATCCACCGATTGTAAGCCGCTTTCCGATCGCCTCAGCCGGATTTTTGAAACCTAATTTTTTCACAAATGCCTCATTCACCACATATTCCCGCATAGTGTCCGCCGGCAAATACATGCGACCGGCAATGAGCTTCAAACCATAAGTTTTCACATAAGCCGTATCCGCAGGCCGCATAACAATCTCGTAATCAAGAAATTCAGCATCATTCTCATATTTAAAACCCGTCTGCCAATTGCTCCTCGACATCGGTGTAAAGGCACTGAAACTCATGGATTTAATCCCCGGTTCATTTGCCAGCTTAGCATACAAACCTTCCATAACGCCCGGATCCTGGCTTGGAATCTGCATACAGATAATTTCGTCTTTCTGAAAACCAAGGTCCAGTGTACGGAAGTATTTCATCTGACTGTAAGCAATCAATGTTCCGACGAGCACGATCTGAGAAATGGTAAATTGCAACACAATAAGTCCCGAACGCAAATTCGCCTGTCCGCTTCCCACCGTCCGCATTTTGCCTTTTAATGCAAGGATAGGCTGGTAACCCGACACCACCATTGCAGGATAGAAACCGGCGAGAACGGTCGTTATGATAGTCAGCACAACCAAAAATGTCATAACCGAAGCATCTGTAACGAAAACAACGCCTTCCGCCTTGATGTTCAGGATGTTGGCAACGTTGGGCAGCACAACCTGCGCCACGATCAGCGCGAGGATAACAGACAGAAAGGTAATGACCGCAGTTTCTGAAAAATATTGTCTTAATAACTGCCCCTTGGTGCTGCCTAACACTTTTCTTACGCCCACCTCTCTGGCACGTCTGAGCGCCTGCGCGGTCGCAAGATTTATGAAATTTACACAAGCCGTAATTAAAATAAACAACCCTACCAGAACCATTGCCCAGATCATTCCTTTGCTGATGGTTCTGCCGGTGTAATTGGAGGTTTTTGTATCAAAATGAATATCATTAACAGGTTGCAGGATAAACTCTTCGGTCGCCGCATCCTTTGGTTCTCTGTATTTTTTGACAAATAAAACCAGCTGCTGCTCCATTTTTTCTTCGCTCACATTTTCCGGCAGCATCATATACATTTGCCCACCGCCGTAAGTGCTTTGCCAGTCGTCCCAGTTCGTAAATGAGCCGTAATCTTTCAGCGACGCGAACGACAGCATGGTTGTGAAAGGGAAGTTTGTCGTCGCAGGCGGGTCCTGGATAATGCCGGTAACAATAAAATTCTTATGGTTTTCGACCCGGATGGTTCTTCCCATCGGATCCGCATTCCCAAAATACTTTTTCGCCTGGTTCTCAGAAAGCACCACTGTGCCCGGATTGTTCAGCGAAGTGGCAGCAGAACCTTTTAACCATTTGCAATCGAATATTTTGAAATATTCGGGATCGATAAATGAAACCGCATTATTATCCTCAGGATACTTTTTCCTGTTTGGCCCTTCGCCAATCGTTACCAGTGCGCCGCGTAAGGCATATGTGCAGGAAACCTGATTTCGGATCTCTGGAAAATCATTCCGTAGTGCTGCCAAAGCCGGAAGCGGCATTCCTGTGTTATAACCCTTGTCTACCTCCCCTTTCGTATGTTTCAGGATACGGTAAATGCGGTCCACATGCTTATGATGCCGATCAAAACTAAGCTCATACCGGACGGTAAAGAAGATCAGCAAACAACAAGCCAGCCCTAATGTAAGTCCGGTAATGTTGATCAAAGTGAAATTCCAGTTGCGCCGTAAATTTCTGAAAGAGGTGATGAGATAGTTCCTGATCATGGCTGTGTTAATGCTTTTTCAATGGAGAATGTTAAAATGCGCTATATCCTGCATCACTCGCTTTTCAGCGACTTCACCGGGTTCATCAATGCGGCTTTGATGCTTTGGAAACCTACTGTTGCCACGGCGACCATTATTGCTGCCAGACCTACTAAAACGAAGATTAATGGGTTGATTTCAATGCGATAGGCGTAATTATCAAGCCATTTCTGCATGAAGAACCAGGCCAGCGGCGTGGCAATGACAATTGCGATCAAAACCAGCTTGACGAAATCTTTGGACAACACAAAAACCAGACTCGCAATGCTGGCACCCAGCACTTTACGCACACCAATCTCCTTGGTCCGCTGCTCCATCACGATCAATGCGACGGCGAAAAGTCCCAGGCAGGAAAGAACAATTGCGATGCCCGAAGCAAGGCTGAAAACTTTCGACAAATGTCCTTCCTCGCGATACCAGGAATTGGTGTTTTCGTCCACAAATGTTCCAGTGAATTCTGTTTCGGGTGCGACTTCATTCCAAACACTTTTCAACTTATCCATGGCCATGCGCACACTCTGCGGAGTAACCCTGACCAAAATATAATTCACAGACCCCGAGCCGCCCAAATGCATGGTAATAGGCTTTTTCTCATTCTTGGAAGAATAGAGCGTAAAGTCCGGAATTACACCGATGATCTGATATTTAACACCGGCCGTATCAGTCTGAAAGTATTTGCCGACCGGATCCTTTTCCTGGATCATTTTGGCCATACTTTCCGTAATAATCACCCTATCCAGCGAGTCACTTGGAACGGCCGGGCTAAATTCACGCCCTGCCAGCAAATTGATATTTAGCACTTTGAGATAATCATAATCAACGGGGAGCCAGTCAGTTGTGACCTCTTTTTCTTTATAGGTAAATCCAATTACGCTCCTGGACGTGCTTCTGTCCTTGCCCACACCCAAGTTCACTGCGCTTCCGCTGATAGCAAGCACATTAGGATCTCCTTCAAGCTCATTACGCAGCCTCCGCAGGACTTTATTGCCATTGATCTTATTACCAACAGGAATGCTGATCACCTGCTCCTTATCAAATCCGAGCGGTTGAGTCCGCAAATGGTTAACCTGCTGAACGGCAATTATTGTGCTGCAAATCAGTAAGCTTGATAATGTAAATTGCGCGATAATCAATGAATTCCGAAGCACGCCGGGCTTTTTCAATGTTACCTTGCCCTTCAGTACTTCCACCGCATTGAACTTGGACATTTGCCAGGCCGGATAACCGCCTGCAATCAATGTTACCAGGATAAACAGTCCCAAAAGCAGCGCAATTTTGTCCGGTTCCAGCATGTAATCCAGGCTTAGCTTGCTTTGGAAAGTGGCATTGAAGGTTGGCAACAATAAAACAGCAAGTATCACACCGGTTAGGAAGCCAAAAAAGCAGATCACGGCAGCTTCTCCCCAGATCTGGAAAAACAGTTGGTTTTTCAATGCGCCAAGCGATTTGCGGACACCCACTTCCCTCGCGCGGATGAATGACCGGGCGACATTCAAGTTGATAAAATTGATACAAGCGATCAGAAGAATAAAAAAACCGATTCCCATCAGCGCATATACAAGCGCAATCGGCGCCGCCCCTCCGCCTGATATCCTTGAATCGAAACGAAGGTTTTTCAGGCTCTGGATCCTGATTGCAAAAATGTCACCCCTTTCGTCCGGCTTTGCACCCTTTCTTTTTAAACTGGTAATATTATCTGCGAAGTATTTTTCTGCAAATGGTTTCAGCCGCTTTTCAAACGCTGCCTGATCTGCATTAGGAGTCAATTTTAAATATACCCTGTGTGAATGCGCGTCCCACTGCTCCTTCGACTGTTGATATCCCCGGTCGTTTTCTGTTCGCACAAATGCATCGTACTTGATTGTCGAGTTTTCAGGGAAGTCTTTCAAAACGCCTGTAACCACATATTCTCTACGATTTTCATCCAAACCAACTTTCAACGACTTGCCCATCGGATCTTCTTTTCCAAATATGGCCTTAGCCATGTTTTCGCTGATGACAATGCTGCTCAAATCTTGCAGCGCCGTTTCCGTCGTCCCTTTTTCAAGTGGGAAAGTGAATATCTTCAGAAAATCCGGGTCCGCAAACATTACTTGTTTATCAAAATATTTCCCTTTGTATTCAAGCACATCACTGCCGTTCACCACTCTCGTAATGCTTTCTATTTCCGGAAATTCCGCTTTCAACGCGGGTGTTAGCGGAAAAGGCATCGAGCCGGAAGCCTGCGCTTTTTCCGGATCATTGGACATAAAATAGGTTTGATAAATGCGCTCTTTGTCTTTATGAAAATTATCAAATGACAACTGGAAGTAAGCCGTCAGGAACAGGAAAGCGCTGATGCAGAATGCTACGGACAAGCCTACAATATTAATAAACGCGTAACCCTTGCTTTTCCAAAGGTTACGCAGCGCGATTTTGAGATAATTTTTGAACATTTGATTATCAGGCTAATATTTATTTCTATTCACTTTTTAACGATTTAATCGGATTGGTAACTGCTGCCTTTATCGCCTGTGTGCTCACAGTGATCAAAGCGATAACAACTGCCAATGCACCTGCTGCCACAAACATCCACCACTGAATGCTAATTTTGTAAGCAAAATCCTGCAACCATTGATTCATAATGTACCAGGTCAGCGGCGTTGCAATCAGCATGGAAATGATCACCAATTTGATAAAATCACTTGAAAGCAACCCGACAATACTGCCGATTGAAGCGCCCAAAACCTTCCTTACACCAATTTCCTTGATCCTTTGCTGCGCCGCAAAAGCCGCCAAACCGAACAAACCGAGACAGGAAATCAGAATGGAAATAATCGTAAAAGAATTCACAATCCTGGCTGTACGTGCATCAGCAGCATAATTACTTTCAAAATCCTGGTCAAGGAATGTATATGTAAATGGCTCACCAGGCACAAGCGACTTCCATTTGGCTTCCATAAAGGGCAGAACCCGGCTTACATCTTTCGTGTTGACGTGGGCGATAATGTAATTATGATTTGCATCGGCACTTAAAAAAAAGGCATACGGCTCAATGGCTTTATGCAGGTCCTGATAATGAAAATCTTTCACTACACCTACAATTTCGAGCGAACTGATTGCATTATTGCCCGAATTAAAGTCCAGGTGCTGCCCAACTGCCTTTTCCAGCGGGATCGCAAACTTCCGCAATGTAGCTTCATTCACTACAATCTTATAATTGGTATCGCCCGGAAATGCGGCAGAAAACATTCGGCCTGCCGCCATTTTGAAACCCATGGTTTCCATGAAGTCGGGAGACACCCAGTTTGTTTTCACTAATCCATCTTCATTTACACTTTGTCCAGGCAGAAAAACAGACATATCACTCGGATTGAGAATACCCGGATAATAGGCTGTTCCCGAAGCGGCGGTAATTTGATTATTCTCTAAAATCTCGTTACGGAGGGCAGTATACGCTTTACGCGATTCCTCACTTCTGAACGAAATTACAATTTGTTGTTCTTTGGTAAAACCTAATGGCTGCTCCTGCATAAATTTGATTTGCCCCTGAATAACCATCGTGGCAACAACAAGGCCAATTGAGATCACAAACTGGAACACAACCAGCCCTCTACGCAATGCAGTAGCGGACACCGAATTGACAAATTTTCCCTTGATGACATCCAGCGGGTTGAAAACGGAAAGATAAAAAGCTGGATAACTCCCGGCCAGCAAGCCGGTAATGAATGCCAGAACCACAAATGAGGCAATGATTTCAGGCTTGAAGAGTTCCGATAAAGACAATGCTTTATCCGCAAGCTGATTAAAAATAGGAAGAAAGAGAACCACAAAAACAGCCGCAACAATGAGCGCGAGGAATGTGAGTACCAGGGATTCACCCAAAAACTGACCGATCAAGCCACTTTTTCCTGCACCCATTACTTTTCTCATTCCCACTTCTGCGGCACGCTTTGCCGAGCGCGCGGTCGCGAGATTCATGAAATTGATGCAGGCGATCAGCAATGTAAAGATCGCTATCGAAGCAAGGACATACAGGTAAGTGGTGCTCGTGGTGCTGGTAACAATCTTATCTATCCTGCTGAACAGGTGAATGTCTTTCACCGGAAGTAATGCAAGCTTTTTATCAAAACCAGCGATTTTCAAATCCTTACGTGCATATTTTTCGATAAATGAAGGAAGTTTCTGACTAAATTTTTCTGCGCTGGTGCCAGGCTTCAAACGCAGATAATGGTAAAACATATTGTTACTTGTAAAATTCAGATCTGGCTGCCGCAGGTAATCGCCCACCCAGCCCACTTGGAGCGAGACAAAATAATTTGCATCAATGTGCGACTTCCCTTCCTGACTTTTAAAAACGCCGGTTACCTTGAAATTCTCATTATTCCCTGACTTCCCGCCAATTTTAACCGTCTTGTTCAGCGCAGGCCCACTTCCAAAAAGCCTATGGGCAGCAGCTTCCGAAAGGACCATAGAATGCGCATCTTTCAACGACGTGTGCGGATCGCCTTCGACAAATTCGTAGGTAAAAACATCAAAGAATGTAGAGTCTGCATGAATTCCCTTGGTTTCGTAGAATGACTTTTCGCCTTGCCCCGGCTGGTTTACAGTAAATAGCGACTTGTCTTCCAGGAAATTCTGCCAAAGTCTGGTGACCTGCACCACTTCCGGAAATTCCATTTTCATAGCCTGTGCGTATGGTGCCGGACCGCGCGGGTTATCCATTTTCTCACCACTGGATTGGACATTTTCGCTGCGCAGGAGATACAGGTCGTCAATGTGTTCGTGCTGTTTGTCAAACGAAATTTCACTTTGGATGTATAGGAGCAGCAGCATGCAGCATGTCATCCCAACGGATAGTCCAAACACATTAATGGCGGAAAAGAGCTTACTTTTAAGCACATTCCGCCAGGCAATTTTCAAATAATTTTTAATCATGGCTAGTTTTCCTTAATTAATCTTGACCCCGCAAACGCGCTCATTTTCATGAGGCGAAGAGGATATTTTATTTTTCATAGCTAAATAGATATTTGAGTCTATTGAATAATTATACCACGAGTCGGATAGGCGTCGTATTACACTCATTATCAATTCATTGTATCTAATTTAAAGCAACAAAAGTGTCCGGTTTCGGACACTTTTGTTCGGTAATGGACTGGTTGGAATGTTATTATAAAAAGTCAGGCACGAAGAGGTAGGATCCGAACTTTCGCCCGCTGTTCATACAGTGTTACCAAACTGCCTTCTTCCAGGTAGAGGGAATATTGGGATAAGCACGCTACTACTGTCTCCCCAATCAAATGTGGCAGTAAACTTTGACTTCTGACTTGAAAAACACTCGGACTTGTGGCATTAGTCGCGGCTAATATCGATCCGAAATCCAGATCATTTGTAAAGACAATGTAACCGTTCAGCCGAGCATATTCAAAAATGATTTCGTCCTGATCTGTCGCTTTTCCGACCGCCGACCAATGGACTGCATGAACTTGCTTACCAGCAAAGAATTCAACCCAGTGTGGCGACAAGTTCATGTCAATCAAGATCTTCATGCAGCTTGAAAAGGCATTTCGATTTCCTCCGACCGCCAGGCTGCATACGATAATGCTTGTTTAATATCTTCGATCTCTATGTAAGGGTAAGCCTGCAAAATGTTATCAAAAGTGCTCCCCGAGGCTACAAGGCCCACGAGCGTTCCAACCGTAACCCGCATTCCGCGGATGCAAGGCTTCCCCCCCATCATGTTCGGATCAAATGTTATTCGGTCTAAGATCATAAGCTTTGAATTCAGTTCTTCTCAAAATTAACCAATATTCCAAAATTTGCCTAATCCCAAACCTCTACTCATTCTTCAAACTCTCAACCGGATTAATCAATGCTGTTCTGATGCTTTGATAGCCTACGGTTAACAGGGCGACGGTGATGGCTAATAGGGCAGCGACGGCGAAATACCACCAGGAAATGGCAATGCGGTAAGGGAAATCCTGTAACCAGGTGTCTGCCGCGTAATAGGAAAAGGGCAAGGCAACGACTATGGCAACCAGCACAAGTTTGATGAAATCAGAAGATAGCAATGCTGCTATGCTGGCGGCGGACGCTCCCAGCACTTTTCTGATGCCGATTTCCTTCACCCGCGTTTCCGCGTTGAACGTCGCCAGGCCAAATAGCCCGATGCAGGAAACAAAAATGGACAGCATGGCCGCTAATGTGATCATTTCCTTCCACTTCGCTTCCGATTCGTAGCGTTTCAGGTTTTTCGCATCTTCAAATTGATATTCAAACGGCATAAACGGCACGTATTTGCGAAATATTTTTTCAACCGTTTTTACGGTTTCCACAGTGTTCCCATTGCTCAGTTTGAGAAATAAGGTGCTTAACCCATAATTAGGATCCTGCGTCATCAACAGCGGCTGGATTGTGTCTTTCAGCGAGGCATAATGATAATTTTTGACTACGCCGATGACCGTCAATTTTTGATTCTTCCATTCAAAATTAATTTGCTTCCCAATTGGATTCTGCCATCCGGCCTTTTTCACAAATGCTTCATTCACAACCGCAGACTGCACAGGATCAGAAGGAAAGCTTTTGGAAAAATTACGTCCCCTAACGATCGGAATTCCCAAGGTTTTAAGAAAATTATCGTCCACGCCGATGTATCCAAAATTCATTTTCCCGGTTTCGATATTGGCCAGTGTTCCGTTATAATTGCCGTTAAATGCTGCAACCTCTTCTATGCCTGCAATGCTTTCAAGTTCTTCTTTCACCACAGCCAGATACTTCTCACCGGATTGGCCCCGACCAAGGCTGAAACTCATCAGATTTTTGTCGTTATAACCTAAGTCCTTATTTGTCAAATATTTAAATTGTGAATAAATAACAATCGTCCCGATGACAAGACAAACGGACAACGCAAACTGAAAAACGACCAGGCCTTTGGTCAGATAGTTTTTCTGTGTCAGCCTGGTCCGGTTGTATAATGTCTGCGCCGGGCTGAATCCGGAGAGCACCAATGCGGGATAAAAGCCCGCCACTGCCCCGGTTACGAGGAACAATGCAAAATATCCGGAAACCAGCTTGCTATCCAGTAAATATGACAATGCCAATTGTTTATTGGCCAGCTCATTGAACGTAGGCAAAACAGCAAGCGTCAGAACAATTGCAAAGACAAATGCCACAAACGAAAGAAAAAATGATTCACCCAGAAACTGGTAAATCAATTGCTTCCGCTGACTTCCCACAACCTTCCTGATGCCGATTTCCTTGGCTCTTTTCAGGGAACGGGCAACAGTTAGATTTACAAAATTAATGCATGCGATCAGCAGGATGAAAATGGCTATGCCAGATAAGATATAACTGTAAATAGCGCTGCTGCCGCGTCCGAGGCCATTGCGCAAGTCGCTTACTTCGCTGTCGAGATGGATATCCAGGAACGGTTGCAGACTAAAATTGATCTTTTGATCAAAGTCCTTGATCTTGCTGATTTCCTCGGCTGATTTGCTTTTGAAAACCTGATTTAGTTTAGGAATAACGGCCTGGTAACTGGCTTTATCATGCAACAAAACGAATGTGTTCATATAAAAACCCAGCCAATCTTTGTCCGTCCAGCCTCTCACGACCTGCAACTCAAATGGGATCACAGCACCAAACTGCACTGAAGAATTCTGCGGGCACTTTTTGGCCACGCCGGATACAACCAGCTTCTCAAAAGTATCGCCGATTTTCAACTCCATTGTCTTGCCAACCGCATCCGTTGTATTGAAGTATTTCTCAGCTATTTCTTCTGTCAGAACTATCGAATTGACATTGGACAGCACCGTTCCAGGGTCGCCTGCAACCAGCGGTATCGAAAAAACTGTGAAGAAATTGTTATCAGCAAACAGCACATCTTCGCTCAGCAGCTCATTGCCTTTCCTCGTCACAAACGTGTTGCTCTGCGCCCTCACAATCTCCTTAATCTCCGGAATCTCCGCTTTAAAGCTCGGTCCGTGAATGGCATTTGTACTGCCGAGCGTCCGTGTCTCACGGCTGTCCGACAGGGTTACCTTTATGCGGAAAAGCTGATCCTTATGCGCCTGAAACCGGTCAAAACTGACTTCATCCTTGGTATATAGCACAATAAGCATGCAGCAAGTGAGCCCGAGCGAAAGCCCGGCAATATTGATAAAGGAGAAAATTTTATTCCTCATCAAACTCCGAACGGCAATTTTCAGATAGTTTTTGATCATGGCTTTTGGGTATGAATGTTGACTTACCTCTCTAAGCGCCCCCTACTCGCTCCGCAGGCTCCTCACCGGGTTCATAAGTGCGGCCTTAATGCTTTGAAAACTAACCGTTAGCAACGCAATGGTGATAGCAATCGCCCCGGCTGCCAGGAACATCCACCACTCCAGGTCTACGTGATAGGCGAAATCGTTGAGCCATTGGTTCATCCCAAACCAGGCGATAGGGATGCCGATCAGGATCGCGATAATGATCAGCCTTAAAAATTCTTTTGAAAGCAAAGCCACAATGTTGGCAACGCTCGCACCAAGCACCTTTCTCACACCGATTTCCTTTGTGCGCCGCTCAGCCGTGTAAGCCGACAAACCGAACAATCCCAGGCAGCCGATAATGATCGAAATCGTTGCGAATGTGATGAAGATCTGCCCTACGCGCTGCTCGCTGCGGTAAACATTGTTGAAATCTTCGTCCATAAACCGGTAGCTGAACGGCTGCCCCGGAGCCATTTTCTTCCAGAGTTGCTCCACCTGATCAACGGTTTGGGCTACAGCGCCGCCATTCAATTTGAAAACGACTGTTCCGATGCTGCGCGAAAGCACCAGGCTCAATGCACCGATATTTTTCTTTAATGATTCAAAATGAAAGTTCTTTACAACGCCAATGATCGTATAATCAATGCGTTGTTTCATCTCCTGATCTGCATATCCGAATATCTTCTTCCCAATGGGCTGAGCATACCCGAGCACTTTTGCAGCGGCCTCGTTGATAATAATGCCAGATGAATCCGAAGGGAATTCTTCCTGGAATGGTCGACCGTTCGCCATTTGCAATCCCATAGTATTTATAAAATCATAATCAACGGCCCAGTTCTGCATACTAATGCCCTTGTCTTGCTGCATTTGGCCAGCCGGAAAAAATGTATTATCTGTACGTGACGATGGCGTTGGCAGGAAACTTGTTACCGTGGCATTTTCCACATTCGGAAGTCGCATTACCTGTTCCTTGAATGCTGTAACCTGCTTATTGAGAGCATAAGCATCATTCACGATCAACATCTGATCCTTATTAAAGCCCAGTTTTTTAGTTTGTATAAAATTTAGCTGACGATAAATAACACCGGTGCCGACAATCAGCATGACCGAGATCACAAATTGAAAAACAACGAGTGCATTGCGCAGATAGCCTCCCTTTCCTTGCAGCTCTACGCTGTTTTTCAAAACTTTCAGTGGATTGAAGGCCGACAGGAAAAATGCAGGATAGCTCCCTGCAAGAACACCCACAACACCACCCGTAATCAATAATATTATCCAAAATCCAACCTCGCCAATCGGAAATTTAACTTGCTTGCCTGCCAGATTATTGAAAAGCGGAAGAGCGAAATATGCCAGCGAAACAGCCAATGCCAGTGAAAAAAAGCTAAGCATGACCGATTCCGTAAGAAACTGGTTGACCAGCGAAGATCTCTCAGAACCCAGCGCTTTGCGGACGCCGACTTCTTTTGCCCGGTTTGAGGAGCGGGCCGTTGCCAGGTTCATAAAATTGACACAAGCAATGGTCAGGAGGAACAAAGCAACAACCGCGAATATATATACGTATTGAATATTGCCATTCACATTAATCTCAGCCGTACGGTCTGAATGCAAATGGATTTCAGTCAGCGGAATAAGCGAGTAACGCAAGTAACTACCCGACTTGCGAATCTCATCCAGCGATGCACCCATGAAGCTTACCAGCCATTTGGCTGTGTATTTTTGCAAAACAGTTTCGAAGTTCTTTTCGAACTGCCTGGGATCGACACCTTCTTTAAGCAATAAATAAGTGTTAAAATTATGGCTTCCCCAGCCATTCAGCCTACTTTCAGGATTGGAGCTCATGGACAGCAGCATATTCATGTCCCGCAAATGCGACTGCGCAGGAATGTCCTGCATCACGCCTGTTACCGTGTAAGTCTGGTCATTATCAATTGTTAAGCCCTTACCCATCGGATTTTCTTTCCCAAAATATTTGAGCACATTGCTTTCCGAGATTACCACAGTATAGGGATCTTTCAAGGCCTTTTCCTGATCACCCATGATTAACGGAAGAGAAAATACCTTGAAAAATGTAGAATCTGCGAAGCATACCTGATCTTCTTTCAGGTTCTCAGTGCCCTCGGACCGGCGTACAAGCTGACTTCCATTCTCACGAAGCCGCACAACCTGTTCAATCTGTGGATAATCCTTTTTTAATGTAAATGCGAGCGGATCGGGCGCAACGGCAAGCGCCATATCTGCCCCACCAAAACGAATGTCTGCATTGACCCTGTGAATGCGGTCTGCGTGTTCAAAAGACTTATCAAAACTGAGCTCATCCGATACATAAAGCGTAATCAGCAAACAGCTTGCAAGGCCGAGTGCCAATCCGAAAATGTTCAGGAATGAATAAAACTTATGCTTACGCAGGTTCCGCCACGCGATCTTAATGTAATTCTGCAGCATGTCCGTTGTTTTTAAATGCCCCGTCCGGGAAGCTCTATTTCAATCTCGAAGTGGTCAATGATCTGCTGGCGTTCTTCTTCTGATTTCTCCGCCGCATTCACCGTTTTTTCGTAAATGAATTCTTCATTCCGTTTGCTGAATTTGTATTGCAAAAACAGCTCTCCCGATTCCTTATTGAACCTCACTTGTTTTGAATACCCATTGTCGTCAATGATCGTAGCGTGCTGCTGGTTTTCATCGTCGGAGATCCAGATTTGCGCTTTGGCATCTGCGGAAGAATAAAGAACCGGCGCGTGAGGTGCAGCCGGAGCGGAAGGCGCAACAGGCGCAGGCGGAGCTGAAAGCACGTGGCTATGGCTCATTCTCTTTTGTGCGATCGCCAGCGTACTTACGCCGGCGAGGAGGATTGTAAGGATTCTTTTCATGGCGCCTGATCTAAACGTGCACTTTTTCGGTCACGATCTTGCCGTCGAACAAGTTGACGATACGGTGTGCGAAACCGGCATCATATGGTGAGTGCGTTACCATTAGAATGGTGGTCCCTGCTGCATTCAGCTGGCTCAGGAGGTTCATTACTTCTTCCCCGTTTTTGGAGTCGAGATTACCCGTAGGCTCATCCGCAAGGATTGTTTTTGGTGTGGCCACAACGGCGCGGGCGATGGCCGTACGTTGCTGCTGCCCCCCGGAAAGTTGCTGTGGAAAGTGATTGCGGCGGTGCATCATGTTCATGCGGGTTAATGCTGCTTCTACTTTCTCCTTGCGTTCGGCTGGCGGTGTTTTCAGATAAAGCAATGGAAGTTCAACGTTCTCATAAACAGTCAGTTCATCGATGAGGTTAAAACTCTGGAATACAAATCCAATGTTACCTTTACGGATTTGCGCACGCTGCCTTTCCGACATCTTGGCTACTTCTGTGCCGTAGAATTCGTAGGAGCCTTCACTAGGGTTGTCAAGCAGGCCGAGAATGTTCAGTAAGGTAGATTTACCACAACCGGATGGCCCCATGATAGCGACAAACTCGCCGTCTTTTACATCCATGTCAATGCCGTTCAGGGCAGTGGTTTCTACTTCCTCGGTAGAAAAGATCTTATGAAGGTTGCTAATTTTGATCATTGGGTTTTCTTTGGCTATCGGCTTTCAGCTGAGGGCTATGGGCCTTTTATGATTGATTGAATTGATTACTAATAGAGTCTCTGATTCTTAAAATTCCAGCACTTCATTGTCCCCGAAGTTCTCGTATGAGCTTGTGATCACTTTCTCACCTGGCTGCAAACCTTCCAGAACCTCGAAATACTCAGGGTTTTTGCGGCCCAATGTAATTTTACGTTTCGAAGCACGCTTGCCGTCCTCACCCACCACATATACCCAGTTTCCGCCAGTTTCGGAGAAGAATCCACCCACCGGAAGCAACGTTGCTTGTGAAGGTTGTCCCAATTGCAGACGAATCGGAGCCGACTGGCCTCTCTTGATCAATTCAGGAGCGCCTTTATCAAATTGCATGTCCACTTCAAATCTTCCGCTCAAAACCTCCGGATAGATTTTGATGATCTTCAATCCGTAATCTTTTCCATTGAATTCCATCGAACCCATCAAGCCAGCAAAGATCCTCGAAATATAATGTTCATCCACGCTTACACGCATCTTGAAACCGTTCAGGTCATCGATTTGTCCAATGTTCTGACCCTGGTTAATGTTCGATCCCACTTCCACATTCATGGAAGAAAGTAAGCCGGAAACGGGTGCCTTAACCGAAAGGTTTTCAAGCGTTTGTCTCCAAAGGTTCACGTTTTTCTGCGTGCTGGCCAATGTTCCTTCCAGCTGCGCGATCTGCATTTTGGAGTTTTCTTCCTGATATTTCTGTGATTCAACTTCAATCTCGCGCTGTTTGGTCAGGCGGTCAAATTCTCTTTTTGTTTTCAAATAATCTGCATCCGGAATCACTTTATCCTTGTAAAGCTTAGCATTCCGCTCATGTGCATCCTTCGCCTGATCGATCTGAAAATCAAGCTCGCTTAATGTCTTTTGCAGGTTAAACCGGGCAATACGCAAGCTCTGGCGTGTATTCTGAAGATCATTTACCAGTCGGCTCGCCTCCGTTTCTGATTGTAGAAAGCTTAGTTTCAGGTTTTGGTTTTCCAATCTTAAAAGTACATCGCCTTGTTTTACCATGTTACCGCCTTCAATAAGTTTCTCGGTAACATATCCGCCTACAATAGCATCCAATTGAATAGTTTTCAATGGCTGCACCACGCCGGTTACCACAATGAATTCGTCGAATTTGCCTTGCTTAACCGTTGAAACTGTCAGTTTATCTTGCTCAACATTAAGCTTGCTGCGTTTATCGGCAAAGAAAAATTGATATACTAAAAAGGCAATCAGCAGCGTGCTGCCGGCGATTATGCCAATGCGTTGTGTGTTCCAGAATTTCTTTGGTTTGATTTTATCCATGGTCGAGCCCCCGGTGAAACCGTTGTTACTGGTGCTGGATGAGTTAGGTGTTTTGACTTCCATTATATTGTTGGTGATTGGATTCGCTGTTAAACTTTGATCTATTCTATCCAATCCCTATGCCAAAGGAGCCATAGCCATACAAAACACTAAATATCAATCCCTTAACCTTATTTAAAACCATTTTGAATGTCCGATAACGGACAATTTTGTTCGGGTGCGGACAAGCCATTTTTATGCTTATTAGGGTAAAATACTGACTTTTTAACGGGTTATAAAATTAAATTTCAAAATGCTTCTGCTATCTTTCCAAACAATAGCCAATAAAGGGATTTAGCCCTTAGCAACTCCAAAACCAGCCATGCAACTCTCTGAAGCAAAAATCCTGATCATCGATGACGATGTCGACGTATTAAGTGCGGCCAAACTCCTCTTGAAGCGCCACGCCAAAGCGGTGGACATTGAAAAAAATCCGCAAAAACTGCCATTCCTTGTTACCAACGGCGATTATAACCTGATCCTGCTGGACATGAACTTCACCCGCGACGTGAACAGCGGCCGCGAGGGCTTTCATTGGCTGGATCGCATTCTGGACATTAAGCCAGCTTCTAAAGTGATCATGATCACGGCATACGGAGACATTGAAATGGCCATTCGCGCGATCAAGGCCGGTGCCACGGATTTCGTGCTGAAGCCCTGGGAAAATGATAAGCTCCTAACCACGATCAGCGGCGCACTTGAAGGGGGCAATGATAAAATACAGGTTGTTGCGGAGGAAAAAAGCAAGGACGACGGCAAAAAAAGCAAGTCAACCGTCGAAGCTATAGTAGCGTCAAGTGATTCAATGAAACAAGTGCTGGCCACCGCAGAACGCGTAGCCGCCACAGATGCTAATGTCCTGATTCTGGGCGAGAACGGGACGGGTAAAACACAGCTGGCCAAGCATATACATCAGCATTCAAAGCGCGCCGACAAGCCGTTCGTGGTTGTGGATTTGGGTGCATTGAGTGAGAGTCTGTTCGAAAGCGAGCTTTTCGGTCATGTTAAGGGTGCATTTACGGATGCAAAAGAAGACCGTGCAGGGCGATTTGAAGAGGCCAAAGGCGGAACCATCTTTCTGGATGAAATAGGAAACCTTACGCTGGCATTACAAGCGAAGTTGCTGACTGTCATTCAGGAAAGGCGCGTTACGCGGGTGGGATCAAATAAACCCATTTCTCTGGACGTGAGGCTGTTATGCGCTACGAATATGAATATTGAAAAAATGGTGACTGAAAAAACATTCCGCCAGGATTTGCTTTACAGGATTAACACCATTGAACTGGACTTGCCTCCATTGCGTGAGCGTCCGGAGGACATCAGCGCATTGGCCGAATATTATCTTAAACAATACGGCAAGAAATACAACCGCCCGGTTAACGACATCAGCAGTGCATTGATCAAGAAAATGCAGCAGTACAACTGGCCGGGAAACATCCGCGAATTGCAGCACGCGATTGAACGCGCTGTGATTCTTTCGCAGGAAAAAACATTGCAGCCCGACGACCTTTTCCTGAAAAGCTCCGGCGGCACGCCAACTACCGCCACCGGCTTCGACCTGGAAGATATGGAGAAGACTTTGATCGTGAAAGCGATGAAACGTTTTAACGGAAATATTACAGATGCAGCGCGTGAGCTCGGTCTCAGCCGCGCGGCACTTTACCGGAGAATGGAGAAGTACGGCCTTTAATTGGCATGTTTTTTGGGTCATATCGAATAAAGTTTCTCAGGTTAATCTCAATTTATTCATATAATGACCAAATATTTCTTGCTGTTCTCCCTGCTGTTTTGCTATCAGTTGTCTTTTGCGCAAAACAGCAAAATCAACGCTGTTCCGCTTAAAAATGTAAAAACCAAACAAGGTTTCTGGCACACACGCGTGGAAGCTGCACGTGAAGTGACCGTTCCGCATGCTTTGCAACAATGCGAAGAATCGGGCCGGATCGACAATTTTGCGGTGGCTGGCGGGCTCAAAAAGGGAAAATTCGAAGGCGTACGCTTCAATGATTCTGACGTTTTTAAGGTTGTGGAAGGCGCGTCCTATGTGCTGCAAAACCAATATGATCCCAAGCTGGACCATTATCTGGATAGCCTGATCACGCTTTTTGCAGCCGCACAGGAGCCGGATGGCTATTTATATACAATCCGGACCATCAATAAAGACACCACCGGTTCTTACGACTGGATTGCCGGCCCTTACCGCTACGGATTCGAAAACGGCAGCCACGAACTCTACAATGTGGGGCACCTTTATGAAGCGGCCATTGCCCATTACGAAGCCACGGGCAAGAAAACACTGCTCGATGTTGCCACCAAAAATGCAGATCACCTCGTCAAGACTTTTGGCACCAAACCTGGCCAGCTGTTAGTCGTTCCCGGACACCAGGAGATTGAAATTGCATTGATCAAACTTTACCGGACTACTGGAAAAAAGGAATATCTGGATCTTTCCAAATTCTTCATTGATATGCGTGGTCGCTCGGATAAGCGTGCTTTGTATCTGGACGAGCACAAACTTGGCCCTGCATATTTCCAGGACCAGGTTCCGTTTGTGAGACAAAAAGAAGCGGTCGGTCATGCGGTTCGTGCGCAATACTTATACACAGCCGTTGCGGACATGCTGACGATCGAGGACGAACCTGAACACAGCCATGCTATTCACACAATATGGAACAATGCCACGGAGAAAAAGCAGTATGTCACCGGCGGCGTAGGCGCGCGCGAGGATGGCGAAGCTTTTGACAAACCTTACGTCCTACCGAATGACAACGCGTATGCCGAAACTTGCGCGGCGATTGCCAACATGCTTTGGAACCATAAAATGTATCTGTATACGGGTGAATCCAAATACATTGATGTCTTCGAGCGTGTACTTTATAATGGTTTTTTGGGTGGCATGTCGGTCAAGGGAGATAAGTTTTTTTATGTAAACCCCATGGCTTCCAATGGTGTCAATGATTTTAACAAGGGCTCTGGCGCTGAAAGACAAGCCTGGTTTGGAACGGCATGCTGCCCTACCAATGTATCCCGGTTCTTGCCATCAATGCCTGCCTATATTTATGCAACAAAAGGCAACGAGCTGATCGTCAATCTTTTTGCAGATAATGAAGCGACATTAACAGTAAATAATAATGCTGTTAAACTGGCGCAGCAAACCAATTATCCTTGGGACGGGAATGTCAAAATACTGGTCGATCCGGAAAAGGCAGGAAACTTCACGTTGTCGGTGCGGATTCCGGGCTGGGCAACGGGCGAGGCGATTCCCGGTAACTTGTATGCGTATACCAACAAAGATTCCAAGCCCGTAACATTGCGGGTTAATGGCAAAAACATGCCTGCAACGATTGAAAAAGGTTATATAAAGCTGGCTCGTAACTGGAAAAAAGGGGACCAGTTGGAGCTGGCATTGGATATGCCGGTCAGAAAGATCATTTCCAACGAAAACATTACGGCTAATAAAGATAAAATAGCCATCGAGCGGGGACCTGTTTTGTATTGCGCAGAAGGCCATGACAACAACGGAAAGGCACTGGATATACCTATCTCGGAAAGCCAGAACTTCGCTGCGAGTTATCAGCAAAGCTTGCTGGGCGGCATTAATGTTCTGAAAGCCGAAGCCGGTAATGTAACGCTCATTCCTTATTACGCCTGGGCTAACCGCGGCCCGAATGAAATGGTGATCTGGTTTAACAAAGCGCGGTAACCTGCGAGTAACAGCCAGGTAACTAGCCAATATCTGATAAGCTTTTTTCAGTATAGGAAACCTTTCGAAGTCCAGTCTACTTCGAAAGGTTTTTTTGTACCGTTTCCAGATCCTTTAATGTTCCGTTGACGATAATGTTGACGTCACTGTTTTTAAAGATGTCGTTTTCTGAGACCAGTTTACTTTTGAAATACAAAACAAATGGTAACTGTTTCCCTTTTGAAACAAGTTGACCTGCCGCTTTGAGAACTTTGCCCATATCAATGGCGAGCGGAATTTCGTAGATCTCGCTGCTCTTCCCTTTCACCTTGGTAACGCCCTTAACGCTCCCTTCGGCCAGGCGGTCCTGCTTACCCAGGTCAACAACGTATGCAGGATTTTCAAACTGAACGGGAAACGGATTCTGATTAGAGAATTTCAGTTTTAAGACAATTTCAGATTTACCCAGACTGAATTTTTTCATGTCATAATCTACAATTTCAACTTTGGGAAGCCTGTAAAGCGGCAGCCTTTTGTCCATATCAAGCACAATGCTGTCTTTTCCTAAAATCGGCTTCTTCAAATGAAAATGGCCTTCGAAATGATAATCGGCGCTATCTTCTCCCGCAGCATTTTCCGAATCTCCTTCCTTTTTTAGCTTCGCGATCTTCAACTTCGCTGGAATGGTAACCATTGTGCTGTCGCGCGGGTTAATTGTTAACGGTTTAGCATATTCGTCCTCTACAATGGTCACTCCGTTCATCTGCACAAAATAACTGAAGCGCTCTACGTCCACACCTACGGGCAGGGGATTGTCCACCAAAAGTTTCAGTGATAAATCAATAGTACTGTCCGTAATGTTGCTGATTTGCCCGATTCCCATTTCTACGCGCGGTTTCAGTCCCGAAACGGGATTGGCGTTTTCATTTTTATATTTTTTGAAAAGGAACCAGCCTATGGCACCGGCTGCAATGAAGACAAAAACAATAAGTACGATTTTCAGCGATCGGTTGGACTGCATAGATAAATGAGGGTTCAAATGGATAATGGGAATGCTCAAAAATCATTCCAAAAAATATCCCGCACGCACGCAATGCCATGAAAACTTCCCCAAAACTGGATTTTACGCAGCTATATGTGTACTTAAATCTTCATAGAAACCTGACAACCAGCATTGGGCCATGGGCAAAACGCTGGTACGGTTTTTACCAATGGTGGGGGCAAGGACGATAACAAGATCCTTCACAGACAACAATAAACTATTAAAACTACGAATCATGAAAGCGACTAAAAGTAAAACCGTTAACCAGATTACAGGAACAGACAGCGAAAAGCTAAAAGAACTATTTGTAGATGGTCTTAAAGACATTTACTGGGCAGAAAAACACCTTGCAAAAGCATTGACAAAAATGTCTAAAAATGCTACTTCGGAAGAACTGAAAGCAGCTTTTGAACAACATACAACTGAAACAGAAGAACACGCTGCGAGATTGGAAGAAGTTTTCGGTCTGATCGGCGAGAAAGCACAAGCTAAGAAATGTGCGGCCATGGAAGGACTTATCGAAGAAGCAGAAGAAATTATCAGCAGCACCGATAAAGGAACAATGGTTCGCGATTGCGGATTGATCATGGCTGCTCAGAAAGTTGAGCATTATGAAATCGCATCTTACGGAACATTGAGAAACATTGCGAGAACACTAGGCCACAGCGACGTAGCAGATTTACTGCAACAAACGCTTGACCAGGAAGGCGAAACAGACCATAAATTGACAGAGCTAGCTGAAACGTATGTGAACGAAGAAGCCAGCGCTGAATAAGCTATTACACTTCATCATCAGATTAAAGAGAAAGGGTTGACCATATGGCCAACCCTTTTCAGCTATTGGTAATTCAAAAATCCTGTCAGGAATTTAGGGCGGAAATCAGCCGCTTATGCCAAATTCAACTTTCCATGATCGCCGCCATCCGGCGTGGTGCCTGTAAGCACGGCTTTTACCATAGAAAAGAAAACCACCATTTTGGATGACGTCGCATCCCAGTAAGCAGCTTCTCCCGTTGTCACTTTTAAAAGCACCAGGTTTGGATCTTCTTTGCCTTCAGGAAACCAGGCTTTTGCCATCGGATTCCATAATTCCTCTTTTTTCGCTTCATCTTCAACAATTTCAGCCTTTCCGGAAACGCTGATATAGGTGTTATTTTGGGGTTCTGAATAAATCAATGTAACCGGTTCGCCCTGATTCGAGCCGTCGCCAATGTCTGTGTTTCTATTTGTAAAAAACCAAACGTTACCGTTCTCATCAATCTGTTGCGTAGTCATAGGCCGCGATTCGATTTTCTCGTTGGCGTATGTCGTATACATGCAGAACCGGATATCCTCGGCCATTGATTTTAATTTTTCTATCGCTTCCTTATTTTGAAGGTCCTTTTCCATAATTATTTTTGTTTGAATCTCTGATCTTATTTATCAGGGATTGTAAAACAACTATTCCAAGGGCTGGCTAGCTGCGCATTAATTTTTCATATTCCCGCTCTGCCATTTCCTTTTCGCCGAGATTACCGTATGCGGTGATATAATGAGAGGCAAGTCCTATGCCCCACCCCAGCATTGGAAATATCGGCCATGGCATATGATCATTGCCAAAGTGCGGAAAAGCGGTTACAGCCCACAGCAGCCATAAACCCCCATTCACAACCATATAAGTGCTCAGATGAACTTTGAACGATGCTCTCTTTTTCGCTTTTCTCCAGATAAATTCGTTACGCGGCGTTTCCATATTTGTATCGGTTTAGAATGTAAGGTTTCGCTTCAATGAACTGCTTTTTGACATTGATACAACCAAATTATAACACCACTATCCGTACGAAAAGCGAATACAGATGGAGTCCAGCATTTCCACGACGAAGAAACAGATTAGCCGGATGAACCGACTGGCCCTATTAGAATTCCAGACGATAGTTCAGCACCGGGATCAGCCCGGTCTGCGTTGTGTTTCTTATTTCCTTGTTGGTAGGGTCGTAAGTTTGCTCATATGCATTCAAACGATTGGTCACATTCTGGATGTCCAGTGAGATCGTGGATGCCGTGCGCCTTTTATTCTTTGTATAACTTACCCGAACGTCCGAGCGGAAATAATGCGGCAGCTGCTCCGAATATGCCTTTGTCCAGTCGCGCTCCGTTTTTCCTGTTTGTTTCGATTTTTCAAGGTCAACAGGTGTTACGCGGTTTCCGCCCGACGCGAGCAGCTTAATGTTCGCCGCAAATACATTGGTTTTGTTTTTTCCCACTTTCCACTCTTTTCCCGCCAGAACATTCTGAACAAACTGACCATTAAACCTGCTGTCGCGCTCAATGCCGTCCCGACCAGTGTATTTGGCCTGATATAGCGATGTTGTACTCATCAGGTAAATGCCGCCCGTCAGCGATTTTTCAACAGTCAGTTCCACGCCATAACTGCGTCCGGTTCCGTCACTTGTTAGGGAATCATTGGCAAAGCCGCTGATCTCATTGATTTGTGAATTATGCAAAAGATATGGTTTGGTCGCGTTCGGTGAACCGATTGGCACATGGTAATGATGCTGATAATAAGTTTCGGTAAGGATACGCCAGCTGCTGGTCGGGCGGAACTCGTAGCCAGCCACAAAATGCGCCGATTTCATCAGTTTAAGATCCTTATTAGCAGCGGCCGTTTTTCCACTTTCTGCATTCACCTGTGCGAAATAAGTTGAGATCGATTCTGTTTTGCTATGCAGCCCGGCCCCGAAACTAACGGTTGATCGGGATGCGACGGCCCATTTCATCCCTAACCGCGGTTCGAGAGAAAACTGGTTATTAAGTCCCAATAACATGCCGTGAACACCCGCATTGATCGTAACTGTCGGCGATATACGCGATTTAAGCTGACCATATGCCTGATAAAGCTGAGTACTGCCCTTTTGATCCAGAAAAACACGAACAGGACCATTTTCATTATTCCGGTCGAAAAGGTTGAAATCCAAATGATTGATGATGAACCCGCCCCGGAAGGTATTTCTTGCATTCAATTTGTAGTTGAGAAGGGAAGAAATCCTGAGGGTCTGATTAATGAAGCTCTGGTGATACGAGATTTGCTTTCCAAGGTCATCGGAGTCGTCCGTAACCTTGGTACCAGCGTATGAAATGATGCTTTCCACGTAAGCCTTGTTGCTGATATAGCGCAGATAATTGATGCCCAATATGCCTCTGTTTGACGTAAAAACTTCATTTTCCTGCGGCGTACGCTCCTTGGAAGTGCTGATCCCGCCAATTCCCCAAACCGTCACCACCGACCGATCATCCGAAGGAACGTGGATTTTAAAAGCGCCATCCTGGAAGTCCGTGGATGCATCGCCCTGAATGTTCAATCCCAATTTGTCAAGAACGGATAAGGTGGAATAGCGATAATTGGCCAGGTAGGAAGCGCCGCCTTTTACACCGATTGGTCCTTCCGCGGCAAAATCGAGGCCCAAAACGCCGGCTTGCAGCGCATACTCGCGCTTTTCATTGTTTCCGTTTCTTAATTTTAAGTCAAAGACCCCGGAAGTAGCATTGCCATATTCCGCAGGAAAAGCACCGGTCAGAAAATCAGAATTCCCTAAAACGTTGGCACTTAATGCACTTATCCCGCCGCCGCTGGATCCTTCCTCACCGAAATGGTTGGGATTAGGAATTTCAACGCCTTCCATTCTCCACAACATTCCTTTCGGGCTGTTACCGCGTATAATGATCTGGTTACCACCATCATCGTTGGTTGCAACGCCTGCGAAAGACAGTGCCATCCGCGCCGGATCATTCACCGAAGCCGCAAACCTTTTGGTTTGATCCACCGTAAATGATCGTCCGCTAACGCTTACCATATCATTCAGCGGAGCACCGTTCTCCTTCTGCGCCTTCACCACCACTTCATCCAACGATTTAAAAGATTCCGCCAATTTGATCGTCAGCTCTACTTCCTTGCCCGAACCGACAGCGATTTCCTGCAAAAAAGCGTCGTCATAGCCAATGCTCGTGATCTTAATGGAATGCCGTCCGACCGGCACATGCTCGATTCGAAATCCGCCTTCTGCATCCGTCGCGCCGCCCATGATCGGGTTAAGCGTAGTAATGATCACATTAGCACCGATCACAGGCTGAAGCGATTCAGCATCAATGACATGGCCCTTCACAAGTTGTGCAGGCTGCTGGGCATAAGCCAGCGAAAAGACCGCCATCGCGATCAGCGAAAGAATATATTTTTTCATAGCTAATAGTTTTCCTTCCAGACAACCTAGCTATGTCTTACCCTAAATTTTTTTGAAAAATTTTATTGAAGGCTCTAATCGCGGAGCGATGCGACATTGGTAGCTTAATGTTATGTATTTGAATATCGAAATCCCGGAGAGATACAACATCGTGCAGGTCGTTACATCCCTCCGGGATTATCAATCATTGGAATTCAATTACTACCGATATTATATCCCGCTGGGATTAAAGTACATTCACAATATCCCCGCATTGGTACGGGATCAAAAAAGTGATTTAAAGGGCCGTTGCCAGTTCCGGTTTTGGCGTCTTTACCGGCTGCGATGGCGGCCGAGATGTATTCTTTTGCGAAAATAATGGCTTCGGGGAGGGAGTTGCCTAGGGCTTTGAAAGTGGCGATGGCGGAGGATAATGTGCAGCCGGTTCCGTGGAGATTAGGACTGGGGATGAACGCGGATTCAAAAACCAACACTTCCTGGCCTTCCTGGGCTAAAACGTCAAATAATTGCTCGGAAACGAGATGTCCGCCTTTAAGTAAGATGGCCCGGCAACCTTTGGCAATCATTTCCGAAGCGGCTTCCTGCATGGATTCAAGGCAATTGATTTCCTGGCCCAACAGCAACTTTGCCTCATCAATGTTAGGCGTAACCAAATCTGCAAGCGGAAATAACTTTTCCCAAAATACATTGATCATCTCAGCGGTGGCGAGCCTGGTCCCGCTGGATGATGCCAGAACCGGATCTATGACCACGAATCCCGGCTTAAACTGCGCAATAATGTCGGCGATAACCCATGCATTCTCAACGGTCCCGATCATGCCGATCTTGATCGCATCCACTTGAATATCTTCCAGAACGGCGAGCAATTGCTCTTTCAAAAAATCAGCCGGAACCGGAAATACAGATCGTACTTCCACTGTATTCTGGGCCGTAAGCGCGGTAATTGCGGATAAGCCGTTCCCTCCCAGTGACCCGATCGTCTTCAAGTCTGCCTGAATTCCTGCGCCGCCGCCGCTGTCTGATCCCGCAATGGTAAGTATGGTTGGATATCGGTTCATGAATGGTCCGCGATTTGTAAATACTTATCGGTGAAAGTAGTAGTTTTGAATAGTTTTAAAAAAAACAGACCCACTTAATAATGATTAAAGCTGCCATATTTGACATGGACGGATTGCTGATAGATTCCGAGCCAATCTGGACAGATGCTGCCCGTAAGGTAATGCAAAGAGTAAATTTCACGATTTCCGACGCGCTGAAAAATCAGACAACCGGCCTTTCTATCAAACTTTTTCTTGAATATTGTCACAAAATCCAGCCCTGGAACACGCCTTCTTTCGAGGAATTGGAACGGGAGATACTGGAATATGCCCATGAAAATATCCTGGCTCACGCGGTGGCTATGCCAGGCGCAATTGAATTGGTAAAAAACCTGAAAGCGCAGGGTTTGAAACTAGCCGTAGCTTCGGCTTCGCATATGGACCTTATCGAGGGCGTGCTGAAAAGGCTCGAAATTATTGATTACTTTGACACCTGGCATTCTGGCGAGCTCGAAGAATTCACAAAACCCCATCCGGCGGTTTACCTGACAACGGCGGCTAAACTGGGATTACGCCCTGACGAATGCATTGCTTTTGAAGATTCGCATGCAGGTCTCCGATCGGCCCATGCGGCAGGAATGATCACGATTTCGGTGCCGGCGATGGAAGTTTTTGACGATGCCAAGTTTGATATGGCACATTATAAGATCAATTCCCTTGAAAAATATATATTGAGCGAAATGTCCGGCGTGCCGCAAAGCGCGATTGAAAATTAAAACCCAAATCTTCTATCTCATTCATTAATGATCGGATTAAGACATTTCAGCATTGTGATCATGATCCGGATAGTGGTCATTATCCTGAGCGTCATCGCGGTTGCATGGCTTGCGTCCAAGCACACGAACGAGGTGCTCGTATATGTGCTTGGGACCATTTTCATCTTTGTCCAGGGATCATTATTGTATCAATATGTTACCAATGTCAACCGCAAGCTGACCTACTTCCTCGAATCGGTCCGCTATTCTGATTTTACGATCAATTTCCGTTCGGACAATAAGATGGGCCGGACATTCAAGGAACTCAACCAGCAGTTCAATGAAGTGCTTCACGCATTCCGGCAGGCGCGGGCAGAAAAAGAGGCTAACGTGCAATATCTGAACACAATTGTGCAACATATCGGGACCGGGCTGATCACTTTTGACAGCAACGGACAGGTTAACCTCATTAATAACGCTGCTTTGCGTATGCTGGGAATTTACCGGCTGCATCAGCTGAGCGAGCTTAAAGACAAGCATCCAAGACTGTACGAACTCCTTTCTACACTCGACAGCGGCGTACGCGAGCTTTACCGGACGCCTTCGGATCAGCCGCTTGCCTTGCAGGGTGCTGCGATCCAGCTCCGGGGAATGTGGGTCAGGATCGTGGTTTTACAGAATATCCAAACGGAACTTCAACAGCAGGAAGTAGAATCGTGGCAAAACCTGACGCGCGTTTTAAGGCACGAGATCATGAACTCGATGACACCGATCGTTTCGCTCGTCGGCACAATGCGACTGATTGTAAATGAGGACATTGAGAAGTCAACCAGCGATCAGGAGGCAGTAAATGACTTGAAAGAAGCATTGCATACGCTTGAAAAACGCAGTAAGGGCATGATGCAATTTGTGAATGCTTACCGCGATTTTACCACATTACCAAAGCCGGTGTTTGCTAATCTTAGCGTTGCGGAGTTGTTTCAGGAAGTAATCCAATTATTACAAACGGACCTTACCGGCTCAGGGGTTTTATGGAAAATTTCTGTCAAACCTGAAACGCTTACCGTAAAGGCCGACGCCAGCCAGATCCAGCAAGTGCTGATTAACCTGGTAAAAAACGCCTCCGAAGCATTCTCAACCCAAACAAACAGACTGATCACATTGAGCGCGTATCAATCTGACAGCGTGACCATTATCGATGTTGAAGACAATGGTGACGGCATTGAACCTGAGGCAATTGAGAATATTTTTATCCCTTTTTACACCACCAAAAAAACCGGTTCCGGAATCGGGCTCAGCCTCTCGCGACAGATCTTACAACAGCACAATGGTCAGCTGAATGTTTCCTCGGAAGTAGGAAAAGGAACCGTTTTTACCTTAATTATTTAGGCTAGTTTGCTCTTCCTGTAACCGTAGCTGAAATAGATCACAAGCCCGATCGCCAGCCAGATCACGAAGATCAGCCAGTTTGAAGATCCCAGTTCGGTCATCAGATAAAGGTTTGTCAGAATGCCCGCAACAGGTAAAACCGAGAAATTATATTTGTAGCCCATTACAGCCAGAATGCACCATGTGATCCAGAAAATGATCGTTAAGAGCTTATGCTCGACGATTTCCATCGCAGACATTGCTTTCCATTCATCAATCACACTTTGTCCGTAAATAGTAATTCCCGCAATGGCCAGGATCAGTGCTAAACCGATCAAATATTTCCCGTTCAGGTAAGGAACGCGGAATTTGGATTGTGCTGAAATGCCCGTATGATCCAAATAAAGAACGCCGCCGCAAACAAGGATGAACGCAAAAAACGTCCCGACGCTGGTCAGATCCACGAAGAAATCCATCTTGAAAAACAATGCAGGAATGCCGACCACAAAGCCCGTAACAATGGTTGCGAACGATGGCGTCTGGTATTTGGGATGAATTTTCGAGAATTTTTTCCAAAGCAAACCGTCGCGGCTCATCGTCATCCAGATACGCGGTTGGCCAAGCTGATAAACCAGCAAAGCGCTCGTAATGGCAATTACGGAGCTCACGGAAATAACGCCAGCCATGAAATCAAGGCCATTTTTCTCGAAAACAAATGCCAGCGGATCGCTCACTTTCAGTTCTGTATAATTGACCATCCCGGTAAGCACCAGCGTGATGAGCACATACAGGACCGTACAGATTATAAGGCAGTAAATCATCGCCTTTGGCATATCGCGCTGCGGATTTTTGCATTCCTCGGCGGTTGTTGATATAGAATCAAAACCAATGAATGCGAAGAAAACGGAGGCAACCCCGCCCATAACGCCCTTGATGCCATTGGGTGCAAATGGTGACCAGTTTTCGGGTTTTACATAAAATGCACCGGCTAAAATTACCAGCAGAACAACCCCGATCTTTAAAACCACCATAATGTTGCTGGCAGTCCTGGATTCGCGTATACCGATGTAAACCAGCGCGGTAATGAGCAATGTAACAAGCCCGGCGGGCAGATTGAGCATAATGTGCAGGTCACCAATGACGGGAGATGTTTCGTAGGCGGCAGCCGCAAATCGCTCATAGGTGCTCATTTCCGCTGCTGCGGCGCTGTGTAATTTTGCAAAGGCATCGGAAGCCGTTTCATAGTTGACAGTAAGCCATCCCGGCAGCACTATCCCGAAACCTTTGAGCATCCCCGTAAAATATTCCGACCAGGAAATGGCTACGACCATATTCGAAACCGCATATTCGAGAATCAATGACCAGCCTATGATCCACGCAAACAATTCCCCGAAGGCAACATAGGCATACGTGTACGCACTACCGGATACCGGCACTGTGCTCGCAAACTGCGCATAGGACAATGCCGTGAAAACACACGCAATGGCCGTAAATACAAACAACAGTGAGACCGCGGGCCCGCCGTTATAACTCGCAACGCCTATCGTACTAAAAATCCCAGCTCCAACAATCGCCGCGATGCCCAGGGAAACCAGGTCCCTTACGCCGAGGATCTTGGCTAGTCCGCCGTTTTCAGCTGAGTCGGCGTCCCTGAGTATTTGGCTAACTGTTTTTTTACGAAAGAGAGAAGAATTTTGTTTCATGCAAGCGCTGATTGGCAATGTCTTGTTGTGTTAATAAGTCGGCTAAAATAATGATATTCTCAACGCATCCTGCCAACGGTTGAAATTTTGTTCAATAAAATGCAGGTTTCCAGTAGAAAATTCGCCGGCATGAAATCAAACGCCAAAACAATGTGTTTGTGACTATAAATTACCTAATTTTCCGACTGGCAACCCCACCACATTCCATGAAAAAAATCGTTACGCTACTTGTACTCATTCTGCTTTGTGCCAGGATGTTGGACGCTCAGGACATTAAAGCTTACACCACAGCGCAGGCGCATTCCCACAATGATTACGAACGAAGAGGCGCATTTTATGACGCAATCGATCAGCAGTTCGGCTCGATTGAAGCGGACTTATTTTTGGTAAATGATACGCTCTTCGTGGCGCATAATCTCAAAGACATTCATCCCAAAAGAACATTAAACACGCTTTACATTCAGCCTATATTGACTAAAATAGAAAAGAATGGCGGCAGCATTTATCCGCAAAAAGACGTTCCCCTTCAATTTCTGATCGATCTGAAAACCAGCGCTACGGAAACGCTGGCTGCACTGGTCAAAGAACTGGAACCGCATAAGCACATTTTAGCGCCTGACGGCAACCTCACAATCGTGGTCAGCGGCAACACGCCCGATCCCGCCAATTTCAATAAATATCCCGATTTCATATTTTTTGATGGCCGTCCTGAGATCACCTACACGCCGGAGCAGCTCAAACGCATTGGCCTGATCAGTCAGGGATTTGCGAAATATTCGAAATGGAACGGAGAAGGCCCATTACCGGAAAAAGACAAGAAAGCGATTCAGAAAGTGATTAAGCAAACGCACGATCTTGGAAAAAAAATGCGGCTGTGGGCAACACCCGACAACATTAATTCATGGAAAATCATGATGACTTTGGGTGTAGATTATCTTAATACCGATAAAGTGAAAGAAATGGGAGATTACCTCAGAACTGCACCACGCTGACATTTCAAAATAAAATTCAGGCAACTTTACAATATTCAATAGTATTGAATGGCGTTCGGGGAGTTATAGGTTATATTGTATTGTTTTTTAACCTACCAACCTTTCCTGCATGTCATCCGATCAAAACGCTGCGCTTAAAAAAGTTTTAAAACCAATACATCTCTGGGCCATCGCCGTCGGGCTGGTTATTTCGGGTGAATATTTTGGCTGGAACTATGGCTGGGGCGTTTCAGGCACAGTGGGTTTTCTGATCGCAACCCTGGTAGTGACGCTAATGTACGTCACATTCATTTTCAGTTTTACCGAACTGACCACTTCCATCCCGCAAGCTGGCGGGCCTTTTTCATATTCACAACGGGCTTTTGGCTGGCTGGGCGGCCTCGTCGCAGGTTACGCCACCCTCGTGGAATTCCTGGTAACGCCGCCTGCTATTGCGTTCGCGCTGGGAAGTTATACGCATTTCCTTTATCCGTCACTTGAAGTGCTGGACGTTGCTTTTGCGTGTTATGTGATTTTTATTCTGATTAATTTACTTGGGATTAAAGAGTCGGCCATGTTTTCCCTCGTGGTAACATTGCTTGCCGTGGGCGAGCTGCTGATATACATTGGCATCGTAGCGCCCCATTTCTCGTACGAAACCTTTGTTACCGAGCCGATGCCATTCGGGTGGCCGGGCGTTTTTGCTGCGTTGCCGTTTGCCATCTGGTTTTATCTTGCCATTGAAGGCGTAGCGATGGTGGCCGAAGAGGTGGAGGATCCCAAGCGGACCATTTCACGCGGCTACATTTATGGGATACTTACATTGGTTGTGCTGGCGCTTTCAGTGATGATTTTCACCGGCGGCGTCGCACACTGGCGGCTGCTCAGCGAGATCGACTATCCCCTTCCCGCTGCGCTAGGCGTCGTGCTGGGACGCGACAGTGCGCTTACACAGCTTTTTGCCAGTCTGGGACTATTCGGGCTGATCGCGTCTTTTCACGGGACGATCATCGGTTACTCACGGCAAATCTTTGCATTGGCCAGGGCGGGCTTGTTGCCGTCATTTTTAGGGAACGTCAATGCCAGGTTTCAGACCCCACACTGGGCTTTGATCGCGGGCGGCCTCGCCGGCTGCGTGGCACTGAAACTCGGAACCACGGACCAGGTGATTATTCTGGCCGCACTGGGAGCCGTTGTGATGTACATTATTAGCATGGCCGCACTTTTTGCACTTCGCCGCAAAGAACCCGGACTTGAACGCCCTTTCACAGTGCCGGCTTACCCTTATTTTCCACTGATCGCACTTGTTCTATCCATCGTGTGCCTTATCGCGATCGTTTATTACAATGTTCTGCTGAGCCTATGGTTTTTTGCCGGATTGATATTAGTGACCATTCTGTATATGGCAACCGGCAGGCATAAGTTGGTCGAAAACGGCATGGCGGGAACCGAACATTTAAAATAAAAATCTTCGTTTAGCATCTACCGGTTACTAAATAGTTTCATCAAAATGGTCGCAACGCTTAACTAATTCGTATATTAAACTGGAATTCTTACTCAACGGTTATCTCAAATTTGAAACATCATAAAAACATTAACATTGCCCTTGCGCTAAAGCCCTGATTTTTAAAGCGCGGGTCTCCATTTTATAGTCAAGAATGAACATTTTAATTGTTGAGGACGATCTGGTTGTTGCAAAACATCTTCAATATCTTCTTAATGGCTTCGGTTATGAGGCGAATGACGTTGCAACAGACTACAATTCGGCCGTCGAGTTGCTGAATACCAAAGTTTTTCATCTTGCGGTTCTTGATATCAGTATCAATGGTTACCAAACCGGGATCGATCTTGCGCATTACATCCGGGAAAATTTTAAAATCCCGTTTCTGTTCCTTTCAAGTCATGAAGACATTGCGATTGTAAACGCCGCTTTGCAGGCTTCCCCGCACGCATTTCTTCAAAAGCCCTGTCAAAAAATCACTGTTTACACGGCGGTAAAGCTGGCGTTGAAAAACTATCGCCTTGCAGCCTTGGCAGGTGAATCCAACGAGGAAGAAAAGCAGGATTCTACGGTCATTAAGGATGCGCTTTTCATCAAGGAGAAGCACATGTTTACCAAAATCCTGCTTGCAGACATCCTATATATCCGCAGCGACGACAATTATCTCGAATTGCATACCAAGAAAAAGAAATATACGATCCGGGAAACATTGAAAAACATGCTGCAGCAATTGCCTGCAAATTACTTCTTCAGGGTTCATAAGTCGTTTATTATCAACCTCAATGCCATTACATCCATCAATTACATTCATGTAATGATCAATGACATCGAGATCCCGATCACGAACGATAACAGGAACGAGCTGCTGAGCCGCGTGAAGACATTCTCATGATTTCCGACTTTCACCCCGGAAAATGACTGCTTCACCCCATTATTTTGCCTGCAAGCTCACTACGAATTATTATTACACCACGTAAGAACCCTCTTCTATTTTAACTATTAGTAGTTACCAGCAGCCTGAACTTCAACCTTTAATAAAAAAATTTTGAAGTTCAGGCATCCAATTGATTTACAAAAACGTAAATGGTGTTAACTGAGATTTTTCTGCATAGCATCGACCATGATGCGCCGACATAACCTAAACTAAATCATTACCATTAGTTTTTTTTATTTTAATATCGTTGAGAATAATTAGACATCCCCGGGAATACATTCCCTGGGATGTTTTGTTTTAATCTTATTTTAATGCGTGGAATAATATTTTAGGAGGATTTTTCAAAGGTCCTATTCCTAATTTTAACTCCGCTTTTCAATATGCTCATCCAGGCAGTACGACACACTTTGGACGAAATCGATCATTTTCTCAGTCAAGTTTCAGCCGATCAGTACAATTATCCTTGCCCCCAACTCAGCGGTTCTACGATCGGGCAGCATACCAGGCACATTATCGAGCTGTTTGAATGCCTGATCAATCAATATGACGAGGGCACGATCAATTACGACAACCGTTGCCGGAACCCGCTCACCGAAACTTTGCCGGATTACGCCAGGGAATGTGTAGAAATGGTCAGGAAGTCGATCAATAAGCCGGATAAGCAGCTTATGTTGGCGCAACGGATAGCGGGTGAGCACATTACACTTCAATCCAATTACCATCGGGAGCTGCTTTATAATCTCGAACATTGCATTCATCACCAGGCACTAATTAAAGTCGCTACCGTTGGTATGCGCGATTTGCAAGTTCACGAGAATTTTGGTGTAGCACCTTCCACTATTGAATTCAAAAAGCAATGTGCACAGTAACATACATTTGGGCGAATCGCAGGGCAATCATTACGTCCAACCGAGACGAACACGTGAACCGTCCTGCTTCCCTATCGCCGCAGTCCTACATAGTTCACGGTAAGCGGCTCACTTTCCCGAAAGATCCGCAAGCAGGCGGGACCTGGTTTGTCACGGACGAGGCTGCCAATGTGGGCGTTTTGCTCAATGGCGCAGCAATGCGGCACATTTCAAGAGGCAGTTATGTAAAAAGCCGGGGGCTGGTTTTGCTCGATATCATTGCCGGATCTTCGCCGATCGAAACATGGCATGCTTATAATCTGACGGGTATAGAGCCATTTACCATCATCTTGATGCAACAGGGAAAACTGTATCAGCTTCGCTGGGATTTTATACAAAAAGAGACCCTTGAACTCGATCCGACTGAGAATCATATCTGGTCATCCTCAACACTTTATTCAAAAGAAATTCAAGAAGAAAGGAAAGAATGGCTTGCCGCTTTCGTGGCCGGTAAGGAGGACATTGATGCCGAGGATATGAAGCATTTTCATATGTACGCGGGCAATGGAAATGAAGAAAACGGATTGATCATCAACAGAAACGATATCATGAAAACGTTCAGCATTACGCAAACGGTCATTGAACAAAATAAAGCAGCGCTCTTTCATTACGATTTGCTGGAAGAAGCGTCATTTCCAACCCATTTGTAATTATTTAACCGTTCTTTTTTGAAAAAATTAGCACTCCTGCTTCATAAAGTAACGCATTGGGAATACTGGCCATTCGGCATCGTTTACATTCCGATGCATTTCGTCTGGTTCTATTACTCCTTCCGAGCCAGGTCTTTCTTTTTCTTCAATGCATCAAATCCGACCATCAAAAATGGTGGTTTCCTAATGGAATCGAAAAAGGAAATTTATGATATCCTTCCCGCGCAGTATTATCCAAAAACCATGCTGGTAAGGCTTGGTGATATATTTGAGACGGTTGCAGAAGAATGTGTCCGGGTCGGGTTACATTATCCGCTGATCGCTAAACCGGATATCGGAATGCGCGGAATGGCTGTGCAAAAGTTGGAAACGGATGCAGATCTTGCAATGTATTTCAAAAAGGCTGACTTTAACTTTCTGATCCAGGAGTTTGTAGACTTGCCCAACGAAGTAGGGATTTTTTATGTCCGCGAGCCGGATCAAAGCCAGGGAAAAATTACCGGGATAGTTGCCAAAGAATATCTCATCGTGACTGGTGACGGAAAATCGAGTTTGAGAAACCTTGTTGAAAGCAATCCGCGTTACCATTTACAATTGGGTGCGCTTTCCAGAATGTATGGTGAAAAATTGCTCGACATTCCGGCACGCGGTGAACTGGTTAATCTGGTCCCTTATGGTAACCATGCGCGGGGTTCCAGGTTTATCAATGCAACGCATCTCGCAACGGACCGGCTCACCGAAACCATCAACAGGCTCTGCACGCAGGTGCCGCATTTCTATTATGGGAGGCTGGATATCAAATATAACACATGGGAAGAACTTGAAAATGGACAAAACATTTCCATCATTGAGCTCAATGGCGCAGGGAGTGAACCCACACACATTTACGATCCCGGACAATCCATTTTCGTAGCCTGGAAGGAAATTAGCAGACATTTTGGAATGCTTTTCAGGATCAGCATGCAGAATTACAAAAAAGGATTTCCTTTTCTGACGTTTCAGGAAGGTCTGGAAATGTTCAGGCAAAACAGCCTGCACGTGCGGAAATTAGAGAACTTTTGAAATAAATGAGAAGTCTGAAAAATCTGGGCGTCGGATTCCTGGTCAGCTTAGTAGGCTCATTACCAATGGGCTATATCAACATTGTAGCACTTAAAGTGTTTGATACGCAAGGCTTACCTGCGCTGATCTCCTTTTTGCTGGGCGTGGTGACCATTGAATTTTTCCTCATCCTGCTAACGCTTAGAGGCGCGCAATGGCTGCTTAATCATGAAAAAATCGTCAAAGCGGCGGAATTACTTTCCATCGTATTCATTGTGCTGATCGCACTATCCTTTTACACTGAGCCAGCGAATGCTGCCACGGGCGACAACATTTCAAGCCATTTCCTGGTTGCTTATCCCCCGCTGGCGCTTGGGCTTTTTCTCAATGCGATTAATTTTGTTCAGGTTCCATTCTGGACTGGCTGGAATGTATATCTGATCAACGCAGCACTGATCAATGTAAAAGGCAAACGAAAGTATGCTTACGTAACCGGCACATCGGTCGGAACATTCAGTGGCATCTTGGTTTTTGTCTTGTTTTTCCAACAGCTTTTTCAAAAAGCCTCGGGGTTCAGTTCGCAGCTGGCTTACCACTTTTTTCCAGCCATAATGCTGCTGCTGGCTGCTTTTCAGGCATTTAAGTTTTATAAAAAACATTACCAAACTCAGGGATAGATCAGATATTTCTTGCGCATATCCTTGTAATTGCCCAGGCCGGGCTCCCAGCTTTTGCGAATCTCTTCCTCGGAAACACCAGCAATAATCTGCTTTTTTAAATTTTCGGTGCCAGCCAATTTGTCGAAATTGCCCATTTGCTTGCTTTGGCTCATGTCAAAAAACCTGTCTTTGTCGGGATAGGCTTTGTACATATCCATGATCCATGCGAGATTCAGTTTCCCTGATTTTTCGAGTTTAGCAATGTCGTATTTCCGCAGATCGAGCCCGTAGCACTCCTGATCCATGTGCAATGGCGATTCGCTCATGCCTTTGATGCTTTTCGGCTCAAAAACGAAATCGTATTTTCCTTTCAGTAACGGTGCGCCTAAAACGGTAAAGGGCATGTAAGTCCCGCGTCCCTGACTGATAATGGTGCCTTCAAACATGCAGATATGCGGGTAAAGCATTACAGACTGCTGTGTGTTCAAGTTTGGCGACGGCATGACCGGCAATGTATATGGCGTTTTGTGGTCATAGTTGGCCACTTTAATGATCTTTAATTTGCATTGCATTTTGTTTGGCAGCCAGCCTTCGCCATTGATCATCTGCGCAAATTCGGCGATGGTCAAGCCATGCGAAACGGGAATTTTATACATCCCGATGCCCGAACGCAAATGATCTTCCAGGATCGGACCGTCCACCAGGAAACCGTTCGGGTTAGGGCGGTCCAGGATGAGCATTTCCTTGTTTGTCTCGGCGCACGCCTCCATCACATGTCCTAATGTGTTGATATACGTATAAAAACGAGCCCCAACGTCCTGAATGTCAAAGATCATCAGGTCTATGCCGGCCATTTGTTCCTTAGTAGGCTTCTTTTGCTTGCCATAGAGCGAAATCGCAGGGATGCCCGTTTTAGGATCCACGCTGTCGCTCACTTTATCGCCGTTGCTGGCCGTTCCCCGAAAACCATGTTCCGGACCGAATATCATCACCACATTGACACCTAATGCTACCAGGCTGTCTACAATCGGCGTTTTCCCAATGATGGAAGTCTGGTTAACTAATATCCCGATTTTTTTGCCTTTCAGATAACCCAGATACTCCGAAACCTGATCTGCTCCTGTAACCGGCGACTTGGCAGATGCCACCGGGTTTTTACCAACACTTAAAGAATCGCCTTCCGTTATGGCAGGCGTCTTTTGTGAGGAAGAATTAACGCAGTTGCTGAACAAGCAGATGCATAGTGTGAGGCATAGTAAGGTGGAAATTGATTTCATTGGATTTAGGATTAATTTTAAAATAAGCGCATTTGTCCGGCCCGCATAAATTGCGTCGTATCAAGGCCTGGCAACACGCTGTCCTTGAAATATTTACGGCAGGCATGCGCGTGAAGTTGCCTTATATTTTCTGCAAAGTTACCTTCGCCAACCATTCTGCGACCAAATCGAGAGTCATTCAAATTGCCTCCGTGACATTCCGAGATCTGGTTCAGGACTTTCGCCGCGCGGTCAGGAAAGTGGTGATGGATCCATTCTTCAAACAAAGTGGAAATGGCACCATTCAGCCTCACAATCGTATAATTGGCCCATAATGCGCCGTTTTCAGCAGCCGCCTGCACAATTGCAGGAATTTCGTGATCATTTAATCCCGGAATGATCGGCGCGGTCATTACGCCCATTGGCACACCCGCTTCGTGCAGGGCTTTCACAACCTGTAACCTGCGTTTTCCCGTCACAGTCCTCGGTTCCAATGCGCCGCGCAGATCTTCATTTAATGATGTGATGGAAATAGCGCCGTGTACCAGATTCAGTTTTGCCAGCTTTTCCAACACGTCCAAATCCCTGAGTACCAAAGCATTTTTGGTCAAAACACTCACCGGATTGCGATATCTGAGGCAGATTTCCAGCATTTGCCTGGTTAAGCGATATTTTTTCTCGCCAGGCTGGTAGCAATCCGTGTTTCCTGAAAAATGAATGACCTTAGGCTCCCAATTTTTTGAATTGAAAAGCTTTTCAAGCAACTGAGGGGCGTTTTTCTTGACAATGATCTTCGTTTCGAAATCCAGCCCGGCAGAATAGCCCCAGTATTCGTGGGAATTGCGTGCGTAGCAATAAATACACCCGTGTTCGCAGCCCCGGTAAGGATTAATGGAATGAAAATGACCCAGATCCGGGCTATCCGTAACGCTGAGCAATGTTTTGGAATGCTCTTCGATAAACTGCGTTTTCGGGTTCACCGCCGGTTCTTCCCACTGCTGCCAATCCTCCGATGTGTATTCTATTTCATGCTTAAAAAATTTGTTGTGGGTGTTAATAGCAGCCCCCCGGCCCCTAGCCCTGTTGTCCATGTTTGGTTGATGAAGATGAAGTGTAATTTTGAATGAGTGACCCGGTCACTCATTCAAAACTATTTTATATAACGAAAGTCCTCGTCGCCTTTTAGCGACAGCAATACGTCGTACATGAGTTGGATTACATTCTGAACGTCCTCTTTATGAACCATTTCCACGGTGGTGTGCATGTATTTTAAAGGAAGTGATATCAATGCCGAGGCGATGCCTTCGGTTGAGTAGGCAAATGAATCCGTATCGGTTCCTGTCGAACGGCTTACTGCCTGGCGCTGGAACGGGATCTTTTTCTCGTCGGCAATGCGGATCAGCATATCGCGCACATTGTTTTGCACAGCAGGTCCGTAGCAAATAACCGGCCCGCCGCCGCTTTTCAGATCGCCCTGCTCCTTCTTGTTGTACATGGGCGACTGCGTGTCGTGCGTTACATCTGTAACGATGGCCAGATTAGGCTTTAAACGGCGCGCGATCATTTCCGCTCCGCGTAATCCGATCTCTTCCTGCACGGCATTCACCACATATAATGTAAAGGGCAATCGAACATTATTCTCATGCAGCATCCGCGCCACTTCGGCTATCATGAAACCGCCCATTCTGTTGTCCAGTGCGCGTCCCAGGTAATACTTGTCATTCAATTCATCCAGCCCGTCTGCAAATGTGGCAACCGTTCCCACGTGAATACCCATTTCGAAAACTTCGTCCTTTTTGGAGGCACCCACGTCGATGAACAATTCATGCACTTTGGGAACGGCATCCTTGGCGACGTCCCTGACGTGGATCGCAGGCCAGCCGAAAACGCCTTTTACAACGCCTTTTGCGGTATGCAAATTCACGCGCATGGAAGGTGCAATGATCGCATCCGAGCCTCCGTTGCGGCGCACATGAATGTAACCGTCATCTGTAATGTAGTTCACAAACCACGAAATCTCATCCGAATGTGCTTCGATTACAACTTTGTAGTCCTGGCCTCCGCCGATCACGCCCACAGCCGTTCCGTAGACGTCCACAATGGTGTCTTCAATGTAAGGCTTGATGTAATCCAGCCATATCTGCTGACCATTTGCTTCGAAGCCGGTCGGCGATGCATTGTTCAGGTATTTATAAAGAAACTCTCTGCTTTGGTCTGACATATTTATCAAAATTACTTACTAAAAAATGCTGTTAAACAACGCCTTAGTCAGCGCTTAATGTTGTTTCAAATAGCCCCAGAAAGCCCATAACCGTCTTTTTTTAAGATAATCCAGATCGGCCTGATGCTGATATGCCTCCCGCTCGAAAGAAATGTGGAGATAGGCGAGATAATGCTTTTTGTACTGGATCAGGCGGACTAAATATTCGGCAAAATACCAAATATAAAAGAGAATCAAACCCAATTCAAGCTGTTGCCGCAAATGGATTTGCTCGTGGTTGATCAGGAAGCGGCTGCATGGTTTTCTTTTAACCAAAATGAATGGAAACAACGCCATACCCTCCACCCAAAGGAAAGAAACATTCAATAAAAATCCTTTGAATTTCATAGCGGCGACCGTGATCCAAACCAATTTAAAACAAAAATGTTGGATTGCGAATGATCTAACATTCTCCAATCCAACATCCTATTTATGTCTTATGAAATTACTCGCTGAACCTGCTGATATCCAGGACTTCAAATTCCATCAATCCCGCAGGGACCTTAATTTCCGTTGTATCTCCTACTTTTTTACCCAGCAAACCTTTCCCGATCGGCGATCCTACCGAGATCTTGCCTGTTTTCAGGTCCGCCTCTTCTTCTGAAACCAAAGTATATGTCACTTCCATTCCATTTTTCCGGTTTTTGATCTTCACTTTGGAAAGCACCGCAACCTGCGAAGTGTCAATCGATGATTCATCGATCACCCGCGCGTTGGACATGATCTCTTCAAGCTTGGCTATTTTCATTTCATGCATTCCCTGCGCATCCTTCGCCGCGTCATATTCTGCATTCTCGCTCAAATCGCCCTTATCCCGCGCTTCTGCAATCTGTTTTGCAATCTCCGTGCGGCCTTTTGTTTTCATATCATTCAGCTCATTCCTCAGCTTATTTAATCCTTCTTCCGTATAGTATGAAATTTTAGCCATGACCTTAAATTGGTTTACAATCCTTTAAATTTTTGAAAGTTTGAATAAAAAAAAAGAACGGCTCTAAGACCGCTCTACAAGAGTTACAACACTCGTAGTAGAAGGCTAGAAAACCTTATCTTTTCGGTTCGTATATGATTTCGTCTGTATCATAATTTTCTGTTAAGAACGACAAAAATAACAATATTTGTAAATGGTATCACCATTTTTTATCCAAAAGCGGTAACAAACTATGTCAACCCCGTTAAGAATAATTTTCATGGGAACGCCCGAATTTGCGGTCCCGAGTTTAAAAAGTCTGGTCGAAAGCAATTCTAATGTTGTGGCTGTCATAACTGTTCCCGACAAGCCCGCAGGCCGCGGACAGAAGCAAACCGCATCGCCTGTTAAGCTATACGCAGAAGCACAGGGCATTGCCGTTTTACAACCCGAAAAATTGAAAAATCCTGAGTTCCTTGAAGAACTCAGGTCCTATAAAGCAGACTTGCAGGTCGTGGTCGCATTTCGCATGCTGCCCGAAGTCGTATGGAGCATGCCACCGAAAGGAACATTCAATTTACACAGTTCACTCCTGCCGCAATATCGCGGCGCGGCGCCCATTAACTGGGCCGTCATCAACGGGGAAACCGAAACCGGCGTCACAACATTCTTTATTGAAAAAGACATTGATACCGGAAAGATTATTTTCCAGGACAAGGAACCCATCCACCGGGAAGATGACGCGGGCTCTTTATATGAACGATTGATGGAAAAAGGCGCGAGACTAGTTGTAAAGACTGTAAAAGCCCTCGAAGCAGGCAATTATCCTCAGGAACCGCAGGAAGAGCCCGCCGAAATCCGCCCCGCCCCCAAAATTTTCCGGGAAACCTGCGAAATCGACTGGCAAAAACCCGCAACAGCAATCCATAACTTCATTCGCGGCCTTTCTCCTTACCCCGCCGCCTGGACAACCCTTAACGGACTGTCGTGCAAAATCTTCAAATCGAGCATCGTCGAGTTCGAAGCCAACGACACCCCAGGCCAGTTCCGGACAGACAGCAAATCCTATCTCTACTTTAAAACCGGCGACGGCTGGCTATCCATCGAAGTTTTGCAACTGGAAGGAAAGAAACGGATGGAGATCGGGGATTTTTTAAGAGGAAACAGGCTTTGAATAAGCAGTCTCCAAGCATTCATTACACACTATAACTTTATCAAAATGGCGGACACTTTTTCACAAGTTCATTTACATTTCGTTTTTTCACCCAAATTCCGGGCATCCCTTATCCATACTTCCTGGGAAGCTGATTTGCACAAATACATTACCGGCATCACCAGAAAGAATGCGCATAAAATGCTTGCAATCAATGGCATAGAAGACCATGTGCACATGCTGGTAGGATTTCAGACTACGCAATCCATCGCAGCATTCATGCAGGACGTCAAAGCCGACTCGTCGCAATGGATTAATAACAACAGGTTTTGCAAAACAAGATTCGAATGGCAGGCAGGATATGGCGTTTTCTCATATAGCAAGTCCAGCGTTGACTCCGTCATCCAATACATTTTAAATCAAAAAGAGCATCACCGGAAGGTGAGTTTTCTTGACGAGTATAAGTTGATGTTGGAAAAATTCGGAGTGGATTATAAGGAAGAATACCTTTTCAAAGCCCCGGAATAACAAAGGTAATCCCGGAGGGATGTAATATCGGTAGAAACGATCATCAACAATAGGCAATCCCAGAGGGATACAATATCGGTAGCAAAATAGTTAGGACGGAAATAATAAATCCCGGAGGGATGTCACGAGACACTCTATGTTACATCCCTCCGGGATTGCCGTATAATTCGCATATTTTAATGCTACCGATATTACATCCCTCCGGGATTTACGTGCGATACGCATATTTGATTGCTACCGATGTTGCATCCCTCCGGGATTTACGTCGATGCACATACTTGATTGCTACTGATATTGCATCCCTCCGGGATTTACGTGCGATACGCATATTTGATTGCTACCGATATTACATCCCTCCGGGATTTACGTCGATGCACATATTTGATTGCTACCGATATTGCATCCCTCCGGGATTTTCATGCGATACGCATATTTCGTTGCTACCGATATTGCATCCCGCCGGGATTTACATGCGATACACATATTTGAATGCTACCGATATTGCATCCCGCCAGGATTTTGCTAATGCATTTTTTTTGGCGTTTTTCTACCGATATCTCGCCACTCAAAGATTCTGACGTTGCGTCAATGTTATCTTTGCTGCTCCCGTAATATCCTTTGGATCGTTTTATACATTCATATTCTTAATTAAAATGCAAATTTCAATCATCGTAGCCGTATCGGAAAACGGCGTTATAGGAAAGGATAATCAACTTCTCTGGCGGTTGCCGGATGATTTGAAACACTTCAAGCAGCTCACGTTGGGGCATCCGATGATCATGGGGCGGAAGACGTTTGAATCCATCGGCAAACCTTTGCCCGGGCGGACGTCTATTGTAATTACGAGCCAGAAGGATTTTAATGCGGAAGGCATTCTGGTTGCGCATTCACTGGATGAGGCACTGGATGTTGCCAGGAGTCTGGAAGAATCGGAAGCATTTGTGATCGGTGGGGGCGAAATTTATAAGCAGTCGATGCCGCTTGCAGACCGGCTATATGTAACCGAAGTCAAAACAATTATCGATGGCGACACTTACTTTGAAATCACCGATCCGGGCGCGTGGAAAGAAACGGAGCGGATTGTGCGTGAGGTAGATGAGCGGCATAAATGGAAATTTGAATTTGTAAATTACATTAAACAAAAATTTTAATAAGTACCTTTGGGGCATAACCCACAGTGATTATCAGCGCAATGCAAGTTTTAGAAGAAAAAACAGCACTATCACCTATTATTGAGGTGCTTTCGGAGACATTTGAAATTCCTCAGCTCAAAAAAAAGCGGCGTGTTCACGTTTTGCTTCCCCACGATTACTACGAAAACCAGGAGCAGCGTTATCCGGTCCTATATATGACGGATGCGCAGAACCTTTTTGGTGAAGGCTCGCCTTACGGCAACTGGGAAATCGATAAAAGCCTGGCTGAACTGGCCAGGGAAAATAAAGCAGGCGTAATTATCGTGGCGATTGACCATGGGGATGAAGAACGCATCAATGAATTTTCTCCTTACGACAACCCCCGGCTGGGAAAAGGACTTGGCTCTTTATTTTTGCGCTTCGTTGCTGAAACGCTTAAACCACACGTAGATGCCCATTACCGCACCAAGCCCGAGCGCTTGAACACGGGCATGGGTGGAAGTTCGGTGGGCGGATTGCTCAGCATTTATGCGGCGCTGATGTTCCCACATGTTTTCGGACGCCTGATGATCTTTTCGCCGTCGCTGTGGATTTCGCAGAAGGTTTATTTTGACGCAATTCACTTTTTCGAGCCGTTTGAAACACGGATTTACTTATACGCCGGTGGCAAGGAAGGCGCTAATATGTTACCCAACTTTGAAAAATTACATAAGACGCTTGAAAACCAAGGCTTTGGTTATAAGCGTGTAAAAATTAAAAGTTCGGTCGATCCCGAGGGAGAGCATGAGGAGAAACAATGGAGCAAAGAATTCCCGACGGCTTTGAGATGGCTGTTTTTTGAAGAATAAAACCCTTGATCACATTGATTTTGATCGCATTAATATAGAAAAGGGAGAGCGGCGCATTGGCCAGCTCTCCCTTTTTCATTTCTCGATAAGCTATTATAAGATATATTGGCTCAGGTCCCTGTTCTTCACCAGGGCAGAAAGCTTTTCTGAAACCAGTTCCGCTGTCACAACAATGTGTGAATCGGCGCCGATAACGTCCGGAATGTCGAACATGAAATCATTGAGTAACAAGCTCATTACAGTTTGCAAACGACGCGCGCCAATGTTTTCAACCTCGCTGTTCACTTCAAAAGCGATCCTTGCGATCTCTTTCAATGCGCTATCTTCAAACTCCAATTCAACGCCTTCTGACTCCATCATGGCCACATACTGTTTGGTAAGGGCGTTTTTCGGGGTTTTCAGGATTTGGTAAAAATCGGCTTCGGTAAGGCTGTTCAGTTCCACGCGGATGGGGAAACGTCCTTGTAATTCAGGGATAAGGTCCGAAGGCTTTGCAACGTGGAATGCACCGGCTGCAACGAACAGAATGTGGTCCGTGTTGATCACGCCGTGTTTCGTATTTACGGCACTTCCTTCTACGATCGGAAGCAAGTCGCGCTGAACGCCTTCGCGGCTTACATCCGGGCCGCCGCCTCCGCCTGATCTGCTGGATGCTACTTTGTCAATTTCATCTATAAAAATAATCCCCAGGTTCTCCGCTTTCTTGATCGCCTCCATTTTCACCTCATCCATATCGATCAGCTTGGAAGCTTCTTCGTCCAAAAGGATTTTTCTGGCTTCTTCGACGGTCACTTTGCGTTTTTTGCCTCGGCGCGGCATCATGTTACCGATCATTTCCTGAATGTTCATCATAGAAACATCGTCCATTGCGCCGCCGATCATGCCTACATTAGGCGCCTGGTTCTGCTGCACTTCAATGTCGATCTTCCGGCTGTCGAGCTCGCCGTTGCGGATCTTTTCACGGAAACGTTCCCTGGTCCGCTGGTTAAGCTCCGCATCGTTCTCGGGCATTACTTCGGACGTGTTGTTGTCCGGTTGGATTTTAACTGAACTCGAACCATGAACGGGCGGGATCAGTGCATCAAGGATAATGTCCTCCACAGCCTGCTCGGCTTTGAGCTTTACTTCTTCTTTTTTCTGCGTCCGTACCATGCCCACAGCCTGCTCCACCAGGTCACGGACCATGCTTTCAACGTCCCGGCCTACATAACCTACTTCGGTAAATTTGGATGCTTCCACCTTTACAAATGGCGCATCTGCGATTTTGGCAAGGCGGCGTGCAATCTCTGTTTTGCCCACACCCGTTGCGCCGATCATTAATATATTGTTGGGAATAATTTCCTTTTGTATATCCTCGGGACTATTCATTCGCCTCCAACGGTTCCTCAATGCGATCGCAACATTGCGCTTCGCGTCATTTTGTCCGATGATGTATTGGTCAAGCTCGAAAACGATCTGACGCGGGGTTAGGCGATTTAAGTGTTCAGTCATGTGATTTAATATCGATAGGTATTATTATTGGTTTTACTCAAAAATGGCCATGTTTTCCGAAGAAAGAGGCCATGCTTTTCAAGATTGCTGAAAAGAACTATGCCGGTACAAAATGTCATGCTGGCGTGTTTCGGGAAATCTTTTGCGCGTTTACATTTTGTACATAGCCTTCCATTACCTTTGTTTTCTCTTCAAGTTTCTGTAAAAAGATTTGTTTATAATATGAAAAAAATCCTGCAAGCCCTTTACATTCTGGTTGCAAGCACTCCTCTCCTTTTCGCGCAGACTCCGGCTGATAACAATCCCGTGGACCTGGTGAACCCGCTGATGGGAACGCAGTCCAAATTCAGCCTTTCGTCCGGTAACACCTATCCTGCCATAGCCCTGCCCTGGGGAATGAATTTCTGGATGCCGCAAACGGGCAAAATGGGCGATGGTTGGGCGTATATGTATGACGCTGAGAAAATCCGCGGTTTCAAACAAACCCACCAGCCAAGTCCCTGGATCAATGATTACGGCCAGTTTTCGATCATGCCTGTCACGGGAAAGTTGAAAATTGACGAGGAAAGCCGCGCAAGCTGGTTTTCACACAAGGCCGAAGTGGCAAAGCCCCATTACTACAAGGTTTACCTGGCCGATCACGACGTAACGACGGAGATCGCGCCCACGGAAAGAGCGGCGCAATTCCGTTTTACCTTTCCACAAGCCGACAGCTCATTTGTGCTGATCGATGCATTTGACAGGGGTTCTTACATAAAAATCATCCCTGCTGAACGCAAGATCATTGGCTACACCACCAAAAACAGTGGAGGCGTGCCGGCTAACTTCAAAAACTATTTCGTAGTCGTTTTTGACAAAGCATTTACATTCTCCTCGGCATTTCATGGCAAGACATTAGCCAAAGACACTTTGGAACTGAAAGCGGGCCACGTAGGTGCGGTTGTTGGTTTCAAAACAAAAAAAGGCGAACAAGTTGGACTGAAGGTAGCTTCTTCGTTCATCAGTCCGGAGCAGGCAGAGCTTAATTTGCAGCGCGAGATTGCGGGTGACAACTTTGAGGCCACCAAAGAAAAAGGGCGCAAGGCGTGGAACGCGGAGCTGTCGCGTATACAGGTGGAGGGTGATAACAAAGACCAGATCCGCACTTTCTATTCGTGCCTGTATCGTGTGCTTTTGTTCCCAAGGAAGTTTTATGAGTTTGATAAAGCCAACAAGATCGTACATTACAGCCCGTACAGCGGCGAGGTGAAGCCAGGTTATATGTTTACGGATAACGGCTTCTGGGATACATTCCGGGCGGTTTTCCCATTCTTCACATTGATGTACCCAACGCTTAATGCGCACATTATGGAAGGTTTGGCCAACGCCTATGACGAAAGCGGTTACCTGCCGGAATGGGCAAGCCCAGGCCACCGCGATTGTATGATCGGTTCCAATTCTGCATCGTTGATCGCAGATTCCTACATTAAGGGAATCCGCGGTTATGACATTAATAAGCTGTACGAAGCCGTAATCAAAAACACCGAGAATGCTGGCCCGGTGAGTTCAGTAGGCCGTTTTGGTCATGAATATTATAATGAACTGGGTTATGTGCCTTACGATGTAAAAGTGAATGAGAACGTAGCGCGTACGCTGGAATATGCTTATGCAGATTTTTGTATAGCCCAATTGGGAACAGCTTTGAAAAAGCCTCAGAAAGAAGTTGATCTATTTCTGAAAAGAAGCCAGAATTACCGGAATGTATTTGACCCGGAAACGAAGTGGATGCGCGGAAAAATGAAGGATGGACAATTTCAAAAGCCATTTAACCCGTTCAAATGGGGCGATGCATTCACCGAAGGAAACAGCATTCACTACACCTGGTCTGTTTTTCAGGATGTTAAGGGCTTAATTGGTTTGGTTGGCGGCAGAGAAGCTTTTGTTCAGAAACTGGATACGGTTTTTACATTGCCCCCTATTTTTGACGATAGTTATTACGGATTCCCCATTCACGAAATCCGCGAAATGCAGATCATGAACATGGGTAATTACGCGCATGGAAACCAGCCGATCCAGCATATGATTTACCTTTATAACTATGCAGGAGCACCTTATAAGGCTCAATATTGGCTGCGCCAGGTGATGAACAAGCTTTATCAGGCAGCGCCGGACGGTTACTGCGGGGATGAAGACAATGGTCAGACTTCGGCCTGGTATGTGTTCTCTTCGCTGGGCTTTTATCCGGTAACACCCGGAACAACGCAGTATGTGATCGGCTCGCCGCTTTTCAAAAAAGCCACATTAACGATGGAAGACGGTAAGAAATTCATAGTCCAAGCTCCGGCTTCGAATGATGCCAATTTGTACATTCAGGGCGCTTCGCTGAATGGTAAAACATATGGCAAGACCTTCCTGGAACATGCCGACATTCAAAAAGGCGGAACGGTTCAGTTCAATATGGGCGCTCAGCCTTCCAAAACCTGGGGCGTAGCCGCGGATGCAGCGCCATTTTCGCTGACCAAATAGAAGTTATTGCTTTATAATCTGGTCATGCACCAGGACAATTTCCAATTATTCCACTTTTTAGGTCAGGCAAACCGGGAAGTGGAATAATTATTTGACACAAACCAAAAAACTAAATCAATTAACAATGCAATACAGGAAACTAGGAAACTCTGACCTGGAAGTTTCGGTGATCACTTTTGGTGCCTGGGCAGCCGGCGGCTGGATGTGGGGCGGAACCGAACGAAGCGAAGCTGTAAAGGCCATCCAGGCTTCATACCATGCCGGGGTTACCTCCATAGATACGGCGCCTGTTTATGGGCAGGGATTAAGTGAAGAAATTGTTGGTGAGGCGATCAAGGATCTGCCCAGGGACAAAGTTCAGATCCTGACCAAATACGGGATGCGCTGGGACCTTACGAAAGGGGATTTTGCCATGCATAGCAAAAACAATGCAGGTGAGGATATCGACATTTATAAATACGCAGCCAAAGACAGCATTATTAAGGAATGTGAAGACAGCCTGAAACGCCTAGGAACGGATTACATTGACCTTTATCAAATCCACTGGCACGATAAGACCACGCCGATCGAGGAAACTATGGAGGCTGTTTCTCAGCTCATCCAGCAAGGCAAAGTGCGGCATGCGGGCGTTTGTAATTATGACGCAGCACTCATGCGCGAAGCAGCGCAATACATTGATCTCGTTTCGGACCAGGTTCCGTACAGCATGGTGAAGCGTGAAATTGAGAAAGAATTGGTGCCTTACTGCATTGAAAACAACAAATCCATATTGGCTTACAGTCCTTTGGAACGCGGATTACTAACCGGAAAGATGAAGCCGGGCCACAAATTCGCTGCGGACGATCACCGGGCTTCCATTCATTTTTATAAAGATGAAAATCTGGAACGTGTTAATGCATTCCTGGATAAGATCAAGCCCATTGCCGAAACAAAAAACGCAACACTTGGCCAGCTTGTGCTGCGATGGACGGTAGAACAGCCGGGCATCAGCATTGCGCTCGTTGGTGCGCGGGATGCCACTCAGGCATTGCAGAATGCGGCTGCGATCGACATTTTGCTGAGTGCGGAAGAGATTAATACGATCACGGCAGAATTGGATAAACTCCAATTAGTTAAATAAGGATGGAAGGCCGCAAGGCCTTTCTTTTCGCTATCTTTGACATGTTCACCACGAATTAAATCAGGCATATTTATCCAACATTATGAACAAAAACATTCCTTTCCTTAAAAAATATCTTCCCGTCGCATTGGGAGGTTTACTGCTTACCGCCTCAATCGGATTAATGAGTAACAGCGGTCTTGAACCCGGCAAACTTTCGGAAGCTAACCTGAAAGTCGACACGGTTGCATCAGGACTTACCATGCCATGGGCTTCTGCCTTGTTGCCAAACGGTGATATGCTGGTTACTGAGCGCGGCGGAAAATTGCGGCTGGTAACAGGCGGAAAGCTTGATCCCCAGGAAATCACAGGCGTTCCCGAAGTCTTTTACAAAGGACAAGGCGGCTTGCTGGACGTTGCATTGCATCCCGACTACAAAAACAATGGCTGGATTTACATCAGCTATTCTTCCCCAAAAGCAGCGGGTGAAGAAGGTGAAGACGGCGGCGCCAACACTGCCTTGATGCGTGCAAAATTGAAAGACCATGCATTAACCGACATCCAGCCATTGTTCAAGGCCATCCCGAATGTGAAGGGAAGCCCGCACTATGGCGGACGCATTGTATTTGATAAAAAAGGTTACGTTTTCCTTTCCCTGGGCGAGCGCGGACAAAAACAAAATGCGCAGGATCTTGGAAAAGATCAGGGCAAAGTGATCCGCTTGCATGAAGACGGCAAAATTCCCACCGACAATCCCTTCGTAAAAACGGCTGGTGCAAGACCCGAAATCTGGACTTACGGCCACCGCAACCCGCAAGGAATGGTTATTCACCCGACTACGGGCGTGATTTGGGAGCATGAACACGGTCCGCAGGGAGGTGACGAGCTTAATATCATTGAAAAAGGCAAAAATTACGGCTGGCCGCTGATCACTTTCGGGATCGATTATGATAACAGCATTATTTCAAAAGACACCGCACGTGCAGGTCTTGAACAGCCGGTTGTTTATTGGAAACCGTCCATAGCGCCTTGTGGAATGACATTCGTTACGAGCGATAAATTCAAGGATTGGAATGGCGATCTGCTGGTTGGCTCCCTCAAATTCATGTATCTGCAACATTTGGTAGTTAAAGGAAATAAAGTGATCAGCCGCGAAATTATTTTTGATAAAATAGGTCGTGTGCGGGATGTGCGCCAGGCATGGGACGGTAATATTTATGTGGTGCTTGAAAATTCAGGCAAAGTTGTCCGCATCAGCCCAAAATCATAATGAAGAGTGTTTTCGCATTACTAACGGTCGCGGTTTTCTGCTCGGCCATGTTGCCGCAGGACGATGAGCTTGCCAAAAGCATTGAGCGGGGTAAAATGGTGTATTCCGAAAACTGCATAAGCTGCCACATGGGCACCGGCGAAGGCGTAACGGCCACATTTCCGCCCTTGGCAAAATCGGATTATCTGATGAAAACGCCGGAACTGGCGATCAAAGCGATCAAATATGGGCTGATCGGTAAGATTAAGGTGAATGATGTGGACTATGATAACATGATGCCGAACCCGGGTTTGGGCAATGACGAAATTGCCGATGTTACGAACTACATTATGAACACCTGGGGCAACTCGTCCGAAAAGAAAATGATAACGGAGAAAATGGTTGACGAAATCAAGGAGAAGAAATAAGTTAACCAAAAGCTTGATATAGAACAGGATCGCCATAAACGATCCTGTTTTTTTCTTTTTATATAAAACCAAATGCCTGCAACATAGCCACCAACTTCACTATTTGAAATAAATCTAAATAAACGCTTGGTTCGAAAAAATTGCCGAACGATATTTGCCAGCCAAAATATTATTTAGACCAATTTTAAATACAATGCAAAGATTTTACGCTTTTATCCTGTTTATACTTTGTGCAACTGCTGCATTCGCACAAAACGGCAGAATTACAGGCCAGATACTCAGCTCTGACGGCCAACCTGCGGAACAGGTTTCGGTCGGCATTAAGGGAAATTCCAAAGGCTCTGTTTCCGATGCAGAAGGAAAATTTGTGATCGAAAGAGTGAAACCAGGCAGTTACACCCTGCTGGTAAGCTTCGTAGGACTGGAAACGCAGGAAAAATCGGTGGAAGTGGTTGCCGGCGAAACGGTGAATGTTGCATTCACGCTTTCGGAAAGTGATAACCAACTGTCGGAAGTGATTGTAAAAGGTGGAAACCCTTACAAATCTGACCAGGTCTCTTCGAGCTTGAAATTGCTTACTCCTATTTTGGAAACACCTCAGAATGTACAGGTTGTAACCTCCAAAGTTTTGGCGGATCAGCAGATCATCAGCATGAGCGACGGTTTGATCCGGAATGTAAGCGGCGCTACCCGCCTGGAACACTGGGGCGATCTGTATGCCAACATTACCATGCGCGGCTCGCAGATCCAGGCTTTTCGCAACGGGTTTAATGTTGTCAGCTCATTCTGGGGACCGCTTACCGAGGATATGAGCTTTGTGGACCACATTGAATTTGTAAAAGGCCCTGCTGGATTTATGTTGGCAAATGGTGATCCTAGCGGCCTTTATAATGTGGTTACCAAAAAACCAACTGGTGAAACAAAAGGTGAAGTGTCGCTGACAATGGGCAGCTTTGACTTTTACCGCGCAACATTGGACCTGGACGGGAAACTGGATAAAAGCGGAAAACTGCTTTACCGCCTGAACCTGGCCGGACAGAACAAAAATTCGCACCGCCCTTACGAATACAACAACCGTTACAGCATCGCGCCGGTCATTTCCTACCAGATCGATGATAAGACGAAACTGACGGCGGAATACACCATGCAGTATGCAAAAATGTCGGATGTCGGCTCCTATTACGCGTTCACGACAGACGGCTACGCGACATTGCCAAGAAATTTCACGGCTATGCCTCCGGGACTGGATCCCACGAAAATCAAAGATCAAAGCCTTTTTGTAAACCTGCAACACCAGATTAACAGCGACTGGAAACTGACAGCGCAAGTCGGTTATTTCAACTATAATCAAAAAGGGTCCAGCATGTGGCCGGATTCCATCAGCGAGGATGCACGAATGGTAAGGAGCGTGGGGATATGGGATGCAAAAAGCGAAATGACACTTGCACAAACATTTATTAATGGTTCGGTAACGACCGGCGGCGTGCAGCACCGCATATTGGGCGGGATCGACATCGGGACAAAAAACTATTTTGCAGACTGGTCGCAGACGCACGCGCTGGATACACTAGGCGCGCTGTTTGACCCAAAAAACCCATATTATTCAACGCCCAACAATGGTTACCCGGTGTGGGACCGCTCGCTGAACCTGGAAGCGAGAGCTGTAAATGGTGGTGGAACCATGGACCAGAAGTATACCGGGATCTACTTGCAGGATGAACTTGGTTTTATTGATAACAAGATAAGGCTGACATTGGCCGGGCGTTACACGCACGTGAGCCAGTCGTCGTGGGGCGGTGCGCCGGATAAAGCCAGCCATTTTACGCCGAGAGTTGGATTAAGTATTTCAATTGATAAAAACACTTCGGTGTATGCGTTATATGATGAAGCATTTTTACCGCAATCCGGAAGGATCAGAGGTGGCGGCAATGCCAAACCCATTACCGGAAGCAACCGTGAGCTTGGGGTGAAAAGAGATTGGGCGGAGGGTCGCTGGAACACGACGGTCTCGGTTTACCGGATTGTAAAAAGCAATGAGCTGACACCTGATCCATTCAGCCCGAACAACTCTGGAATTAGTGTTGTATTTGGTCAAAAGCGTGCGCAGGGTGTAGAATTTGACCTTCGCGGATCCATTGTAAAAGGACTTAATCTGACAGCAAACTACGCCTATACCAATTCGGAAGTATCGAAAGTGAACGAGGGCGTCCAGACATTTACTGTTGGCGACGTAATCCCGGGGTTTGCCAAGCACACGGCAAACGGCTGGCTTAGCTACACATTACAACAAGGCGCAGCTAAAGGGCTCGGCGTGTCCGGTGGTTTTACATATCTGGCCGACCGCGCTACGGCTACATGGAGCCTCACGAATGACAAACAAAACCTGCCGAATTACTTCAAGCTGGACGGTGGACTTTTCTGGGAGAAAGACAAAATCAGACTGACATTGAACGTGTTTAATGTGCTTGATAAATATCTGTACAGCGGAAGTTTCGAGAGTTATATCAATGCCTACTACACACAGTCAGAAGCGCCAAGGAACTATCGTTTGGGGCTAGCTTATAAGTTCTGAGAACATTTTATTCAACATGCTATTCGGGCATTCAGCGATCATATGCTGAATGCCTTTTTTTGTTTTCAGACGGCATGCGCCAGCATTAACCTTGCCCCTTTTTTAAATTTATCACTCAGCACTTCATAAGTTTGATGCACTTTTGCATTTGGATCAAACTCCTGCCCGACAGTTGTGAAAGCCTTCATATCGGCATAATGTTCGAAGATGCCAAGCGCTTTAAGCCCCATCATTGCAGCACCCACCGCACCGGTTTCGACTGTTTCATTCAATTTTACTTCCTTTCCAAAAATATCCGAAAGCATTTGCACCCAGATCGGGCTGCGCGCAAAACCGCCGTTGGCGTAGATCACATTAACCTTTTGCATTTCCATCAGGATTTTGCCAATTCCGAAGAGATTGAGTAGAATGCCTTCCATAACCGCCTTGGCGAAATGTGACCGCGTGTGCTGAATATCGAGTCCGGTGAACCCGCCGCGCACGGTAGAACTCCAAAGCGGCGCGCGCTCGCCCAGCAGATAAGGGTAGAAAAGCAGTCCGTTAGCGCCTGCATCTATCTTCGAAGCTTCTTCAAAAACCGTGTCAAATTCCTCTTTTGGGAAAAATGTATTCATTAACCATTCAAAAATGACAGCCCCATTATTGGAAGGACCTCCTATAATGAATGTATGCTCATCCAGGACATAGCAGAAAGTCTGCATCTGGGGATCTGAGTAGGGTTTATCAAAACAAATTCTTACTGCTGCGCTAGTGCCGATAGTAACGGCCATAGAGCCGGTCTGAACCGCTCCGCTGCCCAGGTTGGCCAGGCAGCCATCGCTGGCGCCCATGATCAGCGCTGTTCCTCCTGGTAAACCCGCATCGTTTTTCGCGGGCGTTTCTTCAATGTGATACGGAGAAACTGCGGTGGATAATTTCTCAGCCGTCAAACCCAGCTTTTTGAGTGTGTAAGCATCCCATTGCAATTCCCGGATATTGAACATTCCCGTGGCAGAAGCGACCGAGTAGTCAATAACAAATTTGCCCGTCAACCGATAAATAATGTATTCCTTAATGCCGACAAAACGGTTTGCCTTTTTATAGATTTGCGGCTCATGCTTTTTGAGCCAGAGTAACTTACACACCGGCGCCATGGCGTGAACAGGCGTTCCGTTGTTGTAATAGATTTTTTTTCCGACTCTGGAAGTGCGTAGTTTGAGCGCAATGTCGGAGCTGCGGTTATCGGCCCAAATGATGAGCTGCGTAAGCTGCTTTCCGTCCTTATCCAATGCCAGCACGCCATGCATGGCTGCACTGAAACTGATGCCCAGCAATTTGTGCCGCCCCGCGCAAGCTTTCACAACGGTTTTAATGGTTTTGCAGGCCGCATCATAAATTTCATCCGGGTTCTGCTCACTCCAGTCCGGGTGCGGATGGTACATTTCATAACTTTCACTGTGTGAGGCCAGAATGTTGCCTTTCACGGAATCGAAAGCGACGCATTTTACATTTGTTGTACCAATATCACAACCTATGATGTAGGGCATTTTGTTAAATTTAGAAGGCATTGACGGGCTAAAACCCAGTCAGGCAGCCCGATTATTTAATTAAAACAAATCAAAAAATCTGAAATCTTGCCAACAACTTGGCACGGATTTGTTATTTTCGCAGAAATAAACGCATTAAGATTTTTATACATCCGACCATGTCCGATACAACACATAACGAATCCAGTTCACTTTCCAGCGGAGTTTACGTTGCAGCATTTATCATTCTGTTCCTGGTGCTGGCTGTACTTGCTGATCTGTTTACCTTTATTTTGGGAACAATCGGACTTGTTATAACATTCGCAGCTTTTTACAGAGATAACAGCCACCAAGGCGACGATCACCACTGATATTTCTGAGCTGATCAATCGCTGATTCAAGCTGATTAATCGTTTCAAAAACGTTTCAACGAACGGCCATTTCGGGCATGGATTGTAATATTTTCCATTCCAACTGGCCGTTTGTCATGTCCGACGTCCAGGATTCTTCAAACACACATTGATCCTCCAAGTCGCGATAGTCTGCGGTAACGACATTGCCTTTCAGCAGCAATCGGACAAAGCCATTGTAACCGATCTGATGTCTTTTTATCACTTTCCGCACCCTGCGGTCATAATAACCTATTTTTTCGAGGTCTTTCCCGACAGGCATCGCCGTTTCAACGGGTAAGCCACCGTGACCGATGCAACGCCCATAAGCCTGGGGACCTTTTCCGTTGGTACCAACATTGTACACAACCAGCCTGTGATCATGCCCCCAGAACCACACAACCGGACGTGTTACATTACCCATCAGCTCCCGGATCTGTTCGCCAGGCTTCGCATAATCTTCCCTGAATGATGATATATAAGGATGATGGCTCAGGAAAATGATCCCGCGCTTGTCCTCCGGGTTACCCAGCTGAACAACATCCCTGAGCCACGCCACCTGTTCATCTTTCAAATGACAATCGGGCGGTGAAAGGATCTCTACAAACGGCCTGCCGACGGAAGTATAACCCGTATCAATCCCTATGATGCGCCAATGTTCGTTTTCGAGACAAAAGAACCCGGCTTGTTGCGATTTTTTCACATCGCCTTCCTGAATGTACATAGCAGGCAGCAGGTGCTGGAAAAAGGCATTTCCATTGGAATACATCTCATGATTGCCCGATAAAGCCAAACTTCCCGACGCCCCATAATACCAGGAAGCGTGCGGAGCGGTAAAATTATCTTCAATCTCTTTTGGCGCACCTACGAAGTAAATATCGCCCATATGTATCGTATAATCAGGCGCGTAGCGGGCAACCAAATGCGCGACTGCATCTGACTCCGCCGTATCGCTGGCCCAATCGGACAGCAATGCAATGCTTATTTCATCCCTCGACGGAATAGAAGAATTTAACTTGTAAACGCCCGTATCACCATTCCTCGGATAAGCCTGGTAAGGATGCCGCGGCCCGAAACGACTTTTCAGATAATGCCAGGCAAAACCCAGCAGATTGGTTTTGAAGAAGTTAGAAACAACATTGGTTGCACTGGATGTATCCTTAACGTGCTTTTCGTAAAGTTCAAGTTGGGTTTTTGCATGATTTTCGGCTTCGCTGTGACCAAGGTCCAGATACTTTTTGGTTCGGTCTTCTGCTGACTCGGGCATATGTAATTCGATATTCGGATGTTAACCGGTAAATAAAATGATTATTGATTACCTTTCCCAAAAAAATTAAACCACCATAAACACAGACTCAAATGAAAAAATTGACTTTTACTCTTATGTTCTTTTTTGCGGCGAGTGCTGCATTTGCACAAACGATGATCGCCAAGCAGGTTGCTGACTGGGAAAGAGCAAAAAAATACACCCAACAATATCTGGATGCAATGCCGGAAGAAGGTTATGCTTTCAAGCCCACACCTGAAATCCGCTCATTTGCGGCCCAGATGGACCATATTGCAGATGCTAACTTTGCATTTGTTTCGGCCGCATCCGGTAAAAAAAGTCCGTTTGAGGGTTCAGCAGAAAAAATGACAGATCAATCCAAAGCTGCTGTTTCTAAGGCGGTTATGGAAAGCTATGATTTTGTTATCAACACATTGAAAGGCATGACCGAAGCAGACCTTGCGAAAGACGTGAAAGTATTCGGGATGGATATGAAAGCCGGTGTTGCATTCGAGAAAGCATTCGAACACCAGACACACCACCGCGGGCAGACAACGCCTTACATTCGCATGAAAGGCGCGACGCCTCCAAAAGAAATGTTATTCTAATCAACAAAAATGGGATCGACGAGATCCCATTTTTGTTTTGCTTCAAGCCTTTGCTTTTGACTTGATATTATAAAGGTTCAATGCAAAAAAGCTGTATAATTTCATGAACGCGGGTGGTATAACAAAGTCGCGGATCACTTCCTTCCTTCGCTGCGGTGAAGGATCTCCATCAGCCAGATATTTCAGCGCATACTTCAATCTTGGCCAGTAAGTTTTGCCATATTCTTTCGAAAACAGCAACTTATAATAGTAAGTGGCAATGTTCTTCTTCAACTTATCATCGTATTTATAGCCCAGCTCCTTATTAATGTTGGAATAAAGCTGAATACGGTTGAAAAGGAAATCGGCGCCATAATGGTTATCCGCAAAGCTTGCCCCTCCCCTGTTTTTCCTGTAAACCGACATCACTTCGTCGATATAACCAATCGGGCCACGGGTGGCAAACATGATATTTCTGGGAATATCGCCGCTGGTTGAAAGGTTGGTCCACTCAGGATCAGGATGTTTGGCAAAATCCTCCCGACGGAACATTAAGCTGGAAGTCGCGATGAAACAAAGCTCGTCCTCTCCTACCAGGTCCTCCACGGTTATTTCCGGTTTTGAAAGCGTATTTACCAGATAAGGCGGCGCTGCATTGTCGTCAAAAATAACGCGGGCATTATGGTAACAAGCCGAGTAATGCGGATTTGCGTCCATCATTTCCACTTGTTTTTGAAGCTTATGCGGAGAAATCAGGTAATCGTCGCCGTCAAATTGCGCTATGTATTCGCCTTTGGCGGCTGCAAATGTGGCAAGTGCATTGAATTTACCATTAAGCCCCATGTTTTTCGGATGCAGCAAAAGCCTGATCTTATCTGGAAACCGTTGCTGGTAATCCTTTAATATAGCGGCCGTATTATCCTTGGAGCAATCGTCCCCTACAACAATCTCAAAAGGAAATGTAGTCTGCTGCATTAAGATCGAATCCAGCATTTGGGCTACAAACTTTTCGTGGTTGTAAGTGACAACACACACACTCACTTTTATCATATTCATTAGTCAATTGATGCACGTCTGGCTGTAAATTTAATTTTTTATTCCCGTTTTACCCGAATCATGATATTTTCCGGCCGGGATTGCCACTGTTTCAGCTCGTCAGTACAGACACTAAACTTATAACCCGGTGAAATAAATTCCGTTACCCAACATTAATTTGCTATAATCTACATTTGTGAAAGTTTGACCACGACCATTTTCTTCATGTCTTCAACAGAAACCAACATTAGCAAGCCACTTTTTAGGGCTCCGCATATATTTTCCCGATTCGCCGGCCTTATCGCTGCGGAAAGCACCAGGCACGGTGGCATAAGCAAAGCACCATATGCGTCATTGAACCTGGGCGGCTCGCAAGACGATCCTGCGGACGTGCTGGAAAACAACATTCGCTTTTTCAATGCATTAAATGTTCCGTTTGAAACCGTCGCCAAGTCGCATCAGGTGCATGATGATAAAATTTTAAATGTCGAAAATCCAGGCCGGTTTGATGGTTACGATGCGCTTATTACCAACAAAACGAACATTCAGCTAGCAGTAACGATCGCGGACTGCACCCCGATCCTGATCTTTGATCCGGTAACCAGGAGTGTTGCTGCTGTCCATGCAGGCTGGCGCGGAACCGTAAAGGGCATTGCAGCTAAAACCATCGCTATGCTCGAAGCAGAGTTCGGCGCAGACCCGGCAAATTGCGTCGCTTACATTGGCACATGCATCGATGAGTGTTCATTTGAAGTCGGCGAAGACGTTTCTGAACATTTTGAAGGAAAATATAAACGCTATGATTCTGAAAAACAGAAATATTTCGTGGATTTGAAGGCGAGCAACCGCGACCAGCTCCTGGCATCTGGGCTGTCTGAGGAGAACATAGAAGTCTCCCCTTTCTCGACGGTGCTCAACAACGAAGATTACTTTTCCTACCGCTTGGAAAAAGGTTTTACAGGAAGGTTACTGGCAACGATCGGGATGACCGACCGAGGCTAAAAAGCAGAAAGACAGCATCCTGGGATGCTGTCTTTCTTTTACTTCCATGTATTTTTATTGAGCTGGTGTTTCTACAACCGGATTTTCCTTTTCCGATGAAGATTGGGTAGCTGGTCGCGAAGCGGCGCGGCCAACGGCTGGTTTAGCATTGGTTGCTTTTACAGCGATCGGTTTAGCGGGAGCGGCAACAGCAGCTTTTGTGGATGCAGCGGCAACGAGCGCAGCAACCTTAGCAGCCTTTTCTTTCTTGCCTTCCTTTTTACCTTTGTCTTTCGATTTCAGCTTTTTCTCTTCATTCTTAGCATCCTTAGCCTGTTTTTTGGCAGTTTCTTTCTCAAACTTTGCTACTTTCTTAGCCAGTTTTTCAGCCGCCTTTTCGATAGACTTCTTTATTTTCTTGGAACCTGCAGAAACTGCAGCGATTTTGCCGGAAAGCGTTTCTGCAATTTCGGTCGATAATTTTTTTGTAGCAGATTTCATAATGTAGTTTTAAATTCTGGTAAAGTTTCTACCCGGTTGAACTAGCAAACGGCGTGTGAACGTGAGGATATATCATTGCATTTATAACCTGCAATTAATGCTTATTAAGCGATAAACACCAAATATCTCGTATTATATTTATGTTATCTTTTTGCTTACAAATTCCCAGAGTACGATTCCAGCGGATACGGACACATTAAAGGAATGCTTTGTTCCAAACTGCGGGATTTCCAGGCAGCCGTCAGCAGCGGCAATAACATTATCCGCGACGCCTTCCACCTCATTTCCAAACACAAATGCGCACGGCTTCTCCATGTTCGGAGCAAAATTTTGCAACATTACGCTCCCTTCCGCCTGCTCCACACACCACACTTCATAACCCTGAGCCTTCAACTGTTTCACCGCATCCTCGGCGCTATCGTTCTTTTCCCAATCCACCGACAATTCGGCACCAATGGCACTCCTGGTAATTTCCCTGTGGGGGGGACTTTGGGTATAACCACATAAAATGATCTTCTGAGCCCGAAAAGCATCTGCTGTTCTAAAAAAGGAGCCAATGTTGGCCAGGCTCCTGATGTTATCAAGGACAATAACAAATGGGAATTTCTCCGATTCCTTAAATTCTTCAACCGTCAACCGGCCCATTTCTTCAATCTGCAACTTGCGCATCCGCGTTTTCATTGATGTTTCGGCAAACGTACGGGAAAGAAGCAAATTAATTTTTCAAACCCCGCAAAAAAACCCCGCACGGCCAAGTGCAGGGTTCAATCTTTTCCTGAGTCAATTATTTGATCTTCGTGATCAGTTCAACGATATTTTTAACACCCAGTTTCTCAAAAATCCTAGCTTTGTAAGTACTAACGGTTGAGAGCTGTAGGTTGAGTTTTTCAGCAATTTTAGCGGTTCCTAATCCTTCTTTCAAAAGATTCATTACGTCCGTTTCCCGTGGCGAAAGACTTACGATCGGGTCTGGAAGAAACTCTCTTGGATTGATGAGCCTATTGATATTCATTTGCTGCATATCTTCGCTCATGTATTTTTTATTGTTCAAAACGCTCATAACGGCCGTTTTAAACTCTTCCTCAGGCGCGTCCTTCGATAAATAACCGTCCGCACCGGCTTGGAGATACATCAAACCGTATTGCTGTTCGTCATAGCTTGAAAACATCAATATCCTTATGCCGGGAGATTTTTGACGGATGGTTTCAACCATTTTCGTCGTGTTCCCGCCAGGAATGTTGATATCGAGGATCAGAAGATCGTACGATTTCACTTCAATCTCCTGAAGTATCTTGTCAAAATCGTCGACGTCCGAAATAGTTGAGTCCGGTATCAGTGATTTGAGGAGGTGTTTGGTGCCTATTCTCACTACTGCATGATCTTCGGCAATAAGTATGTGTTTCATGTACGGGTTTGAGTCCAATTAATTAAAAAAATGCAGGTGCCAGTCTATAAAAACCAGGGAATCAACAAAAATAGCAATCAGCATTGTATTAAACATAAAAAATATCAAATTAGTATCTCAATTTTTAACAATTTTGAATAAAATAGTCTCCCAAGGGCATACTTTAAAGTAAACCATCAGTTACATACTACTAATTAGTCGTTTAGCTTTCAGATTATTTCTCACAACACACACTATTTAGGAAAAACAGATAAACTGGAAGTTTGTCTGGATATTGGAAAAAGCCACTTTTCAAAGACATTGGCTTTTCTCCCTTTTTTATACCTGGAACCGGAGCATTTATCAACCCAGACTGCCGGTCCGATATATGCGTTCTCTCTGCTCCGCCAAGATCCTCAGCATGTCATAGCCATTTTTCAATGTGTAGAAATGCCTGATAGCAGCTGGATTTCGCCTCCTAACGCTCCATTTGGCGGCATTCAATGCGGTACGGATTGCCGGGAAAGCGAGATTGTCTTTTTTATAAATTGTATTAAAAAGTGGATCAATGATCGCTCAGGAAAACTGCTGACGATTAAAACTGCTCCATGCTGCTATGAACCTGATCAACAACGCTTATTACACGACGCTTATCTATATACTGGACTTATCCCCGTTCAGGCCTGCGTTAATAGTTATATTGATGTGGATGGCGATGACTTCATTGCTCACATCAGGCCGGCGGAAAAACGAAAATTCAAAAAAGCTGTTTTTGCTGGATTCAGAGCTGGGCCAGCGCATGAAATTTCATCCCAGGTTACTTGTGAATTCCTGGCACACTGCCGTGAAAGTAATGGTTACCGCATGCCGTTAACATTATCTCAAATTGACATATTGAGACACAAATTTCCCGAAGCATATCAGATCTTTAAGGTTGTTGACCAGGAAAAGATCATCGCCCTTACCATGACGGTGCGGGTTAACGATCACATACTTTATAACTTTTTGTGCGGGGATTTACCTGAATACCGCGTTTACAGCCCGGTAGTCATGTTAATGGATCGCGTTTATCAACATTGTCAGCGGGAAAACATCAGGATATTAGACCTGGGCATTTCGCTGGATGGCAATGGGGTCCACAAGCCTTCGCTTAGCAGGTTCAAGAAAAATATTGGTGGAAAAGAATGTTTGAAAATGACTTATGAAATAACTTTCCGCTGATCAGATGCCCAAACAGTTACCATCCCGGTAAAACACGCTCGTGCACGTTTCGATGCCTACAATTGGCGCCATACCAATGAAATCCAGTCTTCGGAAACCTCTTTCTTTCAAATATTCCTTCGCTTTCTGATACCACTCACGTTCCGAATTGTCCAGGATCAGGACACCATCATTGGTCAGATAATCGACTGCAAAATTGGCACATTTCACCCTGTTGCGTCCGTCAACAATGATAATGTTATAATGCTCACCAGCATCCTTAACCGCCTGAATGTAAGAATCGCCCAGCGGTTTTTCGATAACTTTTGCATTGCTCGGAAGCTTTGGCTTTATAAGCTTGATCCATTCCGCATCGTGTTCCACAGCCGTAATTTGCTTCACGCGGGCACCATACCAGCGGGTAGAATTTCCGGAACCATATTCAAAAACCACGAAATCAGGCTTCAAACGCGGTTTCAAAAACAATATAAATGGATATGTATACCAGGGAAGCGGATCACCATTTGCGTCAACGGATTGTTTGGTATGAAAACTTCTGAACCAGCCGTACTGCTTCAAAGCACCGTCCAGAAAAAGCTGCACACTCCCACCCAGGCCGATTCCATTAAGCAGATCCCAGGTGTTGTTTTTTATTTTTTTAATCATTTCAAATCCGACGGTTGACGCTTACCGGCACAAACGTACGAATTAATGTACTTTTCTCGCAGAATTGTCACGATGCGATCTGCTGCGCAACCATCCCATAATTCCGGGATCTGTCCTTTTTTACAATGTCCCCCCATTATCTTTCTGGCCATTTCCACCACGGATTGCGCATTCCAGTCGGGCAGCAGATAATTTGTACCGGCTTCAACAGTGACCGGACGCTCGGTGCTTTCTCTTAATGTAATGCAAGGCACTTTCAGAAACGTGGTTTCCTCCTGAATGCCGCCCGAATCGGTGATGACAAGAGACGCGTTTTTAATCAATGTTAAAAACTCCCTGTAACCCTGAGGTTCAGTAATTTCCAGATTTTTGATTTTTTTCAAATCATGCAATAATCCTTGCGCTTCAAGGCTCTTCAATGTACGCGGGTGGATCGGGAAGATAATGGGATGCAATGCCGATAACCTCCTGATCATGTTTGCGATTTCGAGCATTACCACCGCATTATCCACATTAGCTGGTCTGTGCATGGTCATTAGGATATATTCGTTTTGCCTTACAGGTTGCCGCGCATCGTCGGTAACCTGATTCAAACAGTGCAGCAGCGAGTCGATCATTACATTGCCGACAAAGTGAATCTTTTCAGGCGAAATATTTTCTTTTAAAAGATTACAAACCGCCGACTTCTCCGTTACAAAAACCTGATCTGCAATGGCATCGGTGAGAATCCGGTTAATCTCTTCGGGCATTTTCCTGTCGCCGCTCCTTAGCCCGGCTTCCACATGCACTAGGGGAATGTGCATTTTTACCGCCACCAGTGCGCAAGCCAGCGTGGAATTAACATCGCCCACGACCAGCACGATGTCCGGCTTTTCGATAAGGAGCACCTTTTCAAATGCAACCATTATAGCTGCCGTTTGCTGCGCGTGCGAACCATTGCTTACGCCTAAAAAATAATCCGGTTCGGGAAGTTGAAGCTGTTCGAAAAAGATGCCGGACATCCGGAAATCATAATGCTGGCCGGTGTGGACGATCAGGGAATTGATATCCTGATAACGTGTGAAAGCGCGGTGCAGCGGCGCGACTTTCATAAAATTGGGACGTGCCCCAACGATATTGATTACTTTCAAGAAATAGTGTGTTTAATTAAGGAAGCAAAGTTATCACAAACATTCAGAGGAACTAATCGGGCTCCGCGGTTAGGCTATCTTCTGGTTTTTGTCTTAATTTTGCCTTGTTAATCATTGCACCTTCATGGGGATAATTGTACGTCAGGGTTTTAAAAGTTCAATCGTTTCTTACGTCGGGGTTGTCATCGGCATTTTTAACATCCTCATCCTCTATAACCAGTTTCTGACCCAGGAACAATTGGGTTTGTACGCTTCCACCCTGCTGACTTTCCCAGTTATTTACATGTCTTTTGCGCTTTTGGGCGTTCCGTCGGTTGCCGTGCGGTTTCATAGCCGGTTCCAGGATCACGAGTCACGGAGGCAGCTTTTTACATTTATCATCATTACGCCATTGGTCGGTCTGGCCGCTTTTGTGGTGCTCTATCTGCTTTTCAAGCCGCTTTATCTCAAATTTTACCTTGACCATTCTCCTATGCTGGTCAAGTATTACTACGTTTTTATCCCGCTCACCGTGGGAATGGTTTATCTGCTCGCGTTGGAATCTTATTCAAGAATAAACTTACGTATAGCGGTTCCTTCCCTCATCCGCGAGGTTGGGTTACGGCTTTTTAACAGCGCGGTGGTCATCATGTTTGGTTATAAAATCATCACTTTTGACACGATGGTGAACCTTACCGTGCTGAGCTACGGACTTGCCATTGCGGCCATGCTGATCTATCTGCACCTGCAAAAACGCCTTTATACCAGGCTGGATTTTGGCTTTGTAAAACACCCTGCGTTCAAGGAAATGTATCGTTACGGGCTCTGGGTTTTGCTTGGCGGGGCCAGTGCCGCATTGCTTCCGCATATTGAAAAAGTCCTTTTACCCGCATTCAAAGGCGGTCTGGGCAGCACTGCCATTTTCGACATTGCCTCGCGGATCGCACTGGTCATTTCCATTCCCAGAAATGCCATTGTGATGATCAGCGCGCCGATTATTTCAGAAGCTTATACGCGCAACGACATTGCGCACATTGACACGATCTATAAAAAATCCTCGCTTAACCTCTTCATTATCGGCTCCTTCCTGTTCCTGGGCATATGGACCAACATTGATGCTATTTTTGGTATTATTCCAAAATCAGATATTTACTCACAAGGCAAATGGGTTGTGTTAATGGTCGGCATTTCCCGAATCGTTGATATGATGACCGGCCTGAATACGGAAATCCTGACCAATTCGAAATACTATCGCTACGACATTGTTTTCATGTTGTTTTTCACGATCCTGATCTTATTCAGCAGCCAGTTCCTGATCCCGCTTTACGGCTTCAATGGTGCGGCTGCCGCTGCGCTTTTCTCCACGGTCATTTATAATTTTGTCAAATTGTTTTTTATAAGACAAAAACTTGGCATTCAACCCTTTACACTGGGAACATTCAAGGTAATATTGCTGGGGACTGTTGCCTATCTGGTCGCTCACTACATGCCGTTTCCCGAATCTGATGACCTGATTTCCACCGTAATGATCATTTTGGCCCGTTCGGTTATTGTTACAGTGATTTTTGGTGGCGGAATCCTGCTCTGGAATGTATCAGAGGACATTTCGGCGGGCTTCGGAAGTGGCTGGAAATTAATTAAGACAAGTATTCTGAGGATAAAATAAGAGACCGCTATCTTTGAAGCATTAAAACAGATCCATTTCTGATGTCGTTAAAGGAAAAAATAATTGCCGGCGTTCTCAAACAGCCATATAGTTTATATCAATTGACCACCTACGATCCGACCAAACCGGTCAATATGGTCGTGGGAAGCATGTACTCGCTTTACAAAGGCTGGATACATTCTGATATTGAGACACTTAACTTGCTAAAAGAAAGTGATTGGCAAAAATATTTTAACGAAAATTCAATTGATAAAATCCTGGCCGAACACGTTTGGGAACATTTGACACTGGAAGAAGGACAACTCGCATTCAAACATTGCCATACGTATCTCAAACCCGGTGGTTTTCTGAGAGTTGCGGTTCCGGATGGTTTTAATCCCAGCGAAGAATACATCAATTATGTAAAGCCCGGCGGCACGGGAAACGGGGCAGATGACCATAAGCTGCTCTACAATTACCAAATCATGTCGCGCTCACTCGAAGCTGTTGGTTTTACAGTAAAATTGCTCGAATATTTTGATGAAGAAGGTCGGTTTCACAAGTCGCCCTGGAAGCCCGAAGATGGCATGATCAGGCGCTCGGCGGACCACGACAGCCGTAATGCTGGCGGAATACTGGGTTATACTTCTTTGATCATCGATGCTTATAAAAGCTAACAATGAGTTTGCCCGCCAGTCTTGCCCCTATCGTGTTGTTTTGTTTCAATCGCCCTGCGCATTTGCAGCAAACGATCGAGGCGCTGCAACAGAACATGCTGGCAACGGAAAGCGAGCTGATTATTTTTTCAGACGGGCCCCGGAATAAGTCCGATGAAACCCCAGTAGCGGATGTAAGGACTTATATAGCCTCAATTACTGGTTTCAAGCACATTAAGATCCATCATTCAGAGCAAAATAAGGGCTTGGCGGCTTCTGTGATCCGAGGCGTTACCGAAGTGCTGAACCAGTTTGAAAAGGTGATTGTGCTGGAAGATGACATGCTTACCGCGCCGGATTTCCTGGTTTTTATGAATGAGGCGTTAACTGCATTCGAATCGCGGAAAGACGTTTTTTCAGTAACGTCTTACGGCCCGCCGATCTCGTTCCCGGCACATTATAAGGAAGACCTTTATCTCGCACCGCGCGCAAGTTCGTGGGGCTGGGGAACCTGGCTGAGCAAATGGAATAAGGCCGATTGGGAAGTTACAGCGTTTGACGAGCTGGAAAAGGATAAAACTAAAAGAAATCAGTTTAAATCAGGCGGAGAAGATCTTTGGCCCATGCTGGTAAAGCAACAGCGAAAAGTAATCGATTCCTGGGCGATCCGCTGGACTTACAGCCAGTTTCTGAATGATGCATATGGCGTATATCCGGTGCATTCGAAAATCAGGAACATTGGCACAGATGGCAGCGGGACGAATTTTACATTTAAAACGGGCTATTATGGCTCGGAAGTGAGCGACAGCAAAATCCGGATCGACCCGAACATTGTGCCTGATCATCACGTTATTCAGGCATTTGCGGATTATTACAAACTTCCGCTTGCATTAAAGATCAAGAACCGGATCAAATACCGGATCTGACGAAACAGAAATTATATGTATTGGCTGCGCTATTTACTGAAAGAACCTTTCAACGCCTTGCGGACTTCAACCAACCGTGAGTTTATGGGTCTGCTATTGAAATATGGCAACAGTCGCAGGCATACGCGGACGCAGGTTGAATTTGGAAATTCAAAACTGACCGTGCCCGATACAATGTCGTTTCTCTGGCAGCATAAGGAGATTTTTGCTGATGAGTTTTATTTTTTTGAGTCAAAAAATCCTGAGCCGGTCATTTTCGATTGTGGGGCCAATGTTGGGATGAGTGTTTTATATTTCAAAAAGCTTTTCCCAAAATCACACATTACGGCCTTCGAAGCGGAGCCTGAAATCGCCGCATTGCTTCGTGATAACCTGAGGAATAACAGCATTAATGATGTTAAGATCATTGATAAGGCCGTCTGGATGAATGATGAGGGCATTTGGTTTGGGAGCGAATCGGCAGATTCTTCCTCCATTTATTCCAGTGCTGAAAAGAAAAAAATTGCTTCAATCCGTTTAAAGGACTTTCTCCTGGCCGAAAAGCGCATTGATTTTCTGAAAATCGACATTGAAGGCGCTGAGAAAGAAGTGCTCAATGACTGCCGCGACGCCCTGGGCCATGTTCAGAATTTATTTGTCGAATTCCACTCCTACATTGGCAATCCGCAGGGACTGGCAGAAATCATCCGCATCTTCGAAGAAAACAACTTCCGTTATTACATCGACACCAACCAGCATCGCCTCAAACCCTTCACCAACTACCGCTACCGAGGCAACGACGTGATGGATTTACAGCTAAATATTTTCGGCTGGCGGGAGTAAGGGTTTTATAAAAACGTCAGAAAAAAAATTCTGCTACTTCGGTGACCAATCCTAAAACCCACCGTACTGTATACAATGACCAAATCAAATTGTATACATATGGAATTGTCACTCATTCAAAGCAAAGTTTTTTCGATACGCGGACAAAGGGTCTTGCTTGACTCTGATCTCGCGGCATTATATCAGGTTGAGAATAAAGCATTAAAACAAGCTGTAAGACGAAATCTTTCCCGATTCCCACCGGACTTTATGTTTGAACTAACTAGTGAAGAACTGGAAAACTTGAGGTCACAAATTGTGACCTCAAGTTCAGGAGGCAACAGATATTTACCATTTGCTTTCACTGAACAGGGCGTCGCCATGTTATCGAGTGTTTTACGTAGCGAAAAGGCTGTTCAAGTGAACATTATGATTATGCGCGCCTTTGTAATGATAAGGCAGTATCACACGGACTATAAAGATATCACAGACAGGCTTGACAGCTTAGAGAAAGAAATGAATGTCAAGTTCAGCGACGTAAATGATGCATTGAACTTCCTGATCAGCCCCGAAGGCCGCCGAAGAGCTTTGATTGGTTTTAACCGGGAAGAGGCTGAATAGTCAACCTACCTAGCGTACGGATTCGGCGGAAAAATGTGTATTTGGAAACCTTCACGTTTCATTGCATCCATTACTTTTTGTGAAGGTAATTTCTTGAAAATCACGGCGCATAGCACCTGTGAGGGCATGAGCGAGAATTTGGTCAGGAAGTCGTGCAATGCCAGTTTCCGTTTGATTTTTCGAAATGCGGGGGACGAATCGTCCGCTTTGTCTTTGGCGTAGGATGGGTGGTAATAGTTGTTGTTGATGCCTTTGAATGCGACGGCTGGCAGGCCCATTCCGTTCGCTAGTTTATCCATTTCCCGCTCCGAAAGCTTGAAAACATAGTTGCCTACTTCCTCAAAAGAATAGCGGTTCTTCCAATATTTTTGAAGCAGCTTCGTATCAAAACGATCAAAAATGTTCCGTAATGCCAACAAAAACGGCATTTTTGAGATCGGATCATGTGGCTCTACCAGGACGACTGCTTCCCTGGCGACCCGCAACATTTCATAAACCCCCAGATAAGGCCTTGGAAAATGGTGATAGGCTTCCTTGCAAAAGATGTAATCGTAAGTGTCGTCGCCAAAGCTCAGTTTCTCAACATTCTCGACCGAATAATGGTCAAAAAAGCCCCTGGCTTGGGATAATGGCAGGAATGTGCCGGAAATGTCTGTGGCAGTGGTGTCCAGGCCCTGGCGGAAAAAGTAGTTGGCATCGAAACCATACCCATCGCCGATGGTAAGCCAGGATTTTTTTTCCAGGGTAAATGGCGCAGTTAATTCCAGCTGCCTGCGGTGGATCCAGTGATTGATCGTTTTGTGCTGTTCGTCGTACTCCCAGTTTTCAATCGCCTTGTCTTTTGCCTCCTGAGTAGCATACTGCACCTCATACCAACCTGAATGCGCCTCATGGCTTTGCTTTTCCGTAGACATTTTAACTTGATTACTATTTTTTGATAAAGATACTTTTAAGCATAAAATTTATTTAACCACAGAACTATTTAATTTTACCCTCTTACAATTGCAGGGCATTCAATTCTTATAACTCTCAAACAACGATCGCAGTAAATGGTGCTTCACCTCAGCAATTTTCACCTGGAAGGAGGAGCAGGCGTTGCCGCCACGCGATTGCACCGGGCGCTACTGAAATCAGGCACAGAATCGAGGTTACTGGTGTCTGGTTTGTCGGCCGAAGAGCCGGGTGTTTCCGGACTTTCAAGCACAGCATTGCAGTCAAAACTTACCTGGGCGCGGTTTGTTGGCGAGAGGCTTAATTTTTATCCGCAGGAGCGCGATGCATCTGTGCGATTTGCGTTCTCACCGGCTGAGATTGGTGCCAACATCAGCAACAATCCTTGGGTGCAGGAAGCGGATATCATTCATTTACACTGGATTAACTTCGGATTTCTGTCCCTGGATTCGCTTGACAAGCTTTTTGCGTTGGGTAAACCAATCGTCTGGACGTTGCATGATATGTGGACATTTACAGGCGGATGTCATTACAGCCGGGGCTGCGAAAACTTCCTGACGCATTGTCATTACTGCCCTTATCTGGCTAAACCAGACGCATACGACATATCTTTCGCGCAGTTTGAGCGGAAGCGCTCCATTTATAAAAAAGCCCGGATGGCACTGGTTTCCCCAAGCCAGTGGCTGGATTCTCTGGTAAAAAACGCCGCATTAACGGGAGCTAAAAAATCATTGAGCATTCCTAACTGCATTGATACGGAATTGTTCAGGCCTTTTGACAAACTTGCTATCAGAAGAAAACTCAACCTGCCTGAATCAAAAAAGCTGATCTTATTTGCCGGTGCCAACATTGGTGACCCGCGAAAAGGCTTTACGTTTTTCAGACAAGCTTTGGAAAAAAAAGGCTTGCCGACCGGCGATATCGAAATACTGGTGCTTGGAAAAGCAAATCCCGATTTGATGGCTTCGTTTCCTGTGTCGGTCCATTATCTGGGGAAAATTTCGGATCCTAATGCCATGGTGGAAGCCTATAATGCGGCTGATATGATCGTGGTGCCTTCCCTGGAAGACAACTTGCCCAATACGATCATGGAGGCTATGTCCTGCGGCACGCCGGCTCTGGGATTTGCCACTGGTGGCATCCCTGAAATGATCGACCATCAAGACAACGGATACATTGCATTGCAAGCCTCGGCACAGTCGCTTTCGGAAGGAATCGAGTGGATTTTGAATCCTGAAAACAATGCTGAATTGCCCGGTAAGGCACGTTCCAAAGTTTTGCAAACATATAGCGAGCGCGTCGTAGCGGATCAATACCAACAATTATATCACACACTGCTCGCAAATGAATGATTTCCCGCTGCTCACGATCGTTACGATCACATACAATGCCGGACCATTTCTTGAACGCACCCTCCAAAGTGCCCGGCACGCGCTGAGCAACATGGCCGCTCCGGAGGCTGTGGAGTATCTGATCATTGACGGGAAATCCAATGATACTACGCTGCAAATCGCTGATAAACATTCATTTATATCCAAAATTGTTTCGGAGCCTGACCGCGGCTTGTATGATGCCATGAACAAAGGCCTTGCACTGGCCAGCGGAAAATATGTCTGGTTCTTAAATGCAGGGGATGAAATTTATGATGCTAATGTTCTGAAAAACCTCTTTTCTGCATTCGGATCAGATGCTGATGTCTATTATAGCGATGCAATGCTGGTTCGCGAAAATGGCGTTGAAATAGGTCTGCGGAGCGAATTCACACCGCATTCGCTGCCTCGCAAACTGAAATGGCAGGATTTTGCATTGGGTATGAAAGTTTGCCATCAGGCGTTTATCGCCAAAAAGTCCATTGCCCCACCCTATGACATTAACAACCTCAGCGCAGACATTGATTGGGAAATTGAATGTTTGAAGCGGGCAGAGCGGATTCAGTTCATTGAAAACCCACTTTGCCGCTATCTGGTTGGCGGGCTATCCGTACAAAATCACCGCCGTTCACTAATTGACCGATTTTATGTTTTACGAAAACATTTCGGTCTGGCCGCATCTCTGTATAATCATATCCGCATTTTTGTGCGTGGAACGCAGTTTGCCCGGTCTAAAGGCAAATATTGGTAGGCGTTTCCTCCTCTTTTGAACAAGAATAAATAGTGTCGTTTCTGAGCCACACCAGTTACAATATTTTGTTATTGTACTGAAAACCATATTTTTGTTTCGATGTTTTCTATTCTAATTATTTCTAGTAATCATGAAAAAAAATCTACTATTAGCCATGTTATGCTTGCTGAGCACGTGGATGTCCGTCTATGGGCAGAGTGTTCAGATTACCGGTAAAGTTACAACGGACAGTGACGATGCACCGCTGCCGGGCGCAACGGTTCAGATCAAAGGATCGACCATTGGAACACAAACCGACGCTGATGGAAACTACACGATCAGCGCGCCTTCGTCGAGTTCTGTTATCATTTTCAGTTTTGTGGGGTTAACTGCGCAGGAAGTTACTGTCGGCAGCCGAAGTGTGATCGATGTAAAGCTGTCAACCGACACCCGCAGTTTGAGCGAAGTGGTCGTGACGGGTTTCGGATCACAGATCAAGCGCGATCTGACGGGTAACATTGCGCAGGTGAAAGGCACGGAAATACAGAATATGCCTGTTGCGAGCGTGGATGCGGCGTTGCAGGGACGTGCGGCGGGTGTTTATGTCAATAGCGGCTCGGGAAAGTTAGGCCAGGCGATCAATGTCCGTATCCGCGGAAATTCATCAATCAGCGCAAGCAGCCAGCCATTGTATGTGGTGGATGGCATGCCCATTACAACGTCCGATCTGAGTAGCAGCACTGGTGGCGCCACCAACCCGCTGTCCGACATTAATTCCAACGACATCGAATCCATAGAAATCCTGAAAGATGCTTCTGCGGGCTCTATTTACGGTTCCCGGGCTGCTAATGGGGTTGTTTTGATCACAACCAAGCGTGGTAAGGCGGGAAAAACGAATGTTAGTATCAATTATCAGCAGGGATCTTCGGAAGCAACACGACGCGTGCAGTTTTTGAATGCAGATGAGTACGTAAGGTTCTACACGGCCGCAGCCCTTAACAGCGACCGGATAGATGAATACGACCCCAGCGATCCGGAGTCGAATACGGCCTATTTCCTGGATAACCTAAACCGTTATAGTTTGGGAACTGCCAACACACCTCAGCAGAAAAACTACCCCTGGCAGGATCAGGCCTTCACCAAAGGCGGCATGCAGCAGCTTGATTTCCAGCTGAATGGAGGAAATGATAAGACGAAATTTTTCCTTTCAGGTCAATATCTGGATCAGAAAGGAACCATCATCGGCAATGAGCTGGACAGGCTTTCAACACGCATGAACCTGGATCACCAGGCGTCCAACTGGTTGCAGGTCGGCTTATCAATGGGTTTGGCGAGAACGGTGAACAAGCGCTTGCCGGGTGACAATTCATTCTCGAATCCGCTTCAAATGTCTGCATTAACGCCATTAACCCCATTTACAGATCCGGAAACGGGTTTGCCGATTGGTACGCCGCCGGGAGATGTGAACCTGCCCCTATATTTCAACCCGATGATCTCGGTTAAATATTCGAACTTCACGGCCACATCATTCCGGAACCTTACCAATGCTTATGCACAGATCAACATTCTGCCTTCGCTGAAATTCCGGACCGAGCTGGGTGTTGATTTATTAAATCAAAATGAAGAGAGCTATTACCAAAGCCAGAACCTGCGTAATGTGGACGAGGCGGTGAATGGATTGGGCGAAAACTTCGGCACGTTTGTGACCAACTACAACACCAATAATTTCTTCACTTTCGACAAAGTATTTGACATCCATAGCATTAGCGCAACATTGGGTATGTCCTATCAAGATTCCCAAACGAAAGAAAACTTCATTGCAGGAACACAGTTTCCCTCGAACTCATACAAAAAGATCGCGAGTGCGGCCACGAAGTCGGACGGAAGTTCTACCGAAACCAATTATCGTTTCCTATCCTACTTCTTACGCTTCAATTATAAGTTATCTGAAAGATATCTTCTCGCTGCCAGCGCCCGTATCGACGGTTCTTCGCGATTTGGAGCGAATTCGCGTTATGGGTTTTTCCCTTCTGTATCCGCAGGCTGGGTGCTGACGGAGGAGAACTTTTTGAAAGAAAATAATACGCTGAGCTTCCTTAAACTGAGAGGAAGCTATGGTTCGACAGGAAACTCAGAAATCGGTGATTTCCCGCAACTCGGATTGTTTTCAGGAGATGCGGGTTATGGCGGTGCAGCCGGGCAGCGGCCTTCACAGCTGGCTAACCCTAATTTGAAATGGGAAACAACGAAGCAGGCTGATATAGGTCTTGATTTCGGCTTGTTCAACAACCGTATCAATGGTGAAATTGATTATTATATCAAAAAAACCAATGGTCTGTTACTGGAAGTGAATGTTCCAGCAACTTCGGGCTTTGCTATCCAGGTTGCCAATGTAGGCAAGCTGGAAAACAAGGGCTTCGAATTCGTGCTGAATACACAGAACATTGTGGGTGCATTCAAATGGACCACTTCATTTAACATTGCCAATAACAAAAACAAGGTCACAAATATCCAGAAACAAATCATTGAAGGCGGGATTTCCAATATGAGCCGGGTGATGGAAGGTGAGGCTGTGGGTGTGTTTTACACCGTAGAATATGCTGGTGTCGACAAAGCAAACGGCGATGCGCTATTCTACAAAAACACGGAAGAAGCCAATGGCAACATTGACAGATCAACAACCTCTTCCTACAACAGCGCACGTCGGGTAGTTGCGGGTAATCCAAACCCTAAATTCGTAGGCGGGATCACCAACACATTCTCTTACAAAGGATTAGACCTGACAGTTTTCCTGAATGGTGTTGCCGGAAATAAAATCAATTTTTATGGTGTTGGCCAATATGCTTCTGCCAACGGGATCTATGAAGACAACCAGACAGTGGATCAGCTTAATTCCTGGACTCCGCAAAACACCGATACAAATGTACCGGAGGCGCGTTTTTACAAAGGAAATGGTAACGAGGCATCTACGCGTTACATCTATGACGGCTCATACCTACGCTTGCGAACCATGACATTGGGATACAATCTACCTTCCAACATTGTGAGCCGGATCAAGATGGACCGTGTCCGTGTGTATGTATCCGCCATGAACCTGGCCACCTGGACCAATTACAAAGGCTGGGACCCCGAAGTAAGCACGGATGATATTCCCGTAAGAGATTTGAAATTCGCACTTGGAAACGACTTTTATACACCGCCTCAGCCACGCACGTTGCTCTTCGGTGTTAACATTGGTTTCTAATTGCATTCAGCCATTTATTCTAAAAATCATGAAAAGAAAAATATTCATATATAATGTGGCATTAGCCGCCGGGTTGTTTTTGACGAGTGCCTGCGATAGCAAACTGGACGTTGACCCAACACAAAGTATCGACGAAACGGCCGCATTAAGCACATCGAAAGACGTAGAAGTGACGCTGATCGGCTGTTACGACGCTTTGCAGGATGTTGACGTTTATGGTGGCGCTTTTCAATACGCTTCCGAGCTTCTGGGCAATAATGATGAAATCGCCTTCGGCGGGACATTCAGGAATATGCTCGAAATATCTGCCAGACAGCTTACGACACAAAACCTGACTGCCGAATTGATCTGGCGCGACTCCTATATTGCGATCAACCGCTGCAACAATGTGCTGTCAGCGCTGAGCATTGTGGACGAAGAAAAGCGGGCACGCATCGAAGGCGAGGCGAGATTTATCCGTGGTTCGTTGTATTTCGACCTTGTAAGATTGTATGCTAAAACCTGGGGAGACGGAGATAACGCAACGAATCCAGGCGTTCCGCTCGTGCTCAAACCAACACGCGTTGTGACTGAGGAAGATAAGCTGGCGAGAAACTCGGTGGCCGAAGTGTACGCGCAGGTTTTGGAAGATTTGAATGCTGCAAAATCGCTGCTACCCGAATCCAACACCATTTACGCGACAAAATATGCCGCATCGGCTCAGCTTTCGAGGGTTTATTTACAGCAAAGCAATTTCGCTTTGGCACGCGATGAGGCTAATGCCGTAATTGCATCAGGCAAATACACCCTGAACAGCGACTTTGAATCACTATTCTACACCTTCTTAAACAATGGTGGCGCCAATCCTGCTGAATATATTTTCGCGATGATTGTGACCCAACAGGACGGTGTAAATGATTTAAACACATTTTTCGGAACTACCATTGATGACATTCCGGGAACTGGCGGACGCGGTGATATCCGTATTCTGAATAAGCACAGGGCACTTTATGAAGCAGGCGACAAGCGCGGCGAATTTTTCCTGACGCCAACCAACAATACATATACGCAAAAGCATCTTGACAATTTGGGCAATGTATTGCAGTTCCGTTTGGCCGAAATGTATCTCACACGGGCGGAAGCAAACTTCCGGCTCGGAACTGTCGTAGGCGCGACGCCGCTAGCCGACATTAACCGCATCAGGGCCAGAGCAGGACTGAAAGCGACAACGGCTGTAACATTGGCTTCCATCCTGAAAGAGCGCCACTTAGAACTTGCTTTTGAAGGCCTGGCGCTCCATGATGCAAAACGGAATAAGCAAAACATCAGCACAATCCCCTATAATTCGCCCAGACTGATCTTCCCTATCCCGCAACGCGAGATCGATGTAAATCAGAAACTGGTTCAGAATGAGGGCTATAATTAAGGGATTTGACAAAAGGTCATTTCGAGAATAATAAAAAAACCACTTCTGCCTGGAAGTGGTTTTTTTAGTGCCTTGTACAAAAACAAATGTATGATGTTATTACTGCCAGCTGATCCACGATTTGGCATCCTTTGCGCTGACCATATCATACGTTGATGAAGAAGTTTGGATAAGATAATAGCCGCTCGGTTCATATAGCAACTTAGCAGTTTCTACTGCCGGGCCTGTTGCAGGAGCCTTACCTAACGTTCCTGCATCACGGAAAATGATACGGCCATCGCTGGCAAAAGTCGGTGTATCGGGCGCAAAACCGTAAATAAGTCTTAGCGCATCATCTTTAAAAAATATTGGACCAAAAAGGTCATAAGTTGCATCATATCCAGGCTGGTAAATGACAAAAGCGTATTGCGCTCCATCTTCTGTTAGGTCTTGTATTTTAAATGCATCGTCGACGCCATTTACATGAAATCCTTGCAGTGAACGCCAGTCTCCGCCGGATTCAATCGGCTCTTGCCACCATCTTCTGGATGCCGCCAGATCCACGGATAGCGGCTTGGTGGCACTTACTACGGTTCCCTTCAAACCAGCCCCGGTAACCCCGACCTGGCCCGCATTAGCATTCCATGTTACATTTGTAAACCCGTTGATGGTTTGTGAACCATTGACCAACGGCGAGGAGAATGCCACACCTGCCTCTGTAAAGTAATAATTGCTGGTAAAAACTTTCGGAATGTTTCCATCCAGCCACGTCATTTTAATGGTGCGCGTACTTGGGCTTAATGTAATTTCATAGGTCACATTTCCCAAAGTAACCCTTTTGAAATAGGCCTGATACTTTGTGATATTATTGAACAAAGCGCCTTTTGCCAGATTACCCGCCGCATATGATGCTGCCTGCGCCTGGGTTGCTTTGGTCAAAACAAGTCTGCTATTATTTTTCCTGCCAACAAGTGTAATCGATTCCGATTTAACCGAATCCGGAAAGATGCTGAACTCGAAATCAGACAACAGCCCGTCGCCGCGCACACCGCCATTTACCTCCTCGTCCGGATCAGACAGAATGTGGAGATAGGAATAGGTATCAAAGATCAGAACCGGCGTTTGCACTGCTTTCAGGCGGTAACTGCTTTCCTTTGGTTTGGCAGCAGACTCATCGGAAAAATCGGAGTACATGGTGACGCGGTTCTTAGCATCAAATTTGAAATGAAAACCGTAAGTCCCGCCACCGCCAGGATAAATGACTGCATTCCAGCCATATGGAGACTCCACAAGTTGCTTTTCGTAGGATGTCAGCGCTGCGTTCAGTCGCGCATCGGCTGTTTCTTCAAACAATGTGTCGTCGTTATTTTCACAAGCCGTGAGAGAGACGCATAAAAACAGCAGATATAAAATGGATTTTTTCATCCGGAAATATTTTGAAATACAATTAAAAAAGCTTGTTCATTGATCCCCTAACCCTGTTTTGCAGGCTGTAAAAATCAATTTTCCAGGTGTTTTTATAATAAGCGACCACAATCGCTTCCTTTTGTCTTAATGCCGCTTGTGCCTGCGCTTTGGTCGTCCCCCGCGGGCTGGTGCCTTCGGGAATAGCATTTACAATTTTGTCAAAACCGGCTTTCCCTTCCGTCAGCATCATGGCGATCATTTCCACAAAATCCTCATCGAAATTCAGCGAACTGTAAGCCGTAATGAAGCCATCCCGGCGCGCATCGTTATCCGACCAGTTGATCCAGTTTCCGCCTTGGTATAATGATCTTGAAACGGCCTTATATTCAACAGGGTAAAGAACAGTCTGATGCAAAATGTGACCAAATTCGTGATGGATCGTATGTAAAAACCAGTCTTTTACAAAGGACGAATCCCGGGCCGCATCATATCCTGCCATTCCCTTTATCTTGAAAAGATTAACACCGAATAATACAACCTTACGGCCGCCCTCTGCCGTTCCAAGCGTGACCGACCCTTCTGCATTATACTCGTTACTGCCGGATAAAATGAAGAATTTGGGCGAAAATTTGTTATAAAAAACTTTCCCTGCTTCCTGCACATACGGCATAGTCCAGGCTTTTTTGATGGTGCTCAGCAGCGGCACAACCTGTGACTCGTCCGGCGGAACGAGCGTTTTGGTAATGTTACCAAATTCAAACTGGTCCCATTTGTACTTGGCCGAAATGTTATAAGGTGTTACAAGACTGTCCAGGATCCATTTGTCGATCGGTCCCTGCACCCATTCGTCACCTCCGAGGCCTGGAATATCTTCCGCCTCCCCTATTTCCTCCTCCTTGCAGCTGCTTAATCCCACCGTCAGGAACAATGCTGCGAAGAATAATTTATGTAACTGTTTTATCATCATATCATTATATGCTTAGGATCATCGCTTGTTTTGTTCAATGCCTGCCAGTGTTGCGGATTGTGGAATTTGTAAAATTCGTCTCGGATCATTGGCCTGAACCGTGAGCGTGCCGCCATTAACCGTTTGGTGGGTCACGGGCAGCGCATAGCGCTGCAAATCGAACCAGCGCATGCCTTCCTGGACGAATTCGACGCGTTTGAAAGACAAGATTGTACTAATGATCCCGTCCCGGAGATTGACCGGCCCAAAAAACCTGCGGATACTCGCGGCTGTAACAGTATGCTTAGCAGGCTGATAGCCGCCGACACGCTTGCTCACAAATAAATTCAGATCCGCCAGGGAAGCGGCGGTATTTCCCAGGAATGCATTGGCCTCGGCGCGGTTGAAAAGGACTTCCTCCGCCGTGAAAATCGGCAACATGACATAGGGCTGCCCAATTTCCGCATTGACGGATTCTCTTACAAAATATTCATTCAGTTTAGGGATCAGATAATTGTTATCTCCCTGGGAATACAATGGATAAGACCATCCCGGCGAATCATTGATAATGTTTTCACTTGCTGAAATTTCCTGCCATTTCTGGAAATTCATTCCAAAACGATAACGCGCAACATGTCTTCCGAAAAGGGAAGCAGTTTCTACGAGCATCAGGTTAGCATTCTGACTTGCTCTTGAATAAGTGTTGTAAAGTTCCTGTGGCGAAAGACTGGAATAGGTTGTGTTCCAGGGGCGGAGGTTATCCACAATGCTGCTGCCCGGAAAAACCGCATTGGCATACTGCACCACTTTGGGATAATCCCTTTTTACCAGATAAAAACGCGCCGCAAATGCATTCGCTGCTGCCCGGTTGAAATGGTATTTCGGAATGGTGTATGAACCGTCACTGATCAGCGGCAAACCTTCAACCAAATCCTGCTCAATTTTTTGATACACACTGGAAACGGTGCCTCTTTCGTATTTTTTCAAAACAACCGTTTCAGGTTCAGTAACATAGGGAACGCCCGGCTCTGTATTCGGCTGGCTGGGATCGAAAAATTTGCTGAAAAAATTGACCAGCATGAAATGTGCATAAGCCCGCGCCACTAATGCTTCACCTCGCTGGGCATCATATTGCGACGGATTTGAAGATTTACTGATAATGTCCAGCGCCTGATTAGCAACAGAAATGGCGCGGTAACATTCAGCCCAGTACTGATCAGGGGAATCCTGTTCATCGACCGTGGCCTCCACTTCTTCAAAAAGAAAAGATGCGCGGTTCGTCTTATCATCTTCGCCAATGCCCTTGTCTGCAACATTATCGCTCATAGACTCCGCAAAAACAACATAACCTCCTTGCGGATAAGCTGTTGTAAGCAACTGAGAAACCTGTTGCGGCGTGTTGATCGTGGCCCTGGTACTATCCGGTTCTGTTGAAAGAAATTCTTCGCAACCCGCCAGCATAAAGAGCGGCAGAACGAAAAGTATCTTTTTAAAAATTTTAGTCTTGCTCATATTTAAAAACTTAAAATCATCCATACTGATTACCCCCTTCACGATCATAATGTTAGTTTGAGTGCCACCGTGAATTGCTTCTGGATCGGCTGGGCCACACCACCCGAGTTGAAAAACTCAGGATCCTGTCCTTTCAATTTTTTATCCGCATAAATCAACCATGGATTGATAGATGAAAGCTGAATGCTCGCTCCTTTGAAACCGTATCTTGCAGCAACGACCAACGGGACTTTATATGCCAGTGAGACTGATTTCAATCTGATAAAATCCCCTCTGGCAACGCGCTCGGTTGAATAATTATAGATGTTATAGGGATATGTTCCTGACAGATATTGTTTTTCAAGCATATCGCTGATGGATGGAACAGTTGTTACGCTTTCATCACCTGCCATTACCCACCTATCTAGGAATTCTCTCGGCATGGCATCCAGATCACTGAATGTGTCCTTGTAAAGCGGGTTGAGGCGAATTTTGTTTCCGGCCTGATACGTTATAAACACATTCAGCGACAGATCTTTATAAGTTAATGTGTTATTAAAACCGCCTGTAAATGGTGGGTCAACCGGCCCTTCATATTTGAGGTAACCTACATTCTGATCTTGCAGATAAACATCCGAACTGACTTCACCATTTTCGTTCAAAAAGATAGGCACGCCCGTTGTCGGATTCAGTGCGTCATATTTAATCGAGAATAAACTCCGAACGGGTCTTCCTTTTACATTGGCGCCTTCTGCTTTGACAAGGTCAAAGATGCCGGGGCTGTTATCCACATTCGTGATCTGTGTACGGGCATAACCCACCGTCACACGCGAGCGGAAATCCCAGTCTTTGTTTTTAAATAAAACCCCATCCAACGAAAAATCCACACCATAGGATTGCATATCGGCGTAGTTGGCCACTTTATAAATCTGCCCCCCTATTCCCGACGTCTTGATTTGATCGATCAGGCCGAAGCTGTTGCGAATGTAACCGTCCACGCTCAGGTTTATGCGATTAGCCAGAAAGCCAAGATCCAATCCCACGTTTCCGCTGTAAAGCTTCTCCCAGGTAAGTTCTGTGTTTTCGAGAGAAGCAAGCTGTATAGCAGACTCTTTTTCATCACCATAAGGGCGTCTGGTAATGATGCTCTGGAACAATGCTGCTGAGTTTGTTGCCGGGCCAGTGTCCGCAGAAAGTCCATAACTCGCGCGCAACCGACCCATACTGAGCCATTTAAACCTTTTGATAAAATTCTCACGGTCAAAATTCCAGGAACCTGCTACAGTGTACGTTGGCAGCCAGCGTGCTATGGCCGACTTTCCGAAGCCGTTGGAACCATCGTAGCGGACATAACCTGTGAAATTGTACTTGTCGTCTAATGTATAACCGGCGCTTCCGTAAAATGCAGCGAAACGCTCGTAATCCATCCGCATGCCGTAATATTGGAAATTGGCCTCAATGGTCTGTTTCAAGATCCGGTAATCCACAAACGGCGTCCCACCCTGCCCATATTGAAAGCCGTAACCGGTGTTATTGGAATTTTGCCGGTTAGTATATTTAATCTCCTGCCCTGCCAGCACATTGACAGCGTGCCTTTCATTAAATGTTTTATTGTATCTGATGTTGTTACGAATGTTATAAAACAACATCTGATCCTCGTTCCGGTTGTAGAAACCACCGCTAGGGAGCACAACCACAGGATATGCATTGGGCACATCGGGATCGGTGTAGAGATATTTGTTTGCTAATGCAATCGTCGAGTTATCCGCCGCGCGATATGCATTGGCCATATTGGAATTTTCGGTGATAATGTGCTCGCGGCCCGTTTGAATGTAGCGCAACGCACCTATAAAATCATAGGTAATGTTATCCGTGATTTTATAGGAAAAATCACCCTGCAATTTGATATCGGCCAGATTAAGCTTGATCCGGTTGTTTTCCAGCTCCGATACGATGTTGAATGGTGCGAAGTTTCTTCTGAAAAATTCAAGGTTTCCATTTTCGTCATAAGCAGTCAGCGTCCTGCTCGTATTGAGCGCGTAGCTGAAAGGATTAATGTCGAAATCCCTGTCAAACTTGCCTTCGACCGGATTGCTTCTCCGGCTCAGCGAACCAGGCGCTTCCTGTCTTCTTACGGAAGCAAGCGTCAGCAGCCCGAGCGTAATTCTCGGTGAAAGCTGGTAATTGTTTTTAAAGTTTAATGTGTATCGCTTGACCTTATCAGCAATTGTCCAGCCATTATCATCGAGATAACTGGTTGATACATAAGATTGTGATTTGTCTGTCCCGAATGATACGCTTACAGAATGTTCCTGAATGAAGTTTTGCTTGAAAAGGACATCAAACCAGTCGGTGTTGGTCCGGGCGTATCCCAGCAAGAAATTCCGCTTCGCTTCCTGCGTATTGGCGAGGGGAAAATTTCCCTGGTCGTCGCCTGCGAGGGAATTGTAATATTTGCCATAAACACCATAATCGGGTTTGGACAGGACGCTGGAAGTAAGGAATCCTTTTCTTTCGAGCTCACCCAGCACGGACATTTGCTGAGCGGAGTTCATAATGTTGAAATTCCTGTAACTAGGAGTCAGCTGCGTGCTAAAATTCCCGGAATACGTAATGACAGGCTTGCCGCTTTTCCCTTTTTTCGTAGTGATCACGATTACACCGTTCATGGCTCGCGCACCATAGAGCGCGGCGGCGGCAGCGTCTTTAAGAATATCAAATGTCTCAATATCAGCCGGGTTAACCCCTGCCACTGCGGAGCCCAGCAATGTTGTGGGATCGCCGCTTGAAAGCTGATCATTGGAAATGTTCACAATATCTTCCTGCACGACACCGTCAATCACCCATAGTGGCTTGTTATCGCCATTCAATGAAGTTGCACCGCGAATCCGCACTTTGGGCGCAGCGCCGAATGTTCCGGAAACGTTTTGGACAGAAACCCCCGCTGCACGTCCTTCGAGCATCCGGCTAACATCGGGCAGACCGTCGATTTTGACATCGTCCGTTTTTAATGTTACAGCCGATCCTGTAAATTTATTTTTATCAATTTGCTGAAAACCAGTTACTACCACATCCTGCAAGCCCACTGCATCCTCGGCGAGTTCGATAGAAACACTTCGCGCAGCTTTCACTTCTTTGGGCAAAAATCCGATCATTGTTACAACCAGCGTGGCACCCTCATTCACTCCTTGCAGCACAAACTCACCTTTTTCGTTCGTTACCGTGCCTTTTTGCGTTCCTTTCACCCGGACTGTCGACCCAACCAACGTTTCTCCGGTCGCGCTTTTGACAACGCCCTTAATGTCAATATCCGCAGTGGATATTGTATTTGAAAAAACAGAAATTGAACTGGAAAGGAAAACGAAGAATGCAAGCAAAAATGAAAGCCGACTCAGGCCACTGATCCGATAGAGAACATTCATATAAAACAAAGTATAAGTCTAACGCAAATTAATGGGTTTCCGCCAGGACGGATTTAATGATTAATTATCTCAATAATACGCAGAAAAACGGAACGATACGGAGGGGTGGCGCTAAACTTTCGCTTTGCAATTAATAAAACTTTCTGTACTCAAATTTATTGTGATGTAACCGGGCGTTGTAGGCCTTTTTTTGACTATTTTTTTTTCTCTGTCAAAACGGAAGTAATGCGGTTCAATTCTTCAACTTTAAAGGCAAAATCGCCCTTTAACATATCCCTAACTGCCTTTAACTGCTCCATTGCCGTTTCCAGATTATCGGGCAAGGCTTCGCCTAAAACCTCCTTCAAACGCTTGGCGAGCGTTGGGGACATTCCATTTGTGGAAATCGCCACTTTCAAATTCCCTTTCCTCACCACCGAAGAAAGATAAAAATCGCAGATTGCGGGCGTATCGGCCACATTGACAAGCATGTTCCGCGACCTGGCTACGCCGGCGATCCGGGCGTTTTCCAGCTTATCATTGGTTGCGACAATAACCATGTCTTTCGTGTCAAGATCCGCGTCCTCAAACCTGCGTTCAATTAAACTTATCCGGGAATTCAGGTTTGCTATATCGCGTATTTCCTGGCGGATGTCGGGGGAAACGAGCGTAACATTGGCAAGGGGCGAATTGTCCAGCACCGCTGTGATTTTTTCCAGTCCTACATATCCTCCACCCACGATAAGCGTATGCAGGTTTTCGAGTTTGAGGAAGATCGGGAAGAGATTGTTCATGGTCAAATTTACATTAAATCTGACAATAACGTGGTTATGCGCGGGCTTTTATAACTATTCCAACAAATCCACTTTTTCTATCTCCCACTTTCGCCGTACCTTTGCGGCATGATCGCGATTACCAACCTCAGTTACTTTCTTGGCGACCGGGCACTCTACGACAGTGCTTCGCTGCATATCAAGCCCAAACAAAAGATCGGCCTTATCGGTCTGAATGGCACAGGAAAGTCAACATTGCTTAGAATGATAAACGGGGAGTTCCAGCCGGACGGCGGAAATATCTCCAAATCGGGCGACTGTACCATCGGTTTCCTGAACCAGGATTTGCTTTCTTACCAGAGCGATGATTCCATTTTGTCGGTAGCCATGCAGGCTTTTGAACGGCAAAATGTGTTGCAGATCCAGATGGACAAGATCCTGCACGACATGGAGCACAATTATACAGATGCACTGGTCGATAAGCTGGCGCGGGTCCAGGAAGAATTTGAAGCATTGGACGGGTACACCATTCAATCCAAGGCAGAAGCGATCCTGGAAGGCCTGGGTTTTGTTACAGATGATCTACACAGACCATTGAAATTGTTTTCCGGGGGTTGGAGAATGCGGGTTATGCTGGCAAAGTTGCTCTTGCAAAAACCATCATTACTCATGCTCGATGAGCCAACCAACCACTTGGACTTACCTTCTATTCAGTGGGTTGAGAAATATGTTCAGAGTTATGAAGGCGCTGTAATCGTGGTTTCCCACGACAGGCAATTTCTGGATAACACCATTGATACAACGGTTGAAGTTGCCAATGGAAAGCTGAATTACTACGCCGGAAACTATTCCTACTATATGGAGGAAAAAGAGGAACGCAACGAAATTCAGCGCGGTGCTTATGAAAACCAGCAGGCCAAAATTCGCCAGACAGAACGATTTATCGAGCGTTTTAAAGCCAAAGCAACCAAATCGCGTCAGGTTCAGAGCCGTGTGAAGGCATTGGATAAAATGGATGTTGTGGACCAGGTGATCGACGAGAATGCGAAAGTGCATTTCCGTTTCCAATTTACTACGCAACCGGGAAGACACGTTTTCCAGCTTGAAGATGCTTCCAAAGCTTATGGCGATAAGGTCATTCTGGACAGCACCAACATTAGCATGGAACGCGGTGATAAAATTGCATTGATCGGAGCGAACGGACGCGGAAAATCAACAGTGCTTCGTGTTGTAGCTGGAACAGAGCCGATTGAAGGAAAAAGAAGATTAGGGCACAATGTTTCTTTTACATTCTACGCACAGCACCAGCTGGAATCGCTGAATGTGAACCATAACCTCATTGAAGAGCTTAAATACGCTAATCCTAACAAAACCGAGACGGAGTTACGGACGGTTTTGGGATGTTTTTTATTCACCGGGGATGATGTTTTTAAGAAAATAAAAGTCCTTTCGGGAGGTGAGAAATCACGGGTTGCATTGGCCAAGGTTTTGCTTTCACAAGCCAACTTTCTGCTGCTCGATGAGCCTACCAACCACTTGGACATGCAGTCGGTGAACATTCTGATCCAGGCTTTGCAGCAATATGAAGGCAGTTACATTGTGGTTTCCCACGATAGATATTTTGTTGAAAACATTGCGAACAAGATCTGGTACATTGAAGATCACCAGATTAAGGAATATCCAGGCACATATCAGGAATATGAAGTGTGGGTTGAAGAGCGTGGTTTGCAATCGGCTGTGAGTGACAAAGCAACGGTTAGCAGCGCACCGCCACAGAAGGCAGCTCCGCAACCTGCGTCCAACGGAAATGCCTCCAAAAATAACGGCAAGCCTGTTTCCAACGAAGATTCGCAAAAAATAAAGAAAGCACAGAAGCAGATCGAAGAACTTGAAGCTACTATCAACAATCTGGAAATCAAGAAAACAGAAACAGAAGTTAAGCTAGCGAACCCGGAAATTTACAACGATTCAAAAGCACTTGCTGATTTAAACCGATTCTATACAGACATTAAGCAGAAGCTGGATCAAAGCACGGAGACCTGGGAGAATCTGATGCTGGAAGTGGATGCGCTGGCTGGGAAGTGAGGATTTGAATATTATAAAAGCAGAAAGGGAAATCGTTTGATTTCCCTTTTTTATGTCATCTCGGGCTTAATTAATCCGCTTGTCTGCGCATAAATATCACGCAATCTTAATTGTACATTAATAGCAGATATAGGAATGTGATCTTCAATATTCTCGGTTTCTGATGCTAAATACCAAGCTCCGTTGTCATTTTTCCGCCAAACCTCGACGGAAATAGATAAGGAATCTATCAGAATATATTCCAGTAATGTCGGAATAGATCTGTAAAGCCGAAATTTGTCGCCTCTATCATAAGCGCTGGTTGATTTGGATAGCACTTCAATGATAATAGAAGGATTAACTAACGTTTCGCTGTCCTGTTCTGCAAACTCCAACCTGCCGCAAGCCACGATAAAGTCCGGATAAGTATAAAGCCCATTTTCAGGGATGTGCAGGCGCATGTCACGTGAGAAACTTTGACAGGATTTACCTTTTAAATAGCCGCCAATCTCGATGGACAAGTTCTCCACAATCCGATTATGATTGCGTCCAGCCCCGGCCATCGCAAATATTTCCCCGCGGTAATATTCGCTTTTGTACTCGGCTTCTCTTTCCAGCTCCAAATATTCTTGTTCTGAATACATTTTAATAGTCTGTGCGATCATGTTGATTATGTAAGTTAAAAAATAGTTGCCAGCGTGCAAAACACGTTTGGCTATTCAGACGTACATTACATAAAAAGTCACAGGATAATTTTAATGATTTATTATGAGGTTGATTTCGCTTTTTTTGTGGTTTGGGTTGACGTATGGAAATGCGAATGCTCAATCTCAAAACATCAGATTGGAAGATTTTATATATAATGATAAAATAAAAACCGTGCTGCTTGCACCAGCATTGGAAAACCCCGAAAACCCAACGCGCCTGCTAACGCCTGCCATTAAGCCGCTAACGAGTCCTGCCCCGCTTGTTTTAGAATTTGATGATCTTTCGGGTCAATTTGAGGGTTACCGTGCTAAAATCATCCATTGCAATGCCGATTGGACCAAATCAAACCTGAACGACATTGAATTTACATTTGAATTCAACGAATATCCGATCAATAATTATCAGCAGGCATTCAGTACGAAAGTGCCTTATTTTCACTACAAACTCGATTTGCCTAAACTCAAATTATCAGGAAATTATGTCATTTATGTTTATTCCGATCGGGATAGAAAGCCTGTGCTAAGCCGCCGTTTCATGCTTTATGAATCACGCGTGAACATTGATGCGAAAGCGCGTTTTTCACAAGGGATTCAGCAGCAGTTCTCGGACCAGCAGATTGACTTTGTAGTTGATTATAAAGGATATCCATTGAATGCGCCGCAAACAGACCTGAAAGTGGTCCTCAGGAAAAACTTCCGTTTCAATGAAATAAGGACCAATTTTAAACCGACCAATGTCAGGCCTTTTGATCAGATTTTGGAGTACACATTCTTTGATCTGGAAAACACTTTTCCCGGCGGAAACGAATTTCGCTATTTTGATAGCCGAAGCCTGACAGGCAGGGGTTTTGGCGTTAATGAAATCGAGCGGTCGGACGAATTTACAAGGCTGATGTTATTCCCTGACAAGTCCCGGGCTAACAATGCATACATTCAAACAGATGATTTTAATGGTCAATACATTGTAGATCAACGTGAATCAGGGAACGGCAGTGTCGAAGCTGACTATACGCCTGTCCTGTTCACATTAAGAACCCAACAAGACCCCGAGGCTACATTTTACGTGAATGGTGCCTTCAATCTTTGGCAACTTACGGATGCCAATAAGATGACTTACAATGCGGCAACCAATGCTTATGAAGTTGAAATGATGATCAAACAAGGCGTCATCAATTACAATTACACAATGGTTAAGGCGGGACAAACACCCGATGAGGGATATATTGAAGGCAATTATGGCGCGACAGAGAATGATTATGACATCCTCATTTACCATCGCCCGCAAGCCGGAAGAGCCGATCTGCTGATTGGTTACCGCACCGTAGAATGGAACAGACGGCGCTAAAAGGCACAAAAAAAGGAGCGACCATTAGCCGCTCCTTCATCATTGAAATATTTTTATTATACATTGAAACGGAAGTGCATAATGTCACCATCCGCAACAACGTATTCCTTGCCTTCAACGGCCATTTTACCAACCTCTTTCACGCCTGCTTCCGTTTTATATTGCTCGTAATCAGCAATTTTAATCACTTCCGCACGGATGAAGCCTTTTTCAAAATCACTGTGAATCACACCCGCAGCTTGTGGCGCTTTCCAGCCTTTTTCAATCGTCCAGGCTCTTACTTCCTTCACACCGGCTGTGAAATAAGTGATCAGGTTCAGCAGTGAATAAGAAGCTTTGATCAATTTACTCAAACCGGATTCTTTCAAACCATATTCTCCCAGGAACATTTCATGCTCTTCCGGATCTTCAATTTCCGAAATCTGTGATTCCATGGCTGCGCAAAGCACAATTACGTCCGCTCCTTCATGTTTCACAGCCTCACGCAGTTTTTCAGAATATTCATTGCCGGTTAGCATTGAGTTTTCATCCACATTGGCAACATAAAGCACCGGCTTGGCAGTCAGCAATTGCAAATCACCGATTACGGCTTCTTTGGTTTCTGCATCAATCACGACACTGCGGGCATTCTTTCCCTCTTCGAGCGTTGCTTTGTATTTTTTCAACCATTCCAGCTCTGCTTTTGCTTTCGCATCACCGGCACGGGCTCCTTTTTCTGTTTTCTGAATTTTTTTCTCAACAGATTCGAGGTCTTTCATCTGTAATTCAATGTCGATGATCTCTTTATCGAAAACAGGATCCACGCGACCTTCCACGTGAACGACATTTTCATCCTGAAAGCATCTTACAACATGCACAATGGCATCAACTTCCCGGATATTGGCAAGAAATTTATTCCCTAACCCTGCCCCCTGGCTTGCGCCTTTCACAAGGCCGGCAATATCAACGAATTCTATGATAGTTGGTATAACCTTCTGCGGACTTACCAGCTTTGTAAGAACATCCAGACGCTCGTCAGGCACGGTTACCACGCCAACGTTGGGTTCGATTGTACAGAAAGGATAATTGGCGGCTTCGGCTTTACCGGTTGAAATGGCATTAAAAAGAGTGGATTTCCCTACGTTCGGCAATCCCACGATCCCACATTGAAGACTCATGTTATAATTTATGCAGTTAAAAGCAGGTAGTTTTCCATGCAACAATGCAAAGAGCTCCTGTCTGCCAGATGATAATTTACAAAATTACCACTTAGCGAGTAGAAAAACCAAAAGCCTTCGTAATAGATTGCGAAGGCTTTTTCATTCTGTTAATTTTTTTAATCCCACTTAAGGTCCGACTCTCCAACTACGTCCACCTCATCTGCCTTGGCTTCGAACTGAGAAAAGTCAACTTCCGGCATCAACTCTGTTTTCACATGATCCACGGCATCCTTCAAAGCATCAACGAACTTATCAAAATCCTCTTTGTATAAAAACATCTTGTGTTTTTCATACGTAAAACCGTCTCCCTGTGGATGGCGGCGGCTTTCTGTGATGGTAAGATAATAATCGTTGGATCGCGTCGAGCGAACATCGAAGAAGTAAGTCCTTTTTCCTGCCCTGACCCTTTTGGAGTAGATTTGCTCTCTGTCTTCCACTATGTTAAGTTTTAAATAGGTTTTCAAACGCTAAAATATAAAGTTTATTGCTGCTAACAAAAAAACAAGAGCATATTAGCAATTTGTTAGTATTGACTAGTACATTTTTCATGTAGCGCTTTCACTTTTGCTTTCGGAATTGCTCTTTTTTAAAAAGTTTTTATTAGTTTTGAAATTCGTGGGTTTCCAATTTCTCGGCAAACTCCAAATAAATGGTATGAAATAAGGGCTTTTACCTTATTTATGTTTCACCTAAAACCACAGATATGACTTATAATCGTATCCTGATTCTTATCCTGTTAGCTTTCGCTTTCACGCCTGAAACCATCGCACAGGTTAAACTTGGCAAAACTGAAACTGGTCACGCATCTTATTATGCAACCCGGTTCAATGGCAAAAAAACCTCCTTTGGAGAAGTGCATAAAAGCACAGAATTGTCAGCAGCTCACAGAAGCTACCCGCTTAATACGATGCTCGAAGTAACGAATCTGGAAAACGACGAAAAAGTAATTGTAAGAGTTAACGATCGCGGACCTTTCGCAAAAAACCGATTGGTCGATCTTAGCAACGAGGCCGCCAGATTACTTGGCATAATTGCAAAAGGTGTTGCCAATGTCTCCATACGCGTAGTAGGCATGGAAGGAATGGTGCTCCTTGATCCTAATGAACAAATTGACGCCAGATCGGGAAAAGTAGTCGCTATGCGCGGCAACAGATAATGTAATTTCAGAATGAACAGCCGGCAACTTGATCTAGCAAAAGTAAGGGAGTTTGGCAATCTGGAATTTCTGGCAAAACAACTTGTGGAAGGCTTTATCACAGGCCTCCACAAATCCCCGTTTCACGGTTTCTCCGTTGAATTTGCTGAGCATCAGCTCTATAACACAGGAGAATCCACCCGTAACATTGATTGGAAGGTCTACGCCAAAACAGACCGCCTTTATGTAAAACGTTACGAAGAAGAAACAAACCTCCGCTGCCATTTACTGCTCGACACTTCCTCTTCAATGTATTACCCCGAAGAAAGTTACGGCAAAATGACTTTCAGCGTCATGGCAGCAGCAAGCCTTACTTATCTTTTACAAAGACAAAAAGACGCAGTAAGCCTTTGCACATTCTCCGAAAATATCGAAATCCAGACAGCTGTAAAATCTACGCCGTCTCACGTGCACAAGATTATCCTGGAACTGGACAATGTGCTGCAAAGCAAGCGGCCGCTAACAAAAACCTCCGTCGCCACCGTTTTGCACCAGATCGCGGAGAAAATCCATAAGCGCTCGCTTGTTGTTATTTTTAGCGATATGTTCGATAACCTGGAAGAAGCTGATAAAATTTTCTCTGCATTGCAGCATTTAAGACATAATCTGCATGAAGTGCTCCTATTCCACGTTACCGATCGTCAAACCGAGGAGCTGTTCGCTTTCGAAAACCGCCCTTATGAATTTATCGACCTCGAATCCGGCGACAGGGTTAAGGTCCAACCGGATCAGGTAAGGGAATCTTACAAAGAATTTGTAGGCGATTTTTACCAAAAGCTTAAACTGAAATGCGGCCAGTATAAGATCGACTTTATTGAGGCGGACATTGCAAAAGGCTTCGATCCTATCCTGATGGCGTATTTGGTGAAACACGCTAAAATGAGGTAATTTTTTCAGAAATTTGAAAGCAGATTCCTTCCCTATTTGCTGTCAGATATGAAAAAACATTTTACCCGCTTCTTCTATTTTACCTTCATTTTATTTTCGCTGGCAGGGTGTAAATCTGCTGAGAAATCGCTTAAAAAGGGTGATTTTGATGAATCTGTCATCCGGGCGGTTGATAAGCTGAATAATAATGCCACGCACAGTTCCTCCATCGAAGCGCTAAAACAAGCCTATCCCCTCGCGCTCGAACAACATTTGAATGATATCAAGCAGAATAAAGAGTCGGATGACCTGTTTAAATGGGAAGCTGAATTGCAATCCTACGTTAAACTAAACAGACTCTTTCAGGCGATTGATCAATGTAGTTCGTGTGCTAAACTGGTTACCGCCCAGAATTTCGAAAAAGAGGAGAAACTGGCAAGGCATAATGCTGCAAATGTCCGTTACAAAGAGGGGCAAACATTGCTGGCGATAGGCGACCGCGAAAACGCGCGAAAGGCTTATGAGCATTTTGAAGTGGTCAATAACCTGATCCCGAATTTCAATGATGTGAAGAAAAAGCTGGATCTGGCTTATGAGGTTGCTTCTTTCAAAGTGGTCGTGGAGCAGGTTTTGGTTACTTCCAGGACTTACCAGCTGAGTAATGAATATTTTCAGGAAAGGGTCAATGAATATCTGCAGACCAATAAGCGGCTGAATAAATTCGTGCGATTTTATATGCCCGAAGAAGCGGCAAACCTCAAACTCGAACCCGACCACATTATCAGACTGCAATTCGATGATTTCGTCGTGGGAAACACGCTTGTTGAAAAAAATACGGAAGTTGTGATTAGTAAAGACAGCGTAAAAGTGGGTGAGGTCCAGGTGGGCAGGATCAAAAAGCCTGTGTTTAATAAAGTTACAGCCAAACTGACGCAAAGCCGTAAAACTGTTCTTTCTGCCGGATTGCTCGATATGCAAATTATGGATTTCAAGACAAAACGAGTAGTAACCCAGGAAAAATTTAATGGTGAGTACAATTGGATGTGCGAATGGGCTTCCTTCAATGGCGACGAACGGGCGCTCACACCGGCTCAGCTTCGGAAATGTAAAAGCCAGGAGTTAATGCCGCCTGCGCCGCAGCAACTATTCATAGAATTCAGCAAACCGATTTACGAACGCCTTACCAGCAAGCTGCAAAGTTATTATGCAAAATACTGACAAGGCGATTCATTAAATTCTGTACTAAGTATTTAAAAAGAGTGACATAAATAGCTCGTCCAGGCTTGCCACCGCGATCACTTCGATCCTGAATTTTTTCAAGTCCAATCCTCTGCTGTTGTATTTGGAAATGTAAACTTTTTTGAAACCCAATTTTTCAGCCTCAAAAATCCGGTTCTCGATCCTGCTGACTGCCCTTACTTCACCGCCAAGCCCTACTTCCGCCGCGAAACAAACTGACGGCGGGATGAATTTATCTTCATAGGAAGAAACAATGGAAGCGATCACAGCCAGGTCAATCGCAGGATCTTCCACTTTTAATCCGCCAGCCACATTTAAAAAAACATCCTGGACGCCTAACCGAAAACCGCCCCGCTTTTCCAGAACTGCGAGCAGCATTTGAAGCCGTTTTCCGTCAAATCCTGTGCTGCTTCGTTGGGGCGTTCCATAATTGGCGACGCTTACAAGGGATTGTATTTCAATCAATAATGGTCGGTTACCTTCCATCATGGAGCCTATGGCAATGCCGCTAACAGGCTCATCGCGCTGCGAAATGAGAATTTCGGATGGGTTACTGACCTGCCGCAGACCGGAACCGTGCATTTCGTAAATACCAAGTTCAGAAGTGCTTCCGAAGCGATTTTTGACTGTTCTGAGAATGCGATAGGTGTTATGCCGGTCGCCTTCGAATTGTAAAACGGTGTCCACCATATGTTCCAGCACTTTCGGCCCTGCCAGCGAACCATCTTTGGTAATGTGGCCAATAAGAAAAACCGGGACGCCCATTTCTTTGGCGTATTTCATAAATTCGGCCGTACATTCCCTCACTTGCGAAACGCTGCCTGCGCCCGACTCAATGTAAGTGGATTGCATCGTCTGGATGGAGTCGATGATCAGGATCTCGGGTTGGAAATCTTCTATTTGCCGGAAAATATTTTGCGTATGCGTTTCGGTGAGAATGAAGCAATTGTCGCTTTTAGAATCCATCCGCTCCGCCCGCATCTTAATCTGCTGATCGGATTCCTCTCCCGAAACGTACAAAACCTTCTTATTGGACAGCGTAAGTGCAATTTGCAGCATTAATGTTGACTTCCCGATTCCCGGCTCGCCACCGATCAGAACCAGCGAACCTTGTACAATCCCGCCTCCCAGCACGCGGTTGAGTTCTCCGTCAAATGTTGTGATCCTCGGCTCATTCTGATATTCAATTTCAGCAATAGAACGTGGCCTGCTGGCCAGATTGACGCCTTTCCAGGCGACGGCTGTCTTCTTATCTTCTTTTTCAATAACTTCCTGAACAAAAGTATTCCATTCGCCGCACGACGGGCAGCGACCCACCCATTTGGGTGAATTATACCCACATTCCTGACAAAAATAAGCTGTCTTGGCTTTGGCCATAAGTAGAAAAGTAATATTTATATATCCTTAAAGACTAACACGATTTACCCAATAATTATCTAAATATTTGTACGTTTCAATCACAAAATCAAAAAAAATATGGGTTGGGTATAGTTTTTTATTTTTTGGCGTTATTAACCGGTTTTACTTAAAAAATTATATTATCCATGAACATCCTGAAAAAAGTAGCTTGCCTATGCCTGTTATGCTTGATTGCCATAACATCCGCGCAAGCACAGAAAAAAGGTTTTGCGTTCGGTATTAAGGGTGGTGTGAATTTGTCACGCCTGACGATGGGAAATGTTTTTACAACGAGATACGACGCTGCAGGGAATCCCTACCTGGGATATGATGGCAAGGAAGTGAAGGATAATCTGAAACAAAGTTTTGATACAAGAACCGGTGCAGTAGGCGGGATTTATGCAAGATTCGGCCGTACATTATTCATTCAGCCCGAAGTGCTCGTTTCCACCAAAGGCGGATCATTTGAAATCGTTAAGAATGATCTTGAAACACCTGTAACAGAAAGAATTAATGTTAAATACAGCAACATTGATGTGCCTTTGCTCATCGGTTTTAAAGGCGGTCCGTTAAGAATTTTGGCGGGACCCGTAACTTCATTCAGAATTGGCGATAATCAGCGGTTAAGAGATGCTTTTGAACATTATACGTCGGACCTGAACAATGCAATGTCCGAGGCAACATTCGGATATCAGCTGGGTGCTGGCCTGGATATCGGCAGTTTTAGCCTGGATGTGAGAAGGGAAGGTTCATTTACCAATCTTGCATCGTTCCAGGTGAATGGACAAAATGTTGGAAACGGCAATGAGTCTGTGAAGCAAAAGATTAAATCGTGGCAGGTAACGCTTGGATTGAAGATTTTTTAATGAGTGAATGAGCGAGTGAGTGAATGAGCGAATATTCTTAATCAGCATTTATTAATCATTCACTCATTCACTCATTCACTCATTCAATCATTCAATCACTCACTCATTAAAACAAAACAAGCAGCCTTCGATCTATGCGATGGCTGCTGTTTTTATGAATAACCCACTAATTTAATTCACCAAAATCGCTTATGCGGAAATGCGCAGGTTGGTATGATCCAACATTCCGGAAACCTCTTTAATTTTCCTGCGCGAAACCACCACTTCTTTGCCGCAAGACAGTTTCAGCATGCGATCGTCTTCAAGGCGTGCAACCACGTAATCCGAATTTACCAGGTAAGATTTGTGCACACGCATGAAGTTTTGATTTAATTGACCGGCCAGTGATTTCAAAGTCTTGGAAACCAGATATTTCTTGCCAGTGTTCGTATATATAAAAGTGTAATTGCCTTCGCCTTCCAGGAAAGTAATTACCTCAGGAGCTAAGTAAACGGTCCGTCCCATTGATTGTACGGAGATGAAAGCGGCACTGCCATTGATTGATTTTGATGACAGGTTGCGGTGTGTAAAGCTTGAAAAATTTTTCATGGTAATAGAGACTAATATGTTTTGTTTTCTTGTATTCAAAATTAGTACATAGCGTATATTCAGAAAATACGTAGAAGTACGTATGCGTTTCTAACTAATTCATATACAATAATTTAACATTAGCAGAAAACGGAAAAGACGTAACTAAACTTAGTTAAATGCGTAATTTTACCTACTCCCGAAATCTTAGCCGCAATCAATTCACATCACTAGGCCGAACTTTAATTATCTTTGCACCGCTTTTGGTGTGAATCCTGATACATACCAGCCTCCAATCATTTGATAACAACAATAGTTTATGGTTACCGAACGCGTTAAAGAATTAATTTCGGAAATAGAGCAAGCCACAGTCAACAGCAAAGACCAGCTGGAAGCTTTCCGCCTCAGATATATCAGTAAAAAAGGTGTCGTATCAGAATTATTCGACGGGTTGAAAAACATTCCTCAGGAAGACCGTCGCGCGGTTGGTCAGGAGCTCAACACGCTTAAAAATCTTGCGCAGGACCGGTTTCAGGAATTTAATGCAGCCATTGAAAACGCTGTCGACACGAATCCCGAAATGGTTTTTGACCTGACTTTACCCGTCGTTCCTAACCAGCAGGGAAGCCTGCACCCATTGACCATTGTAAGAAGACGGATCATTGAAATTTTCGAAAGAATGGGTTTCAATGTTTCCTATGGACCTGAAATTGAGAAAGATTGGTATAATTTCAGTGCTCTGAATTTTGCAGATAACCACCCTGCGCGTGAGATGCAGGATACGTTCTTCATTTCAAAAAGCCAGGGTGAAGTGAAGGACGATGTGCTTTTGCGTACGCACACTTCCAATGTGCAGGTGCGGTTGATGGAAAGACAAAAACCGCCGATCCGGTCTATTATGCCCGGACGTGTTTTCAGGAATGAGGCAATTTCGGCCCGTGCACATTGTGTTTTTCACCAGGTGGAAGGGTTATATGTGGATCGGAATGTGAGTTTCAAGGATTTGAAAGACACATTATATCATTTTGCCAAAGAAATGTTTGGTAAGGAATCAAAAATTCGCCTGCGTCCCTCCTACTTCCCGTTCACGGAACCCAGCGCGGAAATTGATGTGACGTGTTTTATATGTAAAGGAAAAGGCTGTAACATTTGTAAATATTCCGGCTGGGTAGAAATCGCTGGCTCAGGAATGGTGGATCCTAATGTGCTTACAAACTGCGGGATCGACAGCGAAGAATATACAGGTTTCGCATTCGGAATGGGAATTGAGCGGATTACAATGCTCCGTTACGGAATAAATGATCTGCGTCTGTTTACTGAAAACGATGTGCGGTTTTTAAGACAATTTGAAGGTGCTTAATTAGATAGAGTTAAACAAAAAAAGCTCAAAGTTGCTGGACGCTGTGTCTGCCACTTTGAGCTTTTTTCTTTTACTAAAACCTCGTTTCCAGATAGTAAGGAAGCATTCTTTTCCAAACCCACCATTCATGCGGCATATCCGGCCCCCAGATGTCCAGCTCGTGCGGAACATTCTTTGAAGTCAGGATCGATGAGATGGCCCTGGAATATTCGGGCACCTCATATGCACCTGAACCTGTGACGAAATGGATGTGGCGGCTATCGCGATACATCGAAAGATGCCACTCGGCTTTCAATTGCGGCAAATAATGCACCGGTGAATTGAAATACACATTATCATCGTAATAACCGTCCGTATACTGGCTCAGATCGTAACATCCGCTCATGGCAATGATGCCGTGGATATAATCCGGATGCTTGAAAAACAGGTTAGCAGCATGCATTGCCCCAAAAGAGGCGCCTACTGCTATGATTTCATTGTCCTGGCTTGAAGTATCCTTGATAAATGGGATCACTTCTTTAATTACATAATCATTGAACAGCTGGTGCCGCACGGCCTTATCGTAGCCATGCATATACGGGTTCATCCAGCTTTCCGAATTGATACTGTTAATGCAATAAACTTTAACTTTTCCTGCATCAATAAAAGGTGCAATGCTCTCTATTAGTCCATTTTGTTCATATTCCAAATAATCCGAAGCTGCTGTGGGAATCATCAACAAGGCTACTCCATAATGTCCGTAGACGGCAATATCCATATTCTCATTCAGCGCCGGACTATACCAACCGGTTACTTCACGTTGCATTGTTCAATCATTTAAGTTGCGTTATATACTGATAAAATCAGGCAGTTAACAATTTTGGTTTAAAGAATAAAATAAACCAACATCATTAACAGCCTGCCAGCAACTGTTAATGATAAATTAATACAACACCCACGTATCCTTGCCCCCTCCGCCTTGTGACGAATTTACGACCAGAGAACCTTTACGCAAGGCCACCCGCGTTAAACCACCCGGGATAACACTGATGTCGTCACCATATAATATGTAAGGGCGCAAGTCCACGTGCCGGCCTTCCGCATGTCCGTCCACCATGCAAGGCACACGCGATAGTGAAATCGTGGGCTGCGCAATGTAGTTCCTCGGGTTATCACGTATTTTTTGCCTGAACAGCTCGTGTTCTTCTTCCGTTGCTTTGGGGCCGATGAGCATGCCATAACCTCCTGCTTCATTTGCTTCCTTTACCACGAGCTGAGAAATATTTTCGAGCACATAATCGAAGTCTTCCTGCTCCCCGCAGATGTAGGTTTTCACATTAGGAATGATTGCCTCTTCTCCCAGATAATACTTGATAATTCGCGGAACGTACGCATACACAACCTTATCATCGGCCACACCAGTTCCCGGCGCGTTCGCTAATGCTACACGGCCTTTTTTATAAACCTCAAAAATCCCAGGAATTCCAATCAGAGAATCGGCATAAAATGATTCGGGATCCAGGAAAGTGTCGTCGATCCGGCGGTAAATAACGTCCACAATTTGCAGTCCGTTGGTCGTCCGCATCTTTACGTATCCATCCGAAACCACCAGGTCGCGCGCATCCACCAGCTCGACGCCCATTTGCTGCGCCAGATAAGAATGTTCAAAATACGCAGAGTTGTAAATTCCGGGTGTAAGCACAGCCACAGTCGGATTAGGACGGTCGGCCAGATGCTGTAACATTTGCAGCAATCGGGTAGGATAATCTGACACGGGCCTTACGCCGGTCCTGGCCAGCACGTCCGGGAAAATCTGCTTGGACAACTCCCTGTTTTCCAACATATAAGATACACCGGAAGGACAACGCAGGTTATCTTCCAAAACCATAAATGTCCCGTCATCGCCTTTGATGAGGTCGGTGCCTGTAATGTGGCACCAGATTCCTTTTGGCGGTTTCAGGCCGATACAAGGTTTCAAAAAGCATTTACTTGACTCAATCAGCTCTCTCGGCACAACGCCGTCGTTCAGGATATTCTGTTCATTATAAACATCATCAATGAACATGTTCAATGCCTTAATACGCTGTTTCAGACCGGTTTCGAGCCACTCCCATTCTGCATTGGAAAGCACGCGCGGAATGATATCGATGGGCATGATCCGCTCCGTTCCTTCGCCTTCGGAATATACATTGAAAGTTATCCCCATTGAAAGCAATGCACGCTCGGTAGCCAGCTGGCGGTTGGTAAGGTCGTCGTGTGTGAGGTTTTCAAATTTGTTCTTTAAATGTTCGTAACCTGGCCTTATCTCCCCATCAGCTGTGAACATTTCATCGAAGAAATTTTCGCTTTGATAATCAGAAAATGAAAAATTCATACAATACAAAATTTGAATAAGTATATATCAGTTGTTTACAAAACAATATATGGTCAATCTTTCAACTAACAAACAAATAAACTGATAAATACGAGGTTATGCTAAATATTAAAATCATGCCGTTCGTTTAATGCAAACATTATTTTTCCAATCAATAAACATTGGTTGCAAGTCCGTGCAGTTAGGCTTTTCTTTGCAAGCGAATTGGCCCCGCATCAACGTCTTCTTAATAATATGTTTAAATATAGTTTACCTGCAATTGCACTTATCCTGGGATTGGCGCAGGCTGCCAAAGCCCAGCATTTGCCAGGTGTTGCAATGGGTAACTATGCTGGAACCAATGCATTATATCACAATCCGGCCTTTGTTGCAGACAGTCGTTACAGCTTCTATGTCAATGTGGTCGGCACTCAGTTTTACACGGCCAACAATCACGTCAGATACGAAGCACCCTACTCGTTTTTGAGCCTGGTTACCAACACCGTCTCCGACGAATACCGTAACGAAAGAGGCGTTTTACAGTTTCCGCGTTCCTATCTGGGGGAAAAATTGAATGGAAATCAGAAATATCTGAACGCCGGTGGAGACGCCCGACTGCCTTCTGTAATGTTCAATTTGTTCAAAGGAAAGATCGGCGTAGGCATTTCAACGCGTGTAAGATACATGCTGAACACATCCGGCGTCACGGAGCCGCTCGCCAGATTGATCAGTAAAACCACCCAGCTGGAAGAATTGCAAGGCCCTTTCTTCGATAACCAGGCAGGCAGGCTGCATTTGAATGGGATGGGGGAAGTTGCGTTCACGCTTGGCGGGACGGTGTATGATAATGAAACGGATTTTTTGAAAGTCGGATTTACAGTGAAAAGGCTGATAGGACTTTATAACGCGCATGCGATCATTGACAATTCTTCATATGACATTCAGCCCGACGAAACCTGGGAGAACAAACGCCAGTTTATCCGCGTGGAAGAAATTAATATGCGTTACGGGATAACCCGTGATGAGGGTTTTCAAAACATAAAACCTTCACCAGCATGGCTGATAGGCGGCGCACCTCCGGGAAGCGGCTGGGGTTTTGACCTCGGTGCTGTTTATGAATACAGGCCGGATATTAACAAATTTTCCTACACGGAAAAAGGCGAAAGAAAGCGTGACGCATCCAAAAACAAGTATCTGTATCGCGTAGCCGTTTCGCTAACAGACATTGGCCGGGTTCATTTCAAAAATCCAGCTTATGTTCTGCAACAGGAAATTCATACAACCAACAAGGAACTCCGTTATGATTCATTCCAAAAGCTGGAAGGTTCCGAGGGGATTTTCAATGCGATCAACAGTTCTCTGGACGGTGGAGCGCCGCTGGCACCCAATTTTAAGTCGGTGTTACCAACGGCTTTTCAGGCAAGTGTTGATTATCATGTGCAGCCGCGGGTTTATGTAAGCGGGTTATGGGTTCAAAATCTGATTCCTCAAAGTGCATTTGGCATGAAAGCCGAATCTGCTATTTCGGTAACACCGCGCTACGAGCATAAATGGTATGAAATTTCCGTTCCTTTAACATTGATGAACCGTTACAGATCGCCCGCCATTGGCCTCGCAGGTCGCATCGGTCCTTTGTGGCTAGGAACGGATCATTTAACGGGATTACTGAATATTGGCAATCCAAAATCCTTTAACTTGTATTTTGGGATTTCGGCAGGACTTTTCCGCCGCCCGCCCGAATCACAAAATCAATGCTGGCCACCAGAAGATTCGTGGATAAGACGCATTTTTAGCAAACGATAAATACGCCTTGCGCGTTTAATATTGATATGGCACAATTTCTATTGATGCTATGATCTTTAAAACACAAACTGAAATGAGAGAAGTAGAAAAAACAAAAGAAGAATGGCAAAAAGAGCTAACCGGACAACAATGCTTCGTGCTCTTCGAAAAAGGGACAGAAAGGCCTTTTTCACACCCATATAATGACAATAAGGAAGAAGGCACCTATGTATGCGCTGCCTGCGGCACACCATTGTTCAGCTCGGAGACCAAATATGAATCCGGTTCGGGATGGCCGAGTTTCTTCCAGCCGATCTCATCCGGAAATGTGGAAGAGATCGTGGACAAAGGCCATGGCATGATCCGCACAGAAGTCGTTTGCAGGACTTGCGGCGGGCATCTTGGACATGTTTTTAATGACGGGCCCAAACCAACAGGTCTCAGATATTGCATGAATGGCGCGGCGTTGAAGTTCAACAAAGCCTGATCAAATAGTTCATAAAAAGCCGGACGAACTCAAAAATGTCCGGCTTTTCTTATCTTTGAATTCTTACGAACCTTACCGTTTGATGGAAGTTATCAGATCGTTTTTTAATAAAATAAGGGCAATGTTCCAATTCATTGGGGCACAGCTTTCAACATTCATCAACCGTGTTGCATACAAGTTAACTTCGCTAGTTACGGGTAAGAATCGCGCCGATGCTTATTTTCAATCCTACCGAAACAAGAAAAGATCAATTCGCGAATGGTGGCATGACACTATAGACGTGAATGCGGCTTATTACAGGCCGGTAATGATCCTCTGGAAAACATTCGTATACGGTTTCGTTACATTCGCCCTTTACATTTTTTGCGTGGAAACCAACTTCCTGTGGCTCATGGGAAGTATGCCGAGCGTAGAAGACCTTCAGAACCCGAAAGTGGCTCAATCTTCCGAAATTTATACGTCGGACGGTGTCATGATCGGCAAGTTTTATACAGAAAACAGGACGCCGGTTACAGCCAAAATGATCTCTCCCAACCTCGTGAAAGCATTGATTGCGACGGAGGATGTACGTTTTTACAAACATTCAGGGATTGACTACAAAGCTATGGCGAGCGTAGCCGTTGGCATTATCACAGGCGCAACAGACCGCGGAGGCGGCAGCACGATCACACAGCAATTAGCCAAAAAACTTTTTAAAACCCGTAAAACCGGCGCTCGCGGCTTGCTCGGTTCCATTCCTGGTTTCAGTACATTAATTTATAAGACCAAAGAATGGCTCACCGCCATTAAGCTCGAAAGGAATTTTACCAAAGAAGAGATCCTGACCATGTATTTTAACACGGTGGATTATGGTAACAACACGTACGGGATCAACACGGCGGCACAATCCTATTTCAGTAAATCCCCGGACAGCCTTAACATTCAGGAATCGGCCGTTTTGGTTGGTTTACAGAAAGCTACGACAACCTATAACCCGATCCGTAACATGAAACGGTCGCTGGAAAGGCGTAATGTGGTGATTAATCAAATGCAGAAATATGGCTATATCTCGGCCAAGCAGGCGGATTCCATCAGTGCGTTACCGATTGTTTTAAAGACAAAGTTCGAGACGCCATACGATGGAAATGCCAATTATTTCAAGAATGCAGTAGTTGATTTTGTGAGAAAATGGGGTGAAGAAAACGGTTATGACCTTTATACGGATGGATTGAAGATTTACACCACGATCGACTCCCGCATGCAGGAAGCTGCCGAAGAGGCTATGGTGCAGAAAATGAAGCAATTGCAGCGCGTTTTCGAAGATCACTGGCGCAACCAGAATCCATGGCGCGATGAGCAGGGAAAAGAGATTACGGACTTCCTGGACAATGTTGTAAAACGCACCAGCAAATACAAATCACTCGCCGCCAAGTTTCCAAACCAGCCGGACAGTATTAAATATTATCTGAACAAAAAGGATACTATGACTGTGTATGACTGGAAAAACAGCGGTGAAATGACGCAGTATTGGAGTTCAATGGACTCTTTGGAATACTATAAGCGGATTTTGCGCGCGGGAATGATGGCCATGCACCCGCAATCGGGCCAGATTAAGGCCTGGGTAGGCGGTTTGGACTATAATTATTTCAAATACGATGCAGTAAAGCAAGGCAAAAGACAGCCCGGATCCACATTCAAGCCATTTGTATACACTACGGCCATTGACGATTCGACATTCAATATGTCACCGTGTGATCAGATCGTGGACAAGCCATTTGAAAAAATATACATGGAAGACGGCGAGCAAAAGGAATGGAGGCCGCGGAATGCAACGGGTACATTCTCTTATGCAAATATGACATTGCGCCGCGCATTGGCACAATCCATCAACTCGGTGACTGCTGAACTCACGGATCAGGTCGGACCTGCAAATGTGGCACGCTATGCCAAGAAAATGGGGATTACCACACCGTTAAAACCTTTGCCTTCCATCGGGCTTGGGCCATTTGACGTTTCGCTTTATGATATGGTGGCCGCTTATGGCGTTTTTGTTAATAACGGAACTTACACGCAGCCGATCCTGGTAACCAAAATTGAAGATAGCAACGGAAAAGTGATCGAAGAATTTCAGCCGGAACACCGCCAGGCCATTAGCGAAGAATCCGCGTTTTTAATGGTTCAAATGCTTAAAGGCGGCGTGGAAGAGCCGGGAGGAACTTCGGGGAGCATTCGCTGGAAGTTTGATGTGACCCGTAATGGTAACGAGCTGGGCGGCAAAACGGGAACGACTTCCAACAACTCCGACGGCTGGTTTATGTGCATCACGCGCGACCTGGTTGTAGGTGCCTGGGTTGGCGGCGACGACCGCAGCATTCACTTTCGATCCACCGATCTGGGGGAAGGCGCTAAAACAGCCTTACCGATCGTAGGAAGCTTTTTGGAGAAAATTTACAGGGATAAATCGCTGGCATTGGAGCCCGGACCATTCCCTAAGCCCACATTCAAAATCTCTAAAAATTATAACTGCCCGACGCAGTGGGCGCCAGCTGCGAATGATTCGCTAGGCATTGGCGGTGACAGCACACCAGCCAAACGGAATGATGAAGATGACTTCCTGATCGGCCCGCCACCGATTCCGCTGGATACGGGAGGAAGAAATTAGAAAAAATAATTGAATTCAAAAGACATTCTGGTTTAACCCGGAATGTCTTTTCTTTTTATAAATCCGTTCCGATCTTCAACACTTCCTTATACTGCATGCGATAAAGGTTAGCATAGAAACCTTCTTTTTCAAGCAATTGCTCGTGGTTACCTTCCTCAACGATCTCACCTTTATCCACAACAATGATCTTATCCGCTTCCTGGATTGTGGACAACCTGTGCGCAATCACAACAGCCGTGCGGCCTTTCATTAATTTTTCAATTGCCTTTTGAATCAATTCCTCCGTTTCACTGTCAACGGACGATGTTGCCTCATCCAGCACGATGATTTCCGGCTCATGAACCATGGCGCGCACAAACGAAATCAGCTGCCGCTGCCCTACCGAAAGCGTGGCGCCGCGCTCCATTACATTATAACTGTAACCACCTGGCAATCTTTCAATAAAATCATGAACGCCAACCAGTTTAGCTGCTTCAACGATTTTTTCGTGGGTAATGCTGCTGTCGCCCAGCCTGATGTTATTTTCGATCGTATCCGAAAACAGGAAAACATCCTGCAGAACAACGCCAATGTGCTTGCGGAGTGCATTGAGATCATAGTCATGAACTTCCACGCCGTCAATATAAATGTTCCCTTTGTTAATGTCGTAAAAGCGCGTTAAGAGGTTGATAATAGATGACTTACCTGCACCAGTTGCACCTACGAAGGCAATGGTCTGCCCGGAATTGACGCTGAAATTGATATTTTTCAACACATATTCTTCTTCATTATAGGCAAACCAAACGTCCTTGAAAGTCACATTTCCCTTAATGGATTCTGGTGCAAATGTGCCTTCGTTGGAAGTATATTCGTCACTATCAAGCACTTTCAGGATTCTGTCGGTGCTCACGATGCCCATTTGAAGTGTATTAAAACGGTCGGCAAGCTGACGAATCGGTCTGAAAAACAAGTTGATAAACATAACGAATGCGGTTACCGTCCCGAATGTGACTTCTGCATTCAAAATCTGTTTGGAACCATACCAAACCACCAGACCCGTTCCCGCAGCCGCTATAACGTCCGCAACAGGAAAGTAAATGGAATAATACAGGATAGACCGGATGTTCGCGTCGCGGTGGACCTTGTTGATTTCCCTGAACTTTTTAAACTCAATGTCTTCGCTGCTAAAAATCTGCACGATACCAATGCCCGTCAAATGTTCCTGGACAAAGGAATTGAGGTTGGAAACAGCCGCACGCACCTCGTTAAAAGAATCCTTGATCTTCTCCTTGAAAATGTAAGTGCAAATCAGCATCAATGGAATGGTTGATAAGCTGATGATCGACAGTTTCCAATCGGTGTAAAACATCACCGCAATGATAAGGACCAACTGCAAAATGTCCCCGGCAATAGCCGCCATACCATCACTGAAAACGTTGGAAAGCGTTTCCACATCCGAAATGGTGCGGGTTACAAGCCTTCCTATGGGCGTGTTATCAAAAAATTTAAGCCTTAAACCAATGATTTTCTGATACAGCTGGACCCGGATGTCTTTGATAATATGCTGCCCCAGCCAGCCGGACATGTAAGTATTCCAAAACTGCGCGAAGCCCTGCAGAATGGTTACGACGATCATAATGCCCAGCATAACAGTCAATTGCGCATAATCTCCGTTCGCAATGGGCGTGTCAATGGTATATTTGATCAGCAGTGGCGTCAGCGGTGCAAGTAATGCATTGAGTAAGATGATGACAATCAGCAGATAGAACTGCTTTTCATACGGACGCACAAATGTATATAAGCGCCGTAATGTAGGAAGATCGAATATCTGGCCGCTTTTGGTTTCCTGATTCACCTGCTGAAATTAAATTGACAAAGTTTGTGACTGTGTTATTGACCAACAATGTAAAAGTAAAAAATGTCACCCGGGGATTAAAAATTCTGGCATTATAGTCGGTAAGGTGGTAGTTCTCTTGGTTTTCCGGCTTTTATGAGGGTTATTGAGTCAGCAAAATCATAGTCCATGGCTTTCGTTCCCGATGCAATTCCAGTACATTCCTTACCCAAAACACCTAGCCAGGTTCCTGCATTAAAGATCTTTCGTTTCAAAAACAGCGAAGGAAAATTAAGGGAATCGCCTGTTTCCCTGCCCATTACGCCCTTACCTACCGACACACCGCACCGTCACACTTACTATGAGATCCTTTTTATAGAAGAAGGCGCTGGCTTTCACGAGATCGATTTCCATTCTTACAACATTCAGGGAGCCGGATTGCACTTCTTAACGCCCGGACAAGTGCATTTGCTCACATTTTCAACCTCATTCCAAGGTTACATTGTTGCCTTTTCCGAAGATTTTTACACTTTTTATAATCCCGTAAGCCCATCGCTTTCACAGCTTCCCTTTTTCCAGCCCGCACGCAAGCAGCCCATCATTACGCTTTCTGAGGCCGAGAAAGGCTATTTTCATAACATTCTGGAAAACATGGTTTCCGATCATCTGGCATCCCAAACGGATCAGACGATGATTGGAAAGTATTTGGGTCTTATTCTGCAAAAATGTGCTTTCCTCGCGCCAAAAAACATTCAGCCTGCCGAATCTGCTGTGCAAACCGTGCCGGAATTGGTAGGAAGATTTCAGGAGTTGGTTGAGAAAAATTTTCGTCAAATGCATGAGGTTCAGCAGTATGCGCAGGAACTTTCTGTTTCGCCGGACTATTTAAGCAAGATCATTAAGAAATATCTCGGTACGCCCTCACAGGAATACATTCTGGACAAACTGCTATTGGAAGCCAAAAGGCTGCTTGTATTTACCAACCTGAGCAGCAAGGAAATAGGTTACCACATTCACATGGACGATCCTTCCTATTTCAGCCGGATCTTCAAAAAGAAAACCGGGCTTACGCCCAACGAGTATCGCGATCATGTTCGGAAAAGTACCATTTAATAGCAAAAATGTACCTTGCCCCCGCCTGTATGGGCGGATATCTTTGTATTATCCAAAAATAAAATGGCTAAATAATACTATCGATATTCACTATGCAGATTCGCAACGATCTTACCGCCGCTTCGCTTCAGCCTAAAATTGACAAGCTCTGGCAGCTTTCCGCCGAGAAAATCAACCTTATTTCACGGGAATACGATAATTCAAAAGGAACGCCCGTTTTCACAGTCAATGGAAAATACACATTGCGCGGCTGGACGGAATGGACACAAGGTTTCCAATATGGCGCGGAGGTTTTGCAGTTCGATGCAACGGGCGAAACGCAGTTTTTGGAAAGTGCCCGTAAAAACACGGTAAGCAGCATGGCTTCGCATGTTGGCCATTTCGGGGTGCATGACCATGGTTTCAATAATGTGAGCACTTACGGCAACTTATTAAGATTGATGAACGAAGGCCGCATTGAAGAAAACGAGTGGGAACGCAACTTTTACGAGATCGCCCTGAAAATATCCGGCGCAGTCCAGGCTAAAAGATGGACGACCACAAAAGACGGACAAGGTTTTATCCATTCCTTCAATGGCCCGCACTCTCTATTTGTAGATACGATACGTTCGGTGCGTGCGCTGATGGTTTCGCACTTGCTAGGGCATAGCTTAATGGGTGAAAATGATGTTAAAACAAGCCTGTTCGAACGCGGCACATTGCATTCTATCGCCACTGCCAAATATGCCGTTTACTATGGCGAAGGCCGGGATAGTTATGACATTTGGGGCCGCACGGCACATGAAAGCGTTTTTAACACCAACGACGGCAATTACCGCTGCCCCAATTCCCAGCAAGGTTTCTCCGGTTTCACCACCTGGACACGCGGACTTGCGTGGGCCATGGCGGGTTTCGCAGAACAATTGGAATCGCTTTCCAGCTTTTCTGACGACGAACTGGCGCAACTGGGCGGCAGAGCAGAAATCGAGAAAATATATTTAAAAGGTGCAAAAGCCACCTGCGACTTCTACATTGATAACACCGCCTCCGACGGCATTCCTTACTGGGACACCGGCGCGCCGCAACTTTATAAATTAGGCGATTACACGTCTAGAACTTCCGATCCTTACAATGAATTTGAGCCCATAGACAGCTCCGCGGCAGCCATAGGCGCGCAAGGCTTGCTTCGTTTGGGAAAATATCTGAATGATAAGGGCGAAACGGAACAAGGAAAAAAATACTGGCAGGCAGGCTTAACCGCACTAGATTCGCTGTTTGCAGAACCTTATTTATCAACCGACCCAACGCATCAGGGCTTGATCCTGCATTCGATCTACCACCGTCCGAATGGCTGGGACAACATTCCGGCAGGGCAAAAAATCCCTTGCGGCGAATCAAGTATGTGGGGCGATTACCACGCCCGCGAAGTGGCGCTTTATGTAGACCGCATTAATAAAAACCTGCCTTACTACACTTATCTGGGCGCTGTTAAGTAATCGAAAATGGAAAATATAACATTAGACCGTTGCTGCATACACACCATTACGACGAAGCCCTGGGAGCTTTCGGAGGCGGTGGAAAACTATGCGGCAGCTGGTGTGAAAGGAATAAGTGTCTGGCAGAATGCAACCGAACGGATCGGCCCTCACCGTGCCGGAGAGCTGATCCGGTCTGCCGGGCTTGAAATCGTCTCTTACGTTCGCGGGGGATTTTTCCCGCATACGAGCAGCGCGGGACGTGCACAGGCCATTGATCACAACCGGAAGTTACTCGAAGAAGCCGCAGCTTTGGGTGCTCCCATGATCGTGCTCGTATGCGGCGCATCGCCCGATCAGTCCATGGAAAAGTCCCGCGAACAGATCAAGGAAGGCATTGCAGCAATTTTACCATTGGCCGAAAAACTGAAAGTGAAGTTGGCTATTGAGCCGCTGCATCCGATGTATGCAGCTGATCGATCAGCAATTAACACATTGGCACAGGCGAATGATATGGCCGAATATTTCAATTCACCTTATGTAGGCGTGGCGGTAGATGTGTATCATTTGTGGTGGGACGGCGACCTGGAAAAGGAAATCGCCCGTTGCGGTGCAAACGGAAACTTGCTGGCTTACCACGTTTGCGACTGGAAGGTCAACACCATTGATCTGCTCAACGACCGCGGGTTAATGGGCGAAGGCTGCATTGATCTTAAAAAGATCCGCGGATGGGTGGAAGCGACTGGTTTCAATGGCTTTTGTGAGGTGGAGATTTTCTCCAACATTCACTGGGCCAAGGATCAGCATTTGTTTTTGGGAGAAATTACAGAGGCATTTTTAAAAACTGTTTAAAATAAAAACATGACTACACATAACATTGGCATTATCATGAACGGCGTGACGGGCCGTATGGGAACGAATCAGCATTTATTAAGGTCTATCAAAGCCATTATCGAGCAAGGCGGGGTGAAAATCTCGGCAGACGAAGTGATTATGCCGGATCCAATCCTGGTTGGTCGCAACGAAAGCAAGCTGCAATCGCTTTGCAAACAGTCCGGAATAGCGAAATACACAACGGATCTGGATTCTGTAATGTCTGATCCGCAGTATCAGATTTATTTTGATGCCCAGGTTACGGGTCGCCGCGCGGCTGCTGTGAAAAAAGCTATTCTTGCCGGGAAACACATTTATTGTGAAAAACCAACAGGCACAACGACCGAAGAAGCGCTTGAACTTTATGAATTGGCAACGGCCGCTGGTTTGAAAAACGGCGTTGTTCAAGATAAGCTCTGGCTGCCTGGAATGCTGAAATTGAAGCGTCTAATGGAAAATGGTTTTTTTGGAAAAATCCTTTCCGTACGCGGAGAATTTGGTTACTGGGTTTTCGAAGGTCATAGCATTCCGGCGCAGCGGCCTTCCTGGAATTACCGGAAAGAAGACGATGGCGGCATTATCGTGGATATGCTTTGCCACTGGCGCTATGTTCTGGACAACCTTTTTGGCAAAGTAAAAGCTGTTTCCTGCCTCGGCGCCACGCACATTCCCGAGCGCATCGATGAAAATGGAAACCCATACAAAGCAACAGCCGATGACGCGTGCTACGCTACGTTCGAGCTTGAAGATGACGTCATTGCGCAGTTCAACTCATCCTGGACCGTCCGCGTCCGCCGCGACGACTTGCTGACATTGCAAGTGGACGGGACGCACGGTTCCGCAGTCGCTGGCCTACGGGATTGCTACACGCAACATTACGGAAACACGCCAAAGCCCGTCTGGAACCCGGATATTCCACAACCGATCCCGTTTTTTGAAGGTTGGGCAAAAGTGCCTGAGCAGGAAATTTTTGACAATGCATTCAAAGCGCAGTGGGAGCTTTTCTTGAAACACATTGTAAAAGACACGCCATTCCCATGGGATTTGAAAGCAGGGGCACGCGGTGTGCAACTGGCTGAAAAAGGCATTGAAAGCTGGGAAAAACGTCAGTGGGTTAACATTGAGGAATTATGAAAAACACGGCGTTAATCACCGGCGGAAGTCGTGGCATCGGCTTTGGGATCGCCAAAGCCCTTGCCAACGAAGGCTATAACCTCGCCATCAACGGCGTACGCGACGAAGCTGGCGCAGCAGAAGCCCTGAACGAACTTAGAGAATTGGGTGCGGAAGTGGCTTACTGCCAGGGAAATATTGCCAATGCAGCCGATCGCGAGGCGATTATCGAGAAAGCCTATTCGGTTTTTGGACAAATTAATATTCTCGTAAATAATGCAGGAATCGCTCCGCGGGAACGACTGGATATCCTGGAAACGACTCCCGAAAATTTTCAGGAGGTTATGCAAACCAACCTCGAAGGGCCATTTTTCCTGACGCAGGCCATTGCAAAACGAATGGCACATGCGAAGCAAAACAACCACGCGTTTGAAGCGACGATCGTTTTCGTGACTTCCATTTCGGCAACGGTTGCGTCAATAAACAGGGGTGAATATTGTATTTCAAAATCGGGTCTGGCGATGACAAATCTGCTTTTTGCAGTTCGTATGGCAGAGTTTAACATTCCCGTTTTCGAGATACGGCCAGGTATTATTGCCACGGATATGACTTCCAAAGTGCAGGAAAAATATGATAACCTGTTCCAGAGCGGCATCGCCTTGCAGCCACGCTGGGGAACGCCTGAGGACGTAGGAAAGGCCGTTGCATCGCTCACAAGAGGTGATTTCCCCTACTCCACCGGCCAGGTCATTGGCGTGGATGGCGGAATGTTGATTGATAGATTATAGCTTTCAAAGTAAACCAAATCACTTATGTCCGAACATTCCACTCCTCGCCCTAGCTTACTCTCACAATTGCTTCAAGTGCCGGTCATTGTGGCTGCGCTGGGCTATCTGGTCGACATGTACGACCTCTTCTTGTTCAGCGTGGTGCGCGTTCCAAGTTTGAAAGCATTGAATGTGCCGGCAGATCAGTTGCTCGGCGAGGGCATCCGGCTGCTCAATTATCAAATGGCCGGAATGCTCATTGGTGGCGTTTTATGGGGCATTATTGCAGACAAAAAAGGACGGCTTTCAGTGCTTTTCGGATCTATTATCATGTATTCGCTTGCCAATATCGGGAACGGCTTTGTTACTTCGCTGGATCAGTATGCGTTGCTCCGTTTCATTGCGGGTGTGGGCCTTGCGGGAGAACTGGGAGCGGGAATCACATTGGTAACCGAGGTTTTACCCAAAGAAATACGCGGTTACGGCACTACATTGGTTGCAACATTAGGCGTTCTCGGCGCTATCCTTGCCTATTTTGTGGCGGATATGTTCGCGTGGCGGATTTCCTATTTTGTTGGCGGTGGAATGGGCTTGCTATTGCTAGTTTTGAGGTTCAATGTATTTGAATCGGGAATGTTCAAGCAGGTTAAGGAGCGAACTGTAGACCGCGGCAACGTTATGATGATTCTGACGAATGGGAAGCGTTTTGCCAAATATATGATGGCTATCCTGGTGGGGCTGCCCATCTGGTTTGTGGTCGGTATCCTGATCACATTCTCCCCCGAATTTGGCGCTGCAAAGGGAATTGAAGGAATCAATGCGGGAAAGGCAGTTATGCTGGCGTTTTCCGGACAAGTTTTCGGGGACATTTTCAGTGGTTTGTTAAGCCAATATCTGAAAAGCAGAAAGCGGGTGATCGGCTTGTTCATCATTCTTTCACTAACCATGATGATTGGTTATCTGATGATCCCGTCGCTTGATCTGTTTACATTCTATCTGATGTGCGCATTGTTAGGATTTTGCAACGGTTACTGGACCTTATTTATCACCATCGCCGCAGAACTTTTCGGAACCAACCTGCGCGCCACTGTGGCGACAACTGTTCCTAATTTTGTAAGAGGCGCTACCATCCCGCTGGCTGCATTGTTTGTCAGCTTCAAACCGGACCTCGGCGTCATCCAGAGTGCCCTGCTCATTGGTGTGGCCACGTCGCTGGTTGCATTGCTAGCCTTATATTTTTTAGAAGAAACATTTACGAAGGATATGGATTACGTAGAAAAGGAATAGTTCATACTCTTAATTGATTTTGCTAAAACGGCTCCTGCATTGCAGCGAGCCGTTTTTTTTAACACTTATTAACAGATTAGTAAGCAACATATGCTTCGTTCAAACCATCATTGAACCGAATTTAAGAAACCATTTAATTACTCATGAAAGATATAAACCACTCATTCACGTAAAGTTTCCATTCCTGTACTTTGTATTACATAGTACCGGGATTTGCGCCACCTTTGTTATGTCCTCAGAGACAAAAAAGTAAATAAAATATTAGCCATAAAAATAAAATAAGTCATGAAAACTACAATCAAAACCTTCGCATTTGCCTTAGCATTAATCGCATCTTCATTTGCTGCCAACGCAGAAGACAAGGAAACCAAGAAAGCTTCAACATTCGGAACAGGAATTTACCCAACTAAAAGCGGTAAGATCAATGTTCTGGTCAACAAGGCAAACAACAACGCCAACACAGTGATTTTACTTAAAAACGAAGCTGGAAACGTTGTTTACCGCGAAACTGTCAGCAAAGACAACCAAAAATTCGGTCGCACATTAAACATGGACCAGATGGACGCAGGGAAATACGAACTGGACGTCATCAGCGGCAAAGAAATCCAATCCAAATCTTTCGAACTCTCGGAACAAAAATTGGAACGCTCTTTAACCGTAAAATAATTAGAACGTAAACCTTAAATTTTCAAGGCCTCCGGAAACCCGGAGGCCTTTTTTGTTTCCAAATGTCCGGTAACCGTTACTTTTTTAGAAGAATAGCGTCCTAAGGTTAAAATCCATTTTGATAGTTCTACTTTTTGTAGAACTTTTTAATTAAATTTAACTTCGCGATGCAGTTAGACGAAAAAAGAATCTTAACTAAGTGGCAACAAAAAAACCGCGGCAATCGCAGACTATTAGATGCAATTGACAAACTGATTTTTGATTTAGAGAATTCTGAATATGCTTCTTACACGCATCTACTGAAAGAACGTAAAGATGCGGATCAGGTGCATACTAAGGGCATTTTCTTCTTCAATGTTGAGAATGACCGTGTGCTGGTTGCGATCAAATTTGAGAAGAATCGAGCGATAGCGCTATGGATAGGCACACATAGCAGTTATGAAAAACTATTTAGGAACAACAAAACTACGATTGAAAAATGGCTAAGATCAAAGGGGCACATACGCTGAAAGAAACAGATATAAAATCAATGATTCGCAAAGGAGAGATCTCTTCCGAGTTAGAATTAGAACGCGCTTCACTTGCCGCCAGATTTCTCAGGCTTCAAGGTGAGGACCAACCAGAATTGGCTGCGCTAGAGCAACAATTAAGCACTTTAATTCGTGATTATGAATCGAAAAACTGGGCCGATTTTAAGCTGGTCACAGAAAAACAAGTGAAAGAAAGTAACCTGGCTGAGAAGCTCGCAGCTAGGGAGTTTAAGTTTTATAAACAAAGGCGCGAGCTGATCATCCAAACATTGAAACAAAATGGGCTCAATCAAAATGACCTGTCGGCAATACTGGCACACAGCAAATCGTACACTTCCGAGCTTCTGAATGGGATCAGGTCTTTTTCAATGAATGACTTGGTCATTATCCATAAGCTCTTCAAAATAAAGTTGGAGGATCTTATTTTCACGGAGATAACTCCGGATGTGGAACTGAGGATAAGGGAAACATTTGAAAAAGCTGCCGAAAATACTTCAAAATCAAAAAAACCAGCACAGGTAACTTCTTTAATGAAAGCGCTTTATTCCTAAACACAATCTTGTGAAACATCTGCCTGTCTAAAGACATGATCCAAATCAACGTCACTTACGAACCGGTTTGCAAAAATATTTATCAATAACTATTCACTCATTACTATGGACTCACGTCGAGATTTTCTTCAAAAATTAACTCTCGGAATCGGCGCAACCGCGCTAACCGACCTGCCCGCTGCTGCACGAGAGCTTTATGCCGGCCCAAAAGCAGACAAACAACTACGCGTCGCCATTATGGGACTTGGCAGTTATGGAACGCGGGTTGCGGATGCCATGAAAGATTGTAAAATGGCAACACTTGTGGGAGCCGTTTCGGGCACACCAGCCAAGATCGAAGATTGGAAAAAGAAATACAACATTCCTGAGAAGAACACTTACAATTACGATACGGTCAGTAAGATCAAGGACAATCCGGATATTGATCTCGTGTACATTACAACGCCTAACTCACTGCATCACAAACATGTTTTGCAAATTGCCGCTGCCGGCAAACATGTTCTTTGTGAAAAACCGGTGGCTGACAATGCGAAACAGACGCGTGAAATGATTGCAGCTTGTGAAAAGGCCGGGGTGAAATTTTACATTGGTTACCGCATGCATTTTGAACCGCACACCCGCGAACTGATCCGCATGCGTGAGGCTGGCGAGCTGGGCAAGATTATGCATGTAAACAATTATATGGGTTTCAAATCCGGCGATCCGAATCAATGGAGACTGAAAAAAGCGCTGGCTGGCGGCGGCGCGATGATGGACGTGGGCATTTACGCACTGAACGGCGCACGATATGCAACAGGTGAAGAGCCGATCTGGGTGACGGCACAGGAAACGAAAACCGATCCGGTGAAATTCAAGGAAGTGGACGAAACGATCATGTTCCAGCTAGGTTTCCCCAGCGGCGTGGTAGCGAGTTGCGGTACGACCTACAATTTCAATAATTACGAAAGACTTTATGTAATTGGTGAAAAAGGCTTTGTGGAACTAAGCCCGGCATTCAGCTACGGTCCGATCAAAGGCCGGACGCACAACGGCCCAATGAATCAGCCCATAGTCACGCACCAGACGTTGCAAATGGATGGCATTGCCGACATTATCCTCAACAACAAGCCCGACCCCAATGTAAGCGGAGCCGAAGGATTAAAGGATATGATCGTTGTTGACGCTGTTTACGAATCAATCCGCAAAGGCGGTGCAAAAATCATGTTAGCAGGCAAATAGACATTCATAATCAGGATCACCATGATAGTTTCGAAGTTGTTAAAGCAATGCATCTCCGTTCTCATGGTGATTCTTGCATTAAATACCAGTTGTAGCAAAAAAAGCATCACCGCTTCCGGCAGCGGCGATATGGATAATCGGTTCAAAGTTATCGGCTATCTGCCAAACCGAACCGATCTTCTGGCGTCTGCCAAACAAATCGATTTTGGCAAAATCACCCACTTATACATTGCCTTCATTAATCCCGATTCCCTGGGAAATCTCACAGGAACTGGGAATCTCAAAGAAGTTGCCGCCCTGGCCCATTCCAAAAACGTCAGGATTATGGCATCTATCGGTGGCGGCGGCGCTCCGGAATATTATCCTTCTTTTTTAACAGGAGAAAAGAAAACAAAACTCATCAATGACCTTGTAAACCTGGCAGTTGATAACAACCTCGACGGCATTGACGTAGATCTGGAAGGCGCATTAATTGACGCCAATTACGAAAGCTTTGTAACCGATCTCGCAGCCCCTTTAAAACAAAAAAACAAACTCATCACAGCCGCCATCGCCACCGTTTACAAGGATCAATTTACAGACAAAGCATTAGCCCAGTTCGATTTCGTCAACATCATGTCCTACGATCGCACCGGTCCATGGCGCCCCGACGAACCCGGCCCGCACGCCCCCTACTCCATGGCTGAGGAAGACCTCCAATACTGGCTCGAAACGCGCAAAATCCCAAAAAATCAACTCACCCTGGGCGTTCCATTCTACGGCTACGGCTTCGGCGGCACCGCCCCGGAAAGCATGTCCTACAAAAACATCCTCCGACAATATCCCGACTCCGTTAATCAGGATCAGATGCATTTGAATGGTGGGATGGTTTACTACAATGGCCTAGCGACGATTCGGAAGAAGACGGAGCTGGCGAAGCAGAAGGTTAGTGGGGTGATGATCTGGCAATTGTTGCAGGATTCGACTGGGGTGAAGTCGCTGCTTGGGGAGATTGACGGGGTTGTGAAGCGGAAGTGAATTTGCTGAATGTTACATTTTAAGTTAACTTTACATAACACACTATTAAATGGAGCAAATACGAAAGGTCGTATTTTATGGTAATTATTTTGACAATTTCTATCAAAAGCAAAATGCAAAAGTCAGGGACAAAATCGACTATGTGATTTATCTTTTAATGCATTTGGATCGGGTTCCTGAGAAATTCTTGAAACACATTGAAGGTCAGAAAGGCTTGTATGAGCTGCGGATTGAAGCCGGCAGTAACATTTTCAGGGTCTTCTGTTGCTTTGACAAAGATAAAATTGTCGTCCTGTTAAATGGCTTTCAAAAGAAAAGCCAAAAGACTCCGACCGACGAACTTCAACTTGCTGTAAAACTCATGAATGAATACTTGAATAAGAATTGATATGAAAGAAGACCTCGAAATTACTTCTGCGGAAGACCATTTTACCCACTATCATGGGGCACCAGGCGCAAAAGAGCGGATTGAATTTGAATTAAAAGCGAAAGCATTTCTGATAGGAGAAATCATTAAAGAAGAGCGAAGACTTGCGAAACTCACTCAGGAGCAGCTTGCTAATAAAATCGGGGCAAAAAAAAGCTTTATTTCCAGAATAGAAAATGGCCATACGGACATTCAACTTTCCACGCTTTATCGAATTTTGGAAATAGGATTAGGAAAGAAACTTGAACTATCAGTTCATTAATATTAAAAAAAACGCAACCCCGGGCTAACTTCATCCGGCATTATTTTGATATGAAAAAGTCAGCAGGTATTTATTCAATTTTTTCCGGGTTGGCAGCGTTGCTGTTCCCGGCATTACTTTCAGCACAGATGATGGATTCAAAATCGATAGTAGCGCCCGGCGCACAGGTTGAGAAACTCGGCGACGGTTACAAATTTACAGAAGGCCCGGTTGCCGATCAGAATGGTAATGTGTTTTTCACAGATCAGCCCAACAATAAAATCATTCGCTGGGACGCAGAAACAAATAAATTCTCCGTTTTCTCGGACAATGCAGGTCGTGCGAACGGCATGTATTTTGATAAAAAAGGAAACCTGGTGGCGTGTTCGGATGAAGACAATCAGGTTTGGTCCTTTGATAAAAACGGTAAGCCTACGGTGTTGGTAAAAGATTTCGAAGGCAAGCTTTTGAATGGCCCTAATGACCTTTGGATCGATCCGCAGGGAGGCATTTATCTGACAGACCCTTTATATAAAAGAGATTACTGGAAGCGCGATCCGAAAATGCAGCAAGACGGCGAGCACGTGTATTATCTTGATCCGAAAGGAAAAAACCTGATCAAAGTTGATGCCAACATTAAAAAACCAAACGGGATCATCGGCACGAAAGATGGCAAGACGTTGTATGTGGCAGACATTGGCGACAACAAGACCTACAAATACGACATTCAAAAAGACGGAACGTTAACCAACCGGACGCTTTTTGTGCCAAAAGGATCTGATGGAATGATCCTCGACGCGGAAGGAAATCTTTACATTACGGGCAAGGGTGTTACCGTTTTCGATAAAAAAGGTGAACAAATCGCTCATTTCCCGATTCACAATGGTTGGACCGCAAATTTGTGTTTTGGCGGAAAAGACAATGATCTTCTTTTTGTAACGGCAGAAACAGCAGTTTACGGATTGAAAATGAAGGTCAAGGGTGTGAAATAATCTTGCAAACTACTTTGCAGGCGCTTTATTGAAACCATAACTTGCATGCTGAAAAACATTTGATACCAATATGTCTCAGCAAGCCAATAACCCGTTTTTAACGCCATATAACACCCCATTTCAGGTTCCGCCTTTTGACAAGGTGGAACCTGAACATTTTTTACTGGCTTTCGAGCAAGGCATGGCCAAGCAGCAAAATAGCATTGCGGCCATCCATTCCAATGAAGCGGAACCGACTTTTGAGAACACTATTTTAGCATTGGAACGCACCGGCGAGCTGCTCAACAGGATGAGTTCCGTGTTTTTCAATCTGGCATCCGCCCATACAAATCCGGAGATCGAAGCGCTTTCAAAAGACATTGCGCCGCAATTATCTAAGCATAGCGATGATATTTTCCTGAATGCCGCGCTTTTTCAGCGTGTTAAAAAAATCAACGACACTCGCGATACGCTAAACCTGGATGCAGCCAGCAAGCGCTTGCTGGAGAAAACCTACAAAGCCTTTGTGCGGAGCGGCGCAAACCTGAGCGATGCGGATCAGGCCGAAATGCGGGACATTAACAAGCAATTATCCGTGCTAACTGTCCGTTTCGCCCAGAATTTGCTGGCTGAAACCAACAAATTTGAACTGATAATTCACGATGAAACGCAGCTTTCTGGCTTGCCGGAGTTTCTCAAACTGAATGCTGCACAACTGGCTAAGGAGGCGGGCAAAGAAGGAAGCTGGAAGTTTACATTGCATCAACCCAGCGTGATGCCTTTTCTGCAATATGCTGATAACCGGGCACTTCGGGAGGAAATGTACAAAGCTTATACAAGTCGCTGCAACCACGACGACGACCTTGATAATAAGGATATCATTGTACAAATTACATCCCTGCGTGCCAAAAGGGCGAACTTACTCGGCTACCCGAATCACGCAGCCTATGTTTTGGAAGAAAGTATGGCCAAAATGACCTCTAATGTTTTCGATCTGCTGGATGGATTATGGAAAGCTGCATTGCCGGTGGCCAAATCCGAAGCATTGCAGATGCAGGCACTAATGAATAAGGAAGGAAACTCCGATGAACTGGAAGCGTGGGACTGGGCCTACTATGCAGATAAGGTCCGGAAGGAAAAGTATAATTACGACGCCGAAACCCTGAAACCTTACTTCCAACTCGCTAACGTCCGTGACGGCATTTTTCAGGTTGTGAAAAACCTGTATGGACTTACATTCACTGAAATCACCGACATTCCGAAGTATCACGAAGATGTTACTGCCTATGAAGTAAGAGAAGCAAATGGCGATCTTACGGGTATTTTTTACATGGATTTCTTTACACGAAATTCCAAAAGAGGCGGTGCCTGGATGACTTCTTATCGCAAACAAAGCGTGAAGGACGGCCAGCGCGTTGCCCCTATTGTGTCCATTGTTTGCAACTATGCCAAGCCAACCGGTGAAAATCCCGTTCTGTTGACCGCAGAGGAAGTCGAAACCTTCTTCCACGAATTCGGCCATGCGCTGCACGGTCTGCTTTCCAATGTTGAATTTGAATCATTATCCGGCACTTCGGTCCCCCGTGACTTTGTGGAATTGCCCTCCCAGATCATGGAACATTGGGCCTTCGAACCGGAAGTCCTCAAATTTTACGCAAAACATTACCAAACCGGCGAAACGATCCCTGACGAAGCAGTGGAAAAGATGAAAAATGCTTCGAAATTTAACCAGGGCTTTGCTACGGTGGAATATCTTGCAGCTTCCATGCTGGACCTTTCTTATCACAGTATCAGCCCCGACAAGCCCATCGACCCTGACAGATTTGAACAACAACGGATGAAAGACGCAGGTCTGATCAGGCAGATTGCACCGCGTTACCGGAGCACATATTTTCAGCACATTTTTGCAGGCGGCTACTCTGCGGGCTATTACAGCTACATCTGGTCGGAAGTGCTGGACAGCGATGCGTTTGCAGCTTTCAAGGAAACAGGCAACATTTTCGATCCGGTTACGGCGCTTTCATTCCGAAAAAATATTCTGGAAAAAGGCGGCACGGAAGAGCCTGCGACGCTTTACAAATCCTTCCGCGGAAGAATGGCTGACGAAAAATATCTGCTGGAAAACAGGGGACTGGTAAAAGCATAAGCGCACATTGATCCAACGTGCACAAAAAGGAGTATATACGGCTAAGCGGAGGTTTGCTCAGGCCATTTTACCCTTTACTATGATCCATACTTTATTATCGGAAGTGTTGTTACAAAAATCAACCAGCCCGCTTGCTATGCGCTTCATTTTTGTCGTCTCATTACTGCTGTTTTCTATGGCCGTTTCCGCTCAGGAACGCGTAACGATCAGCGGTTTTGTGAAGGAAAAAGGCAGCCAGGAGCAGTTGCCGGGGGTTAATGTGTACATTGAAGGCACACCCTACGGAGCAGTTACCAACACGTATGGCTTTTATTCCCTGACCGTGCCGGCAGGCGACAGCGCAATGCTTTCCTTTTCATTTGTTGGTTATGAAAAAACGGATTTACGCGTCAGTCTGACTAAAAATCAGGAATTGAGTATTTTCCTGGCGACCATTAATCAACTGGAAGAAGTGGTCGTTTCGGCGCGTCGGCAGGAGGATTATGTGAGCCGGTCTGTACAGATGAGCCAGATTGAGATTCCGATTGCGCAGTTGAAGAAAGTCCCTGCCTTTTTTGGCGAAAAAGACGTCTTACGCGTGCTCCAACTCATGCCCGGCGTTCAAAAAGGGACCGAGGGACAGACTGGTTTGTATGTGCGTGGCGGCGGGCCCGACCAGAACCTCATTATTCTCGACGATGCGGTTGTTTACAATGCCAATCACCTTTTCGGCTTCTTTTCCATTTTCAATAGTGATGCATTAAAAAGTGTGGAGCTCACCAAAGGCGGATTTCCGGCTCGCTATGGCGGCAGGCTCTCCTCGGTTTTGGAAATGAACATGAAAGAAGGAAGCAAGGATAAGCTGCACGGCGAAGGCGGGATCGGGCTTATATCGTCCAGACTTACACTGGAAGGACCCATTTCAAAAGGAAAATCTTCATTCCTGATCTCAGGACGCAGGACTTACATTGATTTGCTGGCTTCTCCATTTATTAAGCAGTCTCAAAAGGGCGATGAAAGCCAGGTAAGGCCAGGTTATTATTTTTATGATCTTAATGCAAAGATGAACTATGATCTCGGCCCTAAAGACAAGCTTTATGTAAGCGGATATTTTGGCAGGGATAAATTTTATGTAGAAGAAAAAAGCCCTGATTCCGAAACCCGGGCTGGCCTGGACTGGGGCAATGCAACGGCAACCATGCGCTGGAACCATCTGCTGAGCCAGAAACTCTTTGTTAACACATCATTCATTTTCAGCAATTTCAATTTCGGCGTTTCCAGTTATTCCAAGGACATTAACGGCGATGGAACGGTGCAGGATGAGTTTAGTCTGGAATACGATTCACGGATCAGGGATTTCGGCTTAAAAACCGATTTTGATTTTTATCCGTCTGCCAAGCACGCGATCAAGTTTGGAGCACAGGTTACGCAGCATAAATTTATCCCTTCGGCGCTAGCAATTGAGGGCTCTTTTATTGATAATCCAATTGAAAGATCTGCAAAACCGATCAATACATTTGAGGCCGGTGCTTACGTGGAAGACACCTGGCAGCCGTTTGAATCACTGAAAATGAACGCCGGCTTCCGGTTAAGTGCATTTCAAACCCAAACAAAAACCTACATCCGCCCCGAACCACGGTTTTCGGCGGCATTAAGGCTTGCAAAGGACTTTTCCGTAAAGGCCTCGTATGCCCAGATGAACCAATACGTTCATTTGCTTTCCAACACCGGATTGGGCCTGCCAACGGACCTTTGGGTGCCCACAACCGACCGCGTTGCCCCACAGCAGTCGCAGCAGGTCGCGTTTGGTTTTGCCAAGGATCTGGAACGGCCCGCGCTTACCTTGACGTTGGAAGGCTATTATAAAGACATGAACCACATCCTTAATTACAAGGAAGGATCTTCGTTTTTGAGCATTAATGGTGAAAATGCCAATGAGCTGAGCTGGGAAGACAATGTTACAGCTGGAAAAGGCTGGTCGTACGGAGGTGAATTTTTAATTCAGAAAAAAACAGGCAGACTTTCGGGCTGGGTAGGATATACATTGTCGTGGACCTACTGGAAATTCCCTGAACTAAATTTTGGTAAAACATTTTTCCCACGTTACGACCGCCGCCACGACCTTTCGGTGGTTGGGATCTATGAGCTGACCAAGCGCATAACCATCTCTTCCACATGGGTTTACGGCACTGGGAATGCACTAACATTGCCTATTGCAACTTACACAGGCGTGAGTGACAATTTCATCACCCGGATAAACCCGAACGGCAAACCGGCCATCGGCTGGAACGGCCCTATGGTAAGCGAATACGGCGCAAAAAACAGTTTCCGTGCAGAGCCTTTTCACCGGATGGATTTTGCCATTCAATTCCGCAAACAGAAAAAACGGCATGAAAGGACGTGGGAGTTTGGTGTGTACAATGTTTACAATCGCAGAAACCCGTTTTTCTATGATATAGATAACGACGACGCGGATACAGGAACCAGCACCAACAACAAAAACACGCTCAAACGCTATTCACTGTTTCCGGTCCTTCCCTATTTCAGCTATAATTTCAAGTTCTAATTGCGCCGCCATGAGACTGCATTCTATCATTATTATACTCATTTCAATTTGCTTCTCAGCCTGCGAATCGCTGATTACGGACATTCCTGCGGATAAGCTGCCGAGAACAGAATCCAAGCTTGTTGTACAATCATTCATTTCACCGCAATCGCCGCGCATTAATGTGGTGGTTACGGAATCTGTTCCGCTCTTTACGGATTCAGGGAATAAGGGAGGCGTTGTAAGAAATGCATTGGTAAAAATTTCAGACGGGACCAAAGAAGTGGCCATTCCTTTTGATTCCGCCAGCACATTATACAGCATTGACACATCAGTTTTTCCCATTATATCAGGGAAAACTTATTCACTTTTTGTATCTGACGGCAACCGCGTAGCTACCGGCGTCTGTACAGTTCCTGCGGGCCAGGTGCTGGCCACTTCTTATAAGCTGGACACTTCCTTTTCGAGCAATATTTTTGAACAGGACACCGTGTTGACCGTCCAAATGAGCTGGACCGACGCTCCCCGGGATACCAATTATTATCGGGTAAGAAGCTCAGTTGACCTGGAGTATAGTGTTGTTGAAGGCACAAGCGCGGAAACATTTAAAGAAAGGCGGGTGAAGAACCGTTTCAATTTTAATTGGGATGAAACCATTGGCCGTAATGATTACCAAAGCGATGCGAACCTGGATGGGGCTGAATTCACTTCACCCTTAGGCCGCACTGTCTTGCCGAATGTGATCGTTTACGATTATGGAAACGGCAATAAATTCACGTTGTATCCCAAGGCGAAGATTGCGATGGTAATGCTCGAAATCTATAACACCGACGTCCACTATTTCAAATATCACCGGTCGCTGGAAATGCGCGGCACTTCGGATAATCCGTTTATTGAGCCATCGTTGATTTACAGCAATATCAGCGGCGGCCTTGGTTGCTTTGCCGCCTACAATTCCGGGCAGGTTACTTATCGTCCCTGATCCGGGAAACGCGCTGCATTCTACATTTTTGGCAAATTGAGGTCAAAGCACCTCAAAATGTTCATCCTTTTTTTACAACAATTACAGGAAATCTGTGCATTAATTAAAGCAGGCGCAATTTACCGGGAGTGACGCTGCAAGGCATACTTTTTTCGTGCGTCTGATTCAAAAAGCACCACTATGCGTTTCTGCCGTTTTGAGGCAGCTGCCTTGCGGGCAGTAATATTTGACTTTCAAACAGTAAAATTATCGATGTCAATTGTTGGCATTGGAAAGAAATACTAACCTTAAACCACTTTGTTATGGACTTGCAAGGCTCAGATCAAGATAAAGAACAAAAAAGACATCCGTCCAATAAAAACATGGACGAACCGGATACGCTTATTGAAACGCTCGAAGACTTACAGGCAGAGGGTTATACCTACGATTTCAATATGACCGCACACGCATTGGAATTGCATAAAGAGGACGGCATTTGCCTGACCCTTTCACCGGAGGACTTCGATATTATCAAGGTTTACCGTTTTGAGGGAATGACCAATCCATCTGATATGTCGATCCTCTATGCCATCGAATCGAAAGATGGGTTAAAAGGCACATTGGTAAGCAGTTATGGTGTTTATGCAGATGCAATGTCCAATGAGATGATCAAGAAACTCGATACACGCAGCTCGTTGATCGTGCATCATCCGGAGGAAGATGACATGGCGCATTAAGCCCATTTTCGGCCGTTTAGACCATTAGTTCAGATTAAGATGTTACTTTGCCATAGAGATGGCCGGGTAGCATCTTTTTTTGTAGACCAGCATTGCATGAAAGAGATTTTTGAGTTGGAAAGGTTTCTGATGAACGACCTGCCTTACAAGTTCCTGGCAGAAGTGGTTGTGCGTTCAACGATCATGTTCGTAATTCTCCTGACCGCGCTTCGGGTCACCGGAAAGCGGGGCGTAAGACAGCTTTCGGTCTTTGAAACCGTCATTATCATTGCGTTGGGTTCCGCAGCCGGAGACCCGATGTTTTATGAAGATGTGGGTGTAATTCCTGCCCTTGTTGTATTTACGACCATTATCCTGCTTTACAGGTTTGTAACCTGGCTTACAGGGAAAAGTGTTTGGTTTGAAAAACTGATTGAAGGCAAAACGGTTTGCCTGATCCACGAAGGCCGGTTTTCCATCAGCGCATTTAAGAAAGAAACATTGGCACAAGATGAATTTTTCTCGGAATTGCGCGTGAAAAGTATCTCGCATTTAGGACAGGTTTGCAGCGCTTATCTCGAACCCTCGGGAGAAGTCAGCGTCTTCTTTTATCCTGATAATGAAGTGAAATACGGATTGCCGCTGCTGCCCGACCTTTATAATGCGAAGAGCAAGAAGATCTTCAAAGATGGATTTCATGCCTGCGCGTTTTGTGGAAATGTTGAAAAATTGACCGTAGGGGCAGCCGTTTGTCCGGTATGTGAAAGAGAAGAATGGGTTTTTGCCATTAAGACATCCAGATTAAGTTAGTAAAAACAGCCCTGTGAGCTGGCACGGGTATTTAATCATGTTTAACAAAAAAATTTAAACGCATACTATTATGCATATGGTAGAATTGACCGACGACTTAATAAAATCTGCCGAGGAGCGATCTGCCGGGCAGGCTTACCCTTATTTCGTCAAAAACCTGAAAGCCATCGGTGTTGACAATTATGAAATTAAGGTAGGAAACCACAGACGTACTTATACATCCGTTATTGGTGATAAGCTGGTGATTGAAGGTGACATTCCGGAGTTTGAATGTGCAGAAACATTCGAGCTGGAAGCTGTGAAAACGGCCATCAAACGCAATCAGGAGGGAGTTACCGACTATCCCACATTCCTGCGCGAAATAGGCGCTGCGGGCATACACACATATGTGGCTGACCTGGCAGGAATGAAGGTTATCTATCAGGGACCCAATTCGGAATATGAGTATGAAGAAGCGATTCCGGAAGTTTAAACGGATTTGATACGCTTGTTCATTTCGTGTAAATGATCGTCCGTGAAATCCAGGTGGGTAACAAAGCGGACGAGGTTTTTCCCAAAAGTCACAGCCAGGATTCCCTGCTGCGCCATTTTATTTACATAGTCAATCTCTGAAATGCCTTCGCCGAGCCGGATAATGACAATGTTGGTGTCAACAGGAAAAATCTCTTCCACTTCGGGCAAATGCCGGAACATTTCACCGATAGCCCTGGCCCGTGCGTGATCTTCTTTGAGCCTTTCAACATGATGATCCAGCGCATAAATCCCCGCCGCTGCCAGGAATCCTGCCTGACGCCAGCCACCGCCCATTACTTTGCGGAAACGTCTTGCCTTTTTGATCACTTCATGTGTCCCCAAAAGGAGCGATCCAACCGGGCAACCAAATCCTTTTGAAAGACAAATACTAATGCTGTCAAAGACCTGACCATATTGCAAAGGGCTTTCACCCGTTTCAACCAATGCATTGAAAAGCCGTGCTCCGTCCAGATGCAGGGGAATGTTTTTATCCTGACAAACCCTCTTGATGGCTTCAATTTCGACTAAATCATAATAACAGCCGCCGCCCTTGTTCATCGTATTTTCCAGTGAAACGAGGCGGGTTACCGTTGAATGAATGTCGTGCTCGGGGCTTATCGCTCCTGCAACTTGCTGTGCTGTGAGCCTGCCACGATCGCCGTCCAGCAGTTTCACGGACGACAGCGCATTAAGCATGATACCGCCGCCCTCGTATAAGTAAATATGCGAATATTTGTCACAGATCACATCACTGCCCGGTTGCGTATGCACGCGGATCGCCAGCTGATTAGTCATTGTTCCGGAGGGACAGAAAAGTGCTTCTTCCATGCCAAAAAGCTTTGCTGCCTTTTCCTGCAAGGCATTCACCGTTGGATCATCGCCCAATACATCGTCACCCACTTCGGCCGCCCACATGGCTTGCTGCATTTCCTTCGTTGGCTTCGTGACTGTATCGCTGCGCAGGTCAATTTTCATATTCGGACTCAGATTTTAAATAATATGCAAAAGTATGCGCATATATTGCGAAAAAATCGGGATAATGGAGTTTGAAGCTTATTTAAGGTTAAAAAAAATTGATCCGCAAACATTCAGCACGGTAGACCCCGACCGGTATGCGGAATGGAAAGCGCTGTTTATCACCATGCATCCCGAAAGTTTTACCGCGCAAAAAAAATTCCTGGTCAACGAAATCCGGAGACGCTATCATTTGAAAGAAGACGTTTCGAAGCCGCAATAGCTTAGCCTTTCATATCTTCCATCAGCTTCATTAATATCCCAACTGTTTTTTCGGTTTGTTCCTTACTCGGCGTCGTATCCCAATTCCCGACGATCCCATTGCTGCCAATGTAAATGCCGTCTTTCCGGGAAATGAAGTTTGCACCCTGTGTATACAACTTGTAATTCACGTCACTTTGCGGGATCAAACAAGAAAGCTGGCCGGAAACCGGCGTCAATTCCTGATCATTGAATACGGGTTTTGCACCGAGCCCCATGCAGTTTACCACCACTTTTTCGGGTAATGCATCAATATCTTCCAGTTTTTTGATCTCGTGGATTTTGACTTTGCCGCCGAACATGACAAAATCTTCCAGCTGATGCCGTAGATAACTCGGAATGTTAAACATTAAATTCGTCCGTCTGGTAACGTGGTCCGCTTTGAACGGATGTTCTTTTGCTTCGAGCTTTACGCGTTCAGGGATCAGACCGTGTATTTCAAAATCCTCTCCGCCGGCGCCGGGTGTGTAGACGGGCATTTGTTTAAAAACCCCATATTCTTCTGCCCAGCAAGCAATGTCATTCAATCCCAGAAAGAACTGAAACCGGCGGAACGAAAAGCGTGTTGCCTCTTCCCAAACCGCCTTGAACTCGGGCTTAGCCACCTTTACATCGCAAACCCGCGAAGCAGGCGACCATGTTCCGGTTGCCAGGTTACTGGTAATGTTTGGGGGAACGTCCTTCGTATAAATGGTTACTTCGCAACCGCTTTCCTGCAAGAGACGCGCCGTTGCAATGCCCACTGTTCCGCAGCCTATTACGGCCACTTTCTTTTCGTTGGTTGCGAGCACATTATTCCGCGCAATGTTCCCTGTTCCCCACGAAAGTGACCAGCCGCTGCCGCCATGCCCGTAGTTATGGACAATGGTTTTACTGCCCAATTGCTCCACGTCCAATCGCGGCCCCGACGCCCTGAATGGCCGCAGACCAACCGTTTCCTTCACAATGCGATCCATTGAAAGCCGTAATTTTGGAATCTGATGATAACCGCGGCCAATGTGGAAATGCTTGTCCGGGTAATATAGCTGGGTTTTGGGTGCACAGGATGAGGAAATGGTGCCTAATGCAAAACTGGCGGGAATAGCTTTCTCGAAAAAATTTCTGCGGTTCATTAAGGATGGAATAGAAGGTGATACACTTGAAAAATAGCGAGGAACATTAGTTTTTACAAATATTCTATTGAACCATTTACTTTAACCCAAACATTATTGCAGCTATTACAGATTAATACAATTATAACGCACCATTGTCATACGCAACATTCCATATCGAGCGCGGATTAAGGCGCTGAAAATTTTGAAGTGTGTTCGATTTAGGTAACTTTCCGATATGAACATTCACATTATAGACACTGGCTTCTTCAAACTGGACGGCGGCGCAATGTTCGGCGTGGTGCCCAAATCGCTTTGGAACAGGCATAATCCGGCTGATGAAAAAAATCTTTGCACCTGGGCCATGCGCTGCCTGCTCATTGAAGACGGTGGAAAACTGATTTTGATCGATACCGGACTCGGGAACAAACAAGATCAAAAGTTTTTCGGACATTACGACCTGCACGGAGACGCCAGCCTTATTGGCTCCATCAAAAACTGCGGCTACGACGTTACTGACATTACAGATGTTGTCCTGACGCATTTGCATTTCGATCATGTAGGCGGTGCCTTGCGATACAACCCCGACGGGTCGCAATTGCTTCCGACATTTCCGAATGCCGTTTACTGGTCCAATGAAGCACATTGGGAATGGGCTGTCGACCCTAATCCGCGCGAGAAAGCTTCGTTTTTAAAAGAGAACATTCTTCCTTTGCAGGAATCCGGTCAGTTGAAATTTATTGAGAAAGACCAATCCCCTTTTTCCAACATTGCATTTATCCACGTGGATGGTCACACCGAGCAAATGATGCTGCCAGTGATTCAATACAAGGACCAAAAGATCATTTACGCTGCGGATCTGTTGCCATCTTCTTACCACATTCCGCTTGCCTGGATCATGAGTTATGACATGCGGCCACTCGTTACGATGCAGGAAAAACAGGAAGTTCTGCAAAATGCAGCAGCAGAAAAGCACATCATATTATTTGAGCACGATCCCGTTTTTGAAGCAGCCGTAGTGGAGCAGACAGAAAAAGGAATTGCGATTCGTGAGCGCGGTGCATTGAGCACATTTATCAGCTAATGTTATGAAAGTCGGTTTGGTTTTGTCCGGTGGCGGAGCACGTGGTATTGCACACATTGGTGCAATAAAAGCATTAATGGAGCATGGAATTAGGCCCGACGTGATCAGCGGGACAAGCTCCGGCGCGTTTATTGGTGCTATGCTGGCGCACGGTTACACGCCCGACGAGATCATTGAAATGATCATCCAGACCAGCTTTTACCCCTATATCCGCTTCGGCTTCGGCGCGAACGGGCTTTTGCATATGAACAAGCTGGAAGCAGTACTTCGCAAATACATTCCCGAAAACACATTCGAATCCCTGAAAATCCCGCTTGTTGTAACAGCAACCGACATTGTTTCCGGAGAAGAATTGCAGTTCCGAAACGGCGAACTAGCCATTCCGGTGCTAGCTTCATGCTGCATCCCGGGCCTGTTCAGCCCTATCCGCTTTCAAGGCCGCGAACTGGTGGACGGTGGCGTGCTGAACAACCTCCCAGTCGAGCCCATTATGGAAGAAGCCGACTTCATCATCGGCATACACTGCAACCCATTTACGCTGGACAAGCCGCTTAAAAAAACCACAGAGCTTGTCTACCGCAGCCTTATCCTGGCCATGCACAGCAAGACCAAGGAACGCTTCAGAAAATGCAACCTCCTCATCGAACCCCCGGAACTAAGTAAGTTCAGCATTTTCGACTTCCGAAAAGCCGGGCAGTTGTTTGATGTGGGTTATGGTTATACGAAGCGGTTATTAGAAGAAACCGAGCTTGAAATTGAATAAAAATCTAATCTCCAAGCTTCCTAACAACCCATTCACCCACCTGAACGCCTTGCTTTTGTCCGTTTTCTATGGCGTCCATGAAGTGGATTCCTCCGTAGAAGCGTGACATGCCGGATTCTTCGGCGGCTGCTATGAATGAGGGGAATTTGCGGGCTTTCAGGCCGAAACGTTCTTCGACCGTGTCGGTGTATTCAAATTGGTTGCCGAAATAATGGGTTAACACAATGGCCGAGGCGGATGAGATGACGGAATGGCCGCTGAGATATTCCGGGAAAGGTGGTGTTTGTAAAAATGGTGTCCAGGTTGGATCGATGTATTTTCGGATGGCTGTTTCGGGGCGTATGCGGTTGCTGCGGAATTTTTCTTCCCAGCAGGTCATAAAGCCATCCATTAATGCAATGGCGACGGAAGTGTTTACCAGCATTGTCTTGGAAAAATCGGCCTTTGCTTGTTTGCAGGCAATGTTGGTAATCCCCATCCAGTGCGCCCCGGGCGAAATTTTCTTCATCCCTACCAGCAAATGTCCCTTATTCTCCAAGGCAAATGGGTTACAATCCCAAAACGCTGCCATAACCCTGTGCTCAGGCTCCTTTTTATCGTCGTAATTAAGCTTCATCAGTTTGAAAAAAGCAGAATTCTTGTCCTCCGAAAACGCAACGGGCGGCTGGGGACGGAACTGTGCGGCAGAATCGAGCGTAAATGGCCTTACGGTCTCAAAATAAGGCTCCACCGGCGGAAAGTAGCCCGGAGGCGTCGGATACCAGGCTCCCGGCGTTTGGCTTGGTTCGTATCGGGGAAAATTGCTGATCAGATTGTACTTGTCTGCTTTGGCATATTTCAAAATCTGCTTGCTGATAGCCACTGCATACTCCTGCGAGCCGGCGATCATTTCTTCACTAACCCCTTCATTCCTGCACGAATCGAGCAGCCCGGCTTGATATGTCTGCAAAAGTGAACCGGAAGGCTGCATTTTCTTCGCTGTTTCGAGCATCGCCAGCATGGCACTGAGCTGGTAAGAAAACGCGGCTACCGCAGGCTTTTCCATTTTCGGGTAATCGTTCAAAACGCCATGCATGCTTTTGTAAGCGGTGTCATTTTGCGAAACGACTTCGTATCCTGCCAGGCACGCATATGCGAAAAACCGGGCGCTAAGCGGCGGATTGGTCACATCATGGATCATGACGTCCGTCATTTGCAAGGTCATATTTCCGATCTCATCCGGACTGATGTTGGCCGGCGCATCCTTCTTGCAGCTTGCAAAAAAGCAGATGATGACAATGATCAGCCAGCCCTTAATTAACTTTGCCAATTTGATATGCTTTAATTTCTTGTTGATTTATTCCAAACAACAGCTTGTCACCTATCGGCAGCACGCTTCTTACATCTCCTTTTAAATTGAAGCCGGACTTATCTTGTTTAATGTAAGCAAACTGGCCTTTGCCATTTCCTTTTAACAAAACACCGAAATTCGCGTCATACTTACCAAACCGCAGCCTAGCCTTGCTCACATTGCCGCAAAGGAGCAAATCCTTGTTCCCGTCTTTGTCAAAATCAACAGCCGTAATGGTGTACACGGGAGAAATCTGGGATTGGAAGGGCAGCTGCTTTTCGGTGAACTTGCCATTCCTGCCTTGTTCGAAATAGGCGGTTTTCAGGTAATTGGCTTTCAATTCCTTTGCTCCCGCAAGTTCGTCCGCTGTAAATATTTCTTTCGTTGTTGCATCAGCGTAGCCTTTGTAGTCCTGAAAACGCGTTCGCATAATGCTCATTTGGTCCAGCATTTCGTCACGCGTTACATAGGGATAGCTTTTGCCCTGAATGTAAAAACTCATGATCGGATCTACGGAACCGTTGTCGTCAAAATCTTTGTAAATCATTTCAACGGGTTCGTCGTCACTAGCTTTACATTGGCTGTTCAGGCCTAAATTTCCGATTACCAGGTCTTCCTTACCATCGCCATTTAAGTCGGTGAGCAATATTTTGTTCCACCAGCCGCTGTATTGTTTATCAAAATAACTGGTCGTTTTGTTTTCCAGTTTACCATTGACATTGATATAAACCGTTACCGGCATCCATTCGCCTACCACGATCAGATCTGGTTTTTTATCAGCATTCATATCTGTCCAAACCGCATCCGTCACCAAACCAATGTTTGCCAGTTCGGCAGACACGCTGGCTGTCTTGTCGGAAAATTTGCCTGAGCCGTCATTGATCAGCACGTAACTTTTTGGTGTTTCGGGATAACGGCCCGGGATCACGCGACCGCCCACGAAAAGATCGGGTTTCCCGTCACCATTAATATCTGCAACGCGCACACAGCTTGTGCTGGTGATCATTTTGGGCAATGCGCCTGCGCTTTTGGTAAAGTTACCTTTGCCATCATTTAAATATAAACGGCTTTGCAGCAACGGATCTTCGGGCATGAAGGCGGCATAACCTCCGCTGCAAACGAACAAATCCTGAAAACCATCGCCATTCGCGTCGAAGAACGCCGCATCCGTGTCGTCACTTTGTTCGTCGGATTCAAAAGCCGCCACTGGTTTACTGGTAAAAGAACCACCTTTTTGCTGTAAATAGAGCTTTCCGGCGTCCCCCGAACCTCCGCCTGCGTAAATATCCTCCAAACCGTCACCATTTACATCGCCTTTGACCAGGCAAGGGCCCGAAAAAGAAATCGGGTTAATCAGCAACGGCTGTCGTTTAAAATCATTCGTATTACTGGCCTTTCCACTATATGCGATCGGTGACTGAACAACATTGTAGAGCGGGCTGGCAGATTCCGCATTGGGTTTGGCCATTTTTGCATTTGTTTCATTCAATGTCAAAAGCGCATTCACCTTAGGTTTAAGCACGCTTTCGCGCTTGCCGCTAAGCCATACAATTTGCAGGGAATCAATGCTTTCTTTGCCCAAACCAAAATGCAGAACCGGCGAAACGCTCGACTGGTAACCGCGTGTGGGCATTTGTTCGAGATATTGTTTTTGGCCTTTGCTATAAATGGTCACCTTCGCTCCTATGCCCAGCTTATTGGCCTTCTCACCTTCCAGTTTGATCTTCAAATAGTTGTTTTTCAAAAGCTTATCACCATCATTCTGATAGATGAAGGCGGGCTTGTTAATGTTGTTGACGATCAGGTCCAGGTCGCCGTCATTGTCCAGATCGGCATAAGCTGCGCCAGCGCTGTTTGAAATTTCTCGTAATCCCCAGTTGTCGGCAACATTGGTGAATGTCAGGTCTTTTTTGTTTTGGAAAAGATAATTCTTCATGTTGGAGGACGGCATTTGATACACCATATTGAGCACATCCTCACGCTTCACCTGGCCTTCGATACGCTTCAAATGATCGCCCATGAACTTAACAAAGTCCATATTCGTAAAATCACGAAGGTTACCGTTAGTTATAAAAATGTCTTTCCAGCCATCATTATCGTAATCCGCAAACAGCGATGCCCAGCTCCAGTCGGTGTTGGAAACCCCGGATAATTGCCCTACTTCCGAGAAAACAGGCAGTTTGCTTTTTCCACCCTGCCCCTGGTTGAGTTGCAGCATATTGCGCATATACTGGTGATTAAAACCCATCTTGACATTGAAATCAAACAACTCATAATTATCCAGACCAGCTAGTAACTTCTGTCTGCGGTTGTCCTCAGGCAACATATCGAGCGTAAAAATGTCGGGTAAACCATCATTATTGAAGTCTGCAATGTCATTGCCCATGGAGGAATGGGACGTGTGGCCGATGGATGCATTCAGCACGTCGGTAAATGTGCCGTTTTTGTTGTTGATATATAAAAAATCAGGAACCGAATAGTCGTTCGAAATATACATATCCTGCCATCCGTCCTGATTTACATCGGCTACTCCAATGCCCAGGCCGTAAGTAAGGGGCGAACTTTGTATGCCTGTTTTCTTGGTAATGTCTGTAAAGTAAGGTGTTCCGTCTGCTTTGGGGTCATTCCTGAAAAACCGCACACCTGTAACCGGATCGTCCTTTTTAAGTAAATCGGCTGTGCTGGCTTCATCCAGGATCGGAAGTGATTTGGGATTGTGATTTAATAAGAACAAATCCATATCACCATCTTTGTCAAAATCGAAAAAGGCGGCTTGGGTGCTGTTACTAGGCGCACCCAAACCATATTTTTCAGCCGATTCTTCAAACTGCGGAATGCCGTTTGCATCATTTCCTGTATTTATAAAAAGCTGTCCTTTAAGACTTTCCGGCGAGACGTTCCCTGAATAACAAATGTAAATATCCAGCTTGCCATCACCGTTCACATCCGCCATGGTAACGCCCGTTTTCCACGGACGCTCCCTGCCTCCTACGCCCGCGAGTGCAGTAATATCTTCAAAAACCATCCGGCCTTTGTTAAGATAAAGCTTATTGGGCACCATGTTGCCGGTGAAGTAAATGTCGTCAAGCCCGTCACCATTGAGGTCGCCTGCTGCCACTCCGCCACCATTATAAAAATATTCGTACATCAACACATTGGTATTCAGTCCTTCTGTTAATGTATTGGCAAAATCGATTTTTGTTTTTTCGGCAGGTAAGAGGGTAAACAAAGGTTTCTGGCTTGTGCCATCTTTGGGCTTATCGGAATCTGCGGATTTATCACATCCCACAAAACCAAGACTCATTGCCAGCAACATCATTCCTGGGGTCCAGGATTTTATTCGCTTCATAATAGGACCACGAAGGTTGAACTGTATAGAAAAAAGAAACTATGCCTTCATAACGAAGACATAGTTCCACAAATTTACTAATAAAGCGAGGACTAACTATTTATCATATCCCGGATTCTGCACCAGTTTTGCATTTCTGTTGATCTCATCACGACTGAACGGACGGAAGTACATTTTATCAGCCCATGTACGGTTTTCATGCGATTTCTCGACAATCGGCGTATAAGTGTAAGTATATACATCTGTATCGTAATGATAAGGCTCCTTCATCGATTTGCCTGGTTTGAATTTGCCGAGCACGTTGATGTATTCCAATGGACGGCCTAATGTTTCTTTGGCGATCATCCAGCGGCGTGCATCATGGTAACGTTGCTCTTCATAAGCCATTTCAATTCTTCTTTCGTGACGGTAAGCCTCTTTCAGCGCAGCACCTGACACTTTCAGTGCAGGCATACCGGCACGGAAACGGATCTTGTTCAACCAAGCCAGTGCTTCTGCATCCTGACCCAATTCAATGCTCGCTTCAATGTAATTGAAAACGGACTCCGTAATACGGATGAATGGCCATGGAATGTTCTGACGATCGGTGTTGTCGTACAATGCAGGGTTTGGATCTATAAACTTGCGCATGTAGTAACCCGTGCGGCTTCCGTTCCAGTCTTCGATAGAGCTGCTGCGGGTATCCAATCCTTTGCGGTTGATTAATGCGCCTTTGTCGTCCAGAAGGTCGTAAGCACCGGTCTGGATCTGGTTTGCAGGATCCTTTGCATCAGAAGGGCGTGGTTTCCAGCCTGCGCCATCATACATTACAGTAGCGTAGAAACGGGGGTCACGGTTGTTGTAAGGAGCCGCAGCATGCGCTGGATTGGTCCATTTAAATGCCGTTCCGTCCATCAGTTCGTAGTCATCCACCAATGTTCCGATCGGCGTGTTTCCAGCCCAGTTGTGGTAACCGTTCGGTCCGTTGTTCAAGCCTGTCTGACGCGCGCCTTCACCCAAACTTGGTGTGAAATAACGGCCGAAAAGGATTTCACTCGCAGCAGAAGGATCGAGCGTTTTATCCGCACTTGCACCCGCCATTGCGATAGAAATGTAGTTCAGCTTTCCTGCCGCAGCCGACACGGGAGCAGTCAGGTTCAGCTTGTAAGCATTCCCTGCACCTGCATCAACAACAGCTTTTGCAGCAGCTTGTGCAGCCGTCCAGCGCGCCTTACGGTCGCCGGAAATATATCCCAAAAATTCAGGGTTCGGATAAGCAGCAATCACAGCTGACTTTGCCTTTGCCGTTGGAATGTCGTGCAGATCACTTGCAGCGTACAACAACACGCGGGATTTCAACGCCTGAGCAGCAATTTTAGAAGCGCGGCCTTTTACAAGGGTTTTGCCATCCAAAAGCAGTGCTGCACTGTCACAGTCACTTACAATAGCCTGGATGCATTCGTCCCAGGTGTTGCGGGGAACGCTGTAATCTTCGTTCAGCGCATATACTTTCTTGATCAACGGCACAGCACCATAGTAGCGCGCCAATTGCTGATAGTAATATGCTCTCAGAAAATAAGCCTCTCCTTTTAAGCGCGCCTTCAGCGTCTCATCCGTAAATGTTGAAGTTTGCAGGTTGGCAATTGCAAGGTTAGCAGCCCGGATACGTGTATACATGGGTCCCCAGCCATAAGTGTCGTCCACCCAGCCTAGGTTGGACGGGCTCAAACTGCCTTCGTTCACGGTGTTAATGTTCCGGCCTGTGTGGGTGAACACGGCTTCATCTGTCAGCGAAGCAAGCATTTGCTCGCTAAATCCGCCTTGTTGAAGTCCCGCGTAAATGCCCGTTACAAAACCTTCTGCAAGCGCACCATCCTTCCAGACTTCGTCGGCCTGGATTTCAGTAGGAGGCGTTACATCCAGAAACTCAGTGTCGCAAGACGATAATCCAGTCGCCGTAAGCAACGCAATTAAGATTATACTTTTATATTTCAATTTCATATTCGTTGTCTTTAAAATGCTACACGTAGACCGGCATTGATAATTCTTGCCTGTGGATAGTACTGGCCGCTGTTGGTAGTGGATTCAGGATCCCAAACCTTGATCTTGTCAAAAGTGAACAAGTTCAATCCGTTTACGTAGATGCGGAATTTGCTCAGACCGATTTTGCTTCCCAATTCTGATGGCAGGTTGTATCCGATCTCAACGTTCTTCACACGCAGGTAATTATTGCTTTTCAGGAAGTAGTTGTTGATACCAGCTTGCCCTGTGTTGGTATAATACCGGTTGTTACGGTTCGTCAAACGTGGATACTCACTTGTTGGGTTGTCAATTGTCCAGCGGTGATCGTAATCGTATTTCAGATAGTTACCAATGTCTCCTGATTCCGTAAGACCTACGATCTGCAAACCTCCCAATGTTCCCTGCATCAATACAGAAAGATCGAATGCTTTGTAGCCAAGGTTGATTGACGCACCACCTGTGAAATATGGACGCTGTACTTTCTCAGTTCTCAAACGGTCGTCAGCACTGATTTTCCCATCTCCATTCACGTCTTTGAACTTCATGTCACCAGGTCTCAGGTTGCCCGTGATCGGCGTGTAGTCCAGCTTGTTTCCATCGATCTCACCCTGATCTTTAAATACTCCGTCGAACTGATACACAAGGAATGAGTTATAAGGCATTCCGGTCGAACGCTGATATGAAGGTGCGCCCGGTGTTTCATCCCAGTATTTGATCCTGTTTTTGGCATAACCACCATTCACACTTACAGAATATCTGAAATCGTCACCCGAATTGCCGTCGTAGCTCAACTTGAACTCCCATCCTTTGTTTTGCAGTTTTCCAAGGTTTTGAGGAGGAAGCTTTCCATCGATACCCGCAGAAGAAGGCGTTGAACCCGCTTTCGGGATCAGAATGTTAGAACGGTTGTTTACGAAGTAATCAAATTCAAATGCAAGCTTGTCGTTCAGCAATGTTCCTTCAATCCCGAAGTTAGAGTTATTGGCAACCTCCCAGGTGAAGTTCCTGTTGGCAACACGTGCTTCCAGCAGAGATTTAGCCACCTGATCATTGATAATGTAGCTACCAAAGCCCATTGTGGACAGATACTGATATTCAGCAAGCGTTTCTGTTCCAAGGAAATAAGGCTCAGCACCCATTTGTCCCCACGATGCACGCAGCTTTACGTTATCAACAACTTGCGAAATGCTGTTTTTCCAGAAACTTTCTTCCGAAACTCTCCAACCCGCAGAAACTCCCGGGAAGAAACCGAAACGGCCTTCTTTTGGAAATACATAAGATCCATCTACGCGCCAAAGGAATTCAGCAAGATACTTTTCCTTGAAGTTGTAACCTGCACGACCAAAATAGCTCAAACGGGCACGTGAGAACAAGTCGCCATTGTTTGTCCCTGAGTTTCCAATGTTCTGCTCAGGCGTTCCACCAGCAAACAGCTGATCCACAACCGGCGAAATGTAGTAGCGACGGAATGCAAAGAAACCATCAGCATCCACTTTTTCGCGCTGCACACCCGCCATTACATTGAAGTTATGCGAGCCGATTGATTTCTCGTAAGACATCTGGCCTGTCAGCTGGATAGACAATTCTTGGTAGGAGCCTTCTGTCAAACGCGGATCTTTGAAAGTAGAACGAACTGTTCCTGTAAGCAATGGTGAAGTGCCATCCGCTTCATAGGTTTTCTTATCCCAGAAATACAATGTCCAGGGCGTTTCGAAGTTTTTCTGACGGCGGATTTGCTTATCCAATGCTGCCATGGTGTTGATTTTCAACCCTGGTACACCTGGAATCAGTATTTCAAGACCTCCGTTTGTTTGGATATAATCTCTTCTGTCGCGCTCGTAACCAGTTGTGTTGGTTGTGATAACCGCTGGGTTTTGACCATTTTCAATGTCAGGACCTGCTTTTCCATTAGGCCAGATCGCGATTTCAGTTGGCTTACCGCGCATCAGCATCCGGAAGATCGGACCTGCATCGTTACCACCGCTTGGATAGTTACGATCTTCTTCACGCAATGTAAGGCCCACGTTTGCAGAAATGTATTTGTTGATTTTTGTATCCAAATTGATACGCATATCATACTGCTTGTAAGCGGTCGCCGTGTTTTTGTAGTAACCTTCCTGATTGATATAACCCAAAGAAGCCAGATATTTAATGTTCTCGCTACCACCTGTCAATTGCAGATTGTGACGCTGCTGCGGTGCCCATTTGCGGATTACCGAGCCGTACCAGTCTGTGTTGGGATGAAGCAAAGGATCGCTTCCGTCATTAAACTTCTTCATGTCATCCGGGTTAAAAACCGCATTGATGACGTTTCCGTTGTCTTGTCTTTTATAAGAACCCGTCGTGTTAAAGCCTGTCAAAGCGTTTCCCCACTCTCCTACCTGGAGGTTATCATAGATCTGCAATTCGTTACGGATCGTAGCGTATTCAGAAGCGTTAGCCATTTCAGGTGTTCTTGTTGGCTGTGAAGCACCGAAGTTCATGTCATAGGATAACTGCGGCTTGCCTGTTTTTCCACGTTTGGTGGTAATCAGGATTACCCCGTTACCCGCACGTGAACCGTAAATCGCAGCCGCAGCATCTTTCAGAACCGAAATGCTTTCAATGTCCGCAGGGTTGATACGGTCCAAACCACCACTCCGGTTAGGAACGCCGTCCACAACGATGAGTGCATTGCTGTTACCCAGCGAGTTTGTACCGCGGATACGGATGGCAGAACCATCATTTCCAGGCTCACCGCTTGCTTGTACAGCCGAAATACCAGGCAGACGACCGCCCAGTGTGTTGGATAAGTTTGCGGCAGGCGCTTTTTCAAGCTCAGCTCCCTTTACTGCTGTTACAGAACCGGTTAGGGTTGCTTTTTTGGCAGTACCATAACCTACAACCACAACCTCGGTTAATGCTTTGGTGTCAGAAACAAGTTTGACATCGATATTTGATTTGCTGCCGACCGGTAATTCCTGTGTCAGATAGCCGATGAAAGAGAAGACCAATGTGCCTTGCTTGTCGGCTGCCACAGAGTAAACGCCCTCATTGTCAGTGACCGTTCCGGCTGTGGTCCCTTTCACCACCACGCTCACGCCCGGCAAGGCCACTCCTTGATCATCTTTGACTGTTCCCTTCACCACATTCTGGGCGTAAGCCCCTACTACTGCGATCAGAGCCAGTAAAAGAGAAAAAACACATCGCGATGCAGCACGAGATGTCCATCCAGTAGAAATTCTCATAGATTGAAATTTTGATTAAATAGTGGAATTAAAAAAAGTTGCTTAACCGTATAAGCACGGAACGTAGAGACAGCCACCGGCTTACATGAAGAAACCGGACATTAGAAGTAATAAGATTCAGATCGGAAAGTATTTACATAGGTTAGCGATGATTGTTTGGGTGAGTTAGAGAAGTTATCAGTCAGTTTTATCCAGCGTGTATTTTGTACACAATTCGACGCGTGATCCTGGGAAAGCGCATTGGATAAGCCGCTGGATTTTTGTTTTGCTCGTTCGTTTGTACAAAAAGATATTAAATATTTTACAAAAGAAAACATTCTGTCTTTTAACATATGCATTCTATGAAAATAACAATTTTATCCACTTCAAATTCGAATAATTATAGAATTGTATACCAAAAGTTACATATTTTGCGTCCAAAATGTGACGGATGTTTACTAACTTCGCCTTATAGTATTCTTGTATTTGTTACCATTGTTTACATAATGAAATTCCGTTTACTCTCCCTGATATGTATGTCGTTTGCATTCGGCTGCACCAAAAATGTGTCACCGGACGAATACAATGCCAAAGCAGCTGACCCGAAAATATTCCATGAAACAGCGACGCACCTGACGGATGTGATCATCCATGACATTTTCAAACCGCCGGTTGCCAGCCGTATTTACAGTTATTCTTTCCTTGCTGCCTACGAGGCACTCGTGCCAGCATATCCTGAATATCAGTCACTTGGCGGACAACTCGTCAAATTTACATCACCTCAAAAACCAGATTCTTCCCTTGCGTATTGCTATCCGCTTGCCAGTATAAAGGCATTTGCAACGGTGGGCCGCACGCTTACGTTTTCCGGGAATATGTGGGACGATTATGAGAAGGATCTTTTTCAAAAATATCGCGATATGGGCATTCCGGACGATGTTTTTGAACGCTCCACTGCATACGGTGACTCTGTTGCCAAGCATGTGCTCGCCTATTCTGCAAAAGATCATTACAAAGAGATTCGCGGTTATCGCTATACGGTGACAAATGCGCCCGGAACCTGGGTGCCTACGCCGCCTGCATATGCGGATGCCTGCGAGCCTATGTGGAACACCGTTAGGACTTTTGCATTGGATTCCGTGACGCAGTTCCGGTGTCCGCCGCCAGCCAAATATGATCTTGACAAGAAAAGCAAGTTCATGGAACTGGCGATGGAAGTTTACAATATAGGCAAAACAATTACCGAGGAACAGAAGGCAACGGCTTACTTTTGGGATGATAATGCGTTTGTAACCAATGTGGTAGGCCATGCCATGTTTGCAAACAAAAAAATGACTCCGGCCGGACATTGGCTGGCAATTATCAGGACCGTAGCCACAGACAAGAAACTCGATCTGATGCGTTCGACCGAAGCTTATACATTAGGAGCATTATCCCTTTTCGATGCATTTTCGGCTTGCTGGGATGAGAAATACCGGACAGTTCGGATCCGCCCGGAAACTGTGATCAACAACAACTGGGACCCTAACTGGCGGCCATTTTTGGAAACCCCTGCATTCCCGGAATATGTGAGCGGCCACAGCGCTATTTCAGCCGCCTGCGGAACTGTACTCACGCATCTGATTGGCGACAATGTGGCCTTCACCGATACGACCGAAAAGAAATACGGCCATGGTATCAAATCATTTAAATCCTTTGAAGAGGCGTATTGGGATGCCTCCATAAGCCGGGTCTACGGCGGGATACATTACCGCGACGGTGTCGAGCAAGGAACTTATCTGGGTCAGAAGGTAGGTGAAAATGTCTGGAAACGTGCCGTTACCAAAAAAGGCCGGCACGAAATCGCTGCGAAATAATGCAAGCTGATCCAGTCAAAAAAACGATTTCCCGGATCAGCCGAAGCTAATCTTATTTCACATGATCTGAATTGTAATGCAGCCCGATGTTCTCGCGTCGCGCCATTGCCATTTTAATGATCAGATAGGAAACCGAAATCATGTTCCGTAGCTCGCAAATGGCTACGGAAACTTTGGACTCCCGGTAAAGCTGTTCGTGCTCTTCGTGAAGCAATTCCAGGCGGTCATAGGCCCGTTTCATACGACGGTTTGTGCGCACAATGCCAACATAATTGGACATAATGCTATTCAATTCCCGCGTCATTTCTGTCACCAAAACCTGTTCTTCGGGATGCGTGGTGCCCGTATCGTCCCATTCCGGAATGTTGTCGGGCGTGACTGCATCATTAAAACTGTCTACCGTACTTTCATAAGCCCTGTGCCCGAACACAACAGCTTCAAGCAATGAGTTGGAAGCCAGGCGATTGGAACCATGCAGACCTGTGCAGGAACATTCTCCCACTGCGTAAAGGAAGTTGATGTTGGTTTTGCCCCATTCATTAACCTTAATCCCTCCGCACATATAATGCTGCGCAGGAACAACCGGAATCATGTCTTTTCTGACGTCAATGCCGGATTTAAGGCAGTATTCGGTAATGTTGGGGAAATGCTCCAAAAATTTCTCATAATCCAGGTGGCGCACATCCAGATACACATGATCTACACCATTCTTTTTCATTTCGGAGTCGATGGCCCTGGCTACAATGTCGCGCGGGGCGAGCGAAAGCCGGTCGTCGTAAAGCTCCATGAAAGTACTGCCATCCGCGCGTTTTAAAATCCCTCCAAATCCTCTCACCGCTTCCGATATCAGAAATGAGGGTTTTTGCCCTAGCTGATAAAAACTGGTGGGATGAAACTGGATAAACTCCATATTGTCGCACAGGCCTTTGGCGCGATAAGCCATGGCAATGCCGTCGCCGGTTGCAATGGTAGGATTGGTTGTGCTTTGATAAATGTTGCCGATTCCTCCGGTGGCTAACATGGTTGTTTTAGCCACAAATTTCTCCACTTCGCCGGTCTGGCGGTTCAGCACGTAAGCGCCGTAACACTGGATATCTTCCCGGTAACGATAAACGGTTTCACCCAAATGATGCTGCGTAATGAGCTCTACGGCATAGTAATGTGTAAAAACCTGAATGCTCTTGTGCCTGTTTACCTCTTCTAGTAACGCGCGCTCGATCTCCGCGCCGGTAATGTCTTTGAAATGCAGGATCCGGTGGTCCGAATGTCCGCCTTCTTTGGCCAAATCGTATTCCCCGCCCTTTTCCCTGTCAAATCGTGTTCCGTAATCGATCAGTTCCTGTATGCGCTGGGGCGCTTCCCGCACTACAATTTCGACAATGTTACGCTTGTTAACCTCATCGCCCGCATCCATGGTGTCCTGAATGTGCTTTTCGAACGAATCCGATTCGGCCCAAACCACCGCAATTCCGCCTTGCGCGTATTTGGTGTTGGTTTCATCTGCCTGGACTTTGGTAATGACCGCAATGGAAATTTCCTGTTGTAATTCGTCAAAATGTCTCGCCAGCTTGGCTGCATAACTTAATCCGGCAATCCCGGAACCGATAATCAGGAAATCGAATTGGGGCATTTGTTTCAGGTTAATGTTTGGGCAATGTGTCCGGCTTTCGGCAGTCGGTTAAGCGCTGACTGCCGGAAGCTGTTCTAAATTCCTCTGCTTAATTCCAGCATCCGGGCAACGGATTTGTATGCTTTCAGCCGGATATCTTCCGGAACAAAAATCTCCGGTTGTTCATACAAAAGGGCATTGTACACTTTCTCTAATGTGTTCATTTTCATATAAGGACATTCGGAGCAGGCGCAGGTGTTATTGTCTGAGCCGGGAGCCGGGATCAATTTCTTGTCCGGAACCGATTGTTTCATTTTATGCAAAATTCCCGCTTCTGTCGCAACGATGAATTTCTGATGCGGTGATGCCTTTACAAAAGTCAACAAGCCGGTAGTTGAGCTCACAAAATCGGCTTGCATTAAGATGTCTTCCTTGCATTCGGGATGCGCAATAAGCAATGCATCCGGATGTTCCTCCCGGAGTTGTTTTAATTTTTCTCTTGAAATATCAATGTGAACGATGCAGGCGCCATCCCAAAGAACCATTTCACGGCCCGTTTTTTGCGCCACGTATCTTCCCAGATTAGCGTCGGGAGCAAAAATAATTTTCTGATCAGGCGGCAAACTGTTAACAATCTGCAATGCGTTTGAAGAGGTGCAGACAATGTCCGTCAAGGCTTTGATTTCAGCCGAACAGTTGATGTAACTGATCACAATATGATCAGGATATTGTGCCTTGAATGCAGCGAACTTATCAGCCGGAGCAGAATCCGCCAGGGAGCAGCCTGCATTCAGATCGGGAATGACAACTTTTTTACTCGGACTTAAAACCTTTGCCGTTTCACCCATGAAATGCACACCGCAGAATACGATCATATCAGCTTCTGTGGCCGCGGCTTGCTGCGAAAGGCCCAGACTATCACCGATATAGTCTGCAAGATCCTGGATTTCGGCGTCTACATAATAGTGCGCCAGGATCACGGCATTCTTTTCTTTTTTCAATCGATTGATTTCAGCAATTAAATCAATATCATCAGCAACAGCCTCGGTAACATAACCGTAACGGTTGACCTGCTCTTCAATAGTTGTCATTATGGTGAATAATTGGCTTTTAGTTGATCATAAAAATCCAACCCGAATTTACACTAATAAACCAATGAAAAGCAAAGAAAGTGCATTGGTATAAAAATGAAAGGCCGCCGGAAATGTTTCCAGCGGCCTTTTTAAAGGTTTGTTTGATGTCTGCTATTATAATATCCAGCGGAAGAAAACGTAAAGTGTTCCAGATAACAGCATGGTAACAGGCAATGTCAGCACCCATGCGATCACGATATTCCGGATCGTGCCGCCCTGCAAGTTCTTAACGCCCTTACTCGCCACCATGGAACCTGCAATCCCGGAAGAAAGCACGTGCGTGGTGCTTACAGGAAGTCCTAAATATGAAGAAACGCCGATGGTGCTGGCTGCCACTAGTTCGGCAGACGCCCCCTGTGCGTAGGTTAAATGTTGCTTACCGATCTTTTCACCGATAGTAACCACAATCCGTTTCCAGCCCACCATTGTGCCGAGTCCCAGAGAAAGTGAAATCATCAAGATCACCCAATCCGGCGCATAATCTGTATATCTTCTGATCCCGCCTTCGCTTCCCGACTGCATTTTAAGGAATGCCTTATCGTCCGTATTCAGGTTAGCATGGCCGTTATCCAGAATCGTTTTCAGGTTACGGCTGATCAGCAGCAATGAGCGACGGGCATTCATCCGGTCTTCCAAAGGCAGCTTGTGATCTACCAGCGGCTTCTGGATCTGCGCATTGAGTGTATCAATTTCCGACTGGATGGTGAAAAGATGGTGACGGTCAGAAACAGAGAGTCTGGATGAATCAATAGTGCTAACTGCACGTTCAATGCCGGCTAAATCCGCCTTCATGCCGGCCGGATCAATGCTGTTGTCAAGTGCAAAATGTGCAGGAACAATGCCGATCAGGATCAGCATAACAAGGCCCACACCTTTTTGTCCGTCATTTGATCCGTGAAAAAAGCTTACCAAAGTACAGGTTGTGATTAAAATAGCACGTATCCAGAGCGGAGGCGGCTGATTTTTCTTTGGTTCACTAAAAACAATTTCGCGAAGCGGCTTGGAAAGCATTCTGCGCAAAATGAACATAATGATGATCGCCAGCGCAAAACCGAAGATCGGCGATGTAAGCAATGAAGTGAAAAGCTCCTGTGCTTTGGTCCAGTTCACACCGGCGCCTTCTGAATTTTCAGGCATGAATGTAAATGCCAGACCAACACCCAGAATGGAGCCGATCAATGTATGTGAGCTTGAACTCGGAAGACCAAAATACCAGGTTCCAAGGTTCCAGATAATGGCGCTGATCAGCAATGAAAAAACCATAGCGGCGCTATGGTAGACATTCTGATCAATCAATAATTCAACGGGAAGCAGGTTGACAATCCCCATCGCAACGGCAATCCCGCCCAGGAACACACCGCAAAAATTCATAAAACCTGACCAGATTACGGCCACATTGGGTTTTAATGAATTGGTATAAATAACTGTCGCAACTGCGTTGGCTGTATCGTGGAAACCATTTACAAACTCGAATGCACAAGCCGCTAAAATACTGAGAGCGAGGAGGATAAAAATGTCGGTTTCAAGACCAAACATAAAAGAAGAATATAGGTTTATTTAATAGGAGACAAAACTACTTATTCCTTACCGTTGCAATATTACCAAATTGTTAATTCAGGTTTCAGAATAAGTATCGGAGATTATGCTGCTTCTTTATTGGCCAACTGGCCGCAAGCTGCATCAATGTCCTTGCCGCGACTCCTGCGAACATGCACAGAAACGCCCCTGTCTTCGAGATATGCGGCAAATTTGTCCAGTCTGTCTGCTTCGGTGTTCTTAAAATCGGCCTCAGCAATCGGATTGTACTCTATAATGTTCACCCGCGCCGGAACACGTTTTGTAAACTCCCACAATTCCTTCGCGTCCTGCAAAGTGTCATTGAAGTTGTTAAAAACAATGTATTCGAATGTAATGCGGTTACCTGTTTTCTTATAAAAGTAGTTCAAAGCCTCCGCCAGGTTATCCAGTGAATTGGACTCATTGATAGGCATTATCTGATTTCTCTTCTCGTCATTGGCAGCATGCAATGACAATGCCAGTCTGAACTTAACCTCATCATCCCCAAGCTTTTTGATCATCTTGGCGATGCCAGCTGTGGAAACCGTAATGCGCCGGGGCGACATATTGAGGCCTTCGGGAGAAGTAATGTGTGCGATGGATTCCAGCACATTGGCATAATTAAGCAAAGGTTCGCCCATGCCCATGTATACAATGTTGGTCAATGGTGCCTTGAAACTTCCTTCCGCCTGTCTTGCGATCGCTACAACCTGATCGTAAATTTCTCCTGCTTCCAGGTTGCGTTTGCGGTCCATATAACCTGTTGCGCAGAACTTGCAGGTTAATGAACAACCCACCTGGCTGCTTACGCAAGCCGTCATGCGGTCGGCCGCAGGAATCAGAACGCCTTCAACCAGGTTGCCGTCAAACAGTTTGAATGCAGATTTTATAGTCCCGTCATTGCTTTGCTGCTGCTTGGCGATGTCGAGTGAGTGGATCAGGAAGTGCTCGTTGAGCAACTGGCGTGTTGCGAGCGACAAATTGGTCATTTCATCAAATGAATGTGCCGATTTTTTCCAGATCCATTCAAAAATCTGTTTGGCGCGAAAACCCTTCTCTCCATGCGTGGCCAGCCAGCTTTTAAGCTGTTCAACGTCCATTTTCCGGATATCCTGCCGCTTATTAATTTCAATCATTATTTTCTTTCTATTAGCCCGGTGCGTGAAGCATCCGGACGATTTGATTCGCAAAGTTACTGAAACTCAATCAGGGAACGTAACCTTTGCTGAATTTTGAAAGTTCAAATCATGGTGATTTTTGTACAAATCACAGATCCTCCTGCGAAACTTCCTCCTTTTCATCATCCAGATATTCCCGCTTCCATTCTTTAATCAGCTCGGTTCCAGACGGCATCCAGGTGAGTGCTTTTGTAATGAGGTTTGGCGCAACGGGCACCACAATTGGATAAAGATAAGTATCGTCCGTCCTGTGCGCAGGGATTTTTACGCCAATCGCATTTACAAGCCAAAAGAAAACGCTGATCCCGAAAACCCAGGTCAGCACGCCCACCATGCCGCCCGCGAGGCTATCAAATGTTCCCAGCATGGAAAAGCGGAGCGATCTGCGGATAGAATAGCCAAATTGGTTTAAAAGAAAAATAGTAGGAAAGAAAATGGCCGAAAACCCAACATAAGGAAGGATTTTCTTGGCCACACTATCACTGAAATAAGGTGTGAGAATTTCCATTCCCAGCCCTAAAAATTTGAAACCCAATACCATGGCTATCACAAGTCCGGCAATGCCGATAATTTCAATTAAAAGTCCTTTGCGATAACCATGCAATGCCCCCCAAAGGAGGGGAAGGAGGATGAGAACATCCAATAATTTCATGCTAACAAGCTCTTTACCAAAGTAGAAACCACACGTCCGTCTGCCTGTCCAGCCAATTCTTTGGTTGCCACGCCCATCACTTTACCCATATCCGCAGGTGACGACGCTCCTACCCGGGCGATAATGTCCTGCAATTTGGCCTTAACCTCATCTTCTGTAAGCTGTTTCGGAAGGAATTGCTCGATAATCGCCAGCTCTGCTTCTTCCTTTTCCAGAAGGTCAGGACGGTTTTGGGTTTTGTAAATATCGGCCGATTCGCGACGTTGTTTTGCTGCCTTGGTGAGCAGTTTAAGTTCGTCATCAGCAGTGAGTTCACCCGTAGCGCCGCCTTTTGTTTCTTCCAGAAGGATAAGTGACTTAATCGCGCGCAAAGCCCGCAATGTATCCTGATCTTTCGCCCGCATGGCATCCTTAATGCCTGATTCAACTTGCGTTTTTAGTGACATGGTATTATAATTTTGAATGAGTGAATGAGTGAATGACTGAATGATTTCTAATTTTGAATGATTGAATGAGCGGGCGCCGTTGCGCTGAATGACTGAATGTATTTTTAAATTTGAATATCAAAGGTTGAATTAAAATCGGCCAATGGGGCTGCAAAGTTAAAGGAAAGCTTATAAATTGTCCTATTCCACGTAACCACTCATTCAATCATTCACACACATTCAATCATTCAATCATTCAATCATTCAGTCATTCAGCGCAACGGCGCCCGCTCATTCACTCATTCACTCATTCACTCATTGCCTATGACACGTCTAAGCGTTAACATCAACAAGATAGCAACCCTGCGTAATTCACGCGGGGGCGATAATCCCAATGTGCTTAAAGTGGCGCTGGATTGTGAGCGGTTTGGGGCACAAGGCATTACGGTCCATCCCCGCCCCGACGAACGTCATATTCGTTACCAGGATGTTTATGACCTGAAGGAAGTTGTGACTACGGAATTTAACATCGAGGGAAATCCTTCTGAAAAAAAATTCGTGGAGCTGGTGCTGGCGAACAAACCAGACCAGGTAACATTGGTGCCGGATGCATTGCATGCCATCACTTCCAATGCAGGCTGGGATACGGTTACCAACAGAAGCGAGCTGACTGATCTGATCCAGACATTCAAATCCGCTGGAATCCGTGTTTCGGTTTTTGTAGATCCGGACGAAAGAATGGTCGAAGGCGCAAAAATCTGCGGCGCCGACCGTGTGGAGCTTTACACAGAGCCCTATGCCGCACAGTATTTCGAAAACCGCCAAAAAGCGGTGTTACCATTCGTTTTGGCTGCTGAAAAAGCAAGGGAGGTTGGATTAGGATTGAATGCAGGACATGATCTCAGTCTTGATAACCTTCACTTTTTGAAACAAAGCATTCCCTGGATGGATGAAGTTTCCATAGGGCACGCTTTGATTTCGGATGCATTGTATTTGGTTTTGGAAATTACGATCCATCTGTATGTCGGGGCGTTGGAGGTGTTGTGTAGCGTAGCGGTCCTCCACTTCGGCTCCGCTCAGTGTGACAGGCAATAAGTCTGTCACACTGAGCGGAGCCGAAGTGGAGGACCCCAACGCCGAAGTGCTACCACCCCGTCCTATACTCCCTCTTCACAAACCGGTTAGCCACATCAAAATTCGTTATCTTCATATTAGCACCATCCCAGATCAGCTTCTGCCTTCCTGGGAAGTTGGAGCCGCCTTTTCCGTCTGCTTTGGGTTCGCGGTGGAGGTAGGAACGTACGGCCAGGTTTCCCATTAAGACGATTTCGGTTAATGGTCCGGATTCCTCGAATGCGGAACTGGTGTATGTGCCGTGGCCCTTTTTGCAAGCTTGTACAAATTGCTGCTGATGCCCTTCCGATCCGCCCGGGACTAATGCACGGGGTTTAATGTTCGGTCTTACTGTTTCAAATTTCTTTTCAGGCCATAAGCGTGGATTGTTACCGAACATTTCGGCGCTCAGGATTCCCTTGGTGCCGGTGAAGAGCATGCCGCCGTCAACACTTCCGAAAACGGTTTTGTAGTCACAGCCTTCGGGCAGCTGCGGGCGCATTCCGCCGTCGTACCAGGAGAAATTAATGTCCTTACCCGGCGTTTTGGAAGCAAATTTCATGTGGATGGAAGCCGATGGCGGGGCTACGTCATCGAAAAATGCCTGCTTAAAAAAGTCGGCATACACGGATCCTACGCTGCATTCCACCGATGTGGGGTAGCCCAGTTTCAATGCCCGGAACGGCACGTCGATGAAATGGCAGCCCATGTCGCCCAATGCGCCCGTGCCAAAATCCCAGTAACCGCGCCATCTGAATGGCATATAGGCTTCGTGGTAATCGCGTTTCGGAGCGGTGCCCAGCCACAGATCCCAGTCCACACCTTGCGGAATGGGTTGTGACTCTCCTTTATCTTTGGGTGATTGCACGCCTTGCGGCCACACGGGCCGGTCTGTCCAGACTTCAATTTTATGCACGTCCCCGATAATGCCGGACTGGACCAATGCTTCTGTTTGCCGGGTCCCATCGCTGCTGCTTCCCTGGTTGCCCATTTGGGTTACCACTTTATATTTTTTTGCGGCAATGGTGAGGTTACGCGCTTCCCAAATGTCCTTGGTCAGGGGTTTTTCCACATACACATGTTTTCCAAGCTCCATTGCGGCCATCGCAATCGGGCAATGCATGTGATCGGGCGTGGTAACGATCACGGCATCCATGTTTTTGGCTTCCTTTTCAAACATTTTCCGGTAATCCTTATAATAAGGTGCATTCGGAAATTGCTTGCGGTATTTCTCCGACTGACGGTCATCGACGTCGCATAACGCGACAATGTTTTCCGCACCATTATTATAAGCCAGCCTGATATTAACATCCGCTTTTCCACCGCAGCCCACTGCCGCAATGTTCAGCTTATCGCTGGGCGGGATAAAGCCTCTGCCTAAAACATGCCTTGGAACAATCATGAAAGTCCCGGCGGTCAGCGCGCCGGCTTTTAAGAAATCCCTGCGCCTGATCTCATTTTTCCCGGACTCATTTTGCTGTTCCATAACACGTCATGATTTAGGTTTTGAATAAATATTAACCGTCAAAAATGAAAAGGAATTGGCTGCGGAAGACTACTAACGTCCCCCGAAAGTTTCGGCGATGCGCATCGCTACGCCCATATCACCGTCGATTTTAAGCTTGCCTGTCATATACGCCATCATGGCATTCAGGTCGCCGTCGATGAGTTTGAGCGCATTCTTGGTAGAAACTTCAAATGTGCAATCTGCTTCCAGGTCATCATTGGAAACCGTGTTAGGCACTGATTTGCTGTCTATAAATACGTTTCCTTCTTCGGTTTTAAACTTAACGGTTGCATTAAGGCCGCTGTCGGTTCCCAGGATATTTTTAACACGGTCGGTCAGAATTTGTAGGCTCATAAAAGCTGGTCTTTCGGTTGTTGAATTATTTTCGGACTAAAAATGACAAATGTATGTTCCCTTATAAGAATATTCAAATGGCTTTGGTGTTTTCAGCTAAAACCACAAATTTTACACGCATCATCAGAAAATCCTGCTGATATTATTTACTACCCAATGAGTGAACCAGTAATCCGTCCTACATTTCTTACCATATTATGTATCCTGACTTTTATGAGCTCCGTGTCCGGCCTCTGGACACAATCCGAAAGGTTATGGAACCCCGAAATCATGGCTGACAAGACACGTGAAACATTTGAAGGCGTGCGTGAAAACCTTGAAAATCAGGCAACGACTGCGGATACGGAGACCATGGACAAAATGTTCGAGGCGGTGATCGAGCAAACTACTGCCGGGTCCATTAAAACGGGAGCGATCATTATGCTGATTTTTGAATCGCTGTCCTTGTTTGCGGCTTATTTAATGTGGAACCTGGATAAAAGGGGCTTCTTCTTATATATGGGCGGAATCGCCGTTGCTTTTCTTTTGCCGCTGTTTCTGATCGGTGGTTGGTTAGGAGTTATTACATCCATGGCTGGGGTCTTCTTCAGTATTTTTATGCTAATTATGTATGCTTTCAATTTGAAACACATGCATTCGGCATAACCTCTTGCATTCCACGAAGAAAAGATTTTATTTTGCGGACTAATTTGAATCGAGAAAATGGCTTTAATTACAAAAATCAGAGAAAAATCCGGGATCGCTGTGACGGTTATCGCGATCAGTTTAATTCTTTTTATGGTGGGGGGCGACTTAATGGGCCCAAATTCCATGCTTGGAGGGGGAAATGATCAGACTGTTGGTGAAATCGCCGGCAAAGAAATCAACATTAAAGACTTCCAGTCACGCGTGGACGGCTTTCGTCAGAATTACGAAGCACAGTCAGGACGCAGCCTGAACGAAAATGAGCTGGCGTCGCTGAGAGATCAGGCCTGGAACCAGTTTGTAGTCGACATTGCCTACAAAAAAGAATTTGAAGATCTTGGACTCACTGTTACCGACCAGGAATTGGTCGAAATGGTTCAGGGTAACCACATCAGCCCATCGATTCTACAAGCTTTTTCTGATCCTACCACTGGTAAATTTGATAAAAACGCCGTTGTTAACTATCTGAAAAATCTTAAAACACTTCCTGTTGAACAACAAAAATCCTGGGAGAATTTTGAGAAAAGCCTTCGTGAAGAGCGCACACGTGCCAAATATGAAAACATGCTCAGACTTTCAACTTACATTCCGAAAGCACTGGCTGAAAAAGAATATGTGGCGCAAAACAGCAAAGCAACACTGCGTTACTTGTATGTCCCTTATTTCTCGGTTGTGGACACCACAATTAAAGTTACAGACAAGCAACTTGAAGATTATCTGAGCGCGCACCGCTCGGAATACAAAGGAACCGATACGCGTTCAATCGAATACGTTACTTTCCCGATCCAGCCTGCCAAAGACGACAGCGCTGCTTTATACAGCGAAATTAAAGAACTTGCCCGCGGCCTGGCCACTGCGCAGAACGATTCATCTTTCGCAGCTATGAACTCAGACATTCCTTTGCCAATCAATATGTCATTGGGAACCATGTCCGATCAGTTGAAAGAAGCCGTAAAAACATTCGTTCCGGGTGGCGTTTATGGCCCTTACCGCGAAGGCAACACTTATTATATATACAAATATGGCGGAACGCGCGTGGATACGGTTGCTTCTGCAAGAGCCAGCCACATCCTGATCCGTGCTGAAAACCAGTCTGACTCTGCAAAAGCTGCGGCCCGTACCAAGGCGGAAGGCATTCTTGCCCAAATCCGTGCGGGTGCTAATTTCGAAGCATTGGCAGCAACAACTAGCGCTGACCCGCAGTCTGCACAGCGTGGTGGTGACCTGAGCTATTTCCAGAATAATGGTCAAATGGTGAAGCCTTTCGAAGAAGCTGTGTTCTCTGCAACTGCTCCGGGCCTGATCCCAAGATTGGTTGAGAGCCAGTTTGGTTTCCACATTATCAAGGTTACTGATCCAAAATCAAACACATTGTACCGCATTGCAGCCATCGGAAAAACGATTGCCCCAAGCCAGGCAACACGTGATGAGGCTTACAGAAAAGCGGATGAGTTTGCAAACACGGTTAAAACGAAAACTGACTTTGACGAAGCGGTTAAGAAAAACAAAGCATTGGTTGTAGCCAACGCAAACCGCATCCCTGAATCTGCAACGAACATTAACGCCATTCAAAACGGCCGTGATATCGTAAGATGGGCATTTAAAGATGATTCAGACATTAACGAGGTTTCTCCTGTTTTTGAAACTGAGGAACAATATATCGTAGCTGTGCTGGTTGGCAAGTCTGACGCGAAGGATGTAAAAGTTGCTGACTTCCGCGATGAGCTTACTACTAAGGTTCGTAACCAGATCAAAGCAGAACAAATCACTGCAAAGCTGAAAGGTGCAACAGGCGACCTTCCTGCTATCGCTGCCAAATACGGCGCAGGTGCATTGGTTGAAAACGCAACGGATATTTCACTTGCAACAGGATTTTTAACCAGCGCAGGATTTGATCCGATCGCATTGGGTAAAGCATTCGGCTTGAAGCCAGGTCAGAAATCAGATGTTTTCACGGGTGAGAATGGTGTTTTCATTATGGAACTGGTTAGCAAAACAGAGGCGCCTAGGGTTGCGGATTACACGCAATACAAAACGCAGCTGACGCAATCACTGGAAAGCCGCATGTCTTATCTTGTAAACGAAGCGATCCGCGAGAACGCTAAAATCGAAGATCGCCGCGCGAAATTCTTTTGATTAGATTCAAAAAATTCTTAAAAAAGAGGAGCAGAAATCATTTCTGCTCCTCTTTTTATTTTCACTGCAAAAAATTCAGAAAAAAGTGATAGTATTGCAGCATGAAATGTCAATGTTACACTTATTAATAAAGAACAAATCACAATGAGCATCTTACTCGGAGAACAGGAGTATTTCAAAGGAATCGGGAAAATCGCATTTGAAGGTCCTGAATCAGACAATCCACTGGCTTATCGTTTCTACGACGAAAACCGGATCATAGCAGGCAAAAGCATGAAAGATCACCTTCGCTTTGCTGTTGCTTACTGGCATACATTCTGCGGTTCAGGCCTTGACCCATTTGGCGGACCTACCCTTTTTTACCCATGGGACAAAAAAGCAGATGCCGTTGACCGCGCGAAAGACAAAGCAGATGCTGCATTTGAATTTATTACCAAATTAGGTGTCCCTTACTACTGCTTCCACGATCTGGACGTTGTTGATTATGAGGACGATGTGAAGACAAACGAACAGCGTTTGCAAGCATTGACAGCCTATTTGGGTCAGAAACAAAAGGAATCCGGCGTTAAATTGCTTTGGGGAACTGCTAACCTGTTCAGCCATCACCGTTACATGAACGGCGCTTCTACCAACCCTGATTTCGATGTGGTTACACACGCAGGCGCTCAGGTAAAAATGGCTTTGGACGCTACAATCGCGCTAGGCGGAGAAAATTATGTGTTCTGGGGCGGTCGCGAAGGTTATATGACTTTGCTGAATACAGACATGAAACGTGAGCAGGAGCACTTTGCGCAGATGCTTAAAATGTCTGTGGCTTATGCACGTGCAAATGGTTTCAAAGGTAAATTCTTCATCGAACCAAAACCTTGCGAGCCTACAAAACACCAGTATGACTATGATGCAGCAACCGTAATCGGTTTCCTTCGTCAGCACGACTTGCTAGGCGACTTTGCATTGAACCTGGAAGTAAACCACGCTACATTGGCGGGACATACATTCGAGCACGAGCTACAAGTTGCTGTTGACGCAGGAATTTTGGGATCGATCGACGCTAACCGTGGTGATTACCAAAACGGATGGGATACAGACCAATTCCCGAACGACCTCGCTGAATGGACCAAAGCATTGCTGGTAATCCTGAAAGGCGGCGGATTGCAAGGCGGCGGAATCAACTTCGATGCAAAACGTCGCCGTAACTCAACCGATGTAGAGGACGTTTTCCACGCACACATCGGCGGTATCGACACAGTAGCAAGAGCATTGATCGTTGCCGACAAGATCATCCAAAACGGAGAATACGACAAAATCCGCACCGACCGCTACGCAAGCTTCGACGGAGGAAAAGGCGCTGACTTCGAAAAAGGACAACTGAAACTGGAAGATCTGTTTGATCTGGCTGCCGGTAAAGGCGAGCCTGCAACGATTTCTGGCAAGCAGGAATATTTGGAGAACTTGATTAATCGGTTTATCTAAGGATGAGGGCTGGGCTATGACCCTGTCAGCTTACACCGTATAAGCCCTGTCAGCCTGAGCGGAGACGAAGGCGCGCTACTACTTGGTAACGTGCTTCGGCTCCGCTCAGCATGACAGTGTTAATGGGCGCTCAGCATGACAGTGTTAATGGGCGCTCAGGTTGACAAGCTACATGACAGGCTAAATGGCTTCCGTCCTACCTAACATCTCACTCCTCACTCAGCTCCTTATTAATAGCAACGATCCGTTGCTGAATCTCTTTCTGCACTGTCTCCAATCTTTTATCTTCCATAGGCTTTGCCATTTCCAGGATATTAGCCTGTAACAGGTCGCGCTCTTTTACTGCTTTATCCATTTTTGCTGTGAGGCGTTTTTTGGCGTCTCCATCGGCGGACTTTATTTTATCATTGAGCTTGGCAATGCGCTCCTGTAAGCTGGATTCTTCTTTTTTGAGCGATGCCATGTAATCGCGCTGCTTCTCGTTTAATTTATCATTCGCTTCCAGCAGATCTTCCTTAGCATCGGCCATGTCGGTTGTATCCGAAGTGTTGGCTATTTCCTGACTGGCTTCGTCGGCGGTTTCCAGGGCTTTTTCTTCGGCGTTTGCCAATTCTTTTCTGTCTTTATCAGCTCCTGAGTTGCAACCTACCAGCAAAGCGCCAGCGGCTATTGCAAAATTTGCGAAAACGATTCTTGTTAACTTCTTCATATCAGATCAAATTTGGTGATGATAGTCCAAACGGATAAAATACAATGCCAGCAACAAAGAAGCCGCTGAAAAATTTCCAGCGGCTTGCACCTTTAATATGCTTAACTATTAACCTAAATACACGAATTGTAACGTTTCTGACTGCTTAATATCCGTTGTTCTGGCGCAGATTTGTGTTGTTACGGATTTCGGCGGTGGGGATCGGGAACAGCAGTTCGCGTTCTGTTACCGTAGGTCCATAAGTAAATTTGTGGCCTACGTAATTTTCAAACGTCTTGGTTTTAACATTGAATGCTTTCCGCAATCTTACCATATCAAACCAGGTGATGTTCTCGAAACACAGCTCGTGCCAGCGCTCTTTCCAGATCGCTTCACGCAATTTATCCTTCGCCAAACCGGTCAGTGCAGGCAATTGTGCGCGTGTCCTGATGGCATTAACCGCTTCTAAAACTTTGGCAGATGGCCCGGTTGCTTCATTTGCAGCTTCCGCGTAAGTCAGTAAAACATCGGCGTAGCGGATCACAGGCCAGTTCAGGTCGCTGTTGGCTGTGCTGGTTTGGGCTACGTTATCAAAATGTTTGTAAATAAAATATCCACCAAGATCGACTTCTTTGGTCCGGTCTGTTTCGTTGGTGAATATGGTGTAGAAAAATTGCTTTTCCTTGATCCTCAAATCAGCCGCATCGTACGATTTCACAAAATCCGCTGTTGAGTAAATTCCACCCGTTTCATCCGAATACTGTGAGATATTTTTGTTGTAAGGGATGATCGACACCTGCCAGTTGGACGGAAGGATCTGCGTCCTGAACTGGATCATAAAGATATTTTCCTCCACATTTTTCTTAGCCGGGTTGTGAAGGTCATCATAGGAAGCAAAAAGCTTGAATTGCTTCGAATCAATCACTTCGCCAGCCTTTTCAGCTGCCAGTGCATAATGAGTAGCGCCTTTTTGCAATGGAAAACCAGCCATAGTAAGGTAAACCTGAGACATCAGCGATTTCACAGCACCCATGCTCACTTTTCCCGAAACATCAGCCCAGGGCAAGCCGGATGCTTCCGCCACCTTTAAATCCTCCACAATCAGGTTATACACATCCTCCGCAGCCGCGGCGGTTGGCTTTAATTGCTCGGATGTAAGATCCACCGGCTTGGTTACCAGCGGAATGTTGCCAAACATGCGCACCAGGTTGAAATAATAAAAAGCTCTCAGGAAACTTGCTTCACCAACGAGCATTTTGGCCTCAGCAGGGTTAATAGCGGGGATATTGGGTATTTTCTCGATGGAAAGATTGGCGTTGGCTATGCCCCTGTAATAGGCAGCCCAATAAGTCTGGCTGTACCCGTTATCAGAAGTATTCCTCAGATCTTTAACAAAATAGCTGTTAACAGCCTGCCCCAGATCCGTCCCGGCCAGTCCGGTTGCAAATTCGGTCATCATCCAGGCACCGCCGCCAAATCCGCTTGAAAGAGGCTCGCGCAAACTAGCATAAATAGAATTGACTGCACTACGGCCCTGTGCAGGGGTAGTAAAATAGCTGTCGGTTGTAAAATTGCTGGGATCTGATTCATCCAGGAAATCCTTGCAACCTGTGGCCCAAAACATACTCACCACGGTGGTAAACAGTCCGATTTTTTTTGATATACTATTCATATAATGATTCGAATAAAGGTCAAGATTTACAAACCAATGTTGAGTCCGAGCATAAACACTCTTGGCTTCGGATAATCGTACAATCCAAATCCCTGGTCAAATGGTGAGCCTGAATTGGAAACTTCCGGGTCATAACCTTTGTATTTGGTGGTCACGAAGAAGTTCTGGATCGAGCCATAGATTCTCAGGCGGTCCAGTTTGAGCTTCGAGACCGTTGACGCCGGGAACGAGTAGGCCAGCAACAGGTTGCGCCCGCGGATGAATGAACCATCGGTAACTTTATGGCTGTCGTTGTTGGTGTCGTAACCCGCATTGATCGGCCGCACTTGCGCGATCGGCGTATTCTGATTTGTCTCTGTCCAGGCGTTCAGCACTGTTTTATAACTGTTGGCAATGCCTTGTCTGTCTTCTGCTGAGTGGATACTCCGGTCCAGCACGTCGTTTCCGTACATATATTGCAAATCCACCGTGAGCGACCAGGCTTTGTACTGGAAGGTGTTCAGGAATGTTCCGAAACCGTCCGGAATACCTTTTCCGATGATCGCCCGGTCCAGGTCATTAATTGCTCCGTCTTCGTTCAGGTCCGCGTATTTCACGTCACCCGGCAGCTCGCCGTAACTCTTTGCCAGATCTGCCTCTGCTGTTGACCATGTTCCCTGGTTCACTCTTCCGAAAAACGAACCCACCGGCTCACCAACCCGGATTACCGTGGCTCCCGAGAAAATGTCACTGCCACCGGACAATGCCAGCACTTTGTTTTTATTGACAGAAATGTTGAAGGTGGTATTCCAGGAGAAATCACCCGCTTTAATGTTGGTAGAATTCACTGCAAACTCAACCCCCTTGTTTTCCATGCTTCCGACATTGGTAAAAATGCTGCTGTAACCACTGCTTAAAGGAAGTGGCGCATCAAGAAGCATTTCATTCACTTTTCTCCGATAAAGGTCCAGTTCAAAGCTCAGTCTGTTTGAAAACAAGCCCAGTTCTATTCCCAAATCAACCTGCTGTGTTTTCTCCCATTGCAGGTTCGAGTTCGACATTCGGCTGATGCCCGTGCCAATGGCGCGGTTGCCCCCAAAAATCACACTATAATCGATCACATTCGAGATATTGTTGGTCATACCGGCCAATGCGCGGTAAGCAGGGATTTCCGAGTTACCCGTAGCGCCATAGCTCGCCCTGATTTTCAGGTTGGAGATCGCCGCGTTCGATTTCAGGAATTCTTCTTCGGACACGCGCCATGCAAGTGCCGCCGATGGGAAGAACGCATATCTGTTGGCATCCCCGAATTTGGAAGAACCATCGATCCGGCCTGTGAAGGTGACCAGATATTTATCCATCAGGCTATAATTCAGCCTTGCAAAGTAAGAGTTGAGCCCATAAGCCTGCGCATTGGAAGTTGGGGCCAGTGCAGTTGCTCCTGCTCCAAGGTTATTGAACTGAAAATAAGTATCCGTAAAATTCTGGCTCCTGGCAAGATTTTCAAACCGGTCCACGTGCTGCCACGACAAACCCAGCATTGCATTAATGGAATGGATTTTCCCAAAATCCCGGACATAGGTCAAGTAGTTTTCAAACTGCCATGAATTGAAACGTCTGTTCTGAACAGAGGCATCACCATTATTTGAAATGTACTGCAAGCCCGCAGCAGCAAAATAGTCCTCGCGCTGATTGATCACATTGGTTCCTATTGTCGAGCGGAAATCCAGGCCTGGCGCCAGGCTTATTGTTGCGTACATGTTTCCAAGCATTGTCTGGGTTCTCAGGTAGGACAACCGCTCCGCTCCTACGCGTAATGGACTGTCGCCGCCTTCCATTCCGGGATAATCCCTGTTGCTCGCCCATCTTCCGTCAGGATATTTAACCGGGATAATCGGCAAAGCTTCCAGCACCTGGCGCATAGCCGTGATGCCTCCACCGCCTAACTGGTCAATTTGCTTTTCGTTTTGGTCGGTATAGCCCAGGGTTCCTCCTACTTTTAGCCAGCTTTTGATCTGGCTATCGAATACAAATCTTCCTGCAAACCGTTTCTGCCACGATTCGCGCACGATCCCGTTTTCATTCCGGTAGTTCAGGAATGCGCCGTAGCTTCCTTTTTCACTTCCGCCTGTTAAGCCAAGCTGGTGGTTTTGTGTAAATGCTTTCTGGAATGTTTCATCTTGCCAATCCGTGTCGTAAAGTGGGTTACCACTGGCATCGAATAGTAGCGGATTAGTACGTTTCAGCTTAGGATCGGTGTATTTGGTTCCTGTCGCCCAGCCTACCGGATCGAATTTTGCGGCATTGACATAAGCCTGCTCTTCCACTGCCAAAAACTCTCTTGAATTCAAAACTGGCAGTTTTTTAGGTGCTATACCAATGGAAAAGTCGGTATCGTAAGTAACTTTTCCGCCGCCGGATGTTCCGCGCTTCGTGGTTACAAGGATTACCCCGTTCGCACCTCTGGCACCATAAATAGCCGTGGAAGAGGCATCTTTTAAAACTTCAATGGAAGCAATGTCGTTCGGGTTAATGTAATCAATGGGTGTACTTCCGTTCGCAAGGTCCACTGCATTCAAAATGACTCCGTCGATCACATACAGCGGATTATTGGAAACAGAAATCGAGCTTGCTCCACGGATACGAATATTCGCGCGCCCACCTGGCCGACCCGAGTTGGACGACACATTCACACCGGCAATGCGGCCCGAAAGTCCCTGGTTCAGGGAGGATGCAGGGCGTTCCTGTAAAACTTCTCCTTTTATCGTTCCAACAGCGCCGGTAAGGTCCGATTTCTTCACTGTTCCATAACCCACAACAACGATCTCGTCAAGCGCATTTTCGTCAGGTAACATTGTCACATCAATCGCCGACTGGCTTCCGACTGTTACTTCCTGGGATTTATATCCTACAAAGCTCATTACAAGCACATTCTGAGATCCGCCATCCGGAATATCCAATGTAAATTCTCCATTGGCGCCGGTTGAAGTCCCGCGTTGGGTTCCTTTTAAAACCACGCTTACGCCGGGGAGTCCGCCGCCTGATTCGTCCGAAACTTTTCCTTTAACCGTCCTGTCTGCCACCGCTTGCGTGCCTGATGAAGTCAGCAGCGCCTGCTGGTTCAGCAAAGCCTGGTCTGTGGATGTTGGCTTGCCGGGAGCAGCGTCTTTTGTCCTGATTTCAGTAATGACAAAAGTATTTTTCCGCGTCCTTTTGTAGGTCAAACCGTTCTGTTGTAACAATAAGCCCAGATTTTTTTCAAGTGACTGGTTGAAATCCAATGTGCCCACAGCAACATTAACCGACCTTACCAGGCGGTCCTCGAAAATAATCTCAACCCCATAATGTTTCTGCAAATCAAGCAGCACATTCTTTAACTTCATTTCCTGGCCGAAACTGGTATGCTGGCGCGTGGGAATAGAAGCGTAAGCGATAATCTGTGAGTGGGCAACCAGAGAAGTTTGCGTCATCAGCACAATCCCGATTGCTACCCATTGCTTAGCTGATAGCGTTATATTCATAGTTAATTGATTTAGGTATTTATTGGTTTTTTAAAATGATGGTATCGCCGTTCTGCTCTATTTTCATGTCGAGGACCTCAGAAACCGTTTTCAACAGCTCGTCGGCATTCTTCGTTTTGAAATTTCCTGTAATGGTCCGCTCCGCGATCTCTGCATGGGAAAGCTTTACTTTCTGACCGAAATTTTCATCGATCATGGCCAGAATATCCCTTACTGATGTGGAATTAAAAACATAGCGCTGCTCTTTCCAGGTCGCAAATGTGTTGGTATCCTGCTTTTTGGCTAGCTGAACAGCTCCGGCTGGATCTACCACTGCCATGTCGCCTGGTTCCATCATGACTTCTTTACGCTCATTGTTCTGAGAATAGTCAATACGGACGCTGCCACTTTTTAAAGCTACTTTGGTTCCCCGAGGACGGGCAAACACCGAGAATGTTGTCCCGAGCACTTCCACTTGAAAATCATCTGATGTTTTTACCACAAACCGCTTATCATCAATGGTATGGCTTACTGCAAATTCCGCTTCTCCTTCCAGAATCACATTTCTTACTTCGTCGTCAAATCCTAACCGCGGGATTTTCAGCTTTGAGTTTGAGTTTAGCGCAACGCGGCTGCCGTCTTCGAGATATACGTCGGTCGTTTGGCCGTAAGCGGTTTGGTAGGTTTTATACTGCAAGGGTTCGCGAAACCACCAGCCAAATCCCACAACGAATGTAACCGAAGCCGCCATTAACCAGAAACTGTTGGACCTTGCCGAGAAGAAGTTCGGACGAACGTGGCCGACCGATGTTTTGGAAGATTCTTCAACGGGCTCCGTTTCCAGGCGATGCAGCAGGGATTTGATTGCGGCGTCCTGATCCGGAACAAATTGCGGGCTTTTCGTTTCATATTCCATCAGCCATTGACTGAATGTCTCCTCATTATCTTTTTCCCGTATCCAATCTTCTACAAGCTGCCGTTCCAGCGGATTGGCGCGACCCGCCAAATACTCGAACAGCGTGTATTTTGATATAATTTTTTTCATCATGTTTTTAGTTTCGAAATAGTTGTCACGGTCCTTTTGACACATGACATTCAGGTTTTAAATGAAGCTTACCAGCGTTAATCCCGCAGAAATCATCCATTCGCCTCGCAGGGCCAGCCGAAGGTGTTTCAAAGCTTTTGAAATGTGCACTTCCACCGTCTTGGGCGAAATATGAAGTTCAGCAGCGATTTCGTGGTATTTTTTATTCTCAAAGCGACTCAGTAAAAACACTTTCTGACATTGCATCGGCAGGCGCGCAATTACTTCATTCACTTTCAGAAAAAGGTTGTTATAATGGATTTCAGCGTCGGGCTGCTGATGGTAAGTTGAAATGGTGTTTTCTTCACTCGCTTCCAGTGAGGCCATTTTTCCGAACTCTCTACGCATATACGTATAGCATTCATTCCGCACACACCGGAAAAGATAGCTTGTATAGGAAGATGTAATGTTCTCGTAAGCCCGTGTCCGGTAGAACTGGAAAAACACTTCACTTACCAGGTCTTCCGCGATTTGCTTGGAGTAGACAAACCGCACTGCGTGACTGCAAAGCGGGTTGTAATAGCGCCGGAACAATAGTTCAAGTCCTTTCCCAGGATCCTGTTCAAATGTTGCCTTTAAAAAAACGGCTGAATCGATTTCATTGACATTACTCTTCCCTTCTTGTAAAGGAGACACGAATGTACTTGTGCGCTTTGGTTCCGGGTTAAGCAAAGGGTCGTGCATTGAGTCTTTATTTTATGTAATAATTAAAAGACTTTATTGCACTCGAATTCCCTTAGTCTGAATTAGAAAAAACTAAAACTTTTTTTAATTATATCGTTTGCAGCCTCAGGGCAGTAAAAAAACCGCCACGGTGAGGTGGCGGTTTGCAATATACTTTCGTAAGATTATAAATTCTTGGCCTTCATTTCCTTCACTGCGTGGTCAACGGCACGTGCGGACAAGGCCATATAAGTAAGCGACGGATTTTGTGTAGACGTCGAAGTCATACAAGCGCCATCGGTTACGAACACATTTTTGCAGGCATGCAACTGGTTAAATTTGTTCAGCATGGACGTTTTCGGGTCCTTACCCATTCGTACACCGCCCATTTCATGAATGTCATTCCCCGGATTTCTGTGTCCGTCATGTGATTTTACATTCTTAAAACCAGCTTGCGTAAACATCTCGCTGACCTGTTCAATGTAATCCTTGATCATTTTCTCATCATTATCGTCATACCCAACCGAAATTTTAAGCTGGGGCATGCCGAAAGGATCTTTCATCGTCTGGTCCAGCGCTACGTAATTGCTTTCTTTTGGAATGGTTTCACCCATCATGTGTGATCCCACGCTCCAATTGCCATATTTTGTAGCCAGAAGTCCCGCTTTCAACGACTCGCCCATTCCGTCCCGATCGTTATAGGTCTGGCGGTTCGCGCCGAAACCGGCTGCATAACCTCTCAGGAAATCGGTTTCCTGCTTGTACACATTGCGGAACCTTGGAATGTAGCCGCTGTTCGGGCGTCGTCCCTCAGTTGTTGAATCCAGGAAGCCTTCGTACTCGCCGGAAATGCTTGCGCGATAATTGTGGAAGGCGACGTATTTGCCCAGCACACCGCTATCATTGCCCAGGCCATTCGGAAAGCGTGATGATATGGAGTTTAATAAAATAAGATTGCTGTTCAATGCGGCTGCATTTAGAAAAATAATATCCGCATAAAAATCCATCGTTTCCTTGGTGTTGGCATCGATAACCCGAACGCCGCTCGCCTTTTGCTTCTTGTCGTCATAAATAATCGAATGCACGACAGAATGCGGGCGCAATGTCATATTCCCGGTTTTCATAGCCCAGGGAATGGTGGACGAGTTGCTGCTGAAATAGCCTCCGAACGGACATCCCCGCTCACAAATGGTCCTATGCTGACATTTCGCGCGTCCCTGATCGAGGTGGATCTGCTGCGGGTCGGTAATGTGCGCCGCGCGGCCGATGATAATGTGGCGGTCTTTGTATTGTTTTGAAACCGATTCCTTGAAATATTTCTCAACACAGTTCAGATCGTGCGGAGCAAGGAATTCACCATCCGGCAATGTGTCGATGCCGTCTTTGTTTCCGGTTATGCCGGCAAATTTCTCCACGTGGCTGTACCAGGGTGCAATGTCGTCGTAACCGATCGGCCATTCAACGGCGAACTTGTCACGTGCCGGTCCTTCAAAATCGTACTTGCTCCAACGCTGCGTCTGGCGAGCCCATAGCAGCGATTTGCCACCAACCTGATAGCCACGGATCCAGTCAAACGGCTTTTCCTGCACATATGGATGCTCATTGTCCTTGGCAAAAAAGTGCGCAGAAGATTCCTTGAAGTTATAGCATCTGCTGGCAATCGGATTGGCGTCGGTAATTTCTTTCGGAAGCCTTTCGCGGTGCTCGAATTCCCACGGCATCATGTTGGTCGTAGGATAGTCCTTAATGTGCTGCACATCGCGGCCGCGTTCCAGCACCAATGTTTTCAAACCTTTTTCTGTCAGCTCCTTCGCCGACCAGCCGCCACTGATTCCTGAGCCAATTACGATGGCATCATAGGTGCGGGCTTTTTTACTGTCAATATTAAAATTCGCCATAGTTTTTTTGTGAGATAGGAAGGGGTCTCCTAGCCTTTTGTAACCGGAACGCAGCCGTGGTAACGTGCCGGGATCATTTCATAATGGGTCAGATTGGTCATCACATATTCCGACGACATATAACCTTGAATCGTCAGGTTTTTAACCATTCCTAAAAACGCTTTCTGGCCTGCGTCGCTGCCTTTGTCCATATCCTGCAAAAGCTGCATGCGCTGATCTTTGCCTGCGTCGGCAAATGATTTACCAAACCGCTGAATGCTCTGCTCGTCCAGGTTGGAAATGCCGCTTTTCAGGCTTGCCTGCGCTTTGCTATCGTAGCAATCTGTCACCATTTTTTGAACAAAACCACCTACGCCCAGTTCGCCTGCACCCGGCGTGTCTGTTTTTGGGATAATGGTTTCCACCATTCCGGTCAATATTTTAGACTGGTCGGCTGTAAGCAATGTACCTTTTTCCAAAGTGCCCTTGCTCCATCCGGATGCCCAAGCAGGCAGTCCCGCCATTGCGCCCATGGCCAATGCCATGCTTTTAAGCGCTACGCGTCTTTCCATTGTTTTTATGTTTTGAATGTTGTTGTTACGCTTTTGAAAGCTTATTCTTCCAGAAAGTCAAGGTCTCTGCCGTGGGTTTCTGGAATGGTCAGAATGCAGAAAAGGCCTATCGCAAAGCATATGATTCCGACCAGCGCTCCTGAGTTAATGACTGAAAAAGAGTCTTTAAAAGTAGCAAATAATGTTGTCATAAGCACTACGGTCCCGCGCACCATATTGGGCACGGTGGTGGCTGCTGTTGCTCTCAAATTGGTCCCAAACTGCTCAGCACCAATGGTGACGAACATGGCCCAGTAACCAATACCAAACCCCAGCAATCCTGCTACGCCGTAAAATGTTGACACAGATTTAATTCCGGCATACAAATAAACGACGCTCCATATTAACGTAAATATCATCAGATAAAATACAGCCTTCTTACGCGATTCCAGCCAATGACTCAAAAAACCACTGCATAAGTCACCCATAGACAACCCAACGTAGCACCACATGATTGATAATCCGGGCTTTACGACTTCTGACAGGCCCAGCGCTTTCCCGAATTCGTTGCTGAATGTGGCCAGGATCCCGATCACAAACCAGGTAGGAAGCCCGATCCCGATGCATTTGAGATAACGGATCAGCCGGTCTTTATTGGTAAAAAGCGCAAAGAAGTTTCCTTTCTCAACATGCTTTTGATTCTTGATATCCTTAAAAATACCGGATTCAAAAACGCCGATCCGCAGCAGCAGCAACGAAATCCCCAGTCCGCCGCCAATGAAATAGGCATAACGCCAATCGAAATATTCTACGGTAAAATAGGCAACTACTGCGCCCAAAAGGCCAATTCCGGCAACGAGCGATGTGCCTATGGCACGTAAATGTTTTGGTAAAATTTCGGAAACCAATGTGATCCCGGCACCCAGCTCACCGGCGAGCCCGATGCCTGCTATAAAACGTAAAAGCTTGTAAGTAGTAGGATCCTGCACGAAACCGCAGGCAATGTTGGCAAGCGAATAAGTAATAATGGAGCCAAAAAGCACAGATAAGCGCCCTTTTTTGTCCCCCAACACACCCCATAGGATGCCGCCCAGCAGCAAACCTGTCATTTGCCAGTTCAGGATGCTGGCACCAGTCAGTGAAATTTCTGTTTCCGAAAGACCGAGTGAGGCAAGGCTGGGCAAGCGTACAATCCCGAAAAGCAGCAGGTCATATATATCAACAAAATATCCAAGGGCAGCGACAATGACGGGGGCACTAAAAAGATGGGAAAAGTCTGATCGCTCAGCAGTAATGGTGGCCATTGTGATTAATATCGGGTTAAGGAGTTGTTATCGTTTCAAATAAATAGCCGGATTTTCACCCGGCTATTGACCATTTATACATCGAAAATTAGGCTGCAAATGTAATTGACAAAATAATATATTACAATTCTAATTTCTGTTTGTCTTTTAAAAGCTGCTCTTTCAATTTCGCATAATCCACGTCCTGAACGGCCACTTTTGTGTCAATTGCCTGCACGGCGGCCGCTGCTGCGCTTTGTCCTAAAATCATGAAAACAGGCTCCATACGGATCGATCCATAGGCAATGTGCGAGCTGGAAAGGCACACAGGAACGAACAAGTTTTCACACTCCTCTTTTTTAGGCACAATAGAGGCATAGGAAATGCTATAAGGCGATTTTGGGTGCACACCAATGTCCCCTTCGTTTTGCACATAGCCATCTTTTTTCACATAACGCTGCGCATTGTGCGAATCCAGTGCATACGAGCCCATTCCGACTGGTTGCTCCACAGGTGTGATGCCCATTGTATGGTTCTCGTTCATCACTGTTGCCGAAATCATCCGGCGCGCTTCACGCACGTAAATCTGGTGCGGCCATCCGCCGTTGTCCTTGAACTCGTCCTTGGGTAAACCCCACTTGCTCATCTCTTTACGCACATCTGCTGGCACCCGGGGATCGTTGGTTAAGAAATACATCAGGCCTTTCTGATACAATTCATGCGCCTTAATGATCTCTTTTCTGCGTTCGTAGGTTGCTTCCGGATAATCGTAGTTTTCACCAATAAAATCGGTGCTGAATGGGCCGTGGTTGTTTGTATCCGTCTTTTTATTGGGAATCGGGTCGTATTTATCAAATGTTTCGTCCCAACCTGCTTTGTAAACCCTGGCCAGTAATTCGTAATTGGCAACGTCATAACCTTCCGGTTTTTCGAACGGAATGCGGTTATCAGGATTTGACGAAAGGCACATACGGAAGCAGTAAGCCTGGATCTTTTTATCGCCCGAGCCGTTTTCCGCAATCGGCTCGTCGCTGATGTACGGCAACAGGCCGCTTTTCGGGTCGCCTTCCACTTTGTACGGGCTGATGTTTTTCTTGAAATAATGTCCGTGCTGGAAAACGCCCGCCTGCACACCATTCCATTTTTCATTGTAAACGCTGTTTGCCTCACGTCCCACATGGTATTTTACGCCCGCCGATGCCATCAGATCACCTTCATAAGTGGCGTCAATGAACATTTTGCCTGCGAATGTTTTACCTGAAAGTGTTTTGATTGAAACAATTTTGCCGTCTTTTTTCTCAACGCCTTTATCCCTGTCCAGCCACTCGTCGCGGTAGATCTTAATGTTGTTTTCTTTTACAAAATCCTCAAAAACCTGCTCAGCTGCGTGCGGCTCGAAAATCCACATGGTGCGCTCAGCTCCATCCATCGCTGGAGTTCCCTGGCCTTTGTTGCCATATTCGTCCTTTTTCTGCCATTTCCAGGCTTCGGGCTTGTCGTAATGCTGGTATAACCTGTGGTAAAATTCTCTTGCAAGTCCCCCGATCACGGATTTGTTTCCGGTATCCGTGAATCCCAGGCCGCCCGCAGAAAGTCCACCCAAATGCTTGTCCGGCGAAACCACGAGCACTGTTTTCCCAGACTTAATCACTTGAACAGCAGCTGTAACCGCCGCGGAAGTCCCTCCATAAATGATCACGTCCGCGGTAAGGGCGTCTTTTGCTTCTTCATTCTTCTTTTCAGAGCATGAAGGGCTGGCGGCGATTAAAAAGAATGCAATCAGATAAATCAAATACTTATTCATTTTCATCAATTGTTGGTTGGGAATAGGAAAAATCAGTAACCTGGATTTTGGTCTTTGGCAGGGTCAAGTGCCTTGTTATAAAGCAATTCGGAATTTGGGATCGGCCACATCATATGCTTGTCGGCAATGTCGATGTTCTTCACTTCCTTAATACGCTTTTTGGCAATGCCCAGGCGTTTCAGGTCGAGCCAGCGCTTGCTTTCGTACATGGTTTCGTAGCCACGCTCACGCACAACGAGGTCAATAAATGATGTCAATGTTTGTCCTGCGAGTTTGAAATCCACTGGTGACACAGTTTCTGCATTATATCCGTAAGCCCTGCGGTGGACTTTGTTCAGACTTTCCAATGCTTCGGCCGTTGGCGCGCCATTGGCCCTGGCTGCGGTTTCCGCGTGGAAAAGCAATAGATCAGCATAGCGATACCATGGATAGTCATTTCCACCGCCGTCGGTTGCCACTGGATCGCGGAATTTCCGGTACAGGCAGGTGTTCGGGCCAAGGCCTACGTCTACATTATACAGGATGTGGGCTTTACGCAAATCTTTCATATCCCAGGTTTTGATAAAAGAATTGGAAGTCGAATCTGTATACTGTGCATATACGCCGCCCGGGCCATAGTAACGATACGGCCCAATGGCACGGTGCGCGTAGCCGACCAGTCCAAAACCCTGCTGACGTGAGAATTTGAAGTAAAAGATCTCTTCGGGAGTGGATACTACTTCCGGACCATAAATTTTTTGAAAATCTTCCGAAACACTCACAGGCACCAATGAATATTTTCCCGATGCGATCACCTCTTTGGCCCGTTCGCTGGATTCTTTCCATTTTTCCTGATACATGTAGATCTCCGAAAGCAAGGTTTTCGCAGCCCATTTCGTAGGACGTCCTACTTCCGACGGCGCATCAGGCAGAAACTGCTCGGCGTTCAATGCATCACTCAAAATCAGATCATACACTTCCTCAACGCTGGCGCGTTTCAGGTCGGTAAGCGTCATATTTGCCTCCGTCCGCAAAGGAACGCCGCCCCAGTTGCGGACCATTGCGAAATAGATCAGCGAACGCAGATATTTGGCTTCTGCCACAAACTTGGCAATGTCACCTTCCGAAATTTCTTTCGCTTTCGGCACATTATCGATCACAATGTTGGCATTACGGATAGACTGGTAAAAGGCATCCCAGATTGCGCCAACGCGGTTAATGTTCGTATTGTCCAGCCCCTGGTACAGGCTCACGGGCGTTTGGCTGCCTCTTGAATTTCCATAGTCCGGCAACCCCTCCTGCTGCGCCGGGTAATTGACGCTCAGACCATTAGGGCCACGCATAGGACCGTAAATGGCATTCACCGCCGCGCGTGCTTCGTCCGGGGTGTTGTAAAAAACTTCCGCAGCCAGTGATTTTGGCTCTTCTTTCAGAACGTCTTCACACGCCATGAGGGAAAGGGCGAGTATTAAACAGATAGCTATATTTTTCATTACAGGTAAATTTTAATGTTTGATAGATCAGAAACCTACGCGCAAGCCGATAGTCGTCGTTTTTGCAGTAGGATAGCTGTAATGGTCAATGCCCATGCGGATCGAGTTGGAGCTGCCATAGGAACTGATTTCAGGATCAAACCAGGAATATTTGGTGAATGTGATCAGGTTTTGTGCGCTTACATAAACCTGCGCACTGGTAAGCCATTTGATGTTTTTCACCGGCACATTGTAGCTCAGCTGAATGTTCTTGAAACGCAGGTAAGATCCGTCTTCTACGAACCGGTTCGAAACCTGCGCTTGCGACACTTTGCCTGTGATTAATGGATATTTGGCATTGGTATTGGTTGGCGTCCAGTGGTTTGCAAACACTTCTCGCGGCATATTCAGGGCCTGACCGTAATCCATGGTTTGGTTTACAGAGCTCAGGTTGAAGATATCATTCCCCTGCGTGCCTTGAATAAACACATTCAACTCGAAATTTTTGTAATTCATGCTCGAATTGAAACCGTAAATCAGCTTCGGGTTCGGGTTTCCGATGATGCGTTTGTCGCCAATGTCACGCGTGCCGTTTCCGTTGAAATCTTCGTAAACGATCTTGCCGGTTTCATCATATCCTTTTTCAATGTATCCGTAAAAAGTCCCGATCGACTCGCCTTCACGCAGCACATTCACATTGTCATTAATCACCGAAATGTCGATTGCCTGGCCCAGTACATCATTGCCGCCATATAATTTCAAGACTTTGTTCTTATTGATGGATGCATTAGCAGACACATTCCACTTGAAAGCGCCGGTAAGCACATTGGCATTGGCCGAGATCTCAAAACCTTTATTCTGCACTTTTCCGACATTATCAATGGTGTAAGCATAGCCCAGTGATGAAGGCAAAGGCACATTATTGAGTAGGTCACGCGTATTTTTGATATAATAATCCAATGTCAGCGAGAATCGGTTTTGAAAAAACCCAATGTCCAATCCAATGTCGGACTGCGATGTAGTTTCCCATTTCAATGGTCCGGCAAGGCGTAAGCCCGGTGCATAGGAAGTTGTTAAGGCGTCTCCAAAAACCACTTTGTTGGACGACAGCTGGTTTAATGTGTAGTAAGGATCAATGGCCGTGCTTCCCGTTTCGCCATAACCCACCCGGATTTTCAGGTCCGAAATGAAGGGTATATCTTGGATAAATTTCTCCTCCGACAAACGATACGCAATGGATCCCGAAGGAAAGTAACCCCATTTCTGACCTTCGGTATAACGTGAGGAACCATCCGCACGGAAACTGACCGTTGCCAGGAATTTATCGTTAAATGAATAATTTAACCGGCCCAGATAAGACAAAAGTGACCATTTAAAATAGCTCGATCTCGGCACACCCTGCGTTGCACCAGCGCCAACATCAAATGACTCCTGAATGTCACTCACAAAGCCACTCGCGTTTGTGTTCAGCTCAGTCTGGGTCAGGTCCTGGTAAGTGAAACCGGCCACTGCGGAAATGCTGTGCTTGCCAATTTCTTTTACATAGCTTACCGTATTCTCATTCAACAAGCTGGTGGTCTGGGCGGTGTTAATGGAGGCTGACCCCAGGGAATTCACGAATTTTTTAGTTGTATAAAAGTCGCCGCGGTCATCCGTATTCTCAATCCCGCCCGAGATTTTGATAGAAAGTCCTTCCAGCGGCATGTAAGTAAGCGCTCCGTTGGCAAGCACTTTATTGGAACGAAGGTGATCCGTTTGCTGCTCAATGAAGTTCAGCGGATTGGTGATCACATTGGAACCCCAGGAATAAACCGTGGCCAAATTGGAATAACCACCTTCGGGCAAACGCGCATCCACAGTCGGGTAACCCGAAAGCATAGCCGAAATCAATGAGTTACCCCGGTTTCCACCGCCTGAATTCTTGCGATCCGTGTCGATGCGGGTCAAAATTGTATTGATATCGAACTTAAACTTTTTGCTGAAATCGGTGCTCAGATTGGCCCGGATGGAGTTACGCACATAGTCGCTTCCAATAATGATACCGCCCTGATTGAAGTTGCTTCCTGAAACCGAGAAGCGTGTCTTCTCATTTCCGCCGTTTACTGAAACCGAGTGGTTTTGAATGGCAGCTGTCCGGAGTGTCAGATCCTGCCAGTCGGTTCCTGTGCCGAAACCATTGATTTCATCTTGTGTAAAATGCGGTGCAAGACCGTCATTAGCAGCTTGTTCGTTGTAGAATTGTGCATATTCATTGGCATTCATCATTTCAATTTTCTTCCTCGGCTTTTGAAAACCTACATAACTGTCCAGGTCCACGCTGATCCTGCCTGACTTTCCTTTTTTGGTTGTGATCAAGACAACGCCATTCGCCCCTCTCGAACCATAAATGGCTGTGGCAGAAGCGTCTTTCAGGATTTCAATGGATTCAACATCGGCATTGTTCAGCAATGTCGGGCTGGTGGAATAAGGAAAGCCATCCACCACATAAAGTGGCTCGTTACCCCCCTGAACCGAGTTTGTTCCCCGGATCCGTACGCTGATAGGACTTCCCGGCGCGCCTGTGTTTTGCGAAATCTGCACACCTGTCGCGCGTCCGGCCAGTGATTGCATGAGGTTTGTTGCCGGGTAAGCATTCAATTCTGTGGATTTGATAGAAGCAACCGATCCGGTCAAATCAGACTTTTTAACAACTCCATAACCCACCACCACTAATTCGCTCAGTGATTTCACATCAGCTTCAAGCGTAATGTTGATCGTGCTTTGATTTCCGACCGGAATTTCCTTGGTCATATACCCTACAAAACTCAGCACAAGCACTCCATTATCAGGCACATCCAGCGTAAAACCGCCATCGGCATCCGTTGTTGTGCCGGTTTGCGTTCCCTTCACCACAATGCTTACCCCCGGAAGCGGCGCGTTCATTTCATCCACCACTTTGCCTGTAAGGTTACGCTTGGGAGAAATGCTTTTGGAAGGCAGTTCAGCCGGCGGAAGGGCGTCCTGTCTTTTAAGGATTATTATTTTCCCTGAAACTTCGTATTCAAGCTCCAAGGGCGTCAGTATCTGGTCAAGGACTTCGTATAAAGGTTTTTCGGTCGCATTAACCGTCACTTTTCTAGCCGATTTGATTAGTTTGGAGCTGAACACAAACCGGACATCGGCCTGCTTTTCGACCTGGCCCAGCACTTTTTTTACTTCACTGCCGCTGGCCTTAATCGTAATTTTCTGAGATAGAAGCGACTGCGCGTTGCTGTCGTGGGCTTGGCCGGTTCCAATGAACCATATGGCAAATATCAATTGTGTAGCTGTTATTCGCATCGTCCAAAGTAATACCTGGCGGTATTTAAAGGGTTTTTTCATAGATTTGATTGTTTTGTTATGATTCAAAAGCTGGCAAAACGATCCCTGCCTCCGCATAGGAGGAAAAATGGCGACAACCAAAAGGGATTATTCGGAGCCGGTGATGCGGGAACATTGCCGGCTCTTTTTTATGGATTATTCTTTCTGTTTTTTAATCGGGTCGTTTAGGTGTTGGGTTAAAGTAGAACATTGATTTACAACATATTAATATCAATTCTTACAACCTCTGCTGTGGATCACAACCTGCCCGTCGATGATTTCATAACTGGCTTCCACAGCCTGACAGATAATAAAAAGCTTTTCGTGAAGTGTCTGGTTATCCAGTGTTGCCGTTAGCGGGCAGTCTTTTAGAATTTCCGCATCGTACAGGATTTCAATGCCATAAGCCTTGCCAACGGTTGCAAAAACATCGCTCGCAGGCGTGTCTTCGAATTCAAATTGTGGGATTTCAGCCTTAGGAACGACTATTTCGGGTTTCTCGACCAGCGTCTTCACCATTCTCACTTCCTCCCTCGAATAAATAATTTTCTGATTCGGGCTCAGCACAATGCCTTGCAATTCCCTACCCGAAGTTTTTTGCTCAAAATCAGGATCCGACTGCGGAAAAACGGAAACTCGCCCGGTTTTCACCTCCACCGTAACCTCATTCGAATTTCCATATGCCCTAATGGTAAAACTTGTACCCAAAACCTTGGTAACCAAGCCATTGGAATACACAAAAAACGGACGGTCAGCGTCTTTTGTAATATCAAAAAATGCTTCGCCTTCCAGGTAAACTTCGCGCTTGGCAGCCACGAACTTGTTGGCATAACGGATGCGGGCCTTGGCAGACAATGTCACCTTGCTCCCATCGTCTAAAACCACCGTCATAGGCTTCGTAGAAGCGTTCCACTTCTCGGTAATGCTGTCCTTATCCTCTTGAATGGGCTTTTCGAATGTGATCTGCCGAGACTCTTTTTTGGTAGAAAGTGAGTAAATGATCCAACCTGAAATAAGCAGCAATGCAACCGCTGCTGCCATGCGAAACCATGGAAAATGGTAAGTTTTTAGCTGTTTTACAGGCTCGGCAAAAGTGGGATATTTTTCAAAACCGTCTATGCGGCCAATGGTGTTCTTTACGATTTCTGTAATCTCAGGATCGCTTAATTCGGGTTCGTGCAATCGCAACGACAGCACTATACTCTTAGCCTGCTGAATTTTGTCATGGGCATCTGCATTTTTTTCAATCCACGCTTCCCAAAGCTCATCCGTTTCGCGCGTAGGCGACAGGACCCATTGCCTAAAAACGTTATCCCAGACAAAATCTTCAACGGTAAAATCTCTGTAATGATCCATATGAGGCTTGCTTCTAACATACGATAGACACAAAGCGGATCGGGATACCAATAAATTTTAAATTATTTCTAGAAAAATCAATAAAACCGCATTTTCAGTGGCATTATGACCCTTTTTTATATAAATAAATGGATCAAAAAGAAGGTAAGGAATTCAGCTTTCCAATGTTTTTTGAGCTGCTTAATGGCGATTTGGAGGAGGTTGGAAACGGTTTGCGGGGAAACGGACATGATCTCGGAGATCTGCTCCCGGCTCAGCTCCTGGAAAAATTTCAGATAGATCACTTCCTTCTGACGCTTAGGAAGCTCCATCAGCAGTTTTTCGAGCTGGCGCGTGCGCACGAGCGTAGATTCGTTGATAATGTATTGCTGCTCAACAGAAAATTCAAGATCAAATGCCTCATCCGCCTGCTCAGCATTCCCCTCTCCGACCCACGACCTGGACGACACGCTTCTGTGCATAAGGCGGCGCAGTGAAGCCATCAGATAAGGTTTGACAGCAACTTCCGCACTCAGATTCTCCCGTTTTTCCCACAAATGCAAAAACAAATCCTGCACCGAGTCCTTAACAAATTCCTGGTCTTTCGAAAATTTACAGCCGTAACGGAAAAGCACGCGGAAATGAGAAGACATCAATTGCTCAAACGCAGCCACATTCCCCGACAAAAACTGTCGCCAGAGCGCATTGTCATCAGAAGATTGAGGAGGCTGAGAATGTGGTTTCATAACATTGTAAAAGTTGCCACAAGGTTACAAACGCAAGCTTGCTTAATTACAACGATTAGTCAAACTTAATCCAATTTTCATCCTATACCAAAAAATCTTACACCCTGAACATTACTCCACCATCACCCTGACAGATTTCTTCTTGCGCTCCTTATTTTGGAAATGCACGATATACATTCCCGACGCCAGCTCCTCGACAGGATGGATGAAGATTTTATCAGAAGCCACTATCTCCGCCGAAATATTCACATCCCGCCCCCACATATTAAATAGCCGGAGCGACGATTTATCCACGTTTTCAGCACGTAATGTGATCATTTTCCGAGTTGCCGGATTGGGCGCGACTACAACCTCTCCCGTTTTCAGTTCAGATACACCATCACGGATCATTATCTCATGAATACGAACCTTACCCTGCCCGTTCCGGAACCGCATTTCGAAGTTGGAAAGTTTATTAGCAGCATATAAAGAATTGCCCGGATATGCGGGACTATTGAGGCTGACTGGCTCATTATCAACCCATAAATCGTAACTTCCCGGCAGGGCGTTGTAGGTGACAGCATGAGACGATGACGGTTTGTAAGCCAGTAATTTCTTTGAATTATTCAGGACCCAGGTCAATGTAACCTGCTTCTTTTTGGGGATAACCTTACTGGTGTTTTGCGTTGCGAAGTCCTTGATACTAAACCCGCCATCCTGAAAATTAAGCGAGAACTTTCCGAACATCAATGTATTGCCCGGAAAGGAATGGTTATCAGGATTAAAATTTTCACCCACATAAAAATACATCGCATTCAGCGCCGCCGACTGCACAGATTCAGCGCTGATGGTGATCTGGATAAATAATGTTTCCGGGTTCGGCTTAAATGGTGTCGCCCGCAAAACTCTTATAATCCCACCCGTCGCAGAATCCTCCTGCGTCCGCACGAGATCCATATAGTTTTTGGAAAATTTAGAAAAAGAAAGCTCAGGAACCGTCTCAACAATATGGCTAAACTGCCCGGAATCCGGATCAGCACGCACATAAGGCCCCGATTTCGAAAAATCCTGGTGAAAATAAATAGTCTGCGCCAATGCACATTGAAACAGCGCCGACCACAAAACAGCTGCTAAAACGCTCAAAAAAGAAATAAAATGTGACGTCATAAAACATGGGTTTTATGTGTTTAGACGTCAGGTCTTAGTAATGGTCACAAAGTATTTTTGGGAAATTTTTTATCTACTCCTTTCAGCCTCCCTAATCTTTCCCAGTTCCGCTGCCATAGCCTTCACTTTCGCGGGATATTTGGTTGCCAGGTTTGTTTTTTCTCCCAGATCTTTGCTTAAATCATAAAGTTGAGGGGATGGGTTATTTCCTGTTTCTGTGTTTGTCAGTTCCTGGATCGCTTTGCCTTCTCTTGGCTCAATGTATTTCCAGTTTTCCCTGGTGATAGACAATGCTCCGCCTTGTTTGATGAGATACGGCCTGCCGATTTTTGATTTTCCCAGGATGGCATCCATGGTATTGAAACTGTCCGGGGCATCATCGACCTCCATTTTTTGCTGGAAATAATGAGCGAATGATGCGAGCAGATCGATCTGGCAGATCAATGCGTCCGAAACAGTGCCTGGTTTGATGGCTTGCGGCCAGCGCGCGAGCCATGGCACGCGGCTTCCACCTTCAAAAGCGCTATATTTCCCACCTCTTAATACGCCCGCAGGCTTGTGCCCCTGGGCCAGTTCAACCGCTTTATCCGCATAACCATCGTCCAGAACGGGACCATTGTCACTTGAAAAAATAATCAGCGTATTTTCAGTCAACTTCAACTCATCCAGCTTTTTAAGTATTTCGCCTACCGTCCAGTCCATTTGCAGGATCACGTCGCCGCGCAAGCCCATCTGGCTTTTTCCTTTGAACTGGCTGCTTGGCATTCTCGGAACGTGGATGTCATTCAATGAGAAATACAGGAAAAATGGATTCTTTTGGTTTTCCTCCATGAACTGCTCCGCTTTGCTCAAAAACACATGTGCAATTTCCTCATCCATCCACCGGGTCTGCTTCCCGCCCGTCATCCATCCAATGCGACCAATTCCATTCACTATGGTGTTATTATGCCCGTGATTCGGCGAGGCAGGTAATTTCAAAAGTTCAGGATTTTCCAGACCTGTGGGCTCATTGCCTATTTTTTTGGAATAGTCCACTGCTATGGGATCCAATTTATCGAGTCCTTGTACATTTTGATCTTCGATAAAAACGGTGGGGACGCGGTCGGAGGTTGCGGGGAAAAAGTAAGCGTAGTCAAAGCCAGTTTCATTGGGGCCTTTGGTAATAGGTTCATTCCAATTGATCTGCTTGTTTTTTTCACCTAGTCCCAAATGCCACTTTCCAACCGATGCCGTTTTGTATCCTGCATTTTGAAAGACCTTCGCCAAAGTGAGCCGGTCAGTAGGAATAATCAGAGACGCATCGCCCGGCAAAACGCCCGTCCCTTTCTGCCGCCAGGGATATTTTCCCGTTAACAATCCAAACCTTGAAGGCGTACAAGTCGCAGAGGTCGTATGCGCATTCGTGAAACGGATTCCTTCCTTCCCGATCCGGTCAATGCTGGGTGTCGAGATTTTTGTCGCGCCATAACTGCTCAAATCACCATAACCCACGTCATCCGCATAGATGAAAATAACATTGGGTCTTTGCTGTTTTTTCTGAGCGAACAGCAGCCCTTGGCTAACCAGGGTTACCGTTAGAAAAATGGCAAGAATACTTAGGGTCCGGAACAAATGCTTTTTTGTAATATTGGCAATACACATACTATGAAAAGTCAATGAATGATCCTATATAAAAATGGAATTTACAATAAAATTTGAGCAGCCGACACGCAAGCAATTGAAAGCAGGCAGGTTCGCGACTATCGAAGAGGCAAGCAAGTATAAAACGGATTTGCTGATGAAGAGTCTGGGTAAAGTGGATGACGCTTTTTGGGCCAAGTTGAAAAAGTAAGAATGTATCGAAATGCAAAAAGTCCTGTTAATGTGATGACATTAACAGGACTTTTTGCTTAATCCCTTACTTCGCCGCAGTCAAGCTTTTTATCAACTCAACTTCATCCTTCTTATAAGGCGTTCCGTCTTTGCGGAAAATGTCGTGGAACCAGAGGTCGGGTTCTTTGGTGTAGGTTTTTTTCCAGCTGTCCCATGGGTAGATCGTTTGCGATTTGCCGTCTACAAGTCCCCAGTTGATGGCGCCAACATGGTACTTCTTAGCGATAGGCAATGATCCTTTAAAGAAACTGCCATTTCCGCGTGACATATACTCTGTGCAAATCATCGGGCGGCCGTATTGCTGCAACTGCTTGATACGCTTCTCAAAATCTGCTGCGTCTTCGTAATTATGAAAAGTAACAATGTCCGATTGGTCGATCATTACTTTTTCAATTGGCTTTAAAGTCTCATGAGAAGTCCAGTCACCATTCCAGACTCCCGCTGTTAATGGTTGCGAAGGATTCACGGACCGTGCCCAAACGAATGCTTTTGACAGCAATGGGATCACATAATCCACTTTGTTAGGCAATTCAACTTTACCGTAAGAGCTTGTATTCGGGTTATCCGGCTCATTCCAAATGTCCCAGGCCAGCACCCTGTTATCGTTGGCAAAAGCAGCGACTGTTCCTTTTACATATCTTTCCAAACGCGGATAATGCGTACTGTCTTTCAGTGCATTGAGCCCCGGGCTCTGCACCCAGCCTGAGTTATGGACGCCAGGTTTTGGTGCACGTTGTTTTCCCAGCTTAGGAAACGGGTCCCAGCATGAATCGAATAATACAAACAATGGCTTTATCTTATGTTTTTCCGCAATGTCCAAAAACACGTCCAGCCGCTGCACAAAGCCGGCAGAATCTTCCTGGAACAACAAATCGTGCAGATAAACCCGCATCGTGTTCATGCCGATATCAGCTGCCCAGCCAAGCTCCTTATTGATGGTGGCTGTGTCAAAATCGGCCGCCTGGAACATTTCGAGCTGGTTAATGGCGGTGCTGGGCAGGAAATCGGCACCTACCAGCCAACCTTGTTTAGCATACCATTCGTTTGCCTGCTCCTTGGTCCAAATCTCACGCGTATCCTTTTGCTCCGTTGCGGCGCTTTCATCTTTCTGCTCTTTTTTCGCACAGTTTTGAAATGAAAGGCAAATAAGGATCGCCCAGACTGTCGTTTTTAAAAATTTCATTCAGTTAAGGATTTTGTTTATAATTATTTAAAAGACGCGCAACAGCCTTTTCTACACTTGGCTGCGCATGAAGAATTTCCGGTCAGCTATTTTTTCTACGTTACCAGTTATCTTAAAAGTGTGCTATTCAAGCCATACTATTTGCGTAAACGCGCCATTAGCAGCCACATCCCAAACTTCCACGCGCACCCATTTCCTGTTTTTCAAATTTTTGGCAAATGTAAATGACTTCTCTCCAAATGCTTCCGTATCATTCAAATTGATCACATCGTGAAAAACCTCTTTTCCATCCCCGGAAATCACTTCCGCCCGGTTCAATGGAAATGTCCATTTGGCATTTAATTTAATCTCAACATTCCCTTTCGCATCGACTTTCGTTGTTTCTCCGGATGTGGCATTATTTACTGTAAACTTCGGCAAAAGCACTTCTCCCGTCGAGACAAAGAACTTGCCTTTTTCCATTGCATCCAGTAAAGGTTGCCAGCCATCTTCAAATTGCGGCATATGATCGAGCTGCATATAATTCACATTCAAATGACCATACAATTCATAATTTGGCTCAATTCGGAACAGATCTGCCTCGGCGATCACATATTTTTTCTGTCCCCAATTGGCCATATCGTCCATCAGGTCGAGGACGCGTTTGCCTAATTTTGGCTGGGATAAATCCGCCGGCATTGCCTTCCAGGCGGCACCCAGGAATCGGTCCGACTTGTAAAAAGCTTCATCTTTATATTTGTCAGGAAAGCCGGTTGAGCCTTTTGTTCTTGCATGGGCAGTCCAGGCGAGGCCTTTTTCCAGTTCCAGCAGCCTTAACATTTCTTCCTTATTGCCTATGCGGTAAAGCTTTCCATATTCCGCGCTTTCTTCAACAAATGGCTGGTTTTTCTCCCGCGACATGAGCCAGTAAACAGGTTTTGGGAAAATATTCATCCAATGTCCACCAAAGAAATTGTTCGGCTCCTCACCGGGCAGAAGCAGGAAATTACCATCCGAAAGCCGCTTGCATTCTTCAAACATCATTTTCAATTCGGGCCAGCGCTTCGCTTCGGGTCCGCGTGGACTTCCCGGGCCGTGAAATTCTCCAAGATGAACAATGTTAACGCCTGTGTTGCGGAATGCTTTTACGAAACCGGGCATTTCCGGCATGGGCCTCCGCGTAAGCACCTCATCCACATGCTCCTGGTGAAAGTGGCTGGACATGGTGTAATAGCCGGGCAGCGGTTCATAAGTATCATTATGCGTGAACGCTTTGACCTTTTCGAGCACTTTTCCATCCTTTTCAGCACTCAGTAGGCAGAAGAAATTATATCGCTGCTGTGTTTTGGGGGGCGCATTGAACCATGGAACCCAGCGGCGGTCGCCCAGTAAGTCATGCCTCAGGCCTATGCCAAATCCCGGAAACTGGTTCCGATAATTGTTTCCATACCAAATGTGTTCGAGGTTATAAGCATTGTCCAGCGGGTAAAAAAACTGGTGCGGCGCTGGAAAAACAGCCAGACTGCCTTCTTTTCCTTCTCCGATAATGGTGCGATATTTTACGGCCATCATATTCACTGTGTCCATCCTGTCAACGGCCCTGCTCCTGACATTGTTCTCAGTATCCGACCAAAACAATTTTTCCCAGGGCGTCTGCTGGCTCACCAATCCCGCATCATAAACCACCGCCAGCGAATCCACATCGGTGGCCATGACAGCCGCAACATTCATTAGCGGACTGCCATTGTAAAGGGTAAAATTGTATGAACCCGAAAATGGCCCTGCCATGGCGCCAGAGACAATAATCTCGGTCTGAGAACCCGAGGAAACGACCTTCACGCCCGTTTTATCCAGCTTAACCGGATAAGTTTTGTAAGGCAGATAAGCCGTTTTGTCAAAGAAAATATTCCAGCCGTTCTGCGAAACAAGATCACGTTTGCCAACCGTCAGGATGACGGCCGGATCCAGGTTTTTAACAATGGTTTTGTAGGCATTGTTTTTGCCCATCAACAGGCCGTTGATAATGGGCTGTCCTTTGCTAAGATCAATGATAATTTTCCCGGATTCCGCATTGCCTGCGGGCCATTCTATGTGCAGCAAATTGCCTTCATTCGTTACTTTCACTCCTTTCTTTTTATCGAAACCAGCCAAATCAACAGGGATTTGAGCATGAGCACATAGGTTGGAAAAGACAAAAAGGAACAACAGGACTTTACGCATAAGGCAAAATTTTAAGAGAACATTTTTTTATAAAAGGCCAAACCTTCCTCGGCCAGTTCATCGGCACTATTAGCAAGCGGACGCCAGATGCAAGCGGCACGCGCAAGCTCCTTGGAAGGCTGACCGAAAGTTTCAATCACAACAGCACCGTCATAGCCGATCCCGACCAATGCATCCCGGATCTCCTCCCATTCCAAATGTCCGGTCCCAGGCGTCCCACGATCACTTTCATTACCCTGGACATGGCATAGCAAGTCCTTCCCGATCTTCCTTACCGAAGCAGGAATGTCTTTTTCTTCAATGTTGGAATGGAATGTATCCAGAACGATTTTGAGGTTCGGGCTCGCCACTTCCTGCACAATGGAAAGTGCCTGATCAACCGTGTTGACCATGTCTGTCTCAAAGCGGTTAAGCGGCTCCAAACCAACGACAACGCCATGATCCGCAGCAATTTGTCCAATCTCAACGAGTGTTTCAATGCACCAGGCACGTTCCTGTTTTTTCTGCTCATCCGAAACGATCCTCGTCTTCCCGACAGCGGAATAAACCGGCCCTCCGAAGATGGGGCTGCCTACATTTTGTGCAATTTTAATGCAGTCGATAATGTATTGTTTCCCCAGCTGCCGATGCAATGGCTCGGTGCTGGAAATGTCCCGCTCCGGCCCGAAAGCGCCGCTGATCGTAATTTTCAAATCCAGGTCGCGTGCGACGGTTTTTATCAATTCCCAATCAATAATGTCTGTTGCTTCCACGGCTATTTCAATAATGTCATAGCCCATGTTTTTAACCTTGGTAAGGAGGTTAATGTTCTGCGTTGAGAATGGGGAAACCCATATAAATGTGCTTGCTCCGAATAGCATTGGAGGAATGTTAGTAGTGAGTATTGAATGTGAGGCGTTACGCCTCGAAGCTCGGCACATTGACCCTTATGCCGCCATTCATGGCAGATTCATGGGCGCATATGCCTGCGCAAGTGTAATTCGCTGCTAATGCTGCGTCAACCGCAGAATCGCGGCCTTCAACGATGGCGGCTACAAATTCCTGCACCAAATGCGGGTGCGATCCCCCGTGGCCTGCACCCTGGAGGAAGGAAACGTGGTTTGGATCGTCTATTTTTTCACGTTTTGTGAAATGTTTGATTGGTTCGATCAAAAGTTCGTCTGTATCGGGCACATCAATGCGTTTTGCATTTTCGCCGCCATCGAAGATGATGTGGCTTTCATCTTGCAATTGCTCCCATTCAAAGGACATTTTGGTGCCGTAAACGTCATAACTCTCACGATATTGACGTACAACGTCAAACAATGAGCGCGTTGCTTCTGCAACTACGTCGGAATTTTTTAGCGTAAATGTTGCTGTTTCCACTGCAAACGGCGACCCGTAACGACTTGCCAGATCTTCGCTTAACCGGCCTGATCCGTGGCATACAACGGTTTCGGCAATGGTGTTGTTGATTTTTAAGAGCGGGGAAATGGCGTGGGTGCCGTTCAGCATGGGTGGGTAACCCTTCCAATATTCGCCCCAGCCTTCCATGCTCATATCCTGGATGTGGGATCCGCGGACAAACTGAATACGACCTAGTTCACCCGTTTCAGCCAGTTTCAACCCATATAAAAATTCACGCGTGTAAAGGGCGGTTTCCATCATCATATACACCTTTCCGGAGCGGCGCTTCGCTTCGACAATCGCTGTGCAATCTTCCACGGTCATGGCCATAGGGATGGTGCACGCGGTGTGTTTTCCTGCATTTAGCGATGCCAATGTCATTTTCGCGTGCTCGGGAACAGGTGTTACTACGTGGATGGCATCTACATCTTTCCGCTTAGGAACATCTTCAAAATGTTCGAAAACCAGATTTGGGTCGAGATTGAATTTGGCAGTCAGTTCGTCACGGGTTTCTTTGCTGCGCGTACAAATTCCTACGGCTTTAATGTTAGGGTGACTTTGGTAAATGGGGATAAATTCTTTTCCAAAACCCATTCCAACGATAACGACTGTGATTTGCTTCTGACTCATTTTTGTTTTGTTTAGTTGTCTGTATTTTACTATGCCTCTTTGTCTTTGTCTCTATCTCTATCTCTCTATCTCTCTATCTCTCTATCTCTCTATCTCTCTATCTCTCTATCTCTCTATCTCTCTATCCCCAGGTTGAAACCTGGGGCTATAAATAAATTGTCCCGATGGGACTGTAATAAGTGCCTTTGGATTTGGGCCCTAGGAGATAATAGCCGTCCCATCGGGACTATCTATATTGTTCCTCCGGGTTTCAACGCTGAAAAATCCAGTTAGCAAGTCCCATCGGGACGATCCATATCATGGCCCCGGGTTTCAACCCTGAAAAAACCAGTTAGCAGGTCCCATCGGGACGATCCATATCATGACCCCGGGTTTCAACCCGGGAAAACCAGTTAGCAAGTCCCATCGGGACAATCCATATCATGGCCCCGGGTTTTAACCCGGGGAAAACTAGTTAGCAGCCCACTGAACAGCATTCCGCAAAATAGTCTGATATGGTGCTATGGTGTGTGATGCCGCATCATGGCCCAGGGCAATCCCTACAATCCTTCCTTTGGGATATTTCACAATGAATATGCTTGGAAAAACTTTCTCCGAACCGGCCGCTTTCGCAGTTGCCAGAACTTCGATCGGCGATCCTGATTCATCCGGAATCTGGTTATATAGCTCGTCGTCCAGATGAAATGTTTCGGGCACATTCTTCGTCACCGGGTGCTTTTTGGTTATTGTCACATCAAACGGGCCATATTTATCATGCCCTTTTGAGCCGCCGCCTACCAGCTTCTGATTGTATTCAGGCCAGTCTTTCCAGTTGTACCAAAGCGCAGGATGCGCAAGGACCAGGCCTTTACCTGCATCTACAAATGCAAATATTGCTTTCCTCGTCGCATCATCAGCGATGGGCTGGTTATTGGCCAGAAGAAGCACGTCAATGTCTTTTAGTTTTGGTAAAATAGTGGTCGGGTCACTGGTATATTCGACCGTTGCCAAGCCATCTTTTTGCAGCGTTTCTACGTCTGTGCCCTTATACCATTTATCAAAATCGTGAGAAGAACCACCGCCGACCATTAAAACGCGGATGGCTTTTTTACCGGTTTTATCAATGCTATTGTCTGCATATGCCACTGAAAAAGCCAGCAGCAGGATCCATGTTAATGCAGTTTTGAAAATTGAATTTGTCATTTGAAGAAAATTAAAAGTTTAGCTTCTGGGCTTAATAGGCATTTTAAATTATTTAACTACCCGCAAAATACCGTTCATTCCGCGCCAGTGGCCCGGGAATGTGCATACGTAAGTGTAGTTGCCGGGCTCATTAGGGACCGTAAATTCCAATGTGACCGTTTCGCCCGAGTTGACGAGCCTGGTTGCGAATAAAACTTCTGGAACTTTCGGAACATACTGCTTCTCAGCAGCTTTTGGGTCGCGCAGCATTTCGTCTGCTGCCTGACCGACTTTTTGCAATGTCCCAGGCTTGATAATGACCAGGTTATGCTGCATTCCATCCGGGTTTTCCAGGTTGATCACCACTTTTTGACCGGCTTTCACCGTAAGCTGCTTTTTGTCAAACTGCATAATTTCCTTTTCAACTTTCAGCTCGATCACCGTCGCATTGGATGATTTTGTATTGCTGGCAGTTGTCGTTTTTTCGCGCTCCATAGCCGCTGCATTTTCTTCCGACGGACGATTCAGTTCCAGAGATGCCTTTTGGAAATTGCCTGCAAAGCCAAATTTGCCTTCATACGAACCAATCTTGTCTTCGCCTTCCATATCCTCGCCAGTGCGGACGGAGTTGCTGAGCGGCGTAGCAAAAAGCATATGCGCCTTGCCTTTTGCAGCTTCTTTGCCGTCGATAGCAATGGTAATGTCTCCCGTTTTGGTCAAACTGGCCACAACATCGAATTTTTCAGGGAGCGGCTCAGTGGTTGCTGCCTGACTTATCATACCATGCTGTTTGACCGCCATAATCAACTTGCCATCCTGAATGTACAATGCATAACCTCCATCTTTTCCACCTTGTCCGGCGATAAAACCTTGCAATGCTTTGTCTTTTGCTTTGGTGACACTGGCTTTAATGGTAATTTCCTTTCCGGATACATCAGGCGGATATTGCAACGTATTGCGACGGCCCAACGGATATACTTCCTTTGCAAGCGCTTTTGTAACCTGCCCGGCAAACGCCGATTTCCCGGATTGCTTTTCCGAAGCAGCTAAAAATCCTTTTTCATGGCTAATAGCGGCTGCCAACAATGCTTTGGACAACCATGGGTCTTTTGCGTTTTGTTCGTCCAATGCCGCCTGATAAACTGCTTCACCTACTTTTTCCGAAGCCGGCAATGTGATCAGAGCAACAAAAACACTTAAACGTGTATTCAGATTGGCATCTTTCATGCCTTTTTGAAGCATTTCAAAACTTTGTTCATTTTTTGGCAAAACACTTGCTGCTGCCTTGCGAACGCCCGCAGCCGGGTGTGTTAATGCTCTGTTTACAACCTGCAATGCTTCTGCATTAGAACCGTCCAAGACACCCAGGCCATGTAATGTCCATAATGCATGGACGGCTGGGCTGTTCAGTCCAATCTCGTCTACTTTCGGGTTGTTGATGATTTTATACAAATCAGGAACAACAGACAGTTTTTTGGACTCTACCAAAAGCCGCTGAGCCGTCATGCGCCAGAACATGTTGTCATTTTCCAACGCGGCTATAAGGCCAGGCAGGTCATCCTTTGACAACTTCATAGGAGGCGTTTTCCTGGCGTTTTTATAAACAACCCGGTAAATCCGACCGTGATTCAGGTCGCGCATGGGGCTGCTGAATGCATTTCCGGGGCCTGGGGGCTGTTCTTTGGAGGGCATAATAAATTCTGCGGGTGACTGCGCAGGCACGAACACATTGTGCTGAATAATGAAGTTGTACCAGTCTGCAATCCAAACCGCTCCATCCGGACCTGTTTCCGCCTGCACCGGACCAAACCATTCGTCGGAACTAGCCATAAAATTCCAGCCGTCTTTTTCCTTAAAACCAGCCCCATCCGGTTCCAGAATGGCTTTATGCACGATACGAATGGTGGGTTCGGAAACAAATGCAATGCGGTTCCAGTATTCTTTTGGGAAATTTCTGGCCGTGTAAAAGCGGTGGCCGGCAGCGGAAGTAAACCCGCCTACCACATCCACCTGCCTCAAATTTGGCGTAAGCGAATGCGCATCATAATGTCCGTCAATTTTTTGAACGGATAAAAGAGCAGGCTGATCGTCGCCGATGGTGCGCTGCATATACTGGCCGGGAATGGAATAATAAGCGCTATGCGTGTTATTGGCGGTCGAAAGAAATACATTGTTATCTTCCGTCATACCCAGGCCCCAGGTGTTGTTGCTGCTGCTCCCAAGGTAGGCAAACTCCTTTCCATCCGGTTTGAAATGGTAAACACCGTGTGAAAAATTCATTTTCTTGCCATCGATGGTGCCTTTGAAGCCCGAATAACCCAGCACGCCCCAGATCTTATTGTCAAATCCGTATTGCAGATTGGACGGTCCTGCGTGCGTATCATTCTTGCCCCAGCCTGTCATGATTACGTCCCGCACGTCGGCAACGTCATCGCCATTGGTGTCTTTCATGAAAACAAAATCCGGCGCCATGGAAACGATGATCCCGCCATTGGAGAAAACCATGCTGGTCGGAATGTTCAGCTTATCTGCGAAAACGGTGAATTTATCGGCTTTGCCATCGCCGTTGGTGTCTTCACAGATCTTGATTCGATCATTGGCCGCGCCGTCTGTTTCTTTGAATGTGTTGGGATAATCCACCGATTCTACGACCCATAGCCTGCCTCGCTCATCCCAGGCCATGGCAATGGGGTTGGTAATATCGGGTTCGGCCGCAAAAAGTTGTATTTCAAAATCAGCCGGGATCTGAGTCAATTTATTCGATTCCGATGGCGACAGTGATTCCTGCATTTTCGGAACGACATGCCTCTTGGTATAATGAGAAATGGTATCCGACTGGTAAATGTCTACATCCGGCAATTTCAAGGCAGCAATTTCCGCCTTCACTTTATCGCCTACTGCCCACATGACACCATTTCTTACTAGATCCAAAAATCCTCTGTTGGTCCAGGTGCTGTCTTCATGACCATAAGCCGTGTAAAAAACGCGGCCTTTACCTTCGTTGCGCACCCATGTATAAGGCTCATGCACATTACCTTCGACGCGCTCACCGAGCACAGTCTTATCAGGATTCAGGTTTTTGTGAACATAGGTTTCATCCCAGGTCTCAAAATCCGTAATGCCCTGCATGACCGGATGATCGGGTTTTAAAATCGTATTTTTAAAACTGCCTACCTTATGAGAAGCAAACTGGCCGCCGATTGTTTTGATATACCAGCTCGAATTCTTGAAACAGCCCGAAGCCGAGTGCAGCGGAATGAGACCCTTGCCGCCTTCGACAAAGGCCTTCATTGCACTTTCCTGTGACGGCGACAGTGAATCGTGATTGGCGTAAATGATCAGCCCGTCGTATTTTTTCAGGTTGTCGGCGTTGATGTCGTTCAGATCCGCTGTGTAAGTCATGTTGATCCCGCTTTTGAATAATTTCACGGAGAGCCAGGGCGCATATTTTCCCGAATCGTGGTGCTTGCTATTATGACCCAGAAACAGCACTTCTGCCCTGCGGCCTTGCGAAACACTCGTTTTTGTACCGGAAGAACCCATTTTGCTCTTGGCGCACCCTAACACAAATAACCCGATCAGCAATACTAAGCTGTACTTCTTCATTAATACGCTATTTAAATTCACTTGGAGTCTGTTATTTAAATTCCACCTTTTGAACCGGTGAAAAAATCATGTCTTCTACATCCTTGATCTTCACACCGACTCTTGCAAAAACATATTTCTGGGTCGGCACAAGGGCAGGAATTTCGGTCGCTATGGTGATTGCATTCAAATTTTTGACGTCTGCCCCTGCTATATCCGTTACGCCCACATTGGTTGAGCGCGACACGAATTCTGTTTTATTAATAAAAAGAGAAACCTGTTCAATGGCCTTGGCGTCGGCGCCGTTAATGATCTTTTCCAGCTTCAATGTGGCTGTGACCTTGTTTTCAGCCCCTGCAAACTGAGGCGTGCGGATCATATAGTAGGGCATCACTTCGAGGTCCAGCTGCTGATTACCTTCCAGTGTTACAAACAATGTGTCTTTGGCGGCAGCATCTTTTTCCAGCGTCTTGAAAGGCCCTCTTCCCTTTGGTACAACCAATTTATATTTACCATTAAAAAGCAAAGCGGAGAATGAACCGTTCTGATCGACCTGCGTATCGATCGCCGCAAGCTTGCCGAAGCCCGGCTGCCAGAGTTGCAGCCTTACCTGGTTGTATTCCACGGCGATAGGCTCTCCATTATAGACGATCCGGCCGGATAAAGTTGATTTCGGCTCTGTAAAATTGTCCTTTGCGCATGCTGAAATAAGGAAAAGCAATGCCAGGAATGGTATAAATTGAGATCTGATTTTCATAATAGCTGATCTTTTTGAATGTGATGGCCTAGTGATTTGGGTTCCGTATGATCTTCGGATTGTTGTTGACGACCTCGTCTGTGATCAGCGAATAGTAATTCCCTAACTGGAAGCGGTCAGCACCGGTTACACGGCTCAATTTCACAGGTTTATAAATCCATTTACCATTATTAGGCGATCCTGGCTCATACACTTTGTAAGGCCATAATGCCCAGGGCTGTGTGTTTCTTTTGGTCGCTTTTCCCAGGTCTTTGGAAAGGTCTGCCGCGCTGATCGCGTTGCCGTCCATAACAATGTGGGCAATTCTCCAGCGCTGGATATCGAAATGATAATGTCCTTCAAAAGCCAGCTCCACGCGGCGTTCATGCGCGATGCGGTCGAATGTAATGTCTCCGGCCACGAGTGGTTTTACCAATCCGGCACGGGCACGCACCTGGTTCATATATCCGGCTGCTACGGCGGGTTGTTTTAGTTCAAATGCGGCCTCAGCAGCGTTCAAAAGCACTTCGGCATATCGGTAACGGATAAACCAAACTTCACTGTTAACCCCGCGCTGCCCTGATCCTACAACCGGATCCAGATATTTACGCAGATAAAATCCTGTTTGCGCAGTGAATTCAAAACCATCGATCGGGCCATCGAATCCTACAACTTGTTCAGGGACCGATTTGCCTGGCAATGTCTTTTGGGCTCCGCGGTCGTCGCCGCTTACGATGGAGCCGTTTCCTAGCTGGAAGCCAGCCCAAATGTCTACGGTGCGGCCTTTGAATGTGGTTCCGGGCAGCATAACCGTTCCGGCAAGCCTTGCGTCACGACCCTCGAATATGTCGGTTTGATTGGCATAATAAATAGGAGCGCCGGCTGCATTGGTGGTTGGAATGCGGGCAAATGTGTTGTCCAGCTTTTCAAATGACTCCACAAAATTCAATGATGGATTAATTCTTCCACCCTCCTCTTCCTCAGCACCATAGCGAGGCTGGTTAGAGCCGGTGAAATAATGCACTTTACCACTTTGCAGTTTGTAATCGTCTACAAAAATGGCCTCCGAATTGTTTGCTTTATCATAAAATATACTTGAAAAATTTTCCGAGAGATCAGGCTTTTTGTTGTAGAGCGCATACGCACCCACGCTTCCGCTGATAATCTCCTTCGCTGCGGCCAACGCTTTGGTATAATAACCTACGGCCAGATTTGCAGGAATTCCCACCTCACCGCCAGGCAAAGAAACCGAAGGCGTATTCACACCATACCTCGCCAGCGAACCGGCATACAATGCTGCACGGGCCTGCATGGCCAATGCAGCTGCCTGCGTAGCCCTTGACTTTTCACCGGCATTGGCAGGAAGTTTGGCTTTTATTTCCTCCGCCTCTTTAATTACAAAATCATAGATTTCCGACTCCTTGGCCCTCGCGTGTTGCAGGTAAGTAGGATCTCCGCTGAAATCATAAGTCATCGGTTCCAGGATCAATGGAACACCGCCCATGCGTTTTACCAGCTCGAAATAATAGGAAGCACGCAGAAATCGTGCTTCTGCCAGAAAGCGGTCTTTGGCTGCGGGAGAAAGTTTCTCTGCTGCTTCGCATTTTTGGATGAATAAATTCATCTCCCGGATGTAACCGTAATCCCAGATCGACCAAGTGTTCAAATCCCAGCCGCTGTTTTGGAATTCCTTGTAACGACCTGATTCCGACCAGAATGCTTCATTGAAATCTGCTAGACGCGTCCATCCGGTAAGGGCATCCAGGCCAGGTCGCTCAAAATCGCGAAAGTTGCCCAGATCGACATAACGGTTGTACAAGTTTCCAAGTAAGGAAAGCACCTGGCCTTCATCGCCCCAGACCTGTTCTTCGGTCAGAATGTTTGTTGGCGGCCGGTTCAGGAATTCATCATCATTACAGCCCCAGCTCAGCAATAGCAATACAAATACTGGTATATAAAATATCTTTTTCATCGCGAAATACGGTTTTATTAGATTGAAAGATTGATCCCTACGTTGACAAACTTGTTCTGCGGATATTGCAGACCGTTTTCTTCCGAGATTTCGGGATCGATGCCAAATTCTTTCAGATTGTCGATGGAGAACAAATTGTAACCATTGATGTAAATCCTGGCGCGTTGCAGTTTCACCTTTTCGAGCAATGTTTTTGGCAAAGAATAACCCAGCTCAATGGTCCTTGCGCGGATATATTTCACATTATGGATCCAGAAAGTGGAGTTTCGCTTGTAGTTGCTATGTCCGCCATCGTTGTAGCGCAATGCCGGATATTTGCCTGGGATCCACTCGCTGTTCAGGTCAAAGGGATCTGCGCGATGCCATCTGTCGAGGAATATTTTGTTCAAAGCGCCGTCGTTCTGATAAGCCCAGCGCTGCTCCCAGTTTTGATTCCAGGAATACATGGCGCCGCCTGAGAAGTCTGCGTTAAATGAAACGCCTTTCCAGGTAACCGCAAAGTTCAAACCGAAGTTAATGTTAGGCTGACCATTTGTTGTATAACCAATTGGCCTCTCGTCCAGGTTATTAATCACATTATCGCCATTGATATCCTTGTAAATCAGGTCGCCCGGCAATAATGTGCGGTTGCCTTGTTCATCAATGTTAACCGGATATTCATTGATTTGCTGCTGCGACTGAAACTGTCCAATTGTCTCATAACCCCAGTAAATATTCCTGTAACGGCCTTCCTCAGAATTCCTGTACTGGTCCCAGGAATTATTGAAAACGGGCTTATAGGAAGAGACGAATTTGGTGCGTGAGAAGGACACATTACCACCAACAGAATAGCCAATGTCGCCGGCTTTTCCATTATAAGCCAGGGCAAGTTCCCATCCGGCTTGTGAATCGCTGTTAACATTCTCATCCGGGAGGCTGTAACCCAGTTCACTTGGAACGAGCAGGTCGTACTTGCGTCCCAGAAGTCCTGTTCTCAACCGGTAGAAATAGTCAACCGAACCTGTCAGTTTGGTTCCCAGCAAAGAAAAGTCTGCACCTACGTCCGTGATTTTACTTTTAAACCAGGATATATTATTGATAATCTGTCCTTTATCACGTGACGTTACTACTGCCGTTCCACTTAAAATCGCGTTACCCTGGTTGTAATTGTAACCTGGCAAGTATGCATAAGGATCCAAAGGACGGTTGACATCATTGTTGAAAAGAATGTTATCATCTCCCAAAATCCCATAGGAAGCCCGCAGTTTAAGATCGTCCAGAATGCTTCTCGTGCCAATGATATTTTTGAAAAACTGCTCTTCTGTAATCCTCCATCCCGCAGAAGCTGATGGGAAATAACCCACCCGGCGATCCGGAGCGAACTTCCAGGAAGCATCGCGCCGAGCCGAAACTTCTACATAATATTTGCCTGCATAGTCATAATTAATCCTACCGATATACCCTATACGCGCAAGCTGATTATCCTTGTCGTCGTAAGTGTCCATCGTTGCAAAATAAACCAGGGGAAGCACATTGGTTTTGGGAACCGAGTGTACCCATTGTTCCTGATCACGCTCTTCCTGGCGTTCTGCAACAAAGGTGGCGCCGATTGTATTTTTGCCAAATGTGTTGTTGTAATTCAGCTGGCCCTGATACACATTGCGCATGATCTTTTGCGTACGCCTTTCCCGCCAGGGGTTTGTGCTTCCGCCGGTTACTTTGTAAGTGTCGTCCGTCGGGTTGTAGGTGTAGGCTTCATAAGTGTATTCGTGGCCATTCAAAACCCGGTCTCCAATGTAATAGGAATACATTCCCTTGGCAACCAAGCCTTTGATGCCCGGAATTTTGTATTCTGCTGTCATATTGGTCTGCAATACGCGCCAAATGTCCGTTTGGTAACCACCCAGTCGCTTGTTATTATAGGCCCAGTTGGTTTCATTGTGCTTAATATCATTGAGATACAATGGATTATCATTGGCATAAGGGCGTTCAAACGGACGGTTCCGCAGGATTGCAAAACGAGGCAGCCAGTAATCATCACCGCCCGGAATACCCGGCTGATCGCGGGTTTCGATCCGGCCGTTGATCTGAATGCCTACTTTCAAATTTTCCGTGATCTTGGCGTCAACATTGCTTTGCAGGTTATTCCTTGTAAATGTAAACTCACGTCCGAGGACCGAATTCTGGCTTAACCGCGTTGCCGAAATGTAGTAGGAGATTTTATCTGATCCTCCCGTCATGTTCAGGTTAACAGAGGTCAGCGGCGAATTTTTCTTTACAATGAAATCCTTCCAGTTGAAGCTCTTATAGCCCATTTCGGTGCCGGCTTTATACTTGTCGAGTTCCGCCTGGGTGATGGAGGTTTTACCATATTGGTTCATTTCCGCTTCCGCTTTTCCGTGCATCCATTGATACGAGTCATTGACTACATTCGGAAATCTCGACCAGTTTTGCCAGCCGGTGTAAGCGTCAAGGTTGATTGTATTCTTTGTTCCGTTTTTTCCTCTTTTGGTTGTAACCACCACAACACCATTCGCCGCGCGAACCCCGTAAATAGCGGCAGAAGCGTCTTTTAGCACGGTAATGCTTTCTACATCATTCGGGGAAATGTTGTTGAATTGCTTGTCGTCCTGCTGAATCCCATCGATGACAAAAAGCGGATTTCCCATATTCCTGATCTGCACCGTTGCAGCTGCTCCCGGGCGTCCGTCCGGCATCCTGAATGTTACGCCTGGTATTTTTCCGGCCAGTCCGGAACTCACCGTTGAGCCGCCATGCACGCGGTCAAGATCTTTGCTCGTAACCGTAGCTATGGCGCCGGTAAGCGACTCTTTCTTTTGCGTTCCGTAACCGACAACCACCACTTCTTCCAGCGATTTGTCATCCACTTTAAGCGCAACGTCGAATGTGCTCTGAGCACCAGTGACCAGCACTTCCTGCGATATAAAACCCACAAATGAGAAAATCAATGTTGTTTCTCCATCGGGAACGGTGATTGAGTATTTTCCTTTTTCGTCGGTCAATGTTCCGGTTTGCGTGCCTTTGAGCACCACACTCACGCCAGGCAAGCCGGCTCCCCCGTCTTCCTTAACCGTTCCTGTTATCGTTTTCTCAATAGCAGCTTCGGCTGGTTGCACAGGGGTTGGCTCAGTCCCAACCTCACCCGCCTTTTCAGGCTGATTATCAGGTCTGATGACGATCAGGTTATTCTTTGCTTTATAGTTCAGTTCCATTGGTTTCAAAAGCGCATCCAAAACGTCCGCTAGTGCGCCGTTTTGAGCCTTTATGGAAGCTTTTCTTTCTGACTGGATCAGTTTGGAACTGAACACAAACTTTACATTGGTTTGCTTTTCCAGTTGTCCAAGGATCTTTTTGATGTCCTCATTCTGGATGTCAACCGTAACCTTCTGGCTCAATGCAGATTGAGCTCTTCCATCATGTGCCCATGAAATGCCTACGAATAGACCCGCCAGGATACATTGAATGACTGTTATTCGCATGAGTGTGATGAGAAAGTCTTCAAGTCGTCGAACTTTTTTCATATTTTTGAATGAATTTGTTGGTTAAGGAGATTTATTCAACGAAATCTTCCCTTGCATCCCCTGCAAAAGCGGATGTAAAGTAATGTCAGTTACTTCGGGGAATCTTGAGATCAGTCATGCTGGAACATGGCTGGTCTTTTTTTGTGTCAAAGCGGATAGGTTATGTCATAAGCAGCAGCATTTTGGTTGAGATGTTTTCATGTATATATCCGGCAATTGTTCAATAATTATTTTCTCAATAGTAATCTGATCCTTTACTTGCAGCCATTGCCAACAATGGAAACCAGGTTATCCTTTATCTCATACTGAGCGTCCAGCGCATTGCAAATGGCGTCCAGTTTTTCTCTGAAAGGCTGCCCGATCAGTGTTGCATTTAATGTACAATCGCCCATTTTAACCTTATCATAACTGATTTGCACATTATATACAGTTTCCAGCGTTTCAAACACTTTATGAACAGGCGTCTCATCGAAGACAAAACCTTGTTTCGAAATATCCATATCCGGAACCGATCCCTTTTCCTGACCATCCAGCTTGACGATCCTGCCGCTTTCTTTTGAAAATGCAATTCTCTGATCCTGGCTGAGCGTGATTCCGGTCAGCTCAGGTTTATCTGATTCTGCGTCGATTTCTTTTTTATCCAAATTATTGATTGAAAAAACCGACACCGTCCCTGTTTTCACTTCTACCCGGATTTCCTTGTTTGCCTCCGAAGCATCAATCATGAAACTGGTCCCCAATACTTTGGTAGCCAGGCCATAGCTGTAAACCAGGAAAGGTTTTTCCTTGTTTTTGACAATTTCAAAAAAAGCTTTTCCCGTTAAAGTCACTTCCCGACGTTTCGCATTAACAGCTTCAGTATAGCTCAAATGTCCGCCTGGCTGCAAAACCACCGAACTGCCATCGGCTAGCAGGATCGTCAGCGGCTTTTGCGTATCATTATACTTTTGCACGACTTTGTCAGCAGCAACTTGCTCAGTACTCAAATATCCACTCACCCGCCCGTTGCCCTGCTTGTAGTAAAACCAGTAACTCACCGAACCGATGCTCAGTATCAATGCTGCAGATGCAGCGACCCTTATCCAGCGCCATCCTGATAGAATCCGTTTAGGCTCGGCAGCCTCTTCCACTTTTGAGGGTCCGGTTTCCTGATTATGCATCTGACTTTCCACTGCGCTCCACATTCTTACGCTTTGCTTTTCAGTAGGTTGGTCTCTGCCCGTATCTTTGGCCAGCAGGATCACATATTCGCGGGCGGCATCTATTGTGCGTTGCTTTTCCGGGTGATTTTCCAGAAAGAGCCGCCATTTTTCATTGCTATGTGCGTCCGGGCGCATCACCCACGCGACAAATTCATCGCTGCGGATCAGTTCCGTTAAGGAGTAAGGGTCATGCGTCATATCGGCGGGAATTCGTCTTTCATAAGGAAAGAGCATGGAATTCACGAAATGACCCCTCGAAAATCAAACTTTTTTAAAGAAAAATTCTAAAAAAGACCTAACAGGCAGAAGATCAGGCTGGATATCAGCAAAATCTCCCGGTTATGGCGGAGGGAAGTAAGTGCTTTGTAAATGAAATTGCGGACCGACTTTTCACTGACGCCCATAATCCCGGCTATTTCTTCAATGCTGAAATCATCAAAATAACGCAATGTTAACGCTTCAACTTGTCGCTCGGGAAGCCGGGACATCAGATTTTGCACTTGTTTTGCGCGTAATGAGGCAGACTCAATGTCGATCAGCAATGTTTCGGAGTTTCCGCCATTCGCTGGTGTTTCTGTGTCATTCAGCAATGTAATTTCCTCTGTAACCGGAAACTTGTCCTTAGCCAGGTGAATGCGCCTTCTAAGAGCCCGGTAAAGGTAAAATTTGACGGATGTTACATGATCAGTGAGGTTGCTACGCAGTCGCCATATGTCGATAAAAACATCCTGAACTGCATCTTCGACAATGGCTGAGTTTTGTGAGAGCTTGCTTCCGTAATTATAAAGCGTGCGGTGGTATTTCTCAAAAATGATTGTAAACGCCTGCTCGTCTCCTTCGCGAATCCGCTGCCACAACTGCTGGTCCGTTTTTTCCCCTATTAAGGTATCAAAATTGATCACCGCCAAGTCCGTTTTTACTAACAAGGCATAAAGCTAAATAATTATCTCTAAAATACTATTTGAAAGATTTTTAGGGCTGTGGTTGCATACAACCGGGGAGAATAAAAAAGCGCAGGACCGGGTTGTCCTGCGCTTCATATATATCTTCCAATTCCGAAATTATAATCTCGCTTTCACTTCCTGAACAAACGCAACAGGCACGCCAACCAATCGAGCAATCTCTTCCTTGTCAAAACGCCCATCTTTAAGCAGCGCTTCTGTAAAAGCATTGGTTGTTTCTAAACGGCCAAGCTCAATGCCTTCTTCCTTACCTTCCTCCCGTGAAATATAAATCACTGCTTCATCAATGCCCATAGTTGTGTATGTTTTATGTGTTAAATTGTAAACCTCCTGACTATATGAAGCCGAAAGAAACGGATCATTTAGTACGACATAAAATTTCAAAAATTTCATCAGCTTTGCAATCTTAGGCTTGGATATTTTCTCGCTGAGAAGTTTCCTGGCCAACTGGATTTTCAAGTCAAAAAGATCTTTATCACTTAGCTTTTTACTTTTTAGCGCGATCTTGACCGTCGTTAAAATATGCGCGAACACATTATCGCTTTCAGCTAGCTTTCGATCGCATTGATCCAATACTTTCAGAATGTTAAACTCAAACCGAAGTGATGTTCCAAGAAATGATTGTTCAAAGCAGCTTGGATAATAATGCTTGTTGTCATCCGTCAGGATTGCCAGTGCCGTTGTGCGCTTGCGGTATCTGTCCCAGATCCGATAGTAGTATGTGAACATTCGATCTGCAAAATGTGGGTCGGTGTAGCCTTGCACTTCAATGTGAACCAATATCCATTCCTCCTGGCCCTCTTTGGTAAAGACTTTAACAAGCTTATCAACAAATTTGCTGGAATAATGATCATTATCAGGCGGGAAAAGCTGTTCGAGCTCTTTGTCCAGATATTCAAAATCTTTGGAGAAATCAAATACGTCGTCAGCTTCGGGGAAGAAGAACCGTAAGAAATCTTCGAATGTGTCTTCCAGAATGGATTTCCAGAGAATGTCGTTTCTTTTCACAGAAATAGGGATGATTAGGACATTGATACGTCCCGTCATCCCTATGGTCACTCAAATCGTATTTTTTATTTTAGATGTCCCCTAATTCATACACTAGTTTTTCAACTGCATCGTATGAAGTTGCCGGGAAGTTGGCTATGCGGAGCTGGGAACTTTTGAATTCTCCATAACCACTTCCAATCACCATTCCTTTTTCTTTTATCTTCTTGATAATGTCTGCGGAGGGAGTTTCTACGTTGGCTACGACCACAGTCTGAGAGCGGTTTGGCACTTCTTTTACGAAGGAAGAAAAGCCGTTGGTCTTCTCAATGAAATCATAAATGAGTGCTGCCTTTTGCTCTGTTGCTTTCCTGAGTTCGCCAACGCCGATCTTATTAAAGTCCTCTGCGATTTTACCCAACAAATAAATTCCCATCACATTAGGTGTAGCAGGCGTTTCATTGTTCAGGGCGTTTTTCCAAAGCGTCGGCAGATCGTTATGAGCACCTATTGAATATTGGTTTTTGATTTGCCTTGCCTTTTCCAAACACTTCTCACTCAAAATCCAAACCCCCAGACCAGCCGGAAGCCCGAATGCTTTTTGGACAGAAAAAAAGGCAGTATCGATTAAATTATAGTCGAGATCAGGATATGGAGCGGAAGACACGATATCTACTGCGATAAACTTGTCGGGGTTCTTTTGTTTAAGCTTATGGATTTCGCTTACAGGCATCTGCACGCCCGAGCTTGTTTCGTTATGCGTTACACAGATCAATTCCGCATATTCAGGCACTTCGATTTCATCAGCTGTGAAACCTTCGCCCATCGGCTTTTCAAATTTGTGTGCATACTTATTCAATGCACTCGAATATTCACAAAACTTCTTCGAGAAGGATCCGTTAACCAGGTGGAAACTTTCCAGCTCCACACAGCTGAACAAGATCCGCTCCCACGCTTCCGATGCTGAGCCCAGGAACATGATAGCATGTGTATTAGGCACGTTAAGGAGAATACGGAGCTGGTCTACGGTAAATTTATGCAAATCACGATATTGCTGACTGCGGTGCGAAATAGATCCCAGCTGACCGCTGACAAAACTTTGTAAATGCTGCTCAAATGTAGGATACAACTGAGCCGGGCCCGGGGTAAAATAGGTTAAAGACATCGATTAATGACTGAGTTTTGATGGAAGGAAGGCTGAATGACTTGGCGGTGCCGATCAGCTGGCCGGCACCGTTGAATCTTGTTTGTTCAATCTCAATACAGCATCCGGAACCTGATCGTCCCTTCTATATCTTTTACTTCCTGAATGAATTCTTCGGTATAGTCTTTCGCAATGTCGACAATCACGTAACCAATGTGCTCGTTGGTTTTAAGATATTGCCCTGTAATGTTGATATTATTTTTACCAAAAATATGGTTCAGCTTCGCCAAAATTCCAGGAACGTTTGCGTGAATGTGCAATAACCTGTGGGAATCTTTCAGCTTCGGCAGCTGGACTTCGGGGAAGTTAACGCTTCCGTAAGAACTGCCGTTGTTCATGAATTCCAGTAGTTTGGAAGGAACAAAATGACCGATGTTTTCCTGCGCTTCCTCGGTGCTTCCACCAATATGCGGCGTCAGTATTACATTAGGCAAGCCTCTCAATTCACTTTCAAATATCTCGTCATTGGTTTTTGGCTCTTTTGGAAACACGTCCACACCTGCTCCTGCCACTTTTCCGCTCTTCACCGCATCCGCCAGCGCCTGAATGTCAACCACGTGACCGCGTGATAAATTCAGGAATATGACGCCGTTTTTCATCAGGTCAAATTCCCGCTTTCCTATCAGGTTCGTATTTTCTTTGCGGCCATCCACGTGCATGCTGATCACGTCAGAAATCGCTAAAAGCTCTTCCAATGTGTTCACTTTCCGTGCATTACCCAGAGATAATTTCTCTACCGAATCATAAAAATAGACCTCCATACCAAGCGCTTCCGCAACAACAGAAAGCTGGGTTCCAATGCTTCCGTAACCCACCATGCCTAATTTCTTACCCCGAACTTCGAAACTTCCGTTCGCCGATTTGTCCCAGATTCCCTGGTGCAGCTGATTGCTTTTGCCAACAATGTTACGGATGAGCATAATCATTTCACCCACAGCAAGTTCGACAACAGAACGCGTATTGCTATACGGAGCATTGAAAACGGCTATTCCTTTCTTCGCAGCTTCTTCCAGATCGATTTGGTTAGTCCCAATACAAAATGCGCCAATCGCCATCAAACGGTTCGCGTTGTCCAAAACGCGTTTGGTAATGTTCGTTTTAGAACGGATACCGATGATCGAAACATCTTTTATACGCTCGCAAAGCTCGTCTTCGTCCAAAGCGCCTTTTACAAACTCAACATTAAAACCTTGCTCTTCGAAAGCGCGAAGCGCCGCAGGGTGCACATTTTCAAGCAAAAGCACCTTGATCCGGCTTTTCGGATAAGACTGGCTTCTGCTCATTTTATTATCATATAAAAAGTCATCGAATGACGTTGCAATGTGATCCGCAACAGCCACAACGCGCGGACGTTCAACGTTCTCTGTAAAGGCGTAAAAACGACTCGCCAGCCCTGATGCTTTTAATTCATAGTCTGTATAACCGTCCCCGATGGCGTAAACATCGCCCGTCAGGTTCAGTGAGGAAAGCAATTTTATTTTTCCACCATCCGTCGAAAGGACATTTTCTTCATCCACTCCTGTAATGTTACCGTCTTCGTCAAACAGGAATTCATTGGCATACACATGATCGGCATGGATGCCCAATTCGGTCGCTACGGGCACAATAAACTCCTTAAAACCGCTCGAAACGATAAATATCTGATCTGCATGCTCAGTTAAAAACTGCCTGTTGCGCTGAAACGAATCCGAAACCTTTGTCCTTAAAAAAGTCACCAGTTCCTGAATATGGGAACGATTGGCCTTTAAAAGCCCGATCCGCTGGCGGAGCCCGTCAGCAAAGGACATTTCGCCATTCATGCCCTTATTCGTCAGGTCAGCTATCTTTTGAACAACCTGATCACGTTCTGGATGCCCATTTAAGGCGATCGCTGCCAATTCGTCCAGCCCTTCCACTTTTGTAAAAGTGCTGTCAAAATCAATGATAATGTACGGTGATGGATTAAGTGTTAATGTGGACATGAAAAGGGAAATAACTGAATATTAATCGGTTAAATAGAATTGGCGTTACCAGCCGCAAAATTACGAATCTCAAACATATCACACTAACAAAATAATATCTGAATCAGTTTTATCGTGAAAGAAACTCCAATGCACGCTCCTCTGACCAGTAAACGCCGTTTTTCACCCGGGCAGGCCTGAATCCGCAATGCCCGCCGTCCTGTGTCGCAACAAGACAAACATTTGCATGAGCTCTCAGTTCTTCTATCGGCAGGCTTTCGAAAGGCACGATCGGATCGTTTTTCGCATTGATAACCATGGTCGGGATTGCTATGTCTCGAATAAAGAACTTTGAACTGCATTGTTCATAATAATGGTCGGCGCCGTCGAATCCGTGTAGGGGAGCAGTGAAAATGTGATCGAAATCGTAAAGTGTCCGCACGTGCTTTTGGTTACTTATATTAATGCTGTCCGGAAAAATGGCCGCCTTCGCATTCACTTTTGGTTCTAATGTATTCAAAAAGCGGTGCATATAAACACTGTTTTCCGGCTGTATGATGGACAGGCTGCACGCGCGAAGGTCCATAGGAACGCTAAAAACCAATGCATTCTTTATTTTCGGATTTAAATGAACACCTGATTCCCCGAGATATTTAAGCGTAAGATTTCCTCCCAAACTGAATCCGAGCAAATGTACCTGCTCATAATCCTTACTTAATGCATTTTGAATGACAAGATCAAGATCCTCGGTGGCGCCGCTGTGGTAGAAACGGGCCGTTTTGTTCATTTCACCGCCGCATCCCCGAAAATTCCAGGCAAGGCAATCGAACCCGTGCTGGTTCAGCAGCCTCACCATACCCAAAATATACTGCCTTGTACTATTGCCTTCCAGGCCATGAGAAAGGATCACCAGCTTCCTCGATCCCGGGCTTTTTGCGTAAGACCAATCCAAATCCAGAAAATCTTCATCAGGAGTTACAATTCTTTCCCGGTGGTAAAATACACCCTTAATGCTGCGAAAAAGAGCAGGGTAAATGCTCTGAAAATGGCCGTTTGGGAGCCAGTAGGGCGATATTTTGGACGCAGTCTCAATCAATGGCATGCAACAAAGATTATTGAATAAACTAGAATAATTCTAAGCGTTTTTTAATTTTATCTTGCTTTTAGATATTTTCTGTATACATTTGGTTTTTAAAAATATAAGATCAATACTAATGGCAGAAGGTACAGTAAAGTTTTTCAATGACTCCAAAGGATTTGGATTCATCCAACCATCAACTGGTGAGAAGGACATTTTCGTTCACGTTTCAGGTCTTCAAGACGACATCCGTGAGAATGACAAAGTGTCTTACGACGTAGAAAATGGAAAAAAAGGTCTAAACGCTGTTAACGTTCGCGTTATCTAAGTTTAGTCATAATAAGACATTTCGAAAGCATGCTGTACTGCATGCTTTTTTTATGCCCTTTCGGTTCTTTCAGTGGAACTACCTCGCAATTTCTATCTTATACTTCTTCCCTTTCATCTTTTCTGCCGAAATCAATTGCAGCATAGCTTTGGCTCTTCCGCGTTTCACGGCCGCAAACGAAATATTATCCTTCACCTCGATTAATCCGAGATCCTGCTTTTCCAGTTTGCCCTTTTGCAGAAGGAAACCAACAATATCCATTTTATTGAGCTTGCTTTTTTTGCCGCCGCTAATGTAAATCGTCACCCAATCCGAAACCGGCGGCGCGGCCAGTTTTGCCGGAAGATCCAGAACTTTGGGCTTGCCAATGATGTAATCGGGCAACTTGTCTTCCCTATCCATTAAAATATAAGCCGTCCCCTCTGCTAGCATGCGTGCGGTGCGGCCGTTCCTATGCGTGAATTCGTCGCCTTTCATCGGTAATTCGAAGTGGATCACGTGCTTCATATCCGGAATGTCAAGCCCGCGGGCGGCCAGATCGGTTGCAGCAAGGAAAAGCACCGAACCGTTACGGAAGCGGATTAATGTCCGTTCGCGCTCTTCCTGCTCCAATTTCCCATGGAAAAACGCGCAGTCTATGCCTTCTTCTTTCAACACGGCGCTAATGCGTTCTACCGAATCCCGTTGGTTGCAGAAGATCAATGTTGATTCGGCTCCCAAATAGCTCAGTAACTTCACCAGTGTGGTCATTTTGTCCTTTTCAGCCAACACCTGAACCACTGTGAGCCCTTCGCTTTTGTTTTTATTTGTTACAAAATCAACGGTAACGGGTGCCTTAATGCTGGTAAATGCGGGAATTTTAGTGGTTGTAGCAGAAACCAAAACCTTCTTTTTTACATTCCTCAAATTCCGGACGATCTCTGACATTTCTTCCTGAAAACCCAGTTCCAGGGACTTATCAAACTCATCCAAAATAAGCGTGGAAATGTGCCTGCCGGTAAACGAGTTTCTGCGAATGTGATCCAGAATGCGGCCCGGCGTTCCCACGATCAAGGCGGGCGCTTCCACCAGGCTTCTTATCTCAGTCTGCATATCATGACCGCCATAGCAGCACGTAACCTTAAATCCGGTCGACATTTTCTTCCAAACCTGCTCGATTTGGAGCGCGAGTTCCCGCGTGGGAACGATAACCATGCATTGCACATGATCGGATTCCGGTTTCAAAATGGATGCCACCGGAAGTAAAAAAGCGAGTGTTTTTCCTGAACCAGTTGGTGCCAGCAGCACTACTTCGCTGTTTTGCTGAATCGCCTCATTGGCCTGTTGCTGCATTTCGTTCAGCGCTGTAATGCCCAGGCCAGCAAGATTTATTGTCGTATTTTCCGGATTTGTCATAGCCAAAGATAATAGTTAGCCCCGGATTAAAATCCGGGGCAATGTAAATCCGGGCTGGATTAAATACGGGGCAATTGAAATCCGGGCTGTTAATCGTACAAATCCTCCGAGCGTTCCAGCATTAAAATAGAGGCTTGCGGAACGATGACGTATTTCTGGCCGTCGTATTCCAGGTCAATGGCGTTACGTTGCAGATATATGGCTAAATCGCCTTCTTTGGATTGCAAAGGCATATATTTTACTTTTTCCTCAGTCTCCTTCCACGGCTCGTCCTCTGCGGCAACCGGAATTGGGTAACCCGGGCCTACTTTAATAACATAACCGCTTTGCACCTGTTCCCTTTCCGTGATGGTCGGTGGCAGATAAAGGCCACTGTTTGTGCGGTCACTCGGGCTTTTCGGGCGGATCAAAACGCGATCACCCACAACTATAAGGCTTCTTAATTTGTTATCGGCTGTTACTTCGTACATTTTATTAAATCGTTAATCTAAAAGACATTAATCATCCATCCCACATCTGGTAACAAAAATTCCAACGCAAATGTTTTTCCTTTTTTCTTCCTAAAACTGAAAATAAATGAACTGATTTTCAGTAATAACACCTAAAAAGTAAGTCAGGAAGGCAATGATGGGGAATAATATAAAAAATACGGCAGTGCTGCGGGTTGGAATTTTTTCGAAGTAATGTTCTTTCCAAAGTAAAAATCCGATCAGGAATACGCAGAACCACATTTCTACGTGATTGAATGGGCTTAATATCTGATCTGACAGGGAAAGACTCCCTATCTTCTCAAAAATCACCATTGAGCGGCTGAGTGAGTTCCTGAAAAATATCCAGGCTAAGGTTACCAAAGCAAAGGTCAGCAGCACATTAACGGTCCGTACAAAGAAGTTATCGGGGATTTGAATATTCGCCCGCTTCAAATATTTGTCGCGCAGAAGGGCCGTAATCTGGTAAAATCCGTGCAAAGCGCCCCATATGACAAAGCTCCAACTTGTTCCGTGCCATAATCCGCTGACCATGAAGACGATCATCAGGTTGCGGAATTTGATAAACTCTCCACGCCGGTTGCCTCCCAATGGAATATATAAATAATCCCTGAACCATGTGGAAAGCGAAATATGCCATCTTCCCCAGAATTCGGGAATGGATCTGGACTCATATGGCGACCGGAAATTGTCCATCAATGTGAAACCCATTACCCTGGCAGCACCAATGGCAATGTCGGAATAGCCGGAAAAATCGCAGTAAATCTGAAACGAATAAAATGCGGTGGCAGTAAGTAACGTGAGTCCGTTATGGTCGGAGGCCGGATCATAGGCATAGTCCACGAACACGGAAAGCCGGTCTGCAATCACCATTTTCTTAAAAAACCCAAAGGCCATTTGCATTAATCCCGACTTAACCAGCTCAAAATCATATTTGAAATACGAATGAAATTGGAAAAGCATGTTTTGCGGACGCTCAATCGGACCGGCGACCAGCTGTGGGTAAAACATGACATACAATGCGTAAATACCAAAATGTCGCTCGGCGGTCTGGTTACCCCGGTAGACTTCAATGGTATAACTCATGGCCTGGAAAGTGTGAAATGACAAGCCGATCGGAAGCAAGATCTTTCCTTCGCCAGTCGTCATCCATTCGGCTATGCGGCTGGGGACAAGCCTCGTTAATGCCGGAACGGCGGGCCGCAAATCGAAACTGGCGAGCACGCTGTTGATGGAATCCTGTAAAAAATCGTAGTATTTGAAGAATGCGAGAATCCCGATGTTGGAAATCAAGCTAATGATCAGCAGCAACTTTTTTCGTTTCTGATCATTTGATTGTTCTATCCAAATGCCTGCATAATAGTCGATTACGATGGTTCCAAACAGGATCAGGATAAAGATCGGCTTGAAAACCATGTAAAAGTAGCAACTGGCTGCCAGCAAAAGCATCCACCGCCCACGCCACGACAGGCTGAAATAAGCCAGCGTAACGACAATAAAGAAAATGATAAATTGTATATCGGTAAACAGCATCAGCTCAAATGTACTCTCGGTTGACTATCTCCTCTTTAATAATAAACAAAGGGCGATTTTTGGACTGAAAAAATATGCGGAGAACGTATTCTCCAATGATGCCCAGCGCCAGTAACTGCACGCCGCTGAACAGGATAATCACAAACAACAAAGACGTAAAACCCTCGATAACCTGGGCAAAAAACATCTTTTTAACCACGACAACAATGAAATAAAACAAGGAAATAAGGATGGCAATCACCCCTACCCGACTCATGAATTTGATCGGAAATTCACTAAAATTGAAAATCCCGTTGTAAGCAAGCTGGAATAATTGCTTGAACGAATATTTGGATTCCCCCGCAGCCCTTGCATCTCTTTCATACTCAAAACCAACCTGTTTGAAACCGATCCAGGAGCGCATTCCCCTCAAATAACGGCTTTCTTCGGGCATTTTATTCAGCACATCTACAACCCGGCGGCTTATCAGCGCGAAATCACCGCTGTCCAGCGGGATCTCCACATATGAAATAGAACGTAGAATGCGGTAGAAGAAATGATAGCCCATTTTTTTCACAAAACCTTCCTTACGCTTTTTACGGACCGCGTAAACCACATCATTCCCTTCTTTCAGTAATTTATAAAAATCCGGAAGCAATTCGGGCGGATCTTGCAAATCGCCATCAATGACGAAAAGCGCCTCACTTCCACGGGCTGCTGCAATTCCGGCTGTCAATGCAAGCTGGTGACCATGGTTTCGAGATAAAAATACACCATGATAACGTTCGTCTGTAAGTGCCAGCTGCCTGATTCTTAATGCTGTATCATCTTTACTTCCATCATCGATAAGCACTACTTCAATAGAGATCGGACTGGAATCCATCAATGCATTGATTCGCTGAATGAGCATGGGAAATGACTCGGACTCATTATAAAGCGGCGCGACAATGGATATCTGAGGGATTTGAGACATTCTTCTGTTTGGCTATTTGACCTATGGCGGCAAAAATACACCTTTCAGCGCATTATCAAGTGCCCGAATGATTTATGGGATTGTAATTTTTCTAAGAATACCACCTTGCGACTTTCCGTTTTCCACGTGAATGATGCCCAAATCATACGATCCGGGTTTGAGAGCAGTGAGTGGGATTTCAGTGTCGGCCCCTTTGTCATATTGCTTGAAAATGTTCCTGCCTGAGTATGCCTGAGGAGTCATTTTGAAGAAATAAAGCTGCCTGGCGTCTCTGACAAAGGCATAATGACCATTGTTACGATTGAGCCACATGCTGCTTTGCGGATCATGAATATGTAAAACGTTGCCATGTGTGGAGATCAAAATGCCTTCTTCTGCCGGCATTGGATTTTGCATCTTCCTAATTTCCGTTGCCAGCTTTTCGGGCGCATCCGGATATTTATAAACATCCCGGCTTACCATCTGCTTCATCATGGTGTCTACATAAGCTGCGCTTGTCGAAAACGGGACATGGCCCAGTCCAAATCCATTATGCTCCTGGTTATAACCATTGACTGTCAGATATTTATTCCTTTCAGCAATGACCGGCAGGTAACCGTAAATAGAAAATCCCCAGATGATCACACTCGTTGTCAAAGCAAATTGGAATATCCATTCCTGGACTTGCTTTCCCTTTATAGTATTGATGAATGTAAGATAAGCAACGGTTAAAAACAGTGCAGGATACATTTTGTAATTGCTGACGATCATTACAAAGAAGCCGAAACGAGGCCGTAACAAACCGATAATCAATGCATTGACTAACAGAAATGTCAAAATACCCAGCAAGAACATATCCTGCTTCTTCTTGTCGATTGAGGTTTCCTGACCTGTGTAAGGGATGTTTTTAGGCCGGTTGAATGTGCGTGTAAGCCAGGGAAGGAGTTGTTTATACAACCAGATCGCAATCCAGATCGTCACCAAAAAGCCCATCAGAACAGGCAATGCGGAGCGGACGACAATGGTTTTCTCCGGAAAAAAATCGAACAGACCACCCAAAAATGCAAAGAAGCCCAAAACGGATAAATGTGGATATTTTGCAAAGAACTCCATGCTGGATTCGTTGCCCTGGGCCGACATTCCGTAAAAATAAAGCCCTACGGCAACCGCGCCCGCTATGAGCCAGACGGTAAGCTGTTTATAATTGGATCTTAAAAGAAGTATCATCACACCCGCCGGCCAAACGAAAATCCCGTTACTCATGGCATAAGTGGCACATACAGCCGCCAAAACCGCCCAGCCAAACCTTTCCCTAGACAAGAGAAACATGGAAAGGCTGATAAAAAACACCACCGGCTGGTGCTGCAAGCTGCATATCGCCCAGAGGAAAACAAGGTGATATTGTAATTGGAAAAGCAAAAATGGGACCGGCAAAAAATACCACCAATTGATCTTCGTCCTGGCAAAGGAAAGCCAGAAAATCCTTAATGTGCCCAGCGTAAAACAAGCCCCGGCAATGTGCAGGAATGTGAAATTCAAGTGCCCGGTAACCCAATAGTAAGCAAGTGTGACGAGCTTCCCGATCACCATACGGTGTTCGTTATTAGGCTGAAATAGCAATGTTAACCGGTCGGAAAAAGAAGGATCGGTGATCCACTTTCGCAGGAAATCCGGAAACGGGTCAAAATCGTCGTACCAGGGCAGGTTGACGGAATAATATAAGATGACAAACACCCAAAGCAGCACGGGCAGCGTCATGGCGGCACTTATAGCTAACTTTTTATTGCTGTTCACCTTGCGAATCTTTCATGATAATTACTTTCCTGCCGAAATATCCGGCCATGCATTTGTTCCACCAATGGTCGGGATTGTCCTTGATGTCGTCGTCTACAAAAATTGAGAACGGCTTAGAATGGATCGGCGGCAGATAAACGGTGCTTTCCTTGGAGCTGCGCAACATATCATAGCGCGCATACATTTCTTTATCAAATGCTGCTGCTTTCCCATTTATCAGATCTGAATACATTAAACGAACATTGGCGCTGCGGTAAAATGACAGGCTTATAGACAGCGTCAAAACTGCGTAAAGTATGCCGTATCGAACCATTGAGAATTGAAATGGACTGGTCGTGCTTTTTTTGAAATAATGAAAAACCACCCCGATCACATAAAACCAGCCGATCAGGAAAAAGAAATAAACACAATTTATCACACGCGGCGTCGGCTCAATTCCTACCCCATAATACGAAGGGAAAAGCTGGGCCGATAGGACACCAATGAACAAAAGCATTGCATACCAGACCGGAATTGAAAAATAATTCCTGGCCCCGGCCGAAAGCCTGGAAAGGACAACCAGCCATGCCAATGAGAAGAAGATCAGCGGTGTACGGAATATCCAGTCGAAGCTCAGTACAGCAAGCTTTTTGAATGATGAAATAACCGAAAAAGGAATATTCCCACCCAATGGATTGCCGCCGATGCGCGCCTGGTTGCCCGGTGAGCTAAAATACAAGTAACAGGAAACCGCACAGACAGCCAGCATTGCGATCATAAAACCATCCACTTTCCTGTGAAAAAGAATGCGGTAAACCCACCACGCGCCAATGAGCAGCACAATGATGAGCAGGTTGGTTTCACTGCTTCCAACGATGGCAAAAACCAGAAATCCGGCCAGACTGCTTAAAATAACCTTTGCCGTTTGCGTGTCCTGGCGATACCAACGCAGCACGAGCACGATCCATAGCAATGTAAAAATGTTTGGAATCGTATAAGTCACAAACGCCGCCATCCAGTAGAATGCCTCAGACATGCTGGCGATTTTGAGGATATACAGGAAGAAAACAACCCCGGCAAATCCTAAATGCGCCATGCGCGATAATGTGGGCGTAAGATGCCTGAAAAGACTGTAAAGGGCGAAAACAACTCCCGATAGCAGGATAACCGGCAAAATCTTGAAACCATTGATCCAGTGAAAAAGAAGCGGATTGGAATGGTTCAGAAAAATCCCGAAATAGCGGCCCGTCCAGCCCGAATAGTAGTAATTCATGGCTTCGAACCAGCCGAATTTGAACACCGTATCAATGTAACAATAATCGTCGGCCGGGGAAGGGTGATTGAAATAAGAGAGCGCGAATAACGGAGCCAGGACTGTGACCATCAGTAAAATGTTGATCCAGTTGCCTACGATCCGATATTTTCGATAAAATCTATTCATTTAAAGTTTTTTCAATGATGTAACGAGGACGGCCTTTTACTTCTTCGTAAATCTTGCCAATGTATTCTCCGATCAACCCCAGCGCCATCATGTTGGAACCACTGAAAAACGTGAGCGGCAACATGGTGGACGTCCAGCCGGGAACCGTGTAACCGACCAGATAAGAGAAAAGGATATAAGCCACAATGATCATTGCGACCATAAAATTGAAAACGCCGAAATACAAAACGAGGCGCATCGGGAAAGTGGAAAAAGACGTGATGCCATTCCACGCAAAAAGCAACATTTTGCTCAGCGGATATTTCGTTTCTCCGGCTTCACGTTCCAGTCGGTTATAGTAAACCTTATCATTCCGGAAACCCACCAACGGCACAATGCCGCGCAGAAACATGTTGATTTCTTTAAAATTACCCAGCTCCTGCAAAACCCGGCGGTCCATTAAGCGGAAATCGGCATGATTGAAAACAACCGGAACGCCCATTTTTTGCATTAATACATAAAAACTTTCCGCAGTAACACGCTTGAACCAGCTGTCGGAGCTCCTGTCCCCTCTTACCCCGTAAACCACCATGGCGCCGTCCCGGTGCTTTTCTACCATGGCTGCAATGGCGTTCATATCGTCCTGCAAGTCGGCATCGATGGTGATGAAGCAGTCGAAATTGTCGATATTTTTTTCCAAACCGGCCATAATAGCGCTTTGATGGCCGAAATTCCGGGATAGTCCCACGCCGATAATGTTGGGGTCCTGCTGGCAAAGGGATTCTATAATGTTCCAGGTTTTATCCCGGCTTCCATCATTCACAAAACAAATGCGGCTGTCTTCTGTAATAAGGCCCTGCTGTTTGAGCGAGTTGTAGTAAACGCTCAGTTTGGAATAGGTCAGATGTAATATCGCCTCTTCGTTGTAGCATGGAATTACCAGAAGTAAACGCGCTGGATTCATAGAACACCTTTTAATTAAGTCGACAAAAATAGCAGTAATAAGTTAATATGCTCTTTTTATCGGTTGAGTCTTCGCATTCGGCTGCGCCAATTATTTCCTGACTCCCCCGCCTTTTTTACCTAAAACCGTATTAATCAGCATCGGGTAAAGCAGCACGGCGAGTAATATCAGCAATGTGCCCATGTAAAATTCGGAAGTCATGCGCTCTTTCTCTCCAAAAAAGAAAAAAGCCAGTGCAATGCCGTAAACCGGTTCCAGATTAATGGTCAGATTGATGAGGTAAGCCGAAAATTGCTTCATCAGCTGCGTGGCCATCGTGCTCGCGTAAACCGTGCATATGAACGCCAGGAACAAGATCCAGATCCAATCTTTCGCAACGGGAATGTAAGGTTCGCCGTTGGACCAGCCCTGCCATTCGAATATCATTACAAAAAACAATGAGAAAACTGTTGCACCGATCATTTCATAAAATGTAATGATGTAAGCGTCAATGCGTTGCACAAGCCTGCTGTTGGCAACGGTGAACATGGCGGCCAGCAAGGCGGAAGCCAGCGCGAGTGCCAATCCCAGCGCATGGTCGAATTCAAATTTGAAAACCACATATAAACCCGCAAACGCCAGAATCCCCAGCCCTACTTCGAGCGGCCGAACGCTTCTTTTATTGACCAAAGGCTCAATTAAGCTCGTCCATAATGATGTGGTGGCCATTCCTGCCAGACAAACCGATGCCGTGGAAACACGAGCCGAGGCGAAAAACAGCATCCAATGCGCGGATAAAATGAAACCAACCAACAACATCCGTATCACGTCCCTGCTGTCGGCTTTGAATTGCTTTTGCTTAAAGAAAATGATAGCCCCCAGCCCAACCGCCGCAAACAAGGTCCGGTAGAAAACCAGAGAAACGGGTGAAATGGTGACCATAAGGCCCACGATGGCCGTGAAACCCCAGATCAGGACCAGAAAATGAAGATGCAGATATGAACGCAGCGCCGTGGGTGAAAACATGGTTAACGGGGCAATGTTTTATACAAAATCAGCCCTATGCATGAAAAAACAATGTTGGGCAGCCAAACCGCAAACAATGTGTTGATCGTGCCCGCCTCCGCCACACCTTTTGACAAAAGAAAGAATAATATGTAAATAAATGCCAGCATAAACCCGAGCGCAATCTGCCAGCCCACGCCTCGCCGGCTTTTCCTGGCGGACACTATGACGCCGATCGCGGTAAGGATCAGAATGGCGAAAGGTTGGGTAAACCGAATGTATTTTTCAATTAAATAAACTTCCAGACCATCCGCACCGCGACTTTTGAGGAGGTCGATGTATGCATTCAGCTCAGGTAAGGTGAATGTTTCGAAAAGGTTATAATCGCTTTCAAAATCTTTGGGGGATAAATTGATCGTAGTGTCAATTTCTGCGCCCGCACGCAGCTTTTCACCTAGGCTGTCCAATGTCCGGACCTGGTAATTTTGCAAAGTCCATTTGCCTTTTTTGGGCTGCCAAACGATTTTATCCGCGTAGAATTTCTGCAAAAGCTTATTGCCCTTTATCGTTTCCATCGTGAATTTATTCCCGGTTTTGGTCATCGTATTATAGCTTTCCAGGTAAGCATACACATCCGGGGCGATGGTAATGTGGACATTATGGCCGCTGAAATAGAATTCCTGCTTCACATAAGTCTTCTCAAAGCTGTTACGGACCTTATTTGCTTTGGGCAAAATCCAGCCTACCTGAACGAATGTTAGACATCCTAAAACCGTTGCGCCGATCATGTAAGGCAACAGCATCCGCCCGAAGCTGATCCCGCTGCTGAGCATGGCTATGATCTCCGTGCGGGCCGCAATCCGGGAAGTAAAAAAAACCGTAGCAATAAAAACCATCAGCGGACTGATGTAATTGATCCAGTAAGGAATGAGGTTGAAGTAATAATCGACGATGATCTCGTTGAGCGGCGCCTTTTTTTCCAGAAAGTCATCCACCTTTTCCGTGTAATCGATCATGCAAATGATAAGCACGATCACGAATGCAACGAAAACGTATGTTATCAGGAAATTTTTGATCAGATAACGATCCAGTATTTTCAATCTCATGGCTGGGGAAGTCTCATCGGCGCTGAACCAGTAAATTTTTGGACACCTCGAGACTGATAAACAACGTCTGACCGCCGTTTATTTGTACAGAAGCTGATTTATCATATTCATTAATTTCTTTCACTTCTATAACAGCGCCCAAAGTAATCCCGGACCGATCCAGATGCTGCAAAAAGGAAGGTGCGTGGTCCAGCACCCCCATCATCAACACTTTTTCACCCACCTGAATGTCCGTCAATATGGTATAATCCGGCTCGGTCAGGTTGCCTTTGGCGTCGGGGATCGGGTCGCCGTGAGGGTCAAATCTGGGGTGACCCAGAAATGTGTCCAGTTTCTCGACCAGGATCTCAGATGGGATATGTTCCAATTCTTCCGCAATGTCGTGCACCTCATCCCAGCCAAAGCCCAATTTCTCAACCAAAAATACTTCCCATAGCCGATGCTTTCGGATCACCTTGATCGCAACCTTCTCGCCGCTGTCCGTAAGCCTTACGCCCTGGTATTTTTTATAATGTATTAATCCTTTTTCCGCCAGTTTACGTAACATATCTGTCACGGAAGCGGCGCGGGTGGATGTGCTTTCTGCCAGCGCATTCGTACTGACCTCCACGCCCTCCCGGCCGGAAAGTGAGTGAATGATCTTTAAATAATTTTCTTCTGTGAAGGAGTTTTGCATTGAAGTCATCACCAAGGCATTAATCTTGATATGAACAAAAGTACGACTTACTAATCGGAAAATAAAAAATTTAGACTACTCTAAAAATATATTTGTGAAAACATTTATCTTTGTTTTTAGTAAACTAAATTGTTTATTACAACTGCTTTAAAAAATGCTTGATAGTTTGAAAATCAAAGAAACCTCGCATAATGTAACACCCGGTGAAGGTGGAAGACTTGCTTCTTTATCGGAGGTGCATTCATCCATAACAGTTCCGGAAGGCGCGGGATTTTGGCGAAAACTGATGGCCTTTACAGGCCCCGGACTCATGGTCGCCGTGGGTTATATCGATCCGGGAAACTGGGCAACGGACATTGAAGGAGGTTCGCGGTTTGGCTACACATTGTTATCTGTAATCCTGATTTCCAACCTTTTTGCGATGCTTTTGCAGCATCTTTCGCTCAAATTAGGCATTGCGTCGGGACGTGACCTTGCACAAGCCTGCCGCGATTACTATTCCAGGCCGGTTTCATTTGTGCTCTGGATACTTTCTGAAATTGCCATTGCCGCCACTGACCTTGCCGAAGTGATCGGTTCAGCCATTGCACTAAACCTGCTTTTTGGGCTTCCATTGCCTGTGGGCGTGGTTTTTACGGCGCTTGATGTGCTGCTGGTTCTTTATTTTCAACAAAAAGGCTTTCGGATTATTGAGAGTATCGTCGCTGGTTTAATGGGCATTATCCTGCTCAGCTTCGTATATGAAATGATCGTATCCCAGCCTTCTATCGCCGGAATCGTCGATGGTTTGATCCCAAGAACACAAATCGTGACCGACTCTGGAATGCTGTACATTGCGATCGGGATTTTGGGCGCTACCGTGATGCCGCATAACCTTTACCTGCATTCCAGCATTGTCCAGACCAGGGCGTATAACAGGAATGACGAAGGCAAAAAATCCGCGATACGCTTCGCAACCATCGATTCCACGGTTTCCCTGGCACTTGCATTCTTCATTAACGCCTCCATCCTGATCCTCGCCGCAACCGCTTTTCACGCAAACGGACACTTTGAAATTGCAGACATCACGGACGCATATCACCTGCTGGATCCGGTTTTGGGCGTAGGTCTGGCGGGTATCTTTTTCGCGCTGGCTTTACTTGCTTCCGGGCAAAGTTCTACATTAACCGGCACATTGGCCGGGCAGATCGTAATGGAGGGTTTTTTAAATATCCGTCTTAAACCCTGGCTGCGCAGGCTCATAACCCGGGGCATTGCCATCATTCCGGCACTCATCGTTTCATCATTATATGGCGAGAAAGGAACGGCGGACCTGCTCGTTTTCAGTCAGGTAATTTTGTCGTTGCAACTAAGCTTTGCTGTGGTGCCGCTGGTGTTCTTCACGTCCAACAGTAAGATCATGGGACGCTTCGCCAATTCCCGATTTCTGACCGTTTTGGCCTGTGTAATCACCCTGATTATTATTAGTTTGAACCTCTTTTTGCTTTGGAAAACCTTCTTTTGAACCTCAAACTTTAACTTAGTTTAACAAAGTCTCCCCTGCTCCCGGCCACAACTTGCCGCCCAAAACACACTTCTTCCCGCATAGGTTCGGAAAGAAGTGTCTGATTGAAAATTAATTTTATCCATGTAAGAACCTTTTTGCATGCGGTTTCCTAACTTTCGCCGTTTTTTCGACCTAAAGTGAATGGAATCAAAGCATAAATTGAACAAGATTACGGCAGCCGGTGTACTGGTTGCATTCGGGATTATTTATGGCGATATAGGCACTTCGCCCCTGTACGTAATGCAGGCGATCATCCTGAATGAAGTCATTACCGAAGAAATCATTTATGGCGCCATTTCCTGTATTTTCTGGACACTTACTTTACAGACAACCGTCAAATATGTAATCCTCATCCTGCGAGCCGATAATAAGGGAGAAGGCGGGATTTTCGCCCTCTATGCGCTTGTTCGCAAGCACGCCAAATGGCTCACGGTCCCTGCCGTGATCGGCGGCAGTACACTGCTTGCAGACGGGATCATTACCCCACCCATTTCCGTATCATCTGCCGTTGAAGGTTTGCAGCTTATTTATCCCAACATTCAGACTATACCCATCGTAATCAGTATCCTGACGCTGATTTTTGTCATTCAGGCATTTGGAACAAAGGTTGTGGGGCGTGCTTTTGGCCCTATTATGGTCACCTGGTTTGTGATGCTGGGCGTGCTTGGTCTCCACCAGATCATGGAGCATCCGGAAATCTTAAAAGCGCTAAATCCTGTCTACGGCTACGACCTGATCACCAAACACCCAGGCGGTTTCTGGATCCTGGGAGCTGTTTTTCTTTGTACAACAGGAGCCGAAGCATTGTATTCGGATCTCGGACATTGCGGCCGGGAGAACATCCGGGTGAGCTGGATTTTTGTAAAAATATGCTTGTTACTCAATTATTTCGGCCAGGGAGCATGGCTTCTTACCGAAATGGGCAATCTTTTGGAAGCACGCAAGCCATTCTATGAAATCATGCCCGAATGGTGGTTGCTGCCCGGCGTTGTGATAGCCACACTGGCAGCGATTATCGCCAGCCAGGCTGTTATAACCGGCTCATTTACCTTAATCTCCGAAGCAATACGCCTGAATTTCTGGCCAAAAGTGCGCTTAATTTATCCAAGCGATCAAAAAGGACAACTCTACGTGCCGAGTATCAACTGGCTGCTTTGGCTGGGCTGCTGCGGTGTAGTTTTATATTTTGGAAAATCATCCAATATGGAAGCTGCGTATGGTCTGGCCATTACGCTGACGATGATCATGACGACCATTCTCTTCTCTTATTATCTGTATATCAAGCGGGTAAATCTCTGGATCGTGATCGCCTTCATGCTTTTCTATTTATTTATCGAAGGCATGTTCCTGGGCGCTAACCTCCTGAAATTCACCCACGGAGGCTGGTTTACAATTCTGGTAGGAACAGTCGTTGCTGGTTTGATGACGATCTGGCTTAAAGCGTTCTACATTAAGCTGCGTTTGACGGAATACACGAAACTGGAAAAATATTTACCGGCCCTGCACGAGCTCAGCCGCGACATCAGTATTCCCAAATACACGACGCACCTGGTGTTCATGACCAATGCTTCCCGGGCTACGGAGATCGAGACAAAAGTGATTTATTCCATATTCCAAAAACGGCCGAAACGTGCTGACGTTTACTGGTTTATCCACGTTGACATTACAGATGATCCGTACACAATGGAATACAAGGTGTTGTCCGACGACGATAACAATGATAATGTAATCAAGATCAATTTCCGTCTGGGCTTCCGGGTGGATCAGCGGATCAATATGTTCTTCCGGAAAGTGGTGGAGGATATGGTGATGAACAAGGAAGTGGACATTACCAGCCGATACGAATCCCTTAGCAGACAGAACATTACGGGTGATTTCCGTTTTGTTGTGCTAGAAAGGTTCCTGTCATTTGAAAACGACCTGCCGCTGTTTGAACAGCTCGTGATGAAGACTTATTTCTTTGTTAAAGACTTCACCACGTCTGAGGACAAGTGGTTTGGACTGGACAGCAGTTCGGTGAAAATCGAGAAAGTGCCTTTGATCATCAGGCCGGTTGAAAATGTAAAGCTGCGGCGCGTTTTTAACTGATTATTTCAAATAAACACCTTCTTCGTCCGCACGGCTTAAAACCACTTCCACGTGCTCAGTAAGCGTGGTACTCAGCGCATAACCCACGTAATCTGCGTGGATAGGGAATTTGTGATGGCTCCTGTCCACGACAACGGCAACCTGCACTTTTTTCATACTCACTTTCAGGAAGGGTTCCAAAGCAAATGCCAATGTCCGTCCGGTGTTCAGCACGTCGTCGGCAATAACAATGACCTGATTTTCGATCAGAACATCCTTGTCAAAAATCACAGGGCTCTGGAAATGAATGTGTTTGTCAAAACGCAGCTCAACCAGCTCGACATGCAGCGGGGAAATGTCCGTGAGCTCGGCAACGAGTCTTTTTGCAAAAGCATAACCTTCCCCGGCTATTCCGGCGATGATAATGCTCGTTTCTTCAAAATTATGCTCATATATTTCAAACGCGATCCTGCGGATCTTCTGGCTCGTTTGAAGCGGACTTAATATCTGGCGTTTCTTTGAAATTGTACTGTCGGTCATTGGGTGAGCTTAATGCTTGTTGGGATAAAATTAAGAAGAGAAGTTCTTTATCCAATGCGCAAACATGATTTCCTGCGTCGGCAATTCCAGACTGGCGATGCCCAGTTCAACCTTTTTTTCGCCAATGCGCTCTACCCGGAGCTCCATTAATGCCTGGTCATATTTTTTAGAAAACTCAGGATGCGCCTGTATCCCCAACATGCGCTCGCCCACGCGGAACATGGCATGCGGGCAGTCGGGCGTTTCGGCCATTAATGTAGCATCAGGCGGTAATTGTACCACCTGATCCTGGCACATCATCAGCAAATTGAATGCATCTGTAAACGGCTGCATCCAGCTTTCCCGGGCGGTGAGCTGGAAACGATGCACGCCCACACACCAGCCAACCGACGATTTTTCCACTTTGCCGCCTAATGCCTCTCCCAACATCTGATGCCCGAAACAGACACCAATAAATGTTTTTTGGGACTGATAAATGTCCACTACAAAGTTTTTTAACCGGGTAATCCAATCTTCCTGATCATAAACCGAACTTTTGGAACCAGTGCAAATGTAGATGTCACACTCCTCGACGGACACGGGAAAGTGACCATTGCAGACATCATAGAAATGAAATTCCCACTCCGGTGCCACATTTGAAAACAGGGCCGGAAACATGTCCCGGTAATCGCCCGCTATGTGCCGCAGCTCTTCCCGCACGTGATCGCATTCGAGTAAGCCAACTTTCACCGCCATTATGCGTTAATTTTCAAATGAAATGATTTTGGTCGGGTCAATGCTTCATAACCGACCGTGGAAAGCGTGCAGCCTCTGCCAGAGTTCTTTACACCGGTCCATGCCAGGGCAGGATCTAAATAATCGCAGCGGTTCATGAACCAGGTTCCGGTTTCCACTTGCTCACCTATTGCCAGCGCGGCTTCTACATCCGATGTCCAGATGGAAGCAGTGAGCCCGTACTGGCTGTCATTCATCAAACTGATAGCCTCTTCATCACTTTCCACAGGCATAATGCCCACCACCGGCGCGAATGTTTCCTCGGTCATCACATTCATGTTATGGTTCACATTAACAAGCACTTGTGGTGCAAAATAAGGCGTCCCGGACTGGTGTGCAGGGAAGAGTTCCGGATCGATCAATGCCGTAGCACCTTGCGAAATAGCTTCATTTATCTGCTTTTGCGCAAATTCAGCTGCCGCCGTGCGGACCATCGGGCCGAGCGTTGTTCCGGTGTTTGTAGGATCTCCCAAAGTGTAAGTTTTGGTCAATGCTGCAAAGTCCGTAACAAACTGATCATAAACGTCCTTATGCACATAAATCCGCTCAATTCCGCAGCATGACTGTCCTGAATTAAAAAATGACCCATCGACCAGATTTTCAACCGCATCCGCTAGATTGGCATCCGCACGCACGTAAGCAGGATCTTTACCGCCCAATTCCAGTCCGCCAATGATAAAACGCTCATTAATCGCCCTCTGAACTGCATGTCCGCCTTCCACCGAGCCTGTAAATGCCACGTAATCAATCCGCGTATCCACAATCACCCGGGCCACCTGTTCATGATTTAAATGCAGATATTGAAATACACCCTCAGGCAAACCAGCATATTCGAAAGCCGCGGCATAGCGCTCGGCACACAATGGTGTTTGCTGCGCATGCTTCAAAATAACCGCATTACCAGCCATAATCGCCGGAATCACGGAATTCACGGAAGTCAGATAAGGATAATTCCACGGCGCAACCACGAAAACAACGCCCAATGGATCCCTCCGGATAAACCTTTTAAACCCGGAAATTTCTTCCACTTCCACATCGGCCAGCGCTTTCGGTGCAATGGAAATCATATAATTAGCGCGTTCCTGAAATCCTTTTCTGATCTCATTGGCTGTATAGCGGATGGGCCGGCCCATTTGCCAGGTCAGTTCCAATCCAATTTCATCTGCATTATTCAGGAAATATTCCACCGCTTTCCGGCAGATCGCTTCCCGTTCATCCAGCGAAGTTTTTCGCCATTCTTTTTGTGCAGCAACGGCCTTAGCCAATGCTGTTTCAACTTCCTGCGGCTCTGCTAAGGTGCGTTCCACATATACGGAGCCGTCAATCGGGCTTATCGTTTTTTGAGTTGCCATGATCAGAGGGGCGTTACATAGGCAGAAGTGATCCCGCCGTCAACCAGAAAATCCGTTCCTGTTACAAATGAGGATTCATCGGAAGCTAAGAACAATGCGGCATAAGCCATTTCTTTCGCCTCGCCGAAACGGCCCATGGGAATGTGGACCAGCCTGCGTTGTTTTTTCTCTTCGGTATTTAAAAATTTCATCAGCAACTCCGTGCGCAGCGGACCGGGACACAATGCATTGACGCGGATATTTTCACGCGCATGAATAATGGCCAGCTCGCGCGTCAACGCCAAAACAGCTCCTTTACTAGCCGTATAAGCAACCTGCGGTGTAGCAGCACCTAATATTGCGACGAAAGAGGCAGTGTTGATTATCGAACCGCCGCCTGCGCGCTGCAATGCAGGAATGCCGTATTTACAGCCTAAAAACACCCCTTTTGCATTGATATTCATCGTCAGGTCCCAGATGGACTCGTCGGTTGTCATCGCATTGTCATCGTCGCTGTGCATAATGCCCGCGTTGTTGAAAATGATGTTGAGCTTGCCGAATTTTTCTTCCGCGAATGCAACGGCGGCCTCATTATCAGCGGCTTTGGAAACGTCCGAATGCAGGAAAAACGCCTCGCCTCCGTTAGCAACGATCTCATCGGCAGTTTCCTGTCCGGCCGCAACATTGACGTCGGTAACAACGACTTTTGCACCTTCTTTGGCAAACAAAAGTGCAGTTTCACGCCCGATTCCGCCACTTCCGCCGGTTATCAGCGCAACTTTATTTTCTAAACGCATGGATTTTATGGGGTTAATATGGATAGTAATTGAGTTATATCTGTTCAAAATACCGCTTTCTTTCCCAGTCCGTCACGGACGTGTCGTACGCCCTTTGCTCGGATCTGAAAAAATGGCTGTAATGCTCGACGACTTCTTTGCCAAATGTATTTTTAGCAAATTCACTGTTTTCAAATAATGTTGTAGCTTCTGCGAGCGTATAAGGAACGCGTGGCAAATGGGCGGCGGCATAAATGTCCCCGATAAAACATTCCGGCGGCTCTATTTTGTTTTTGATCCCATCCAGACCCGAAGCTAATGATGCTGCAAAAGCCAGATACGGATTACAATCCGCTCCCGGGATGCGGCATTCAATGCGCAAGCTGGCGCCGCTTCCTACTACACGGAAGCCTGCCGTCCGGTTGTCGTAACTCCATGCAAGGCGTGTGGGTGCCCAGGAACCATCTACAAAACGCTTGTATGAATTGATCGTAGGCGCATAAAACGGCATCACATCCGGCACATGCTGGATCCAGCCCCCCAAAAACCAGCGAAAAATATCAGAACCTTTCACCGGCCCGAATTCCTGATCGCCTGCAAATGCATTCTGGCCATCTTTCCACAAACTCATGTGGATATGGCTGCTGGAACCGGCCTGGTCGGATTGAAACTTGGCCATGAATGTCACAGACAGGCCCATGGCGTCCGCCACTTCTTTCAAACATTGCTTGTAAACCACATGGTTATCGGCCATAGGAAGCACTTCTGCATACTTTACATTCAATTCATGCTGCCCCAGCCCCCATTCACCTTTTGAAGTTTCAATTTCAATGCCCGAATTTTTCAAATGCCGCCTTACTGCGGAAGTATATTTTTCATTACGCGTTCCTTGCATAATGTGGTAGTCTTCAAGATAATAGCCTGCCGGTGTCAGGTTTTGATAATTTTGCTGGAATGCTTGTTTATAGCTGTTTTCCAACAGATAATATTCAAGTTCAGAGGCTGCAAAGCATTGTAAACCATCTGATTGCAATATTTCCAGCTGTTTTTTCAAAATCGATCTTGGACCGATTGACTCCAATGCATGCAATTTCTCATTATGCAGGTCACAAATTACCAATGCCGTCTTGTCCAGCCAATCCGCGATCCGCAATGTTGCGAGATCGGGCACGAGGTGAAAATCACCATAACCAAGCTCCCAATTGGCATATTTATAACCTGGAACCGGATCCATGGCCATGTCCGTGGTGAGCAGATAATTACATCCGTGCGTGCCTGATTTAATCACCGAATCGAGGAAATAATCGGCGTCCACACGCTTGCCCATCAGGCGGCCGTAATGGTCCGTGAAAGCGACAACGATGGTTTCTATCAACCCTTCCCCGATCTTAGCTGTAAGTTCTTCTTGCGTAAGGAATCCTCTTTTACTCATTGGAAAGGGCTAATTTTTTGAAATTGATATCAACGCAACTTGTCTATTTTGGTATTTAGCGGAAACTTCAAAACCACTTTTTTCCCCGATGCTTTTTCCAAAACCGGGGTCAGTATTTTGCGGGCATTGATCTGGGTCTGTTCCAAGATTCCCATATCAAGAGCCGATCGCTGGATTTGCTTTTCCGCCTGTTTGTATGCTTCCTGAACTAGCTTGGCTTCTTCATTGAAAGCATATTCTGTATTGTAAACCCTTGATTTACTATGGTCTATCTTAAAAACACAAAGTTCCGGCTCAGGCATATTCACAACAAGTGTTTCCGCTTCGGATGTAATGTCGGCAATTTCAACTTTGGTCAGATCAATACAGCCGATCGCCTCGCCCTGGACGATTAGTATAGCCTTCGCATTGGGCAGCCACATTTTTGTAATCTGCTGTTCAACAACGTCTTTAAAATTATATTTTACCAATTCCAACTTACCCATTGTCGTTATTTCCTCCAAAACCAGCGCGTGCGTCGTCTCGGATTTATCCTGGCTGCCCAGCCAGTCCGGCACCCAGTTACCCGCCCTGAAATTACTCCATATCGATTGAAGCCCGGCCAGCAAAAGGATCAACACAAGCAAACGCACTATCCAACGCATATCATTCTGTTTTAATTAATAATCCGCTCCTCCTCGTTCAAACGCGCCATCCGCTGCGCAATGATACTCGCCGCAATTAGTTGCAAAGCATGATAAATCATGATCGGAAGCAACATTAACCCTGCCTGAGCGCCTGGAAAAAGCACTTTGGACATTACTGCGCCCTGCACCAGGGATTTTTTGGAACCGCAGAATACGGCCGTGATCCTATCATCATGGTTGAAATGTAACAGGTTGCTGATGAATGTGAGCAGGAAATAAATCCCGAAAAACAGCGACAGCATTCCTATCCCTAAAAATACAATTTCTTTTAGTCCCAGCGAACTAAACAAATGCTCCCCGAACGATTCGCAAAAAGAGGTGTAAACGATAAGCAAAATCGAAAACTGATCGAAATAGCGGATGTATTTTTTATATCGCTCCGCAAAATGGCCCCACCTTTTATTCAATGCAATGCCTGCACAAACTGGTAATAATACTTGTAAAGACAACTTTCCGACTACTGAAAGCAGATCAAAATGCCCGGGACCGGCGTGCCCTGTGCCCGCATCCATCACCAGCCCCATCCATAATGGTGTAAGAAAAACGCCGATCAGGCTCGAAATGCTAGCATTGAATATGGCCGCCGGAATATTGCCTTTTGCGATGGACACCATAACAACGGACGACGACACCGTGGAAGGAAGCGCCGTCAGAAAGAATATCGCCAGCCATAATGTCTGGCTGTCATCCGATTTGAAAAGGGGCCGGAAAGCCAGGGCAAGCAATGGAAAAAGGACAAACGTGGATAAATGCACCATTACATGCAACTTCCAGTTGACCAGGCCCGCACGCAGTTTTTCAGGACTTAACCTTAACCCGTAAAAAAAGAAAATGACGGAAACGGCAATGGTAGAGATCTCTGAAAGCGGCAGCGGACTGTCCTTCATGCCTGGGTATGGCCAGAGCCAGGCCAGCAGGATCATGCTTAGCAAAGCAAGCATAAAGCCGTCCAAACCTGCTTTTTTGGCTGTATCAAATATTTTACTCATCGGTTCCCAATATAGGTCGTTTCCTATAGAAGGCGAAAAGTTTAATCTAAAATTCCTTTCAGGACGAAATATTTTACCTTAAAAGCAGATCGACGGCAGCCAGATTAAACGAGCCGGATTATGGCGACGAGGTCCGGCTGTAATGCGCGCAGGCTTTTCTTAGGTTTCCTGGACTGCTTTTTCCGTCTGCCCCACCAGATAATCGTTCCGGTTACGGGCAGGCTGGCACAAATTAGGCTGGCCAGAAAAACAATGATCTTGCCCGGAAGCCCTAAAATAGCCCCTACGTGAATGTCATAATTCATTCTCCGCAATGTATTTGCAAAGTCGGCATCCTTAAAACGGCCTGAATAAGGGCCGGTCATTTTTATTTTTTTAAGGGAATACTGGTCAAAATAATTGTAATCAACATTATAGTAAGTCCCAGCCCTGAAATTCACGAAAGAGAAGATCGATTCTGATTTGGTATGCGGAATCGAAACATTGATCCCCTCATTAACCGGATATTCCTTTTTCAATGCAAGCCATGCCTTGTCGACAGCTGTAATAGGCGTAAACGCACCGGTTAGCAATGTTGAATCCGAAGCTGGAAGGTAATATTCGTCCGAGCCCTTACCGCCCGTTGCCGTATAAAGTCCCTGGGAAAACCATTTAAAACCCCAAACCAGCCCCGTAAAGCCCAATAGGAAGCCGATTGACAAAACATAAAAACCGAAAACGTTGTGCAGATCGTAATTTTTCCGCCTCCACGCAGCATTCCATTTGATTGAGAAGCGCTGTTTTGCTGCCGATTTATTTTTGGGCCACCAAAGCACAAGTCCGCTGATCAACATCACAAGGAAAACCAATGTCGCCGACGCCACAACGGGCTGGCCGATGGTCGGCGGCAACCATAAATAATAATGTCCGTGTAAGATAAAGTGGAAAAAATCGCCTTCTTCGTTCCAGACGTGCTGCACTTCGGCCGTGTAAGGATTCACATAGACGACATAATAATATTCAGGATTCGCATTGTAAAAGCCCACTTCTGCATTGCGCGTCGGGACGCCGTATAGCACGCCGTTTGCCTTTTTGCCGGGAAGCATTTTTTCAGCGCTTGCCTGTAAAACCGATGGAGGCAGCACTTTGGCATTTACCGGCGGCTCTACAAACATGTAAGGTTGTGTAAAGCTTTTTATTTCGTGCTCAAAAGCCAGGATACAACCCGTTATGGCTACTACAAACACGATAATCCCGGACGTCAGGCCAAGGTAAAGATGTAATTTCCCGATCAGTTTCTTCATTGACGCAATGTTCCTATCACTATTTAGACTCAATCAAATTACTAATGTAGTGCGAACATTTTAAAAAACAAGAAATCCCGGTCGATCAGGACCAGGATTTCTTGTTTTTCAGTCAAATTGATACTTGTAAATGCCGGTAACCTCAGTGCCTGGCGGCATGTCGATGATTGGCTTTAAGATGCCGTCGTGCATTCCATAAACCCAACCATGTAAATGCAAAGACTGGTTTTTCTTCCACGCCCGTTGTACAATGTCGGTTTTGGCAAGATTTTTCACCTGCTGGATCACATTCAGCTCAACGAGCCTGTCAAAACGCTTGCCTTGATCGTCGATGGCCTCCAATTCAGTTTCATGCTTGTCGTATACATCTTTAATGTTGCACAACCATTTGTTGATTAACCCAAAATCATTGTTTGTCATAGCAGCTCTCACGCCGCCACATTGGTAATGTCCAACGACCAGAATGTGCTTGACATGCAGCACTTCAACCGCATATTGCAGCACGCTCAGCATATTCATATCCGTATGCACGACCAGGTTGGCCACATTGCGGTGCACAAACATTTCACCAGGCCGCGAGCCCGTAAGGTCTTCCGCCGGAACGCGGCTGTCGGCACACCCGATCCATAAAAAATCGGGCTTTTGATCTTTGGCAAGAATCTCGAAATAAGATTCATCCACGCCTAACTGCTCGGCAGCCCAGGTCTTATTGAAGTCAAGCAGCCTTTGATATTGTTCCATATATATTTTGAGTAGTGTTACAGCTTGTGAAAGCGCTGCAAAATAAGAATATGCTTTCACATTCATTGAAATCCAAGCATCCTTTTAGCAGAAAAAAAATCGTAATTTTGCGCTCTTAAAATCCCGTTTGGTGTTATTAATACATTGTTTTTACATTAGAAAGCTAATAGTCGAGCGCTAACAGCTAACAGCACATATGAAATACAACGAGTATAAAAACCTGAGTTATCCGCAGATTGGAGACGAAGTCCTGAAATTCTGGAAAGACAAAAAGATATTTGAAGCGTCGGTTGAAACACGCGAAGGTGCACCTTCATTTACATTCTTCGAAGGCCCGCCTTCCGCGAATGGAACACCTGGTATTCACCACGTTATGGCGCGCTCGATCAAGGATATCTTTTGCCGTTACAAGACATTGCAGGGTTTTCAGGTTAAAAGAAAAGGAGGCTGGGACACGCACGGACTACCTGTGGAATTGCAGGTTGAGAAAGAGCTGGGCATCATCAAAGATGACATTGGAAAGACGATTTCCGTTGAAGATTACAACGAAAAATGCCGCCAGACCGTCATGAAATTTACAGATCAATGGAATGACCTGACCGAAAAAATGGGTTACTGGGTTGATCTGGAAGATCCATATATTACTTACAAAAGCGAATACATTGAGAGCCTTTGGAACCTGCTTAAAAAGCTCTACGACAAAGGTTTGCTATACAAAGGTTACACGATCCAACCTTATTCACCAGCCGCAGGAACCGGACTTTCGTCTCATGAGCTGAACATGCCGGGGACGTACAAAGATGTTAAGGACACGACCATTGTGGCCATGTTTAAGACAAAGGGCGCAAAAGCCGCGGAAGTTTTCGCAGACTTTTCTGAGTCCGATATCCGCATCCTGGCCTGGACAACCACGCCCTGGACGCTTCCTGCCAACGCGGCATTGACAGTTGGCGGCAACATTACTTATGTTCTGGTAAAAACCTTTAACCCTTACACACATGCGCCCGTCGCAGTGGTTTTGGCAAAGGACCTCATCTCAAAATATTTCTCTGAAAAGGGCCGTGACGGTGACTTTGCAGGTTATGAAGCCAGTGACAAAAAGCTTTTGCCCTGGACTATCCTGACAGAATTGAAAGGAAAAGATCTGGAAGGCATTGAATACGAGCAACTAATGCCCTATGTGCAGCCTAAGGTTGAGCCGTCTGCGAAACCCGCATTCCGCGTCATTCTGGGCGACTTCGTTACGACCGAGGACGGAACGGGGGTTGTGCATACATCTCCGACATTCGGTGCGGATGACTTCCGGGTGTCGCAAGCCAATGGCATTCCGGCCATTATGGTGAAAGACGAGACCGGCAAAGATGTGCCCATTGTGGACCGCCAGGGGCGTTTTGTAAAAGAGATCACAGATTACGCAGGCCGCTTCGTTAAGCCTGAATATTATTCCGAAGAAGAACAAAATGATCCGGAATTCAGGGCAACGGATGTCCTCATAGCGATCAAGCTGAAAGAAGAAGGCAAGGCATTTAAAGTAGAAAAATACGAACACCCCTACCCGCATTGCTGGCGTACGGATAAGCCGGTCTTATATTATCCGCTGGACAGCTGGTTTATTAAAACCACAGCGATGAAAGACCGCCTGGTGGAGCTAAACAAAACCATCAACTGGAAGCCGGAAAGCACCGGAACGGGCCGCTTTGGCAATTGGCTGGAAAACCTGGTCGACTGGAACCTGTCCCGCTCCCGTTACTGGGGAACGCCCCTGCCGATCTGGCGCAACGAGCATGGTGAAGAAATCTGCATCGGCTCAATTGAAGAACTGAAAGATCAGCTGGAAGAAGCATTGCTTTCGGAAAACCTGACAAGAGAACAGGCTGCTAAAAATTCGGAATATTTATTAAAGCTGGAAAATGGCGATTACGACCTGCACAGGCCGTATGTGGATAACATTGTTTTGGTTTCGAAAAAGGGCCATATCATGCACCGCGAGCCGGATTTGATCGACGTCTGGTTTGATTCGGGCGCTATGCCTTACGCGCAATGGCATTATCCTTTTGAAAATAAAGAGATTTTCGAGCAAAGTTATCCGGCAGATTTCATCTCCGAAGGCGTGGATCAAACGCGCGGCTGGTTCTTTACCCTGCACGCCATCGCCGGGATGTTGTTTGATTCTGTTGCATTCAAGAATGTCGTTTCTACCGGTTTGGTTTTAGATAAAAATGGCAACAAAATGTCCAAGCGTCTTGGCAATGCGGTTGACCCATTTGCTACCCTATCCAAATTCGGTCCTGATGCTACGCGCTGGTATATGATCACCAATGCCGAACCCTGGGATAACCTTAAATTCAACATTGAAGGCATTGGTGAAGTGCAGCGTAAGTTTTTCGGAACACTTGTAAACACTTACAATTTCTTCGCATTATATGCCAATCTGGACGGTTATGAATTCCATGAGACCGTTTCTGTGCCCATTGAAAAACGCACGGAACTGGATCGCTGGATCTTATCAAAGCTGAATACATTGGTGAAGGAAGTTGGTGAGCAATTTGATGATTACAACCCGACCAAGGCCGGAAGACTTGTTCAGGATTTTGTGACCGATCAGCTTTCCAACTGGTATATCCGTCTCAACCGCCGCCGTTTCTGGAACCCCTCGCAGGATTCCGGTGAAGGTCTTACGGAAGACAAACAAGCCGCATACGAGACTTTGCAGCATTGCCTGGTTACCGTTTCGCAGCTCATGTCGCCGATTGCTCCGTTTTTTGGAGAATGGTTATATAAAAACCTGACAGACGGCGACCGCGCCGCTTCGATTGCTAATAACACCGGCCATCAATACGAATCTGTGCATTTGACTTACTGGCCTAAGATCGAAGCAGAATATGTTGATCTGGACCTGGAAGCCGCCATGGAACAAGCGCAAACGATCAGTTCACTGGTCCACTCCATCCGTAAGGGGCATAAGATCAAAGTACGCCAGCCGCTTTCCAAGATTTTGATCCCTGTGCTGAATGATAATACAAAACGTCAGATTGAGCAGGTTAAGTCCATTATTTTGTCGGAGGTTAATGTCAAGAACATTGAATTCGTGCATGATGACAGCGGTATATTGATCAAGAAGATCAAACCAAACTTCAAGACATTAGGACCGAAATTCGGCCCGAAGATGAAGGAAGTGGCAGCAGCAATCTCCTCAATGGACGAAGCAGCTATCAAGGAAATCGAGAAAAATGGCTCGATAACCTTAAACGGCGCATCATCACCCATCGAAATTGCCCTTACCGACGTAGAAATCCACGCTGAGGACGTCCCAGGCTGGTTGGTAGCGAGCGAAGGCGGTCTGACAGTAGCGCTGGACGTTACGATCACAGACGAACTGCGTCTCGAAGGCATAGCACGTGACTTCGTCAACCGCGTTCAAAACCTGCGGAAAGACAGTGGTTTCGATGTAACAGATAAAATAAAAATCACATTACAGGATAACGACCGCCTGCTGGCCAGCGCCGTAACCGCCAACAAAGATTACATCTGCCAGGAAGTGCAAGCCCTGGAACTGAACATCATCAACGACCTCAACGGCGAAGCCAACGAGATTGAAATGGATGAGTTTTTGTTGAAAGTGAAGATTGAGGTTGTGTCGTAATGCAGCAATACAAAGCGTATCTGACCGAAAGTAACGCAGAAAACACCCGCTTCCAGTTCCAAAGTACCGGGAAGCGAGGTGTTTTCGAAAAGGTGATACTTTTTACGCCTTTGACATTTGATATCTTCAACTTATCACTTGTTGACTATGATGCAGCAAAGGGAAATTATAACGACATTTCCGTAACGGATAATGGAGATATGCCGGAAGTTCTTGTTACAGTAATTTCCACTATTCACCAATTTCTTGATTCTAATCCTGATAAAAGAATCTTTTTCGAAGGCAGCACACCAACCAGAACGCGACTTTATCAAATTGCCATTTCAAAAATTTATCATCCCGAAAGTTCGGATCTGTTAATCAGCGGTTTTAAGGACGGGCAATGGTTTGCATTTGAACCGAATATTAATTTTGAAGGTTTTTTAATAGAGAAAAAGTTCTAACTTTATCAAAAGAGCTTCCTGAATATGAAAGTGCTAGATAAGAAGTCAGGTAAAACCGACAATATAAGTTACAATCCGCAACTGGATAACCTACCGATACCTCAAATTGTATTGGATAAAACGGAACGTGCCCGGGAGACCCTTAAAAAATATCCGTTTCCTGGACACATGCGGGAAAAATAGTCATGCAGCTAGCCAACGCAACAGCTATAATAACAGGCGGCGCCTCCGGGCTTGGGGAAGCAACGGCGCGTTTGTTTGTTGCATCGGGTGCTAATGTTGTTGTGCTTGATTTGAATGTTGTTGCAGGGGAAAAGCTTCAAGCTGAATTTCCTGATAAAATGAGATTTATTAAAGCTGATGTTTCCAGTGAAAGCGATGTGCAAAAAGCCGTTGATCTCACGTTGGAAACATTTGGTTTTATAAGCATTGTTGTCAACTGCGCTGGAATTGCCCCTGCCCGAAAAATCATTGGCAAAGCAGATGGGATATATGGCCCGCATTCCTTCGATCTTTTTGAAAAAACCATTAAAACAAACCTGATCGGCACATTCAATGTAATGCGATTGGCAGCGTTTGCGATGGATAAGAATGTGCCTAATGAAGAAGGTGAGCGCGGCGTGATCATTAATACGGCATCTGTTGCTGCCTATGACGGCCAGATGGGGCAAGTCGCCTACGCTGCCAGTAAAGGCGGCATTGTGAGTATGACTTTGCCTGTTGCCCGCGACCTTGCAAAGTCAGGCATCCGGGTTATGGCCATCGCGCCGGGGCTTTTTGAGACGCCATTAATGCTAGGGCTGCCCGAAGAGGCGCGCGTTTCACTAGGGCAACAAATTCCATTTCCTTCCCGCTTAGGACGACCATCTGAATACGCATTGCTTGCAAAATCAATTGTTGAAAACCCCATGCTGAACGGAGAAGTAATCCGCTTGGATGGGGCGATTAGGATGAGCCCGAAATGAGAGAGCAGCTGACATTTCTTGAAGGAAAATCTATATGGCGCTGGTTGCTTTTGGCACTGCTGCTGACCAGCATTGTCTCACATCATTTCGCTGAGCCGAAATCCATTTACAGGATCGAGGAAGTCATTTCCAATGGATCCAGAGAAAGCCATCTTCGCAAAACCGGGACATTCTCGTATGCTTATAAAAGTACTGATAAGCAAAAGTGTTCCTCCAAAAGCGCTTTATTACAATTTGGACGCCTTCGCTTTTTTTCCAAATCACTGCAAATACATACAGCATTAGCAGTTTCGACTGCGCCCGACTTGCAGCCGATCATAATGAACGCGACCGGGCAGCATCTTAACGGCAGATCACAATCTTCCGAAGAACCATTCCCTTTCCATTCCTGAAACACAGCTGATTTTCATCAGTAGTAAATGCGCTCTTTCCTCAAAGGACTGAGCTGCTTTTCATTTATAATCAGACAATGGAATGGAAAATGTATTACCAGCCATCAAAAAGTGGCTCAAAAGGCTTGCTATGGCCTATATGCTTGGCTTTGCAAACGCAATAAATCAAGAAGTCAAAACTGTGGACGACACTTTCTTCAAAACGGAAGAAGTTCAGAAGGACAAGAAAGGATAAGCCTTAACTTAAACCATCCGAATCCCGATATCAGTGTAAATTTTAAATTCCTCTTTGTCTGCCGGCTGATCGGTTACGATCATGGATAACTGTTCAGCCGGACAGACATAATGTGCTTCCGCAGTGGCGAGTTTCTCCACGGATGCGAGCGCAATTACTTCTTTTGAACATTCAATCATTGCCCTTTTTACTTCACTTTCCTCATAATCCGGCCCGGTAACGCCCAGATGGGAGTGAATGCTGCATATCCCCAGCAGGCAAATGTCCGCGCGAAACTTTTTTATAAACTGAATGGTGTCGCTGCCAATGGTCACAAAGGAATTTTTCAACAGCCGTCCACCGGCAAACAGCACTTCAACATGCTCGTGTTCTTCGAGAATGGAAGCAATCGGGAAGCTGTTGGTAACAACCGTTAAACGAAGGTCTTTGGGCAACGACTTGGCGATCAGCAGCGCGGACGTACCGCCATCGAAAATGACAAGCTGACCATCTTTCAGGAAATTCAAAGCCTTTTTTGCGATGATCTGTTTTTGCTCGTTATCATACAAAACCCTGTCTTTAAAATGATGAGGGCCGGGTGAATGCGGCACAGCCCCGCCTCTGACCGATTTCAGAAGCCCTTGATCTGCAAGTTCTTTGATATCTCTCCGAACCGTATCTTCCGAAACATTCAGCAGCGCACTCAGCCCCGGCAGATACACTTTCTGCTCACTGTTTAGCTGATTTAATATGACATGAAACCGTTCCTCTTTTAACATTTTCGTTTCTGTTTTATGCAAAAATATAAAATTTATAGAAATAAAATTGCAAAATATTGCAGATAAAATTTACATTTGTTGCACAAAATTGCAACTATAAAGCATTGCTTATTATGAGAAAGTCGATTGCCATTGACATGGATAATGTCATCGTTGATATTGAAACAAACTGGATCAATTGGTACGAAAAGGAATTTGGTGTAAAAATCGAAAGGAAGGAATTGCTTGGAAAGCCCGAAGACGAAGCTTTTCCGGACCCTGCTGCTGCGCTAAGCCTGATCTATAAAACCGGCTTTTTTCGACATGCACCGATCATCGAGGGAGCACAGGAAGCGCTTCTAAAATTGCAGGAACATTACGATATTTTCATCGTATCAGCCGCAATGGAATTCCCGAATTCCCTCCCCGAAAAATATGATTGGCTCAACGAACATTTCCCTTTCATTTCCTGGAAAAACATTGTTTTCTGCGGCGACAAAAGAATTATCGATACCGATTATCTCATCGACGATCACTTGAAAAACCTGGATTTCTGCAAAGGCACCCCAATCCTCTTCACCGCAAGCCATAACGTAAACGTCACCAAACACAAGCGTGTCAACAACTGGAACGAGGCGTTGGCGTTGCTGGAAGTCGAATAGAAAAGTGACAGCATTCATTCAAATTTTTGTATTTTAGAATAATGTTTGTTCAAATACTGCAATACTTGAAGTTATGGTATCAATAAATATTTCGGTGGATCAACTCATTGAAGTGATCCACGGTATGGACGAAGTCGAAAAGATTCGCATTAAAAGTGCTTTGGAAGATGATTTTGTAATCTCAGACGAAGCAAAAGCCGAATTTTTGAATCGTAAGAAAGAATTCCTCGCCGGAAATATTTCTTCCAGACCATGGTCAGAAATACAGGCTCGCTATGAGTCAATATAGCATTGAAATTTTAAAACCGGCCGAAATTGAATTTGATGAGGCTTTCGAATACTATAATGAGCAGCTTCCAGGATTAGGAAGAAAGTTCTACGGCGAGGTTTCCAGATATTTGTCTTCCATTTCCGAGAACCCTTACAAGTTCGCTGCCAAATATGACAACGAACTTCACTTTGCAACATTAAAAATCTTTCCGTTTCTGATCGTATACTGGGTGGACGAGGCATTAAAAACAGTTTTCGTTGTCTCCATTTTCCATACGAGTCGTAATCCGAAAAAATTTCAGTTGTAAACCTTTACGCCGCCTGCTTCGCTCGTTCTTTCAATTGCAACAATTCATCCCGTAACCTTGCAGCTTCCAAAAAGTCTAGATCCTTCGCGGCTGTTTCCATTTTGCGCTGGGTTTCGGAAATTAGCTTTTGCAGGTCGTTTTTGCCCATGTACTGAACAATCGGATCGGCAGCGACGCGGACTTCGGTTGGCTCTACGTAAACTTTGCGGACTTTCGAATCGGCCACGGATGTTTGTTCCATGATCGCTTCTTTCGATTTGAGAATGGTTTTTGGCGTGATCCCATTTTCGGCATTGTATTCCAGCTGAATGCTCCTTCTCCTATTGGTTTCATCAATAGCGAGTTGCATGGACCCGGTCATGACATCCGCATACATGATTACTTTTCCACGGTCATTACGCGCGGCGCGGCCGATAGTCTGGATCATGGAGCGTGTATCCCGAAGAAATCCTTCCTTATCCGCATCCATAATCGCCACGAGTGAGACTTCTGGTAAATCCAATCCTTCGCGCAGCAGGTTAACGCCTACCAGTACATCAAAAATACCTAACCTTAATTCCCGCAGAATCTCCACACGGTCCAGCGTCTTCACTTCCGAGTGGATATAGCGACACTTTACGCCTACCCTTTCCAGATATTTGCTCAGCTCTTCCGCCATTCTTTTTGTGAGGGTCGTGATCAAAACGCGGTCGCCCATATTAATGCGCTTATGGACTTCTTCCAGCAGATCGTCGATCTGGTTCAGGCTTGGCCTTACTTCAATTTCAGGGTCCAGCAAGCCGGTTGGGCGGATAATTTGCTCTACGACAACACCTTCTGACTTACGCAGCTCGTAATCCGCCGGCGTTGCGCTCACGAAGATGGTTTGCGGCGTCATATCTTCGAATTCCTGGAATGTTAACGGCCTGTTGTCCATAGCAGATGGCAGCCGGAAACCATATTCCACGAGCTGCTCCTTACGCGAACGGTCACCTCCCCACATGGCGCGGATCTGCGGCATGGTAACGTGACTTTCGTCCACCACCATTAAGAAATCATCCGGGAAGTAATCGAGCAAACAGAATGGCCGTTGACCTGGTAAGCGGCGGTCAAAATAGCGGGAATAGTTCTCAATCCCAGAGCAGTAACCCAACTCCCGCATCATTTCCATATCAAATTCGGTGCGCTCCTTAACGCGCTCGGCTTCTGCCAATCTTCCTTCTTTGGTAAAGAAGTTAATTTGCTGAACAAGATCGTCCTGAATTTCCTTGATCGATTGCACCAGAACATCTCTTCCCGTCACAAAAAGGTTGGCGGGGAAGATTGCAATGGCACGTTCCGAAGATATTTTCTTACCTGTTTCCGGCTCAATGCGCTGGATCTCTTCTATTTCGTCTCCAAAGAAAATGATCCTGTAAGCAAAATCCGCATAACCCGGAAAAACGTCGACCGTGTCGCCTTTCACGCGGAATGTGCCGCGGTTGAATTCAAGCTCTGTGCGGCTGTAAAGTATTTCAACCAAACGGAACAGGAACTGGTTGCGGCTCACAATGTCGCCTAGTTTGGCGCTGACAATGCTTTTCTTGTATTCATTGGGATTACCTGCACCGTAAATGCAGGATACGGAAGCCACAACGATCACATCCCGACGGCCGCTCATCAGCGATGATACAGTATGAAGCCGCAACTTTTCAATCTCCTGATTGATTTGCAGGTCTTTTTCAATGTAAGTATTGGTGCTGGAAATGAACGCTTCCGGCTGGTAATAGTCGTAGTAGCTGATAAAATACTCCACTGCATTATTCGGGAAGAATTGTTTGAATTCCCCGTAAAGCTGTGCAGCAAGTGTTTTGTTATGACTTAAAACGAGTGTAGGCTTATTGACCTGCTTCACCACGTTGGCTATGGTAAATGTCTTACCTGAACCCGTTACACCCAAAAGCGTCTGGGCAGGTTCGCCGGCCTGAATGCCTTGCACGAGTTGTTCAATAGCCGCCGGCTGGTCACCCGTTGGCTGGTATTCTGAGGTTATTTCGAAGTCCATAGCGTATTGTAAGCATTCCAGAGATAACGCATTTCAAAGATAGATTAGTTTCTTTGAAATGCGTCCCGGATACTTCTACGCGTGTTCTGTCAGCACTTCCTGTGCATTTTCGACCGCTTTTTTCTCTTTCCAATGCTGCCAACCCAGGCCAAGCAACTTGGTCATGCTTTTATCGACGAATGTATGTCTTACAAGGTTCATACCGCCGCGTACTGCCGTGAAAATAGAGTTATTAGCCCTAAGTGCTAAGCTGAAACCGCCATCCACATAGCGAATGTAATGCCACCAAAGTGAAGGGATAAAGATCGTTTCACCATGCAGCAATGTTGTTTCATGGCCCACAGCGCCCTTTAATGCAGGGAATCTTTCGTAATCCGGGTTGATCGGGTCCACTTTGCTCATTACTGTAAATGGGTGGTGATACAACCTTCTGCTTTCTTCCGGCGAGAACAAAATGACTTGCTTGCGCGTCTGGAACTGCGTTAAAAACACATTGGAGCAGTCCATATCATAATGCAGGCTGGTAATAGAGCCCTGTCCACCGAAAAATACAAATTTGTATGACTTCAAAAACCCGTCCATAATGGTCGGAAAACGGATGTCATTGGCCAGTTCGGGCGCTTTCTTAAAGATATCAAAAAGGAAGATCCGGAGATCGGTAGGGCCGGCTTCAATAAGTTTCAGGTAATCGCCGAATTTCATTGTCTTCGCAATCTGAAAATATTTGTCCGCGTCGTGCATGTGGTTGTCAACCAGGGGGACGTCTATATTTCCGTGCGTTTCACGAAGCCACTCAAACGTCCACTTTTGCACTGCAGGCCAATCTTTTGCCAGATCTGTGAACACGACCGGGCGACTTGGTTTCAAATAATTTTCAATGAATTCTTCGCGGGTAAGTCCGCTGCGTTTCTCTATGGGCACTAATTTCATGACAGAAACTGAGTAAATGGTAAGCGACTATTGAAAAAACTAATGATAGAATTATTTTCTAACAACCTTTGAAAGTGAATAATTCTAAATTTATTCGAATCTTAGTTAGATCAAATGTATTAAAGAGATTTCAAAAATATAAATTTCTGAATTATTCCTTGAATGTGTGATCCGCTGTAAACCATTAGTAGAATGTTCATTTAACCCGTTGTAATGAAATATTTTACCATTCCACCCTCTCCTGCGCTAGCAAAATATGTGCGGTTTTTTTGGGTCCTCGAACATGAGATCGGATCAGGACAGCCTTACATTCACCGGACTATGGCCGATGGCTGCGCGGAAATGATATTTCATTATAAAGGGCGTTTTGATGAATTTGTGACTGCTGAAAAAACGGAGCCTTCCTTTTATTCAGGAATTCACGGGCAGTCGCAGACATTTCGGCGATTTGTGATTCATGAAGATTTCGGGATTTTCGGGGTTTACCTTTATCCATTTGCCATTCCGGTTTTGTTTGGAATGCCTTCTACGGAACTGACTGGGCAAATGCCCGATTTACATACATTTCTGGGTCAAAAAGCAAATGGCCTGGAAGAGCGGATGATGCTGGCAGCTGATCACAACGAGCGGGTCGCGATTATATCGACCTTTCTGGAATCGCTTCTTTCCAAAACAAAAAAATACGAACCGGCCGTCTTTTCAATCATTAATCAGGTTATCAAACATAACGGACTGACCAATGTGCAGGACCTTGCAGCCCAAAGCTTCCTATCGACCCGCCAGTTTGAAAGGAAATTCAAGGAATTCTCAGGTTTCAGTCCCAAATTATATTTACGGATTGCCCGCTTCCATGCTGCATTAGATGCCTATGGGGACAAAGATAAGTCGCTGACGGAGATTGCTTATGAATGCGGCTATTACGATCAGTCGCATTTTATTCATGACTTTAAAACATTCTCTGGCCAGCATCCACGCTTTTATTTTTCCGGCAGGTCCGAAGGGCAAGCCTACCGGGATGTATAATGTCGTGTTTTTCCAATTTTTAGCGATGGCGCTGCGGCTACATTTGCGTAAACTAAACAAATAAAAACTATGAGCACTGTAAAAATTCCAAATGGCCATCAGGCAATTATGCCTTATTTAATGTTAGATGGCGCCTCGAAATTCCTAGATTTTACGACCAAAGTCTTCAACGGCGTTGTCACGCAAACGCATTTTCAGGAAGACGACCCTAACCTGATCAAGCACAGCGAAGTAAGCATTAATGAGAGCACGATCATGTTTTGCGATAGCCGTGCAGAGTGGCCCGCGAAGCCTGCGAGTATGTTTGTATATGTTGAAAATGCCGACGACACCTATCAAAAAGCATTGGCAGAAGGCGGCAACTCCATTATGGAGCCGGCGGACCAGGATTATGGGCGCAGTTGCGGCGTTGAAGACCCTTGCGGTAATGTTTGGTGGATCACTTCTGTTCTTTAAAAATGATTAATTACAACAACAAGATCTTTGTCCCGCTTTCTAATTCCGAAAATGGTGAGGTTGACCTTTCGATGCAATTTGTTTATCATCAAAATGGCAACATTGTAACTTCCACGTATTCCGGCGGCCGCATTCAGCTAGGGCACCTGATTGCGCTGGTGGATGAAAATGGGAATCTGGACATGCGTTACCACCAGGTGAATGACAAGGGCGAGATCACGACAGGCATTTGTAAATCGACACCTGAGCAACTCCCGAACGGAAAAATCCGTATGCATGAGCAATGGCAATGGACTTCCGGGGATCAGTCCCGGGGTGAGTCGCTGCTGGAAGAAATATAGATTTTATCACGTCACCCTGTTTATATGCGTAACCGCTTTCAAGTTATCGGCTTTTTTCTTGCATTTTTAGGATCAAACATTGCTTTTGGGCAAACCTCAAAAATCGTTTCCGGTTCTACTGATTTTAAGGTAAAGTATATCTTAGGAACCTGTGAAGGGACTTTTGCAGCTCCGAAAGGGGAAGCTGTTTTCAACGAAAAATCGCCAGAGAATGCTTCTTTCAACATTAAGATCGCTGCCAGCACATTTGAAACCGGGAACGATTCACGGGATAAGGATATGAAAAGCGACAAATATTTTGCTGTTGAAAAATACCCGAACATTCACTTCAAATCTTCAAAAGTGGAGAAAAAGAATGGTCAGTATGAGGCAACAGGCAAACTTACCATACGCGACGTAACCAAGAGCGTAACGCTTCCTTTTGAGGCAAAAAAGAATGCGGATGGCACTTATTCCCTTAGCAGCAAATTTGAAATTAACCGGCTGGACTACAAGGTCGGAACGAAAGATTGGAAGCTCAAAGATGTCATTAGCGTTGATTTGAAGGCCATTATCAAGTAAAAGTCAAGCCGACTTACCTATTTTTCAACACTAACAACCATAAGGAACCTGATAACATGAAATCTGAAATAATTGTCATCAAAGATCTGGACGCAAATGCCAAGCCATACGCCTATTTCAGCCTGGCAACTGGCAAAGCCGTTTCCGCAGGTGAAGCGCAAACCGCAAACTGGGACATTGCATTCAGCAAAACGACCATTGCCGTAAACAGCGGCAGCAGCGGGCCGGGCAAGGCAGGTGCATTGGTGGTGGAACAGCCATTCGAAGCAATTGCGGAAGCGCCGCAAGACGGATATAGGTCGGATCACGACGATACATTCGCGATTCCCGGCGGAAGTGGAAACTCCTGGTACAAATATGATATGAGCGTGCACGCGATCAGGACCATCCCGGAAAGAACGTTGCTGGTAAAAACTGCCGACGGCAAATATGCGAAGGTGCAGATCATTAGTTATTACAAAGGTGCGCCGGAAGAATTGCCAACCGAAGAATCCAGTTATTTCACTTTCCGCTACGCATTAGCAGATGAAAACGGGAAGTTTTAATTGATCATTCATACATGAAAAGCCTGGAAAGCTTTAAAAACTTTCCAGGCTTTTCATTTTGCTGCATATTTCCAAAGCCGGACCTTCCCTTCTTCCAGCCACTCAACGGACGTGGCCATTCGTCTTTCGCGCGTCGCCTCTGTTTTTGCCTCCGTTACCCACATGACGTATTCCTTTTTTTGGGAATAGCTGAAATTGTCAAATGTCTGCCTCGCTCTCGGCGTCATTGCTTCCAGAAAATAAGCAGGAACATCCAGCTCCTTATTCACAGCAGGTTTCGTTTCCCTGACTATTTTCACCCCTTTGTCAATCAACTGCATGGATTGGATTATAAAATCAGCCAGAACAGATTCGTCAGGCAGATCTTCGATTTTCTGGATCCTTCCCAGATGTCCCATGGAAGCCTTCTCACCCAAAGCCAGAATACGCTGCGGATCAGAGAGTTGCGAACCATGCCAGAAGCCGAGCGAACAATGCTGCTTGAATGATGCCATATTGCAAAGAATGCTGCCCTTATACTCGAAATGTGGAAAACTCCATTTCATTGTTTCGGTAGCATCCGGACAATAAGCGTGAACAAGGTCCCGAAAGTAAGTCAGTACAGGAATAGCGAAATTGGCCGACTTCAAGATATACGTGTCAATTCTGGGGTCCGTTTTTGATGTTTGCATGTCATTTTCCGATTAAGGCAAGGATCTGGTAAAACACTTTCCTAAGAGGGGCATTGATTTGAGTTGAGTAAACAAATTTATACTTGACTTCATCCGGATCTTCGATCCGCTCCATGTTCACCATGCCAGCTTTTTCAAGCACCCGGATCGATGCCGCATTACTTACGTTAACATAAGCGATAACCTGCCTGGCGTTCAGCTCGCGTTTTGCGAAGCGGATTAAGCCCGTTGCGATCTCTGTTGCAATCCCTTTTCCCCAATGTTCTTCCATGATCCGGTAACCGATTTCCACATCACTTCCATCCATATCGAGTTTGGCAACGCCTATCAAATCGCCAGCAACGCCCTCGATCAAATATCGCCCCAAAAATGTGTCAGTTCCATATTCCGCCAGAAAAGTAGCCAGCATTTTGTCCGACTCCTGACGGTCCAGCGCGTGCCCGGTCACATATTTCATCACATTGTCATTATTACTCAGCCTGAAATATTTGTCCCCATCCGCCGCGCTCATCTTGGTCAGCACAAAGTGTTCCGTCTTTATCGATTTAACCTGCATCGAGCATATGTGTTACTCTTAAATATACGCTGTTTCTCAAATAAGTCACATTATAGCCTAAGTGAATTTTAAACAGGTAGGATTAAAACACGTCAATTTGAATGAGATTCTTGATTTTATTCCTAATTAACAGTCATTAACAACCATTAAAATTTGTTGTATACATTTGAATTATTATATTTGAACAATTGCATGTTTTTATTGAGATTCCTTTCCAATATTCCCAATCATTCTTGAATTCATTATAAAAGTATGGATTTTTTAATGTACTGATCAGATCAGCATCATGACAAAAAGAACTTTTGTATTGTTTTTCTGCCTTGTTCACTTCCTGGCTTTATCGCTGTCAGCCAAGCAGCCGGGACAGCTATGCAAGCTTGATTACGGAACGGGGTTCTCCCCTTTTTCAATTGAGACAAGCGTTGAGTCGAAGGATGTGGTTATTGTGGATGATACAATCGATCCCAATCGCACCATTGTAAAAGCAGACGGCTGCAAATGGCGTGAGAATTTATCCAAGCTGCTTCGCCACCGCCACTCTACTTACCGGTTCGTATCCTTCGAAACCGTTGTTTTTTCAAATTATTACTTCCTGCGCACGCCCAAATTAATCCGTGAGAAACTGCTTACGGTTAATGTCAGCCAACAAAATATTGCGCTTCCCGGCTATTACGGCTTCCTGCACCGGCTTTGTCCATTCTGAGTTTTTAAATTTAAATGCCCCGTTATGCTCACTGACGGACAGATTGCTGTGCTTTAAAAAGCGCCGTTCATCTGCCCCGGATCAGTACATATGTTTTGCTGGCTAATCAGTCAACATTGCGGCTATTCCTATTCCCGAAAAACTCATTATTACATTAACAATCAACTTATTATGAAGAATTTCAAATGGCTTTTACTTGCCATTCCAGGTCTGTTTGCATACGGCTGCACAAGTGAAGGCGCAAGCGAATCCAAGAAAGAAACCGCCATTCCTACCATTCCGGTGACGGAATTAGTCCCTCAAAAAACCGAAGTGCACCGGGAATATGTGGGCGACATTCATGCAGTCCGCAATGTTGAAATATATGCCCGCGTAAAAGGTTACCTGGAAGAGGTTTACGTGGATGAAGGTAAAGAAGTAAGAAAAGGACAAACATTGTTCCGGATCAACAACGAAGAATATGAGGCGCAGCTGGCATCGGCGAAAGCCAATTTGCAAAGTGCCATTGCAGAAGCGAAGGGAGCCGAACTTGAATTGAAAAGAGTAAAGCTGCTGGTAGAGAAAAATGTGATTTCTAAAACGGAAGTCGAAGTTGCGGAAGCGAAACTGGCTGCTGTAAATGCGCAGATCGAAGAAGCGCGTTCGCAAAAATCGAAGGCGTCCATCCATCTGGCCCAAACCGAAATTAAAGCACCTTTTGACGGCATTATAGACCGGATCCCGCATAAAATGGGAAGCCTTATTGACGAAGGAACATTGCTTACAACGCTTTCAGACACAAAAAGTGTTTTTGCTTATTTCAATGTTTCCGAAAATGAATATCTGGAATACGTGAAAGCGCGCGGCCAGGGCCAAAGTGCGACAGTCGTAGAGCTTGAACTTGCCGATGGTTCTTATTTTAAACAAAAAGGAACTGTGGAAACAATGGAAGGCGCATTTGACGAAGGAACCGGCTCCATTGCATTCAGAGCGCGTTTTCAGAATCCGGAGAAACTATTGAAACACGGCTCCACAGGAACTATCAGACTAACTAACACCGTCGAAAATGCCATTCTGGTCCCGCAAAAGGCTGCTTTTGAAATACAGGATAAGAATTTTGTATATGTGCTTGGGAAAGACAACAAGATCAAGACCCGCAGCTTCGTACCAAAATCGAGGTTAGCAGGATACTATGTTGTGAAATCAGGTTTAAAATCAGGAGAAACCATTGTGTACGAAGGACTTCAGGGATTGAAGGACGGCGCAACTATTACGCCTAAAAATATCCCGCTGGACAGTCTGAATGTAAAAGCCACCAAAATTGAACTGACCGCACGGTAAGATCTTTTCACCTGAATTTTAAATCATGTTTCAAAAATTTATAGAGAGGCCAGTGCTATCACTGGTCATCTCAATCTTCATAACCTTACTTGGGCTTTTCGCCCTCTCAGACCTACCAGTTTCGCAGTTTCCGGACATTGTGCCGCCTTCTGTTGTCGTAACGGCAACCTATACCGGGGCTAATTCCGAGGTTGGCGTGGACGCCGTTGCCGTTCCCCTCGAACGCGCCATTAATGGTGTTCCAGGAATGACTTACATGACCAGCGTATCGGGTAATGATGGCGTAACGACCATTACAATTTCTTTCAACGTAGGAATTGACCCCGACCTGGCGGCGGTGAACGTGCAGAACCGCGTTCAAACTGTAATTGATGAACTTCCGGAAGAAGTAATCAAAGCCGGTGTAACCACCGAAAAAGAAGTAAACAGTATGCTTATGTATCTGGACATCATGAGTTCGGATACGTCTGTTGCTGAGGACTTTGTATACAATTTTGCCGACATTAACCTGCTTAAGGAGCTCAAAAGAATTGACGGCGTAGGCCGCGCGGTGATCATGGGAAGCCGTGACTATTCGATGCGTGTCTGGCTAAAACCCGACCGGATGAATGGTTACAACATTTCCGCAGATGACGTCGTAAAAGCGATCCGCGAACAGAACGTTGTGGCTGCGCCGGGTAAAACCGGGGTTAGCTCAGGACGCGAAGTGCAAGCCCTGCAATACGTGCTAAAATACACGGGAAAATTGTTTGAGCCGGCTCAATATGAAAATATCGTCCTGCGCTCAAACCCCGACGGCTCCATGCTGAAATTAAAGGATGTGGCTGATATTGAGTTTGGTACGCTGGAATATGATATGGCTTCCAAGTCCAATGGCAAGCCCTCGGCATCGATCATGCTGAAACAGCGTCCCGGCTCCAATGCGCAGGAGGTAATTGCCAATGTGAAAAAGAAAGTGGCCGAATTGAAGGAGACTACATTCCCTCCCGGCATGGATTACATGGTTTCGTATGACGTTTCCCGCTTCCTGGATGCGTCCATACACGAGGTTGTACGCACATTGATTGAAGCATTTATATTGGTAATCATTATTGTTTACCTGTTTTTGCAAGATTTCCGCTCAACGCTTATCCCTGCCCTGGCCGTTCCCGTTGCCTTGATCGGAACATTCGCTTTCATGCAGTTATTCGGTTTCTCAATCAACCTTTTAACATTGTTTGCATTGGTTCTGGCCATCGGGATTGTGGTGGATAATGCCATTGTCGTCGTCGAGGCCGTCCACGCAAAGATGGCCGAAAAACATTTGGATGCGCGCGAAGCGACCATTGAGTCGATGAAGGAAATGAGCGGCGCTATCATCGCGATTACGCTGGTCATGTCTGCGGTTTTCGTTCCTGTGGCCTTTATGTCTGGTCCAGTCGGGATTTTCTATCGCCAGTTCTCCATCACGCTTGCTATTTCAATCGTTATTTCCGGGATTAATGCATTGACATTAACACCAGCGCTCTGTGCTTTAATGTTGAAAAACACCCACGGTCAGCCATCGAAAAATACGCTTCTGGATAGATTTTTTGCAGGTTTCAACAAAGGTTATGATGGCATTTCGGCAAAATACAGAAAGTTGCTGGGCTTGATCATTAACCGGAGGGTGATTACAATCGGACTTCTCATTGCATTCTGCGTAGCGACTTATGGAGTCAACACGGTTCTGCCTACTGGTTTCATTCCCACAGAAGATCAGGGTGTTATTAATGTAAATGTAACAACTCCCGTAGCAGCCACCGTGGAAAGAACCGAGGCTGTTTTGGATGAAATTCAAAAAGTGGCAAAAGGACTGGAAGCAGTAGAATCCGTTTCGTCGCTGTCAGGTTACAGCTTGATCACGGAATCTGCGGGATCTTCCTATGGTATGGCTATGATTAACCTGAAACCCTGGGATGAACGGACGGCTTCCGTGCAGGACATTATTTCTGAAATGGAAGCCAAAACCAAGCACATTACGGATGCTGAAATTCAGTTTTTCCCACCTCCTACTGTTCCGGGATTTGGTAACTCGAGTGGCTTTGAGCTCCGTGTGCAAGACCGCACGGGAAGCGACGATTTGCAAAAAACTGCTGAGATCACCAACAAATTTGTAAAAGACCTGATGGATTCGCCGGAAATCGCCAGCGCATTCAGCAGCTTCGATGCAAGTTTCCCGCAATATATGATTCACGTCGATGCCGATATCGCTGCAAAAAAAGGCGTTTCGGTGGACGTAGCAATGAGCACATTACAGACATTGGTAGGGAGTTTTTATGCTTCCAATTTCATTCGTTTTGGCCAGATGTATAAGGTAATGGTCCAGGCTGATCCGGATTTCCGGAAGAATCCTGAGGACATTTTAAAACTTTACGTAAAGAACAACCGCGGTGAAATGGTCCCGTTCTCCACATTCATCCGTCTGGAAAGAGTTTACGGACCTGAATTGCTGACGCGGTATAACATGTACACCTCGGCGATGATCAATGGCGATGCAGCGCCGGGTTACAGTAGCGGCGACGCTATCAAGGCCGTAGAACGTGTTGCTGCCACCAGCCTGCCGCGTGGTTTCACCTATGAATGGTCCGGCATGACGCGGGAGGAAATCCTGTCGGGCGATCAGGCCATTTATATTTTTGGCGTCTGTCTGATCTTCGTTTATCTGCTCCTAGCCGCTCAATATGAGAGTTTCCTGCTTCCATTGCCTGTTATACTTTCCTTACCGACCGGTATTTTCGGCGCATTCGTCGCATTGAAATTAATGGGGCTCGAAAATAACATTTACGCGCAAGTTTCGCTCGTCATGCTCATAGGGTTGTTAGGTAAAAATGCCATTCTGATCGTAGAATACGCGATTATCAGGCAAAAAGAAGGACGATCCGTCATTGAGGCAGCACTGGAAGGCGCCACAGAACGGCTTCGCCCAATCCTGATGACCTCGCTGGCATTTATAGCCGGACTTATCCCGTTGGTGATGGCCTCAGGTGCAGGTGCGATCGGAAACCGTTCTATCGGGACCGCGGCTGCTGGCGGGATGCTGATCGGAACCATTTTCGGGGTGATTATCATCCCGGGATTATACGTGCTGTTCGCCAGCATGGTAAGGCCCAAAAAATCTAAAATTGTAAACCAGAAAGAAGAGCTCATTCTCGAATGACACTTTCGGCAGCCGGGCGTTCGTCCGGCTGCTTCCTCTAAGATCCTGCATTCATGAAAACATATAAAAATTTATATAGCATACTGCTGATGAGCACATTAGTAACCCTGGCAGGTTGCAAGCTCACCCAACCCATTGCGCAGAAGTCGCGCATCAGCACGCCACAAACATTCGCCGGCCAAACCGATTCAACAGGAATTGCGGCTATGGAGTGGAAAACGTTTTTCAAAGACGCATATTTAACGGCATTGATCGATACAGCGCTACAGAACAATCTGGACCTGAAAATCGCAGCGCAAAGAATAGAAATGGTTCGATCCAACATTCTGGCTGCACAGGGAGCATTGCTTCCATCCGTTTCGGCCGAAGTGACTGGCGGCGGTCGGAAATTCGGCGATTATACCATGGATGGCGTAGGAAATTATGACACCAATTTTTCCGAAAACATCGACGCGGACCGTCGGCTACCTGCCCCTTTCATGCCGGATTATTTTGTTGGGTTAAGAAGCGCCTGGGAAATTGATATTTGGGGGAAATTAAAAACGCAGAAAAAAGCAGCATATAACCGTCTTTTGTCCACCGAAAAAGCTCGTCACGCCATCATTACCGGCCTGATCGCCGAAATTGCAAGTGCTTACTACGAGCTTATCGCGCTGGATACGGAAATGGCAATCATTCAAAAGAACATTGCCTTGCAGCGATCTGCCGTGGAAACCATTAAAATCCAGAAAGAAGGCGGCCGTGCCAATGAATTGGGCGTACAGCAATTCAGCGCACAATTGTTTAATACACAAAGCCTTGAAGTTGAAAAACAACAGGAAATTATCGAAGCCGAAAACAAACTCAATCTGCTACTGGGCCGCTTTCCTCAGCCCATTACGCGTAGCGCCCGGCTGGAACAGACATTGCCTCAAACCGCCGCAACCGGAATTCCTGCCAACATGCTGAGAAGAAGACCCGATATCCAGCAAGCGCAATTTGACCTGTTAGCCAATTATTCGGAACAGCAGGCCGCGCAGCTTGCATTTTTGCCATCGCTGAACATTACTGCTTTTCTGGGCTTTAATTCATTTAAAAGCAATTTACTCTTCAATCCGGGTTCCATCGCTTATAATGCAATCGGTGGTCTGGCCGGGCCGCTTATCAACAGAAAAGCGCTGAAAGCAGGACAAAAAAGAGCCGAAGCCGCAAGCCTTGAAGCATTGTTTACTTACAACAAGGCCGTCTTAACCGGTTTCCAGGAAGTAAGCACAAGCCTGAAAAAACTTGAAAACAACCGAAAAATAAACGAATTCAAAACCCAGGAAGTGGACGTGCTGCAACAAGCCGTTGTCACGTCAAAAGACCTTTTCCTGACAGGCTATGCTTCCTACCTGGAAGTGATCACCGCGCAAAGAACCGTTCTGGAAGCTGAATTGTCATTAACCGACGTTCAAAAGAATCAGTATTTAGCATTGATCGAATTGTATCGCTCGCTGGGGGGTGGTTGGGAGTAAAAGTTCACAAGTAAATCCTTCCTTTTTTTGTCAAAACGGGTTATCCATATTGGGGTGGCCCGTTTTGTTTTTCATTCTCCACCTACCGTTAGGAAAAGCCTGATATGGGATCAGATTTTGAATCCGTAGCTAAAAAATGGCATAACACCATATAAAGAAATGGCTGATATACGTGATAGCTCATAAGGCTGGCTGAATGTATCGGGCTCAACTTGCACAGAAAAAAGGTTACGCTGATCATACACATTGAAAATGCCCACAACAAATTGCCTTTCCCATTTTTTTCGCTTCCTGGTGAACATAGCTTGTACGTCGAGCCGGTGATAGGCGGGTAACCTGTATCCGTTTCGGCTGGTGTAATAATTAAAAGACGCTCCCAAGTATTCATATGCACCCACAGGAAATGACGCCGCCCCGCCCGAATTAAACTGAAAATCCATTGACAGCGCCGTTCTTTTTGTCGCATGGAAAGTCGTAACGAACGAAATGCTGTGCCGGCGGTCATATCGGGTTGGATAAGCGAGATCATTGTTAACGCCCGGAATGGTCCGATCTGTCTTCGATAATGTGTAGGTGATCCATCCGGTTAATCTGCCTGTTTTCTTTTCCAGCATTGTTTCAAGTCCCCAAGCATTTCCTTTTCCAGAGCGAACCTGGGAATCAGCATATTGATTTACAAACAGTTGGGCATTGTCGACAAGATCAATAACTCCTTTCATCCACTTCTGATAAGCTTCAACCGAAATCGTAACATTTTTAATAATCCGCTTGTAGCTGAGAGAGATCAGCGTTGCAGATTGCGGCGCGACATTGCGGTTGGAAGGAAGCCATACATCCGTGGGCAAACCAACAGCTGAAGAATTAAGCAAATGGGAATATTGCATTGAACGATTCGCTGCGATTGAAAGCACGGAAATGCTGTCTGGCATGTAATTTAAAGACCATCTCGGCTCAATTCCCGCTCTGAAATTCATGAGTCCTCCCGCTTTGTAACGCGTTGAATCCTGCACATGGTCGCGATTTTGCGAATATTCATATGTCATACCAGGCCCTACCATCGAATAAATGGATACACGGAGCCCTGCATACATAGAAAAGCCCTTGGACAACTGTTTTGTATAACCAGCAAAAACGGCGTTTTGCAAAGTATTTTGTGCCCTTAATGTAAAAGGAATCGTTATCGAACTATCAGATTTTGGCTTGATTGCTCCTGGACTATAATGCGTATACGTTAGCGATGCACCCGCTTTGAGTGATGCAGTGGGATCGATGAAATAGTCCCACTCGTTTTTCAGTCCAACTTCCTGCAAACCGGCTTTCCACTCAAAATCACGCCGATCCATCAGTAGGCTGTAATTATAGCTGTAGTTGCTGAAATAAGCCGTGGTGTTGAAAAACAGGTTGCTACGCTGAACGCGGTTCCATCTGAACGACAACGTATTGTTTTGCCATTTCATGAAAGTGCCTTGTTGAAAAAGGTAATACTTAAACCAATCCTTTCCTGCATAAGCGGAGATGAAAAACTGATCCTTGCTATCCGTTGATTTCCAGTTGATCTTCGCATTAAGGTCATAAAAGCGAATGTCATTTCCGCCCGTGAAATTCCGAACGGATAAACATTCATTTGCTGGGCCAACTTTCCGATCAGATTTGCCGTGCTGCCTGCATAACTATATCTTCCGGAGACAATAAACGACGATCGTTCCTTCTTGATCGGCCCCTCCACGGTCAACCGACTTGCGATCGCACCTAATCCACCCGAGACATTCAAGTGGTTAACATTGCCTTCTTTCATTTTCAAGTCGACCACCGAGGAAAGTCTTCCGCCAAACTGGGCTGGAACGGTTCCCTTATAAATGTCCACTGACTTGATGGCATCGCTGTTAAACGCAGAAAAAAAGCCTAATGCATGTGAAGGATTATAAACAGGCGCATCATCCAGCAGAATCAATGTTTGATCAAATGATCCTCCGCGAACAGAGAGACCCGTATTTCCCTCAACTGCCGCCTTAATGCCGGGAAGATATTGCAACGCCTGAAATATATCCGCTTCACCTGCCATTGTGCCCATGCTTTTAACCTGACTCATCTGAATGCTGGACTTGCCCGGAATGGTGTTACCTAAATCCACCTGGTCCCGCTCCTTAACCTGCACTTCTTTCAGCTGTTGATTGGCAGGTGTCAGCTGAATGTCCAGTTTCAAATTCCGCTGCAAATCAACGAGAACCGATTTTTTCAGATAACCCAGATAGGAAATTTCTATCAGACAAATCCCCTTTTTAAGGCTCAGAGAATAATAACCGTATGCATTACTCTGTATTCCCGCATCCATTCCGGCAACCTTAACACTCGCATTGGGCAAGCTTTCTCCGGAAACAGCATCCGTCACTATACCGCTTAGGTTATGCCTTTGAGCGTAAGTGTTAATTGAGATGAAAAACGCCGCTATTATGAGCAATTTAGTCATGAATTCAAATGCGTTTAATCAGCGAAGCGGTGCAAAAAATGGGAATGAATCAAGACTTGCTACATGAAAAAATCCGACTACTTTATGCTTGCTTTTAATATTGGTTGGATGATTTGCTGGTGATGGCGAATACACTCCTCCATCGCTCTTAAGGGCTTCCATTAATGATTGAAAATATTCATAGCTCTCTGGGGTTATCGAATAGAGAATGGCAAGGTAGTCTCCAAAAAGGCTTGGAATGTACTTTCTCTTAGGGTCATCGGGTAAATTGATGTTAATACCATTGACATATCCAGCTAGATATTTATCGTCCAAAAGCAGTACCGCCCGGTTGGCATACCAAGTCATCACTGGACAAGGATTTCGACGGGAAAAGTACCCATCCGGGCACAACTTTCCCATGTAGTAATTTTTTTCTGCTGATGGCTCTCTAAAATAAATAAAGGGCATAACCCCATCAGATTTCCCAATTTCATACTTGACAAAACCCAAGCGTAAAGAATCAATTTTAGGAGGACGGGGCGTTGTCGCGGTTGCCTCGTACATTCTCCCATCAACGTCAATTTTCAGGGTGTACGTTCTGTTTGGCTCACATTTTAATCTATCTGAAAAATAATATCCATCAAAATTATTATTATCATCGTTTTCTTTCTTCAAAGTATCAGTTTCACCGCTGTCAGAACTGACTACAATCAAAGCATGATCAACTGGCAGCACTTCCTTTTCCTGAACATTGCGCGTCCAAGTCAACCTTACGAAGTTCCCAGTGTTTAGGTTATTAAATTCACTCTCGACCACCAGAACTTTCTCATTGCCCTTGATTAAGTCCAACTCGACATTCTGTACACATGAAAGGGGAATCAGCATCAGGAGGAATGAACTAATGAATGCTAACCACAAATCATTTAAGGGACTTCTCGATAAACTGACCCATAACTTCTTCAGAAATCTCACCATAATAAATTCTGTTATTAACGATTATGGTAGGCGTAACTATGATGCCCAATGATCGCAACCGTTCCATATTTACATTAATTTCACCGGCAACTTTCTCAGATTGCATACAGGCCTCGCAAGCTGTTTTGTCAAGATTCAAATCAGAAATCAGATTTTCAATCTTGGAAAAACCATTCTCTCGCTTTTGAAATAGCGCCTCATGCGCTTCCCAAAACTTCCTCTGCTTTCCAGCGCATTCGGAAAACAATATCGATTTGTTAATAGAAGAAGAGAGATGTACATAGTCAAAGCGAACTCTCTCTCCATACTTTTTGAAAATCTTTTTCAAAACAGGCTCTTTACTCTGACAAACCGGACAGTCAAAATCCGATACAATGGTGACCGAATGCTGTGATTGTAAATTACCCCTTTTGTAGCTTACAATTCCTCGCAAATCAAGCTTAGGCGTTTCAGGCGGTGTGAGTAAGATATCCACTTTGTATTTCGCTCGCAGCTCTTTGGCGAAGGTATGTGTCAAAAATTTCACATAACTCTCTTCCAAGACCCTCTGGCCTTCTGGCGTATCGAGTGGAATCAGCTTGAACGGATTTCTTTCATCAACCACCCCACTCCTCAAGGAATTGTCTGCTATGTATTGTTCCTTTGTTATCCTCCTTTTCATTTCGCTGATTTTTAGAGAAGTAACAGAGTCCGTATCAATCTTATGTGCTTTCGCCTCCTTTGCAATCAGCTTATTATTAATGAACTCATTAAGCGCAATTCTTCGAACATCATAAATGGCAAAAAGATATTCATAGAGCGAGCTTTTGATCAGGGCGTCAATCTCATCCATGCTGATCTCGTCACCTTCCACCTTTGCGATTATTCCATTTTGCTGCTGCTTTTTGCAGGAAAAGGAGCTAATCATAACGCCCAAGGCAACTACGAAAATCATTGACCTGCTTTTCATGCTCATTCTTACCTAACCCGACGTATATTAAATATTGTATTTCCAGGATCATTATCACGATCTACACCTTTACCATGCACAAATGATGCAGGTGTTTTAACGTTCGTGCTCCAGTCAACAGAATAGAGCTGGTTCGCATTGTTATTGTTCTCATCATCCGTTTTGAATGTTCCCATTCCTGCTGCGCCTCCAACGACAGGCGACGTAAACGTTCCAAAAACTCCGTAGGCAAAACCAAGATCCGGAAACTCTGCCGCTTGACTTACACCAGGAGTATTTTTGCCAGCAATTGCCCAGAATTGAAGGTGCGTACCATCATTATTCATAAATCCAGGACTGATATCTGACACTACATTTAGATTACCTTTATCCTCATTATCAATATAAACGTTCCAGACCCTTGGCTCCATTATCAAGGTTTTATTATTGCTTAGTCTCACTACAAGGTATTGCGTAGGCGTGTTCAGCGTCATCAATGTAAATGCTCCGCCATAAACTCTGCACAGCGTATGCCAGCTGTTTCCATTATTATCATAAAGCCAACTACCCGTCCAACCTGATTTCGTTGAATTGCCATTATCTTGATTGTCCATTTTAAACTTAATTTTTAAAGTTGCCGCCGGACAAGCATCATTGAGCGGAATTACTCCAACCCAATAGGGTTCTGAAAGATCTCCCGATTCATCGTAACGAGATTCAAAATTCCGTTGATAAGCTTGTAATCGTGTTTTGACAGCTTCCATGATTTCAGGCGATGCCAAGGTTTCCAACTCTTTTGGGCCTCCGACCTCGATCTTCGTCTCTCCTTTCTTGTAAGCAGTTTCGATCTTTTCTATTGACTTGGTTAGTGAAGAGGTTGAAGTAAGCTCCTCTTGACATGCTTGTGTCAGCATTAGAGCGGGCAGCAATAAGAGACTGAATGGCCAGTTCCTAATAATGTGTGATTTCATGTCGATCTGCAAAGGATTAGTTTTAAATAACTCTACAAAGAGATACATCTATTCCCCGGCACGCAAAAATGTCTGGTTGTATAGTACGCTTCGGGTGGTTGTATTTTACAACTTGGCGGTTGTGCGTATTTGTTATATTTTGCACGCACCCTACACACTATAATCTTAGCTTTTTTATGACCTCTTTCGGTGAGAAAATCCGTGCTGTCAGAATGATGAAAGGAATCAAACAATCAGAACTTGCCAGCTTTTTGAATGTAAAGCAGCAGTCAATCAGTAAGTTGGAAAACGGGAGGATTAATATTAGTGGCGAGCTCGCTAACAAAGTTTCGAATTATCTCGGTTTTCAAAGCAAACATGAAATGGAAACCTTTTACCAAAATCATATCCAAAAACATTGTTCAGAAAAAGAGCATTAATGCTCGTTTAGCAAAAAAAAGCCCGAACTGTCACCAGTCCGGGCTCTCAAATTATGCTACTCAAACATTCTACTTCTTCTTAGTCCCTGCCAAACTAGGCTCTTTCGATATCACGATCAAATCGGCTAGCATGCGGCTGGTTTCGGTTAGATAAATGTCTTTCTTTTTCTTAACCTCTTTCGGAGCTTCAACGGCTTTGCCGTCTTCTTCCTCCTCTTCGCCATCAGCATTGTCCTCGCCAAGTTGTTTCATAGCAAGCCTTTTTTTCTCCGCTTCGGCACGTTCTACTTTACGTTTTGATTCTTGCAGGGAAACGATCTTGTTTTCGCGTGCTTCTTTAAAATCGTTAAGTGTTTTAACCAAAGTTTTTAACTCTTCGTCCGTTTTCAAACGCTGATTGTATTTGCCTTTGAGCTGGTCAACCACTTTTGCATTAATGTTGTTGGTTGGCTCGTAGCGCGAAGATGCAATTTGATCCCAAGGCAATGCGCTTGGCTGAGAACCTTCACCGAATTCGTTTACTTTAAATGCTGTTGGCAATTCCAGATCAGGCATTACACCTTTAAGCTGCGTGCTGCTTCCGTTGATTCTGTAAAATTTAGCAACTGTAAGCTTCACTTGTCCCAACTGGTCTGTTTCTTTCGGAACCCACTGGTTCAGGTCGATCAATGTTTGAACGGTTCCTTTACCGTAAGTTTGCTCTCCAACAATAATTCCACGTTTGTAATCCTGAATGGCTGCTGCAAAAATTTCTGATGCAGAAGCACTGAAACGGTTCACCATCACAGCCATAGGGCCGTCATAAGCAATGGTTGGATCATTATCAGACTGAACTTCAACTTCTCCCTGTCCTTCCTTAACCTGAACCACCGGTCCTCTGTTGATGAACAAACCTGTCAATGAAACCGCCTCTGTCAATGAACCACCACCATTGTTTCTCAGGTCAATTACAATTCCGTCGACATTAGAAGTTTGCAGCTCAGTAATCAGCTTTTGAACATCGCGTGTTGTGCTTGAAAACTCCTTTTCTTTATGTTGCGCGCCTTCAAAGTCACGGTAGAAAAGCGGAATGTCAATCACACCGATTTTGTATTCTTTGTTGGCATTATTAACTGAAACGATCTCGCTTTTCGCGCGTTGCTCTTCCAATTTGATCTTCTCACGCACCAACCTGTATTCTTTTGGAGGTGTTCCTGAAATCGCATCTGCGGAGATAACTTGAAGCCTTACCACAGTCGATTTTGGCCCTTTGATCAGTTTCACTGCGTCATCCACAAACCAGCCTACGATATCCACCATTTTACCTTCATCTCCCTGGGCAACGGCAATGATCTTATCTTCCTTTTTAAGCTGTTTTCCTTTAAATGCAGGACCGCCTGGGATTACCTCTACGATTTTAATATAATTATCTTCCTCACGAAGCAATGCCCCGATTCCTTCCAGTGACTGGCTCATTTCCTGCTTGAAGCGGTCCGCAGAAGTTGGTGCCATGTAACTTGTATGCGGGTCCATAGACTCAGCATAAGCATTCATGAACATTTGGAAAACCTGCTCGGTACGAATGCGGCCCAATGCACGGTCACGGTTTTTATAACGGTCCTTCAATGTTGAAATAACGGCCGTATCCGCTTTGCCCGACAACTTCAAATCCAGCGCTTCGCTTTTCAGATACTTGCGCCATGTGTCGTTCAGTTCGTCCGTACTCTTCGCCCACGCCGCTTTTTCACGGTCGGTGTTCATAGATTCGTCTGCCGTGAAATCAAATGGTTTTTCCTCTTTCAGAAGTCCCTGAATGTAGTCACTTCTTTCCTTATAACGTTTTCTGAAAACATTATACATGGCAAAAGGCACATCCAGTTCTCTCTTCTGAAGATAGTCATCGAACGAATTTTTGTATTTATCAAAATCGGCTAAATCGCTGGCCAGGTAATACAGCTTGCCATGATCAATGCCGTCAACGTACTTATCAAAAATCGCTTGTGAAAGCGAATCGCTGAGCCTGGTCTTTCTGTAATGATAACTAGATAGAATCCTGGTTGTCAGCTCCTCAGCTTTAAACTGAGCAGGAATAGGCTTGATATCCTCGTCCATTGACACCTCTACGGCTGGTATAACTGCCGCTTTTTCCTGAACAGGCCCCTTCTGCCAGCCCAGTAATACTACCGGAATAAGCGTGATTAAGTACTTTTTCATTGTTGAACGTTTGCTATTTAACAATCTCTAATAATTCAACCTCAAACACCAGCGCTGAATAAGCCGGGATTTGAGGGCCTGCTGCACGTTCACCATAAGCAAGTTGATAAGGAATAAATAACTTCCATTTTGAACCAACCGGCATAAGCTGTAACGCTTCTGTCCACCCTTTGATCACACCATTAACCGGAAACTCCACGGGCTCGCCTCTTTCTACCGAACTGTCAAAAACCGTTCCATTGGTTAAAGTGCCGTGATAATGGGTTTTCACTTTATCGGTTGCCGCAGGCTTAGGGCCTTCGCCCGCCTTAATGATCTGATATTGAAGACCACTTTCTGTTGTAACAACCCCATCTTTTTTCTTATTTTCTTCCAGGAATTTCTCTCCTTCTACTCTGAACACAGCTCCTTTTTCCTCAGTTAATTTTTGAAAATATTCACCGATAAACTTATTGGCATCTTCCGGCGTGAATGCTGTTTTACCGCCTTTGAGCGAAGCATTGATGGTTTTTGTTAAAACCTCTGTATTAATGTCCGAAATTCCCTGAGAATTTAATGAATTTGAAAAGCTTACGCCAATGGCAGCTGACAAAGAATCCATCTTATTTTTGAGTACGGCAGGCGTTGCTGCTGCTTTTACTGGTGTGCCCGGAGCCTTCTTCACTGTCGCTGCCGGTTTTGCTGTCTTTTTGATAGTCTGTGCTTCGCTTCCTGTTGTTACCAAAACTCCTGCAACTAAGGCCGCTAAAATGGTTTTTTCTAATTTGTACATTACGCTGTAAGGATGGTCGATTAGTTATATAAATGGATTTGTAAGTGCTATTAACGAACTCAATTACAACAAAAACACAAATAGTACCTAAAAAAGTTTTAAAAATGTTCATTATGAAGGATAAACGGCGAAATCAGGATCGGCTGGGCGGTTGCGTCGCGAGCCTTGGAAAAATCTAATTTTTAGTGATAGGTTTTACCCGAAACATTCTTTTTATACTAAAATAAAACGCTACCTTTGCGGCAGTTTTCAAAAACTTACTACTATACTTTTAATAAGTCAATTATACTATGGTATCTGTTAGACCGGATGAAGTTTCGGCCATCCTGCGCGAACAACTTGCAGGAGCTAAATCAGAAGCAGAACTCGAAGAAGTAGGAACAGTCCTTCAGGTTGGCGACGGTGTTGCCCGCATTTATGGCCTTTCCCAGGTGCAGGCAGGTGAGCTGCTTGTTTTCGAGAACGGCCTTAAAGCCCTCGCGCTTAACCTCGAGGAAGACAACGTCGGAGCCGTGTTGCTGGGTGATTTTAGCGACATCAAGGAAGGAGCCACCGTGAAGCGAACCAAAGAAATCGCTTCTGTAAAGGTTGGAGACGGAATTATAGGCCGCGTTGTAAATACACTCGCTGAACCAATCGACGGAAATGGTCCGTTGACAGGTGACCTTTATGAAATGCCACTTGAGCGTAAAGCTCCCGGGGTTATTTTCCGTCAGCCTGTAACTGAGCCTCTTCAGACTGGTATCAAGGCAATCGACGCAATGATCCCCATCGGCCGCGGCCAGCGGGAATTGATCATCGGTGACCGCCAGACTGGTAAGACGGCAGTTGCTATTGATACAATTATCAATCAAAAAGAATATTTCGACAAAGGCGAACCTGTATTCTGTATCTACGTTGCCTGCGGACAAAAAGCTTCAACCATAAAAGGAATTGAAGCTACACTTCGCCGCTACGGAGCCATGGACTACACGGTAATCGTTGCAGCAGGTGCTTCGGATCCTTCTCCAATGCAATTCTACGCGCCATTTACAGGTGCAGCGATTGGAGAATTCTTCCGGGATACAGGCCGTCCTGCTTTGGTTATCTATGATGACCTTTCAAAGCAAGCGGTTTCATATCGTGAGGTTTCCTTGCTTCTTCGCCGCCCTCCGGGACGTGAAGCTTATCCAGGTGACGTATTTTATCTGCACAGCCGCCTTTTGGAGCGTGCAGCGAAAATCATCGCGGATGATACAATCGCAAGAAACATGAACGACCTTCCTCCTTCATTGAAAGGAATCGTTAAAGGTGGTGGTTCATTAACAGCGCTTCCGATTATCGAAACACAAGCGGGAGACGTTTCTGCATATATTCCAACGAACGTAATTTCGATTACAGACGGACAGATCTTCCTTGAATCCAACTTGTTTAACTCTGGTATCCGTCCTGCAATCAATGTGGGTATTTCGGTATCCCGTGTAGGTGGTAATGCGCAGATCAAGTCGATGAAGAAGGTTTCAGGAACATTGAAGCTGGATCAGGCGCAATTCCGTGAATTGGAAGCGTTTGCGAAATTCGGTTCGGATCTTGATGCGGCTACAAAACTGGCTATTGACAGAGGTCGCCGTAACCAGGAAGTTTTGAAACAACCTCAATATTCTCCGGTTCCTGTTGAGCAGCAAGTAGCAACAGTTTACGCTTCTACAAAAGGTCTGCTTGACTTGGTTGACGTGAACCGTGTGAAGGAGTTCGAAAAAGATTTCCTTACTGTTCTGACTACTCAGCATAAAGACACTTTATCGGCATTGCGTGCTGGTAAACTGGACAACAGCGTAACCGACGTAGTTGAAAAAGTTGCGCGTGAAGTTGCTGTAAAATATCGTTAATAAAATATGGCGAGCTTAAAAGAAGTCCGTAACCGGATCGTATCCGTTAATTCAACGCAGCAAATCACCAAGGCCATGAAAATGGTTGCAGCTGCAAAGTTGCGCAGGGCTCAGGATAACATCATGCAGATGCGTCCTTATGCTCAGAAGCTGGGTGATATGCTTACAACAGTTTCTTCCGGTGCAGAAAGTGCGGTGGATAGTCCTTTGAAAACGGTTCGTCCGGTTGAAAAGGTGCTTATCGTGGTTGTTACTTCTGACCGTGGATTGTGTGGTGCTTTCAATACGAATATTGTGAAAGCAACATTGCTGCTGATCGAGACAAAATATGCTGCGCAGGCGGCAAGAGGAAATGTTGAAATTTTTGCCATTGGTAAAAAAGGCGCCGAATCCCTTGCTAAAAGAGGTTTTGTAGTGAATAAAACTTACATGGACCTTTTCGGCAGATTAAACTTTGTGGCTGTTAAACAGGCCGCAGAAGAAATCATGAAAGCGTTTTCAGACGGTCAATACGATGCGGTGGATCTGGTTTATAACGAATTCAAAAACGTTGCAACCCAAATCATTCACACTGACCGTTACCTGCCGATCGCAACAGAAGATAAAACAACAAGAACAAAAACAGCTGAGGTTAACTACATTTTCGAACCAACTGAGGAGGAGATTCTTGCCGAATTGATCCCTAAGTCTTTGAAAATTCAGCTTTACCGTTCCGTTTTAGAATCAAATGCTTCGGAACAAGGCGCTCGTATGACAGCAATGGATAAGGCGACTGAGAATGCTCAGGAGCTTTTGAAAGAACTGAAATTGGTTTACAACCGTACGCGTCAGGCGGCGATTACAACTGAGATCCTCGAAATTGTCGGCGGAGCAGAAGCTTTGAAGAACTAAGAGGACTTAGAAATATATTTTATAGAAACGGGCGGATTTGATAATCCGTCCGTTTTTTTTTCTGAATCTTGCCAAACTTACAATATAGAGGCACGTTAAGAGTTCCAATTAAAACAAACGAACATTTCATGTTAAGATCAACTTTTTCCAAATCGCTGATTGCCATCCTAATGCTGGGAGCAACGCATATAACCTTTGCCCAGACCGTTGATGAGGTCATCGACAAGCACATAAAAGCAATGGGCGGCGCAGACAAACTTGCCAAACTGCAAAGTGTGAAAATTGCGGCAGAAATGGAGGTCATGAACATGAAAGTGCCGATCAGCACGATCATTGTGCAGGACAAAGGCTTCCGAAGCGAAACAACTGTGCAGGGAATGACCGTTGTACAGGCAATCAATGGCAATACGGGCTGGACAATCAATCCGATGGCCGGACAAACCACGGCAACCGCATTGCCGGAAGAATCGGTGAAAGCCATGTCAACCGAAACGGACCTGACGGGTCTATACAACTATAAGCAGAAAGGTTACACACTTACGCTCGACGGCGAGGAAGATCTTGCAGGAGCAAAAGTTTACAAAGTGTCGATGGCGCTGAAAAACGGAACGAAGCGTACGAACTACATTTCCAAAGACACGTTCTACATTCTTAAAATGATCGTTGCTACAACGATCAACGGACAGGAAGTCACTTCGGAGAATACACAGTCGGACTTCCGTCAGGTGGACGGCGTAACCTACCCTTTCACCTCCGAAGTTACAACGTCGGCCATGCCGGGAGCGGCAATGGTGTTGAAAATCAGTTCACTTGAAGTGAATCCGAAAATAGATCCCACGATTTTCGAAATGCCGAAACAATAGAAAAGCTTGTACATCATTTGAATCCCGGATAAAAAATATCCGGGATTTTTTTTGCACTTCTGAACTAATCCTTAAATTTACATGTATATACATTAAATGTAAAAACATTAAATACGATATAGATATGGCTACTACAACATGGGTAATTGATCCAACGCATTCAGAAGTTCAGTTTAAAGTTAAACACTTGGTTATCTCAACTGTAACCGGCGCATTCAAAACATTCGAAGGTTCGGTAGAAACTGAAACAGAGGATTTTGAAGGTGCCACCGTTCTGTTTTCGGCAGACATTAACAGCATCGACACTAACCAGGCACAACGCGACGAGCATTTGAAATCAGCAGATTTCTTCGATGCAGCGAAACATCCTAAGCTGACTATCAAAGGAACATTAGCCAAAAAAGGTGATGAAAGTTATACTTTGAAAGGCGATCTTACTGTGAAAGACGTAACCAAGCCAGTTGAATTTGCTGTTGAATACGGTGGTAACATGACCGACTTTTACGGAAACAATAAATCAGGATTTGAAATCACTGGTAAAATCAACCGTAAAGAATTCGGCCTTGAATGGAGCGCAGTAACAGAAGCAGGCGGCGTGGTTGTAGGTGACGATGTGAAACTGATCGCTAACATCCAGGTTGTAAAGCAATAAGATATTATAGTAAACCATTCCTGTTAAAGCGTGGGCGAGCAATCGTCCCGCTTTTTTTATGCCCTCCCATTTCTGAATAATTGCAGGCATATCAGGGCAAGATCGCATTGTATCGTCATTAAGTTATTACTTTTGGCTAAAAAAGAATTCTACCTTGATAATTGAAACTCGTGCATATGCCCGCGCCGGGCTGCTAGGCAATCCTTCTGATGGTTTTTTTGGGAAAACGATATCCATTTCTGTCAGAAATTTTGGCGCTTCCATTTCACTATATGAATCCCCTGAACTCCATATTGAATCGGAGCCGCAGGATGAGAGCACGTTTCGCAGCATTTTTCACTTGCGCGACACAGTTAGCATGCTGGGTTACAATGGTGGGATTCCGCTGATTAAAGCGGGGATCAAGAAATTCGGGGATTACTGCGAAGACAACGGCATCCGGCTTCCTAACCGGAATTTCACTGTTCGTTACCGGTCTTCCATTCCGCGTCAGGTTGGCATGTCAGGTTCAAGCGCGATCGTGGTTGCATTGTTCCGCGCGCTAATGCAGTTTTATAAAGTTGCAATTCCCAAGGAAATCCTTCCGCAGCTCGTCATGGTGACCGAAACCGAAGAACTCGGCATTACAGCCGGGTTACAGGACCGCGTAATTCAATGTTATGAAGGCTGTGTTTATATGGATTTTGACAAAGAACTCATCGACCGTCATGGTTACGGACTTTACGAACGGATAGATCCAGCTTTGCTTCCCAAATTATATGTAGCTTATAACACCAATCTCAGCAAAGTTTCCGGCAAAGTGCACAGCGATGTCAGGACACGTTTTGACCGGGGAGAGACCGACGTAATTGACGTCCTGGGACAGATTGCGAAAAGAGCAGCGGACGGTCGCGAAGCGCTCATCGAGGGTCGTGCGCACGATCTCCATCAGTTAATGAATGAGAATTTCGACTTGCGCTGCAAAATTTACAATGTGCCCGAGTCCAACAAAAGGCTGATCAATGCAGCCCGTTCCTGCGGCGCATCTGCGAAATTCGCGGGGTCCGGCGGAACCATCATAGGCATTTATCATGATGATGATATGCTAAACCAGCTTTTTGTAGAGCTTAAAAAACATAACGCGCGGGTGATTAAGCCGTTCGTGGTTTAGGCGATGGGTGATCCGCCCTTACCTTCAAAAGACTTCATTAAAAAAGATATATTTACCAATTAACACCAACGATGCCGAAGGCTGAATGCTAACGGCCGAAAGCCAACATAATATGATTCGTAAAGCTGTAATTCCTGCTGCCGGACTTGGAACCCGTTTTCTGCCTGCAACCAAATCGATGCCCAAAGAAATGCTTCCTATTATCGACATTCCTACGATCCAGTATGTGGTTCAGGAGGCTGTTGATTCGGGAATTGAGGACATTCTGATTATTTCAGGAAAAGGAAAACGAGCCATCGAAGACCATTTCGACCGGAATGTGGAACTTGAAAGCCGTCTGGAAGAGAAGGAAGATTTGATGTGGTTCAATGAAATGCGCCGCCTGGCCGACATGGCCAATGTGCATTTTGTAAGACAAAAAGAAGCCAATGGATTAGGGGACGCAATTTATTATGCAAGACACCACGTTGGCAATGAGCCGTTTGCTGTGCTTTTGGGCGACACCATCATGGATTCTGTAATCCCGGTTACCCAACAGTTAATGGACACTTATGAGCAGTTTGGCGGCTCAGTCATTGCGGTGGAAGAAGTCGATCCCAAGAAAGTAAACCGCTACGGAATTGTAGGCGGAACATCATTAAGCGACACCATCATGGAATTGAGCGCGCTGGTCGAAAAGCCGGCCATCGAAGTCGCACCATCCAATCTCGCCATAGCAGGCCGCTACATTCTGACACCGGAAATTTTCAATACAATCGAGCAAACACCAAAGGGCAAAAACAACGAGATCCAGCTAACGGATTCATTGTTACTCCTTTTAAAACGCGAAAATATCTACGCACACCGTATAGAAGGCAAGCGCCACGACATTGGCGATAAACTGGATTATCTGAAAACAACTGTTGAGTTTGCATTGAAAAGAAAAGAGTTCGCCGAGCCGTTCAGGCAGTTTTTGATTGATATCTTGAATAAGTAGGGAGTTATTTACTAGTCCTGTCAGCCTGAGCGGAGCCGAAGGCGCGTTACCAAGGAGTAGCGCGCCTTCGGCTCCGCTCAGGCTGACAGGGCTAATAGCTACTTCACCTCATAATCAATCCGAACCACTCTTCTCCCCTTTGCATCCACTGCGCCGATTGAAATATCGGTAATGTTCCTGCTGTTTGTCCTGATCTCCGTCTCTGCTCGTTTTGCGTTCTTTTCCCTTCTGCCATTTAAAATATAAGTAACACTGTCTTTGGGATAACCGAAAACGTCAAACCCGTGGTCGGTGAGAATGCTGCGCTTAATGGAATTGTATTTACCGGTTTCGGGAATTGCGGAAGTTGGGCTAACCTGAATGCTTTGGGGCGCTACGAAGTCGTAAATTTCTGATTTGTTGCCTCTGATCTGTTCATATGTAGGGAAAGAATCCTTCTTTTTTGTTTGAGCGAAAGCAGGACCAGACACTGTAAGAAATAATACAATCAAATATATACCGGCCTGTTTCATAACATTGTCAGATTGAAGTGTTATTGAATCTCAACAAATAATAATCAGTCATCAAACACAGTGATTTTTACCTGCGATATGGTTGCCCGCTGCTTTTTTAGAATGGTGAATTCAAAATGTTTGGTTTTAAGTTTTTCACCAATAGCCGGAATTCTGCCGAATTTGTAGATCAGATAACCGGCCAGCGTTTCGTAATCACTTTCCTTTGAAATATCGTGTGGCAGTTTGTCATTAATATCCGTGATCGATGCTGAACCTAATACTGTATATGTATTGTCGCTTTCGTTCTTCACTATGGGAATCTCATTGTCGTACTCATCCTGAATTTCCCCAACCAGCTCTTCCAGAATATCTTCCATCGTCACAATGCCATCAACACCTCCATATTCATCAATAATCACCGCCATTTGCTGCCTGCTGAGCTGAAAGTCCCGCAATAATGCACCGATAGGTTTGGATTCGTGAACCGTAGAGATGGGCCTGATAAGCTCATTAAGCACGATTTCTTTTCCCTGCCTCATTCTTAAAAGCAGATCTTTCAAGTGCAGCACGCCCACAATCTGGTCCAGCGTATCTTCATAAACCGGAATTCTGGAATAGCCTTCTTCAATGACTTTTTCAAGCTTTGCCTCATCAAAGTCGTTGATATCAATTCCAAAAACCTGCGGCCTTGGAATCATGATCTGCTTGGCGATCCGTTCGGAAAAATTGAATGCGTTTTTAATCAGATCATAGTCTGCCGCTTCGATCATGCCGCTATCCTTCTGCTGCTGAACCAGATAACGCAACTCATCACTGCTATGCACTTCGCTCCCGTGCGAAGGTGTGATGCCCACTCCTTTAAGAATAAAGTTAGCAATGCCATTCAGCATCCATACAACCGGCCTGAAAACAAGATAGAAGCCATGCAACGGATAGGATAGGAATAATGTAGTCGCTTCGGGGCGTTGTATCGCTATGGATTTAGGCGCCAGCTCACCAAAAACAATGTGCAGCACCGTGATAATGGCGAAAGCGGCCGGCAAAGCAATCTGATGCGCCAGCTCAGGTTCCAGTGAAATTCCCACCAGTTCCATTCCCCCAATCAGTATCTTAGAGACAACCGGCTCCCCTATCCAACCCAAACCAAGACTTGCAAGTGTTATTCCAAATTGCGTAGCAGCCAGATATCCATCCAGATTAGCAACGATTTTTTTTGATAAAACGGCCATTGGATTCCCCTCCTGCGCTTTTTGCTCCAACTGCGAGGCTCGGATTTTCACAATCGCAAATTCCGCAGCCACAAAAAAACCATTTAACAAGACGAGTACTAATGTTATTAAAACCTGGATAGCCATTCAAGATGTGTTTTTGAAAAAAGGGTAATGAACTGCATGTTATGAAAAAATTATTCCAAATAATACAGCAGGGCACATAAGCGTGCAACCTGAATTGTTTTAATATTGTATTGAATGCGTTTTTGACAGTATAATGGCTGGTGTAGCGCCTCTTTAATTTTCATTTATTCTGACCAAACAAGATTATAACTAAATCCTGAATAAGGAACTGCCTCAATGATTTCCAAGAAACATTTACGAAAACCATTATTTCTTCTTGCTGCCACGGGTGTTGTCGTGGTCTCTTGCATGAAAATGTCGCCGACTGGCTCCAAAACGGGTGTTACGTCGAAGACGAACAGCACAGCTGTTATCATTAAAGAGGATGCAGCAACAGGTAAAGCACGCGCCAAAGAAATCCGTGACAAAACGGTCGTTAAGCTTGCTGACGGCCTCAAACTCGATCTTTGGGCATCAGATTCCCTTGCACCGGACCCGGTTGCAATATCTGTTGACGATCAGGGAAGGGTTTATTTGAACAGAACGAACCGTCAGAAAAATTCAGAGTTTGACATTCGGGGTCACCGGAACTGGATGACCGCTTCTATTGCGTTGCAGACTGTGGAAGAGCGTCGCGCTTTTCTGCGCAGCACCTTTGCGCCTGAGAAAAGCAAGGAAAACAGCTGGCTGAAAGACCTGAATGGCGACGGAAGCCATGACTGGAAAGATCTAGCCGTAGAAAAAGATGAAGTTTGGCGCATAGAAGATACTGATAATGATGGCATTGCAGATATTTCCATGCGGATTCTGGACGATTTCTTTGAAGAAGTTTCCGACGTTGCCGGTGGTGTCCTGATTCGCGCGAAAGACGCATTCGTTGCAATTGCTCCGGATCTATGGAGACTGACAGACACAAACGGTGACGGGGTTTTGGACCAAAAAACCTCCATTAGCCACGGTTATGGCGTCCACATTGGCTTTGGGGGTCACGGAATGTCTAACCCGATTGAAGGACCGGACGGTAAAATTTACTGGAACATCGGGGACATTGGCGCTAACATTACCACAGCCGAAGGCGTGAAACACGAGCATCCAAACTCGGGCATCATTGCCCGTTCTAACCCTGATGGAAGTGATTTCGAGGTTTTTGCGCATGGTTTGAGAAACACGCATGAATTTGTCTTCGACGAATACGGAAACCTGATCAGCTCGGATAACGATGGTGACCATCCAGGTGAAAGTGAGCGTTTGGTCCATGTTGTGGAAGGCTCTGACGCAGGTTGGAGGTCGAACTGGCAATACGGAAAATATACGGATCCTAAGAACAACAGTTATAAAGTTTGGATGGATGAACAATTGTATAAACCGCGTTGGGATGGCCAGGCGGCATACATTATCCCGCCCATTCAGAATTTCCACAACGGTCCGACGGGTATGCAATACAACCCGGGGACAGCATTGGGATCGGCTTGGAAAAACAAATTCTTCCTGGTTGAGTTCGTGGGTAACCCTGCCCGTTCACCGATTTGGGCATTTGGCTTGAAGCCGAAAGGTGCGTCATTCGTTTTAGATGGTGAAAAAAATATCTTGAACGGAATCCTGCCCACGGGCATTCGCTTCGGGCCGGATGGTGCATTGTACGTGGCTGACTGGATCAATGGCTGGGATACAAAAAATTACGGAAGGGTTTGGAAACTGGATGTCTCGGATGACAAAAATGACCTGAAAGAGCTGCGGACGGTGACAAAACGCCTTATGCAATTGGATTACACAAAGCAAACGGATGATATGCTGTTGACCTTATTGGGCAACCAGGATATGCGTATCCGTCAGAAAGCACAGTTTGAACTGGCAACGCGCGGCGCAAAAGGTGCAGCCGTTCTGAGCAAAGCCATTGCGCAAACAGGCAATCAGCTGGAAAGAATTCACGGTATCTGGGGAATGGGCCAATTGGCGCGTCAGGATAAAGCCTATGCAAATGTGCTGATGACATTGCTGAAAGATTCGGATGAAGAAATTTCGGTTCAAGCTGCGAAAGTGCTCGGCGACGCAAAAATTGCCGAAGCTGGTCCCATGCTGATCCCTATGCTTGCATCCAAGAACCCAAGAATGCAGTTCTTCGGAGCGCAGGCGCTCGGACGCATTGCTGACAAACAGGCCGTTGCACCACTTTTGGCAATGATAAAAACCAATAATGATCAGGATGTTTATTTAAGACATGCCGCCGTGCTTGCATTGTCCCGGATTGGTGAGGTTGAACCGATCGTAGCCTTGTCATCAAGCCCTGAAAAATCGCTTAGGACTGCCGCCGTGCTTGTTTTAAGAAGACTGCGTAATGAAAAAGTTAGCGTGTTTTTGCAGGATAAAGATGAATACATTGTAACCGAGGCAGCTCGTGCGATCAATGACGACTTGTCTACTCCTGCTTCCCTGCCTGCATTAGCAGCACTTTTGCAAGAGAAAAGATTCACTTCCGAGCCATTGCTGAGAAGAGCGATAAATGCTTCCCTGCGCGTTGGAACAAATGACCAACTGGATAATCTCATTGCTTTTGCACAACGAAATGATGTGGACAAAGACGTCCGCACTGAGGCTTTGGCAGCATTGGGAACCTGGGCTAGCCCATCCGTTATGGATCGCGTGGACGGTCGTTACAGAGGCATTGTGGAACGTGATCCAGCGCTTGTAAAGTCGAAAGTTCAGCCGGTTGTTGCAGGATTACTGAATGACAACGACGCAGGCACATTGATCGCAGCTGCGCAAATGGTAACAAACCTGGGAATGTCTGAAAACAATGCTGCTTTGGCAAAGATCCTGAGCACGCATAAGGACGCGAAAGTAAGAACCGCCATGCTTGTCGCGCTGAACGAACTGAAATATTGGGATATGGAAACGGCGATGAAGCTCGGTATGACCGATACAGACGCGGATGTGCGCACAGCGGCATTGGGAATGGCAGGAAGCGTAAATATGTCAAAAGAAGCATTGACCGACATTTCGAAAAGCATTTTTGAAAAAGGAAGTGTAAAGGAACAACAGCAAATGTTACGTGTTTTGGGCACGATCCCTGTGGCTAAAACACAAGGTATTTTTGAAGATCTGATCGGTAAAATGTCAGACAAGAAATTGCCACAGAGCCTTGCATTGGATCTTTCGGAGGCAGTTGACTCTACCAAGTCCGAAGCGCTGATCGCGAAACTGGCTCCGTTGCGTACGACTGGAATGACCGTTGCTGACTACCAGGATGCGCTTTTTGGTGGAAATGCACAGTTGGGCAGAAGATATTTTATGACCAATTCTGCTGCGGAATGCGTGCGTTGCCATTCTATAGGCGGCCAGGGCGGCGAAGTTGGCCCTAACCTTTCCAACATTGGCAATGTGCTTTCAAGAGATCAAATATTACAGGCGCTGATCGAGCCAAGCGCACGGCTTTCGCCCGGATTCGGAATGGTTATGCTTACATTGAAAGACGGCACATCCGTCGCAGGAATCCTGACCCAGGAAAGCGACCACGAACTGGTCCTGAAAACGTCAGAAGCCGAACCATTAAAAATCGCAACCGCCAGGATCGCCAAACGCGACAACGTCCCATCCAGCATGCCCCCCATGGCCACAATCATGTCCAAAAGAGAAATCAGGGATATGGTTGAGTTTCTGTCGGGGTTGAAAAGCGGGCGATAGTATTAAAAAACTCCGGATCATAAACGATCCGGAGTTTTATTTTAGAAAGCATTTGGCAAAATATTCGTTGTCTTTTTAATGCGTATCTTTGGATAAATATTGAGCTATGACAACCTACCTGACCGAAAGAATTGCTGTAAATCCTGACGTATGCAACGGACGCCCTGTTATTCGCGGCATGCGGATTACCGTTCAGACTGTTCTTGAATTCTTGTTCGCTGGCACGAGTCGGGAAGAGTTATTACATCAATATCCCAGTCTGGAAAATGAGGATATCGACGCTTGCTATGAGTTTGCAATTGAAATGATGAACCGGAATTATTTCATCAAAGAGATAAAGCATGTTGCCTAAGTACTTAATTGATGTAAACTTACCTTACTATTTTTCCCTTTGGAATAACGAAAATTACATTCATCAGCTGGACATTGAACGGACCGCTGTTGACTCGGACATTTGGGCAAATGCAAAAGAAAACCAGATGACTATCATTTCAAAAGATGCCGATTTCTCCAATCGCATCCTGATTTCCTCCCCTCCTCCAAGAATTATACATTTTCGAACCGGCAATATGTCGATGAAAAATTTTCATATGCTCGTCTCAAAGATCTGGGAAGAAGTTTTAACATTGAGCAATGAATACAAATTGGTCGTTATATTTAATGATAAGATTGAGGCATTTAACTAACGGACCAATTCTACCGAGCCGGAATTTCAATTCATCAACAATGAACATTAATGGAATTAGATAAGAAGGAGGCGGAGGCGGTTAGTAAGGCTATTCAGCATTGGCAGGAGAGCAATAAGATTTCCGGGGAATTGGCGGAGGAACTGCGGAACAGTTATCAGTTGCGTAATGCCAATGTGGATGCGATCGCTATTTACGCGCTGATTTCGGCTGTTTCTTGTGGTTTGCTTGCATTTGGTGCTTTGGTGCTTGATGAAAAGTGGCTGGAACAACTGCGTAACAAATGGGGCTTTTCGGAAACCATTTTTGGGATTGGCTTCACTGCACTGGCAGCCTTATTTATTTATCTTGCCAAAAGAAGACAAACCAAATATCCCGCTGCAAAAGCCAGCAATGAAACCTACAACATTACCATTATCCTCACTATCGGCGTCGCAATCACTTACTGGACGCGCAGTTTTACCAATTTTGACGGAAACTATGCCATTCCACTGCTCATAGCAACCGTTGTTTACGGTGGCGTGGCGGTTTTCCTCCGTTCTACATTGCTATGGACGGTGATGATCATTTCACTGGCAGGCTGGTGGGGCGCTCAGACACATTTCTGGTCCGGTGGCAGTTACCGGTTTCTGGGAATGAATTATCCGTTGCGGATGACCGTTTTCGGACTGGCTATCTGGTTATTTTCTATTGGTTTGCAAAAGCTTAAACTCCTGCCATTCTTCCAGGAAACAACTTACTCCATTGGCCTTTTCCTATTTTTGCTGGCCGCGTGGACACTATCCATTTTTGGAAATTACGATGACCTGAGTGGGTGGACGGCGATTAAGCAGAGTTACTTCTGGTATTGGGCGCTGGGTTTCAGTATTATGCTTGCCCTATTGCTTGTTTACGCGTTTCAGAACAAATTGGAAACATTGCGGGACCTGGGACTGGTGTTTTTCCTGGTTAATATTTATACAAGATATTTTGAATATTTCTGGGACAGGACCAACAAAGGGATTTTCTTTGCCGTTCTCGCGCTGTCATTCTGGTTTGTAGGAAAAAAAGCCGAGCAGTTGAGAAATAAAAACAGCATATCAAAAGCGGATTCATGAGCAGCATAAGGCCCATCAGACAAAACGAAATTAACCTCATCCATTTTCTGCTCCAAACATTAAACCTCGACCCAAAGGATTTCCCGATCAATAATGATGTGGACGAATATGAGGGTGGAAAAATGGGGAGCATTAGTCTGGGAGGGAATGTTGACGCGTACGAGGGCGACTTAATTCAGGCGGAGTATGTCGACAGCGACGGCACACCGGTTGTTATCACACTCACCAAAGACACTCAAAATCACCTCCTCGACCTTGACTTTTGGAAAGTAGATTTTTCAAAACTAATCGACTACCCGCGGCCGGATCAGCTGATATTTTCACAAAAAGCAGAGTAAAAACGCTCGCTTTCAGACCTCTTCGTAATCCAGTTCCTTTCCATAAGTCTCTTCCATTTTCCAGAGCGAAAGCAAGGCAAGCCCGAAGCAAACGGCACCAACGATTGCACCCGAACTCAAAACGCCCCAGCCCGGCTTTAAAAGCTGGAAAACAGGCAATGTAATCAGGACAGTTGCCCTTACATTATTAGCAACAGACGTTGTTACGGTCGCCCGCAGGTTGGTCCCGAATTGTTCTGCAGTTGTGGTCAGGAACATGGCAATGTAGCCGATTGAGAATCCGAGCCATACATAACAAGCATAAAGCATTGTAGTCGATTCGATCCCGCCATACAGCAGCCACACCACCCCGGCTAGCGTCATTGACATCATTAAAAGGATTGCCTTTCTCCTTGATTGCAGCCATTGACTCAAAATCCCACTAAAAAAATCACCGGTTACCACGCCAATGTAGGTGTAAAGCACGCACGATGCTGCTTGTACGTCGGCGGTAATGCCCAGTGCTTTCGCAAATTCGTTTCCAAAAGTGGAATAAATTCCAATGACCATATAAGTAGGCAGCCCGATCCCCATGCAGCGGATATAGCGCACAAACCGCGACCAGCTCGTAAAAATCGTCCACCACGGGACGGACTTGCTTGCCCGGTTTTCTATGCTTTTATTGAAAATAACGGATTCCAGCACATTAATCCGTAAACCCAGGAGTATCAGTCCCATTCCTCCTCCTATGAAATAGGCGATGCGCCAATCCGTCAGTTTTACCGCAAAAAATGCCGCGATAGCACCGGCCAGTCCTACGCTGGCAACTACGGATGCGCCATAGCCACGCAGCTCTTTTGGTAAGATTTCGGCAATGAGCGTAATGCCTGCGCCAAGCTCTCCGGCCAGTCCTAACCCTGCAATAAATCTCAAAAATGAGTACAACTCAACATTATTGGCAAAACCACAGGCAATGTTCGCCAGCGAATAAGTAAAAATAGATCCAAATAAAACTGACCTCCGGCCCAGCTTATCGCCCAATATGCCCCACATAAAGCCGCCAATGAGCAAGCCTGCCTGCTGCCAGTTGTAAATGTTGGCGCCTATGCGGGAAATCTCCTCTTCCGACAACCCAAGATCTTTCAGGCTGGGCACACGGACAATGTTAAACAACAGCAGGTCATACACATCCACAAAGTAGCCCAGCGAGGCAACGATAACGGGAATGGTCAAAACGGCACTTAATTTAGGCTGAGCAGGAGTGATGGCATTCATTTGGATAAAAGAGGAATTGGTAACGCCGGGAATCTATTCTTCGAATGACTTTTTACGCAATGATTTAATGCTGGAATTCCGCTGCTTCGTTTGCAGCCTGTCCAGTTTCGAAGCAAGCGTAGGGCGAGTAGCGCGGCGGCTTTTTTGTACGGTGAATGCTTTTTTGATCAGATCGTTAAACTTGGCTATAATTTTATCCTTATTGGCCAGCTGCGAACGCTCGGTCTGATGATACAGGATGAGGACCTGCTCGTTGGTAAGCTTATTCGCCAGCTTTTCGATCAATGTCTGTTTTTGCTCGTCGGTAAGTTGCTGTGAATTTTTGATATCAAATCTTAGCTCCACTTTTGTTTCGACTTTATTTACATTCTGCCCTCCTTTTCCGCCGCTGCGCGCAGTTTGAAAGACCAGTTCGTTGTGTAAAATTTCAGGGTTGACCATTGGCTGACTGAAAATATTGTTAATGTGTTGTTAATGTTGACGATGGCGGATAGGGCTAAATTAGTTTACAATTGTCTTACAGTCAGCAAGCGGCAATTGAAATCTTTTATAATAGACAAATAAAGCATTAATAATCAATTACTTAATTTCATCATTTAAGAACAAAGCTGGAATCCGAATGTTACTCTGTTGCAACGTGGATTGTTTATACCGATTGCAGCGTTTTACAGCGTTTAAACCAAAACCAAAATAGTGTGTCTTACCTACGATTTAAATAAAGAAAAACAACTAATCCATATAGCCATGAAAATCATGCGAAAACTTCGGATAATGGGCCTGATCTTGCTTTTGCTCGGCGGTGTTTCCATATCTAGCAAGACACAGGCCCAGCCCGGAGTTAACATTTCTTTTCAAACATTCTATGAAGAGCTGTCTCCTTACGGACGATGGGTCCGGACGCCGCAATATGGCTCCGTTTGGGTACCAGATGCACCATCCGGCTTCCAGCCCTACTCCACTGCGGGATACTGGGAAGTGACCGAATATGGCAACACCTGGGTTTCGGAATACGACTGGGGCTGGGCGCCATTTCACTACGGGCGCTGGTCTTTTGATGATTATAATGGCTGGTTCTGGATTCCGGGTTATGAATGGGGCCCGGCATGGGTTAACTGGCGTTCCGGTGGCGGATACTATGGCTGGGCACCGTTGGGTCCTGGTATGCAAGTGAACATTTCGGTGAATCTGCCTTCTTTCTGGTGGGTTTTTGTCCCGCAACGTTACATTACCAGCCCGCGCTGGCATTCGTACTGCGCTCCGCGCAACCGCGTTTCGCATTACTATGGCAGAACGACCATTATCAACAACTACTATTATAATAACAACAGAACCTACGCTTACGGCCCGAGACGTGATGAAATTGAGCGTGTAACCAGAAGAAGTGTTTCCGTTCGTGAAATTGATATGCGGAACAGGGGACGTGTGGTTGTTGCGGGCAATAGCCGCGGCAATGACAGATACGACAACAGCCGCGGTTATAACGACCGCAGCAGCAGATATAACGATGCGAATCGCCGCGGATCAACCATCGACGCAGGTTCATCGGACCGGAGCAGCAGAGGCAATGGCAGAAACCCCGGATATGAGGCCAACCGCAGTGATAATAACAGCCGCAGCAATCGCGAGTACGAAGCGCCAACCCGTGCGGAGCGAGTTCCCAACCGTGACGTGCCTGACAATGGCCCGGAAAGAAGCAGCCGGTCGGAACGTGGTAATGAGCCGGTAAATCCCGGCGGAAACAGAGAATCTTACGAAGTGCCTGCAACAAGACCAAGCCGTTCGGAAAGAGGATCGTATGAAGCACCGGCTCAACGCGAAAGTCGTCAGCAAAGCGGTTCCTATGAGGCGCCTGTTCAACGTGAAAGCCGTTCCAACAGAGGTTCCTATGAAGCGCCTGTCCAACGCGAAAGCCGTTCCAACAGAGGTTCCTATGAAGCGCCTGTCCAACGCGAAAGCCGCTCAGACCGTGGTTCATCCGAAAGAGGTTCTTATGAATCCAGAGGCAGCGCGCCTGATGCGCGTTCTTCACAGGGAAGTTCCGAAAGAGGCTCACGAGGCGGCGGCGGCGCTTCGGATAGAAGCAGCAGAGGGCCAAGATAAATTTTAAAAGCCTAATAAAACAGCCGGGTAAGAAAGTAGTTTTCTTGCCCGGCTGTTTTTAATTTATAGTTACCCTGCATTTAAATACCGTTTTAATGGAAATACAGTTTGATATCGAGTTTAAGGAAAGTGCGCCGAAATACATGCAGATCATTAAGTCGCTGTTGCAGGCGATTAGTAAGGGGAAACTAAAACGTGGCGATAAAATTCCTTCGATCAATCAGTTAAGTGAAGAGTATTTGCTTTCCCGGGACACTGTTGAAAAGGCATACAAACATTTGATCAAAGACGGTGTACTAATTTCCGTTCGGGGCAAAGGTTATTTTATCAACCGCGTCGACATTGAGACATCGGTGCGTATTCTGCTGGTTTTCAACAAAATAAGTAACTATAAGAAGCAGATTTACAATGCTTTTGTGGAGAATGTCGGCCGCAACGTGAATGTTGACCTGCATATCCACCACTCTAATGCCAACATTTTCAAGAATCTGATAAAAAACAGCCTGGGTGAATACGATTACTATGTGATCATGCCGCATTTCTACGAAAAAGCGGAAGAGGCCATTGAAGCTTTAAAAATGATCCCGCCTGAGAAGCTGATTTTGTTGGATAAAGACATTGAACTGAACAGTAAAAAGCATTCTTCTGTCTTCCAAAACTTCGAAAAAGATATCGTTTATGCGTTAAATGAGGCCGTTGACTTATTGAAAGTTTACAAAAAACTGATCCTCATTTTTCCAACCATCATCCGCTATCCCAAAGAAATCATCAAAGGTTTCCGGATCTTCTGCATCCAACACGAATTTGAACACGAGATCATGTACGATTTTCATGAGAACAGCACGGCAGTAAAGGATACGGCCTACGTGGTCATTGAAGAAAATGACCTGGTTAATCTGATCAAAAAATGCCGCGAACAGCAGCTGACGATTGGGAAGGACATCGGCATTATTTCCTATAATGAAACGCCGTTGAAGGAAATTCTGCTGGACGGGATTACGACCATTTCAACCGATCATGAGCAGATGGGGAAGACGGCTGCGGAATTGATTACGGAAAATAGAAGGGCAGTTGTGAAGAACCCGTTTACGTTGATTCGGAGGAAGTCGCTATGAGGTGTTTGCTTGTTCGCATGGTCGCCTGTTCGCTGGTTTACTTGTCAGGAGCGTTGGGGACGCACTTCGGCTCCGCTCAGTGTGACAGGGCGTTGGGGACGTGCCTTCGACCCTCCGGCGGCCCGGGCCGCTCAGGCTGACAGGGCGTTGCGGTCCTCACTTCGGCTCCGCTCAGTGTGACAGACACAGCTACATGCCCTGTCACACTGAGCGGAGCCGAAGTGCGAGCACAACGCTCCCCAAACCGAAGTGAAGCGCACTATGCTTCCCTACAACCCCGTAGCCACCGTCACTCTTCCCCGCTCATTCATCAGTTCATTCCTAACTTTCAAATCCCGGAACAAGCCAATCGGATCCAGCGATCCGCCGCTCATTCGCATGGATTCACGAACCAACGGACGGACATCCGTCCTAAAAGCATTTTGCAGGATTTGCTGGGCGAGGACGACGTCGTTTTGCATTCTGGCTTGTTCCAGTTTGTTGCGGTCCACGAGCAATGCCTGTGCGTAGGATATCAAAATGGCTTCAACCGATTGCAGCAGATCTTCCAACGGATCCTTTACATTATGGCTTGCGTCAATCATCCAGGCGTACGTGTCTGCTGCGCGGTTGGCGCGTTTCATGCCTTCTACCAGTTCTACAAAAATCAGGAACAGCATATAAGGACGAATGCTGCCTACGGTCAGATCGTCGTCGCCATATTTGGAATCGTTAAAATGGAAACCTGCCAAACGGCCTTCCATCATGAGTGTGGCTACAATCTGCTCAATGTTGGCATTAGGCAAATGGTGTCCTAAGTCAACCAGGACATCTGCTTTTGGCCCTAGTTTCTGGCAGAATAACAATGAACTGCCCCAATCCTGAATTACGGTCGAATAGAAGTTCGGCTCATAGGCTTTATATTCCACATAAACTTTCCAATCCGCCGGCAATGCGGCGTAAATTTCCTGTAAAGATTCCAGCGTATTTTGAAATGCTTTTACAAAATTAGATTGTCCAGGAAAACACGATCCGTCTGAAAGCCAGATTGATAGCGCTTTTGATCCGAGGTCTTTGCCATATCTGATCACTTCAATGTTGTGCTCAACAGCCTGTTTCCTAACCGCAGGATCCACATGAGAAAGTGACCCAAACTTGTAGGAATGTGCCTGATCTTTCTGATCCTGGAATGTATTGGAATTAACTGCATCAAATTTCAGATCGAGTGAATTTGCAAGGCTGATAATGGACTCTGCCTGCTGAGGGATATCCCAGGGAATATGCAGCGAAATGGATCCGCTCGAACGATTCAATGCATGTAACAGACCGACATCCTCCACTTTCTCTTCCAGCGAACGCGGCTCTCCTCCGCCCGAAAAACGACCAAAACGCGTCCCGCCCGTGCCTAACGCCCAGCTTGGAATGGCAACCTGAAATGCTTTCAGAGCATTGATAATCTCGTTTGAATTAATGTCCTGCTCGCCCAGCTGCTCGTTCAGGAAGTTGAACTGGCTGTTATGGCGCGACAATATGCTGTCGTTATGCTGGTCTATCTGATATTGGTCGATTTTCATTTTTGTCAAAATTTAAAAGACTTCCCAAGTTGTAAAAACTTAGAAAGTCTGATTTAAAATTCTTGAAATGTAAGATTATTGTAAACATTTCCGCGACTTTAAAGTCGCGGGAATAGTTTGTCCTTTGCTATCTTAGGAATGCTGCGGGAACACCGCCGTCTACGTTGATTACGTTTCCGGTGCTTTTGTTTAATAAGCCACTTACGAAGATATAAACGCCATTGGCAATGTCTTCTGTGTGGATTTCAGCATTCAAAACTGTTCTTTTAGCATAATAGGCAGGCAATTCGGCTACACTGATGCCATAAGCTTTCGCGCGTCCTGCTGCCCAGCCGCTTTCCCATATTTTGCTTCCAGCAATTACAGCATCGGGATTCACGACATTAACACGGATTTTATCAGGTCCCAATTCTGCTGCCAAAAGGCGTGACATATGCTGCTGAGCCGCTTTTGCGGTTCCATAAGCCACATTGTTAGGGCCCGAAACGATTCCGTTTTTGCTGGCAATGTTAATGATATCACCACCCAATCCCTGCTGACGCATGATAGCAACCGCTTCCTGAGAAACCAGGAACTGGCCTTTCACCAAAACATCCTGCAAAATATCCCAATCCTTAATGGTCGTTTCTGCCAGAGGTTTTGAAATGGATAAGCCAGCACAGTTTACAATAATATCCACGCCGCCGTATTTCAATTTCGTGGTATGAAGCGCAGCTTTGATCTGATCCACTTCCAGCACATTTGCTATGGTAGTTGCAGAAAAGTCTTTGCCAAATTTCGCATCGAATTCCGCTTTGGTTTCTGCCAATGCTTTTTCATCAATATCTGAAATCACCACGCAGGCGCCTTCTTGCAACAATTTTAATGCAATAGCTTTTCCTATACCGCCTGAACCGCCAGTAACAACCGCAATCTTGCGTGATACAGACTTTTCCTTTGGCATACGCTGTAATTTAGCCTCTTCCAGAAGCCAGTATTCAATGTCAAATGCTTCTTGCTCAGGCAATGAGACGTAAGAAGAGATCGCTTCCGCACCTTTCATTACATTGATTGCATTGATATAGAACTCAGCCGCAACACGAGCCGTTTGCTTGTCCTTCGCAAAAGAGAACATGCCGACGCCCGGTAACAGGATAATGACCGGATTAGGGTCACGGACCGCAGGGCTGTTATCATGCTTGCAACGGTCGTAGTATGCCTGGTAATCAACACGGTAAGCTTCAAACTGAGGACGGATCTGATCCAGGATTTCCTGGTCTGTTGCGCCGAGTTTTTCAAATGGAAAATCCAGAACCAACGGACGTATTTTCGTGCGAAGGAAGTGGTCCGGGCAGCTTGTGCCTAATGGTGCCAGTTTATCCAGATCATGGCTGCCGATGAATTCAAGCACGCGCGCGTCATCCGTAAAATGACCGATCATGGCCTGTTGTTCAGAAGCTAATCCGCGCAGGTAAGGGGCCAGTTTGCCGGCTATTTCTGAACGACGTGTTTCAGGCTCACTTTCCAGGCGCTGGCCTCCGAAAACCGGACGGCTTTTGCCATAATGCTCATTCAGATATTCAGAAGCTTTTTCAATTGTATCCAGCGTATTGATATAAGATTCGTAAGCCGTATCACCCCAGGTAAACAGGCCATGACCGCCCAATACGATTCCGCGTATGCCCGGATTCTCTGCCAGTGCCTGTTCCAGTTTTAATCCAAGATCAAAACCGGGACGTTGCCAGGGCACCCACGCCAGTTCCCCGTTAAAAAGTTCTTTGGTAATCGCCTCTCCTTCTTTGGACGCTGCAATGGCAATTAATGCATCCGGGTGCAGGTGATCGATGTGCTTGAAGGGCAATAAGCCGTGTAAAGGCGTATCTATGGAAGGCGCCTTGGATTTAAGATCGTAAATGCAATGGTTGAAAAGCTCCACCATTTCATCCTCAAATTCCAGTCCGCGGTAAATGTTTTTCAGATTGTGCAGGCGATCCTGATAAAGTCCAGCCAGGCCGCTTCTTGTTAAAGTGCCAATGTCGCCACCAGAACCTTTGATCCACATTACTTCAACCGGATTACCGGTCAGCGGATCTTTTTCGATGGTTTTACAACTTGTGTTACCACCCGCGTAATTAGTAAGACGGAGGTCTGCACCCAACAAATTGGAACGGTACAAAAGAAGTGCTACCTGATCATCACCAAGCGAGGCCGCTTTGCTTTCATCCCATAAATAGCTAACATACCTGTACTGGCTTACATTAGAACTGCTCATATATTCTTAGTTGATTAATTATCATTTTTGAGGAAAGTGATTCCAATTTCTGAAAGGGTATCACTTTATGAATACTACTCTGTAACTGTCACAAGATTAGAAAACTTACCAATTCCCACCGTCCTGTTGTATCCTGCATGTAGAAATAAATTGAGAAATAATGGGAGATTAAGAAGTTAGCCGAAAACAAGAATGGTCCGAACCATGCTTTCATAGTTCAGACCATTTTGTAACGTTTTTACCTTAGTCCGCTACTTTTGAATTAGTAACTTTTTTGTCTGGTTATTGATTCGGACGTTGTAAATGCCATTCGGCAAACCTCCCGTATTTAGATTTCCTTTCACATCCGTTACCTGTTCGGAAACAATCGCTCCTTTTTGGTTATAAATGAATACATGCTTTCGGTCACGCAACCCTGAAACAGTCAATTGATTTTGCGCGGGATTGGGATAAATGCCTATCGTACTTCCTTCCTGCTTGACCACAATAATCTTCGAATGCTCAAACTTGCCGTCATAATCAAGCTGCTTCAGACGATAATAGGTAATGTCAAAAGGATGGGAATCTGAATAATGATAGGTTTAACGTTCATTCGCATCGCCATTTCCATACACAAAGCCAATCGTTGTAAATGTTCGCGCATTAACGCTTCTTTCTATTTCAAAGCCTTTGTTGTTAGTTTCAGACGTCGTGATCCAGGTCAAGCTGTTTCGATCCGGCCGGGGCTGGGCGGTGAATGAGATCAGGTGTACGGGAAGAGCATTCTGATATGTATCGCTAAAAAGTGTCAGACCCGGCGCCTGGCTATTGGTGACTTCTTCTTGGTAATAACCGTCTGGCTCCGCTAATGTAAGTGTATTATCTCCCGTTTTTGTCTCTATCACAGCGCCGTTATGATACCATTTGTACGTATTATTTACAATTGTCCCACCAGCATTCACCGATAGCTTGCCCTGGGATTTCACGATCGGCAAGCGCCTCTGAGAACTGTAATTTGCAATGGCCTGACATCAGGTTCGAAAGCATCGAAATCGTAATTGTTTCCTGAAACAGAGACGCTTAAGGATTTTATCCCTGGCAGCCGCGGGATCGTTCCGGATAGTCGATTCGAAACGCATACCATCCATCTTATCTTGGTTAAGGCATTGAATGAAGCCGGGATGGTGCCTGTATGGCCGTTCTCCGCCAACGCTAAGACCCTAAGATTAATCAAATTTCTGATAGTGGCTGGAATTGGTCCAGCCTCATTCACATGCGAAATGCTTAGGTCCTGCAAGTTTATCAAATTTCCAATTTGGTCGGGGATCGGACCACTGAAACGGGTATTTGTTATTAATAAATTCCTGAGTTTGGTGAGGTTACCAATTTCTGCAGGAATAGAACCAATGTCCGAATCGCCAAAAACACTTTCGCTCGTGTAAGCGCTGCGAATTGTCAAATCTTCAAGGTCTGACAAATTACCAATCGTTACGGGCACCGGCCAGAACGCGGAAAAGCTCATGTGCTTTAAACGGGTCAATGTGAAGATCACATTAAAATTCGCTTTTTCGAAAGTATTATCTTGTAAGTCCAGCGATTCTAAATTGGAGAGATTACCAAGTGATAATGGCAAGGAGCCGGTAAGTGGAGGATGTGCGTACAATAATGGCGGCCCCGCTGCAAGTTCGAGTGTTTTTAGCGCCGAGAGGTTGCCGATTTCCGATGGAATAAATCCTGTAAGCTCATTATTTGTCAGTCGGATATCTGTGACCCTTCCTCCCGTACAAGTAATCCCATACCAGCCGCAGGGATTGTCACCGGGATTGCCAGGAACAATCCAGGCCCCATATTCGTCGCCGTACTTAGGTCCGCTATGCTGTTGAGAGAACCAAAGCGGTCCGCCCGTAGCGTTGAAAAGTGCCACCAAAGCGAGCCGGTCATTTTCCAGGTCCTGGCCGAAAGAATTGAAAGCCCCAAGCAAAAGCATCAAAAGTACACAGTGTTTCATATATGGAAAGTTGGTAGAATTAACAACCAAAACTATCCATTAATCCACAACTAGTTACATAAGGGAGCAGGATTTGATAAGATTTAAATTTTTAATTGCACTTCTGATCGTTGTCGCAGTTTCACTTCCAAACCAACCCCATATTCGCGAACATAAAAGCGTAAATATCCGCTTGCGTTTCTAATGCTTTTTTGGTGTTGCTGGCGCCGTGGCCGGAGTTGGTGTCAATGCGGATTAATAGCGGATTATCGGATGATTTGCCTGCTTTGGCTTGGAGTTCAGCGGCGTATTTGAATGAATGTGCGGGCACCACGCGGTCGTCGTGATCAGCTGTGGTGATCATTGTTGCCGGATATTTGCCGCCTTCCTTAATGTTGTGCAACGGAGAATAAGCGTAAAGGACTTTGAATTCCTCGGCGTTATCGCTGCTGCCGTAGTCGGCGATCCAGTTCCAGCCGATGGTGAATTTGTGGAAACGGAGCATGTCCATCACTCCTACTGCCGGAAACGCAACTTTGAACAGCTCGGGCCGCTGGTTCATGACGGCTCCTACCAGCAATCCGCCGTTAGAACCACCCTGAATGGCCAATTTTGCAGCAGACGTATATTTCTCTTTGATCAAAAATTCCGCAGCAGCAATGAAATCGTCGAACACATTCTGCTTTTTGAGCTTCATCCCCTGCTCATGCCATTTCTCGCCGTATTCACTCCCTCCGCGCAAATTGGCCTGCACATAAATGCCGCCCTGGTCCAGAAAAGGAATGCGCGTAGGACTGAAAGCCGGGGTTAGGCTGATATTAAAACCGCCATATCCGTACAGGATCGTGGGATTGGAGCCGTCGCGTTTCATTCCTTTTTTGTAAGTAATGAACGCGGGGATCTTGGTGCCGTCTTTGCTGGGATAGAAAACCTGTTCAGTCTCATAATCTTCGGGCTTGAATGACACTTCAGGTTCGCGAAAAACAGCGCTCTTCTTGCTGGCAATGTCGTATTTGAAGATGGTAGGCGGGTAATTAAATGATGTATAGGTGTAAAAAACAAAGCTGTCCTCACGTTCACCGCCAAATCCGCTGGCTGTTCCCAAGCCGGGCAGCTTCACCTCATTTTCCAATGCACCGTCAATGCTATAAACATAAGCTCGGCTGCTGACGTCTTTGGAATAGGACGCAAATAACTTGTTACCTGCAAGTCCTGCACCTAGCAGAGGCTCGGGCTTTTCGGGGAGAACCGTTTTCCAGGATTTGGACGCCGCGACATAGCGCATAACCTTGCTGTTTGGCGCGTCTTCATTGGTTTCAATTAGAAAGTCGTCGCCAATGTTCTCAATCACACCATATTGAAAATCGGTGATCTCTTCTTTGATAGGCGTAAATTTCGTTTCTCCCTTTTTCAAAATCCACAAACCATTTCCATCCTTTCCTTTTCCGCGATCGCTTACGCTCAGCACGGCAAATTGCTCATCCTCAGTGGTTCCGATGGTGTGGAAACGTTGCGGGTTTGCCGGATCTTCGAATATGAGCTTGTCCTCGCTTTGTTTTGTTCCAATTTTGTGAAAATAAACCTGGTGATTTTCGTTTTTGGCGGCCAGCGCGCTGCCTTCCGGTTTTGGATAACGACTGTAATAAAAGCCATCGCCTTGCCATGCCGCGCCGGAGATTTTCACCCATTCTACCTTATCAGCAAGCATTGTGAGCGTTTTCATGTCCATCACCTGATATTCCTGCCAGTCGGAGCCGCCTTGCGAAAAGCCCAGAACAGCATGGTTCCCGTCTTTTGACAGGCTGAAAACAGTAAGTCTGGTGGTTCCGTCCGCGGAGAGTTTGTTGGGATCGATTACGGTTTCAGGCGCTCCATTTTCTCCTTTCTGGCGATACAGCACTGCCTGATTTTGCAGACCATCATTTTTATAAAAATAATAATAGTCTCCCTTTTTCCTCGGAGCCGAATATTTGGGATAATTATAGGCCTTTTCCAGATCAAGAAAGATCTTGTTCTTAAAAGGGATTTTATCTAAATACTTGAATGTGACATCATTCTGTGCCTTAACCCACTCGCCGGTTTCCTTTGAACGGTCATCTTCCAGCCAGCGATAAGGATCAGAAACCTTGATTCCGTGATATTCATCGATGTGATCAACGCGGTTTGTAGATGGATAATCTAGCTTTTGAGCCAAACCATTGGTCAGCATGGAAGCGGCAATCGTACTCATTGCAATGTTTTTAAGATTAAAAAAATGTCGCATTATTTGATAACGTCTACTTCAAGTGAACTGGCTGCGCTGGCCTGATGATAAATAGTCTGCTTTGCGCTGATAAAATCGGATGCCTCAGCCTTGTAAATGTTCTCCACGTATTTCTGCGGATTGCGGTCGAAAAGCGGGAATGCTGTGCTTTGAACCTGGACCATAATGCGGTGGCCCTTTTTGAATGTATGCAAAACATCCTGCAAGCGGAATTTAATGTCCGTCATTTTGCCAGCCACCAGCGCTTCCGGTTTTTCAAAACTGTTCCGGAATCTGGATCTCACGATTTCGCTTCGCACCATTTGCTGGTAACCCGCAAGAACAGTCGTAGGATTGGGCAGATATGCGTGATTTTTCTCGTCGCCAGGATACACGTCGATTAGTTTTACAAAAAAATCGGCATCGGTTCCGGTGGTGCTGATCTTTAATAATGCTGTAATCTCACCTCCTAATGTAATGTCATTTTCCAGCACATCTGTTTGAAAAACAAGCACATCCGGTCGTGTGGAAGCGAAACGCTGGTCTTCCGACATATATTCAAATGGTGTAAAACCCGACATTTGCTTGTAATTGGCCGTATAAGGAACCGGTTTGGCCGGATCGCTCACATATTCACTCACCGATTTGGCTTGTGCGGGCTCTTTAAAATCCAGCTTACCACTTTCGTGGAAATATAGTTTGCGTTTTTCAACAGCCGCTACGGGCCATTTGTCAAATGTTTGCCAGGCTTTTTTACCTGTATCGAACATATAAGCCTCCGGCAAGCCCGTTTTCCCATCACCCGATTCTTTCAGGAAATGTTTGAAAAATTTCGCCTCAATGTTGTTTTGGTAAAAAGTGGCAATGCTATCTCCGAAATAAATGTCATTGTGCAATGTATGGCCGGTTTCCCTGCTCCATCTTCCATGCCCGAACGGTCCGACAACAATCGTATTATAAGTAGAAGGATTGTTTTTCTCAATCGTTTTGTAAGTGTTCAAAGGACCATAAAGATCTTCTGCATCAAACCAGCCGCCAACCGTCATGAAGGCATGCTTGATGTTTTTCAAATGCGGCAGAATGTCTCTTTTTTGCCAGAACTCGTCCTTGTTAGGATGATTAACTGTTTCCTGCCAATAAAAATTTTTTGAATAATATTTATCAAAATTTTTGAGAGGGCCCATATTCAGGTTGAATGTGTAACCATCAGGCTTGGCTTCGAACATATCTCCCGCAAACCAGGAAGATGTCGTTGGCTTGGGCGGTTTAATCCCAAAAACCGGGAATGTGAGGTAATACCCTTGTGTAAATGCACCATTATGGTGAAAATCGTCAAAAAAGAAGTCGGCGATGGGCGCTTGCGGCGATGATGCCTTTAACGCAGGGTGCTCGGAAAGTGCGCTCGCCGTGGTGTAAAATCCGGGATAGGAAATGCCCCACTGGCCTACCTTACCGTTGTTATTTGGAATGTTTTTGAGCAGCCATTCGATCGTGTCATAAGTGTCTGAGGCTTCGTCCACATCTGTTTTTCCTTTCTTCTGTGCAATGTGCGGCGTCATGTTGGTCCACTCGCCTTCGCTCATGTAGCGGCCGCGCACATCCTGGTATACAAAAATAAATTTATCACGCATTAATGCAGGACTCGGCCCAATCCTTGGCGGGTAATTGTCCGGCCCGTAAGGCGCAACGCTGTAACATGTGCGCTGCATCAAGAACGGATATTTCTTCTGTGCCGAGGCGTCTTTTGGACTGTAAACGATCGTGTGCAATTTCACGCCATCCCGAACCGCGATGTCATATTCGGCTTTGGTATAGTTTTCCCGGATGAATTTCTCATCCCCATTCTGCGCATTTGCAACAGTAATAACGAGCATCAGAACGACGCTTAGTAAAGTTTTAAGCATGGCTTTGGTTTATTTTCTTTTGTAAAAATTCAAAGTGACGCTGGCAGCATTGGATTTTTCACTGATCGTATAAAATCCTTTTCCATCGGCGTCCATACAAACGGCCTCTCCTTGCGGTTCCAGCGCGACCAGCAATTGCTTTGTAGCAGATTGAGTCAATGTTTGCCCCACAGATTCGCCCGCCTTTATTTTCCAATAATATACAGCAAGATAAGTTCTGATGAGGATTTCGCTGCCATCTTTGGAAATATTTCCAGCCGTAGCTAACCCTACGCCAGGCACCGTTCCTACTCTTTCGGCAACAATTGTTTGCGATGTAGACTGTGGAAAGGCAAGTTTATAAATTCCGGTGTTCTGCCCTTCTTTTGATATAACAAAAAGGTCTTTGGTGGTCGGGTCCAGCATTAATGCCTCCGCGTCTCTGGTTCCGTCCGGATAACTGAATGTGATCTTTTCCAATTTTGTCTCGTCAAAATTCGCATTTGCATCACTCACTTCCGGAACCCTGTAAATCACACCAACCTGGCTTTTGGGCTCATTGTTGTTTCCAATATCACCGATGTAAAGATAATTAACACCTGCATTCGGACCGGGGCCAATCTCCACATCCTCCCAATCCCGGTTAGCAGCACCTGGAACCTTCATTTCCTTTATATTTTTCCCGTCTGCACTTAACAGATACAACGAGCTCGGCTGGCCTGAATCCTGGTTGATCCAAAAATTTCCTGGCATGCTGTAACTCGGGACAATGCCGGATGCTTCGTCAATAATGCCGGGGGTAATTGCCACTTTCTGAGGCGTCATATCGAAATCGGCGGCGGTCGTAGGGTTTGTAGTGGGGTCGGTATCGCAGGAACAGTTCACACAAAAAATAATGGATGACAAAACCACTCCTGCTTGTCTGCTCAGCCTTTTATATAATTTCATAAAAAACACTTCATGTTAGATTTGCTAAAAATACGTACTTTTGCGGCATTTATTATCAGGCAGTTTCACTATATCAGTATTAAAAAAGTTATATGTTACGTACCCATACCTGTGGAGAGTTAAGCTTAGAACATGTAAATCAAGAAGTTGTATTGTGTGGCTGGGTTCAGCGTGTCCGTGATAAGGGAGGCATGATCTGGCTTGATTTGCGTGACCGCTACGGACTAACTCAGCTTCTTTTTGAAGAGGGGAAAACACAGGCTGATGTGCTTGAAATCGCGCGCTCATTAGGCCGCGAATTCGTTATTTCAGCAAAAGGCCAGGTAATTGAAAGGCTTTCTAAAAACGATAAAATTGCCACAGGCGCTATTGAAATCCGCGTTTCCGAGCTTAATATTCTGAATCCTGCTAAGTTGCCTCCTTTCCTTATTGAGGATGAAACGGATGGCGGCGATGATATCCGGATGAAATACAGATATCTGGATTTGAGAAGAAATAATGTTCGTAAAAATCTGCAATTAAGGCATCAGGTTGCGCGTCATACACGTGCATATCTGGACGACCTGGACTTTATAGAAGTTGAAACACCCGTATTAATAAAATCCACACCGGAAGGTGCGCGTGATTTCGTCGTGCCGAGCCGCATGAACCCGGGTGAATTTTACGCACTGCCGCAATCTCCGCAAACATTCAAGCAATTGCTCATGGTAGCAGGTTTCGACCGTTACTATCAGATCGTTAAATGTTTCCGGGATGAGGATTTACGTGCCGACCGTCAGCCTGAATTTACGCAGATAGACTGTGAAATGTCGTTTGTGACGCAGGAAGACGTGCTTAATACATTTGAAGGACTTATCCGTAACCTGTTTGCAAAAGTAAAAGGACTGGACCTGCCGGAGGTTCCGCGCATGACTTATGCCGATGCAATGCGCCTTTACGGCTCAGACAAGCCGGATATCCGGTTTGATATGCAGTTTGTTGAATTAAAAGGAGCTTCGCAGGATCTTACTTCGGGCAAAGGTTTCGGTGTTTTCGACGATGCCGAGTTGGTTGTGGGCATCTGCGCACCGGATAGCGCCGTATATACCCGCAAGCAGATGGACGAGCTGACGGACTGGTTGAAACGTCCGCAAATCGGAGCCAAAGGCTTGATTTATGTTCGTTATAATACCGATGGTTCACTGAAATCGTCCGTTGACAAATTCTACGCCGAAGAGGATATTAAGAAATGGGCTGAGGCGTTTAATGCTAAGCCAGGAGATTTAATTTTGATCCTTTCAGGCGCAGCAGACAAAGCGCGCAAGCAATTGAATGAGCTTCGCCTTGAAATGGGAACGAGGCTGGGATTGAGAAAACCGGATGAATACAGAGCATTATGGGTGCTGGATTTCCCGCTTTTGGAATATGGAGAAGCTGAAAATCGCTGGTTTGCCATGCACCATCCTTTTACCAGTCCGAAGCCGGAGGATATTGCGTTACTGGACGGGAACTTAGGAGCAGTTCGGGCCAATGCATACGATATGGTAATCAATGGCGTTGAAGTTGGCGGAGGTTCTGTAAGGATTTTTGAAAAAGAGCTTCAAAAGCAAATGTTCGGAATTCTTGGCTTTACCGAGGAAGAGGCTCAGGAGCAGTTCGGATTTTTAATGAATGCATTTGAGTTCGGCGCTCCTCCCCACGCTGGGATTGCGTTTGGATTCGACCGTCTGTGTTCCATCTTTGGCGGAGCGGACTCTATCAGGGACTTCATCGCGTTTCCAAAGAATAATTCAGGGCGTGATGTGATGATTGATTCACCCTCTGTTATATCGGACGCACAATTGAAAGAATTGGCGATTAAAGTAGAATAGTGAAAATATTTATCGGATTAATATATTTTACCGGGGAATTTAGATATTGTAAGATTTCGTAGTTTTACTGCTTGCTTGGTCAAGCACCCCGGATCAAATTAAGAAATGCGTACCGACGCGATTTAATATAATTAACACTGCATGCATTATTTATCTAAAACAGTTAACGCCATCCGGATAGCGTTTTTTATCCTACTGATAAGCACAGTCACTCAAGCCCAGGATCCAGTACCACAGACCCCGACCACTGTACCGGGGCAAACCACCCCGACACCATCAACCGGAGCGCCCGTTTCCAATTCGCAGGCTGTTGAGTTCTATAACCAGGCCAAGCAGTCGGGAATGTCTGATATGGACATTGAAAAGGCAGCATTACAACGCGGTTACACGCTGGACGATATCTCTGCCATGCGGAAACGCCTGGAACAGACTTCCAAAGACAACACAAAAAACGATCCTAACAGAGACCAGCTGGACGAAACCCGGGAGCAGGATGATCTGGACGAGTTGGAAGATGAAACAAACAACGAAAGAGACACGACCGCTGCTGGCAGAGCGCGGTTGAGAAGACTGGACAGAACATTTGGCTCTTCGTTTTTCAGAGGAACCTCAACCACATTTGAACCGAATTTACGTATTCCTACGCCAAGAAATTATATACTAGGTCCTGACGACGAGCTTGTTGTAGACATCTACGGCAATTCAGTAGATAACTTCCGCATGAAGATCAGCCCGGAAGGCACAGTTAAAATGCTGAATCTTGCGCCGGTTTATGTAAATGGATTGACCATCGAACAGGCTAGCGAAAGGATTATCAACAGACTAAGACAAGCATACTCAACATTAAATCGCCCGGGATCCGGCACCTATTCCACGATTACACTGGGTAACGTCCGCAGCATCCGGGTTATGATCGCCGGTGAAGTTGTACGACCCGGAACTTACACTGTTTCTTCTTTATCCACTGCCTTCAATGCACTTTACGTCTCAGGAGGCCCGGGCCGGAATGGTTCTTACCGGAACATTGATATCATCAGAAATAACAAAGTAATCCGTCAGATTGACTTATATCGGTTTCTGATTGATGCTGATTTAAGGGATAATATTGCTTTGCAGGACCAGGATATCATTTTGATCCGCCCTTATGAAACCCGACTGGAACTCACCGGTGAAGTTAAGAAAAGTGGGATTTTTGAAGCCAAAGCAGGCGAAACTGTAAAAGACATCTTGAAATATGCAGGTGGCTTTACGCCTGAGGCATTCACACAATTGATTCAATATCAGAGAAACACTGGCAACAACTTCATAATTGGAAGCATTGACTCTGCTCAGGTAAATACTTTTATCCCGAAAAATGGGGATATATATAATGTTAAAAGGATTCTGGAAGTAGTTGCTAACCAAGTTGAAGTACGCGGCGCAGTAACAAGGCCCGGCATATATCCACTGGATGAGCGCACCAAAACGGTTAAAGAATTGATTACGATTTCGCAAGGGATCAGTCCACGCGCATTTCTGAACCGCGCACTTCTGGAAAGATCAAGCGGTGACACACAGACCGGGCTTGTTGCCATTGATCTGAGGAAACTGATGAACAATGAGATTCCGGATATAACCTTGCTTCCTGGTGATATCCTTACCATTAAGTCGGTGGAGGACCTTAAAGAATTTACTTTCCTGTCGGTTAAAGGATCGGTTATCAATCCGGGTGAATATTATTATTACAAAGATATCACCATCGCGGATTTGATATTCCAGGCAGGCGGCTATACAGAAGGCGGTATCCCCTACCGTATCGAAGTTTCGCGCAGGGTTAAAAATGATACAACCGGGCTTCCTTCGGACCAAAATGTCCGTATTTTCACATTGGACGTTGCCGATAACCTGACATTGAATGAGCAGGACCAGAAGTTTACGCTCTACCCTTACGACATTGTCCTGGTGCGTAAATCGCCAAGATATGAGACGCAGAAAACAGTTACGATTTTTGGTCAGGTAACCTATCCGGGAACTTACACCATTCTCAACAACTTCGAAAAAATATCGGACCTGTTCCCTAAGGCAGGTGGCATGCGGAAGGAAGCTTACATAGAAGGAGCGAGGTTTTACCGCAACCGGGAGTTAGTTGCCCTCGACCTAAAAGCTATCATTGAGAAGCCATCTATCCCGGCAAATTTACTTTTGGCTGATGGAGATACAATTTATATCCCAAAGAAATCGGAAATGGTTAGGATCCAAGGAGGTGTTTATAACCCTTCACTGGTAAACTATGATCCAGGATTCAACTTCCATGAATACATTTCGCAGGCCGGTGGATTTGCCGAAAGAGCCCGTAAAAACAGGGTTTACGTATCTTACCCAAATGGTAGGACGCACCGTACAAGTAAGTTCTTGTTTTTCAGATCCTACCCTAAAGTTCAGCCAGGATCTACGGTTACCGTTCCACTGAAGGAACCGAAACTGGAACAGCCAATGTCGAGAGGAGAAAGACTGGCGATTATATCCCTGTTTACTACCCTTGCCATCGCTCTCATCCGTATTCTTTAAGATAGTATGCCTGATATTCATTTAGAAAAGACAACCGATACCGTCGAAATCAGCTTTCTTGAGGTAGTCGGATTCTTCAAAAGATATTTTTTAGTGTTGGTGATTGCTGCCATTGCCTTTGCGGTTCTTGGCGTTGCAATCAGTTTCCTGCTACAAAAAAAATATACCGCTCAAACCATATTGCTGCCTGAGTTAGGTTCCAGCAGAAGCAGTTCCTTCTTCAGCATGGCCCTGGGTGCGGGTTCTGACCCGAGTGGAAAGCTTGTTCCGGAACTTTATCCGAACATCCTCTCAACAGTCCCGTTCGGACAGTATTTATTAAAAGTTCCAGTTACGGACCAGGATAATGTTTCCTATCCCTCGCTTGAGAATTTCATGAAAAGAGATAGTTCGCAAAGCTTTCTATCCCGCCTCATGTCATTTGGAAGGGATAAACCGAACAAACCTGAGAAAAAGGCTGCAACGAGCAATGAGCGGATCATTTCGTTCACGCCGCAACAGGAAGCAATGGTTAATGCAGCTAAAAGCTACGTTCAAGCTACGGTTGGGACCAATGACGGAATTATCACTATTGAAAGTGAAATGACCGATCCCGTAGTTGCCGCGATATTGGTTGAAGCCAGCGAAAAATATCTCATTGAATACGTGACGAATTATACCGTATCCAAAACAACGCAGCAAGTTGAGTTCCTGCAAAAACGGGTAGAGGAAGCGAAGAAAAGACAGCAGAGCGCAGAATATGCCTTGCAAACATATAGAGACACACACAGAAATACGTTCTTGAACGTAGCCAGAATTGAAGAACAACGATTGCAAGCGGAGTATGTGCTTTCACAAGCCATATATTCAGACCTATCCAATAAGCTCGAACAGTTTAAAATCCGGGAAAAAGAAGAGAAACCAGTATTTAAAGTGCTTGAACCTGTGCGCGTGCCATTAGCCAAAAGCAGTCCGAAGCGATTATTTATAGCCATCATTTTCTCCGTCCTTGGCGTATTTATAACGCTCTCTTACATCATATTCTTCAAGGAAAAGCTTCATAGACATTTTGTGTAATTCATAAATCAATAAGAATAAGTTTAAAACTAAATACAACTAACATGCTAGATTTGACCGGTAAATCAATACTAATAACAGGAGGAACTGGTTCTTTAGGTAAAGCATTGACCGAAACGATCTTCCAAAGATGGCCGGGCGTGAAAAGGTTAGTAATCTTTTCAAGGGATGAGCAGAAGCAATTCCAGATGGCGCAGGAATACACACCAGAAAAATACCCCCAAATTCGTTTTTTCATTGGTGATGTAAGAGATGAAGAACGATTAAGAAGAGCTTTCAAAGGAATCGACTTCGTTATACATGCTGCTGCTATGAAGCATGTGCCTATTGCAGAATACAATCCTTCGGAATGTGTTAAGACCAACATTAACGGCGCGCAAAATGTAATTAATGCATCCTTGGACACCGAGGTGAGCCATGTTGTTGCGCTGTCAACAGATAAAGCTGCCGCTCCGATCAACCTTTACGGCGCCACAAAACTAACGTCCGACAAGCTCTTTATTGCTGCCAATAACATCCGTGGACGTAATCCTATCAAGTTTTCGGTGGTGCGTTACGGTAACGTAATGGGCTCTAACGGTTCCGTGATTCCTTTTTTCATCAATAAAAAGAAAACCGGTGTATTGCCGATAACAGTTGAAACGATGACCCGCTTCAACATCTCCCTGCAAGGCGGAGTTGACATGGTTTTGCATGCGTTGGAAACTGCCTGGGGAGGCGAACTTTTCGTTCCTAAAATTCCATCTTATAATATTCTGGACATTGCGCAGGCCATTGGCCCCGAATGTGAGCATCGCGTAATCGGTATACGCCCTGGCGAGAAGATCCACGAGGAAATGATTACAACCTCGGACTCATTCTTTACTTATGATTTAGGTAAGTACTATGCCATTGTTCCTCAGACTCCTAACTGGAATTTAGCGGATTTCATTGCACATTTCGATGCAAAGAAAGTGCCTGATGGCTTTTCATATAATTCCGGAAATAATACAGAGTGGGAAACAGTTGACAGTCTGCGCGCGTTGATTAAGGAGCACGTAGATTCAGATTTTACAGTTTAATTTTTTCGGGTATGATACCATACGGAAGGCAAAACATCACTGAGAAAGATCTAAGGGCTGTTACGGATGTTTTGAAATCCGATTACCTGACCCAGGGTCCGAATATCCAGGAGTTTGAAACAGCATTTGCAAAGTATGTAGGGGCAAAATATGCTGTTGCGGTTGCAAATGGAACTGCCGCGCTGCATTTATGCGCGCTTGCACTCAATGTAAGTCCGGGGGACAAGGTGATAACAACGCCGATTACATTCGCAGCTTCTGCGAATTGTATCCGCTATTGCGGAGGCGAAATTGTGTTTGCAGACATTGATCCTTCCAGTTATTTAATTGATATCAATGCTGTAAGAAGCCTTTTGGAAGCATCGCCAAAAGGGACTTACACAGGCATAGTTCCTGTCGACTTCGCTGGCAGGGCCGTTAATCTGGAGGAAATAAAAAATCTTGCAGACGAATACGGTTTGTGGATTATTGAAGATGCATGCCACGCGCCAGGAGGCTTTTTTACAGACTCTGAGGGCAACCAGCAGCTTTGTGGAAACAGCAAATTTGCAGATCTTGCTATATTCAGCTTCCACCCTGTTAAGCACATTGCTTGTGGGGAAGGCGGAATGGTCACAACAAATAGCATAGAGCTGTACCAAAAGCTTCTTGCACTCCGTACACATGGCATCGTAAAATCCAATGACCTATACGTGAATAGCATAGAACTGGCTGGTGGAGACGAAAGTTACCCAGGCTGGTATATGGAAATGCAGACATTGGGTTACAATTACCGCCTGACCGATTTCCAGGCTGCGCTTGGAACAAGTCAATTGAAAAGGGCCGACGAAGGAATCGCGAGACGCAGGCTGATTGCTCAAAAATACAACGATGCATTTTCAGGAAAATCCTTCATTTCAGGACAAAGCGGCGTGGATGCCGGTCATGCTTATCACCTTTACATTATAGAAGCGGACGATCGTCTAGGTCTTTATAACCATTTGCGGGAGCAGAAAATTTTCGCGCAGATCCATTACATTCCCTGCCACTTAATGCCTTATTACCAAAGCTTAGGCTGGAAAGCTGGTGACATGCCGAAAGCTGAAAGCTATTATCGGAAATGTATCAGCTTGCCGATGTATCCTACGCTGACGGATGAAGAGCAATTATTTGTGATACAGTCTGTTAAAGAATTTTACAATGAGTAAATCCCTGGCGATCATTCCGGCAAGGGGCGGCAGTAAGCGGATTCCGAAGAAAAATATTAAGGATTTTCTCGGTAAACCAATTATCGCTTATGCCATCGAGACGGCGCTGGCTTCTGGCCTGTTCGACGAGGTAATGGTGTCTACGGATGATCAGGAGATTGCCGCTATTGCAAAACAATTCGGCGCTGCGGTCCCATTTTTAAGGACTGAAAAGAACTCGGACGATTTCGCCTCTACTGTTGACGTGATCAAAGAGGTTGAGCGAGAATATTTATCCCGTTTTTCAAAGAGGTTCGATAGCATTTGCTGTATATATCCTACTGCACCGCTGATCAGAAAAGAACATCTGGCAGAAGGGCTAGCATTACTCAATACATTCAATTACGATTCTGTATTCCCGGTTGTACCATTCTCGTATCCCGTTTGGCGCGGATTACAATTGAATGATGGGAAGATAGAAATGGTGTGGCCGGAAAATAAAAATGTCCGGTCTCAGGATTTAAAACCGGTTTATCATGATGCCGGTCAATGGTATTGGTACAATCCATTGCGCGTTACCGACTCGCTTTTTAGCCCAAACAGCGCTCCTGTAATTCTTTCAGAAGAGGAAGTGCAGGACATTGATACACATTCAGACTGGTTAATGGCGGAGATGAAATTTCGATTGCTATATGAAAAGTAAGCTATACATTAGAACGGATGGAAGCCCCAGTATTGGCCTAGGTCATCTCGTTAGATGTATAGCTTTGGCGAAAATGCTCGTTGACGACTTCGAAATCATTTTCGCCTGCAAGCAAGTTCCCGAAACCATTATTGAAGAAATAAAAACAGACGGTTTTCAGTTGCTTCGGTTAGACAATGATGACGACCTGATATCCATTTTGTCAGCAGACGACTTGGTCGTGCTGGATAGTTACGAATTGGAAAGTGACTATCAGAAATCCATTAAAATGATCGGCTGCGGCTTGATCTGCATTGATGATCTGCATGAGAAAACGACATATGCGGACCTCGTGTTAAATCATACGCCCTGCGTTTCTCCGAGTGAATATCCGGCACAGCCTTATACGCAATATGCATTAGGCCCAAATTATGCCCTGATCAGACCGGCGTTTTTAAATCTGGCAAAAAAAGGCAGGCTGCCTGGTAAGAGCGATTCTGTTTTGATATGTTTCGGAGGATCGGACAGCAGAAATTTAACAAAACTTGCAACTGAAGTAGTGCTTGACACGAAGCGCTTCAAAAAAATAATTGTAGTTACCGGTGCTGCTTATGCTCATCACGATACAATCGATGAGATTCTGAGCGAGCAGGAAAATGTGCTGCATTATTCGAATATCAGTGCAGAGGATATGGCACAACACATGTCAGAAGTTGACCTCTGCATTGTTCCCTCGAGCGGGATTTTAACGGAGGCGCTTACCTCGGGAGCCAATATCATATCCGGAATGTATGTTTCAAATCAACGCTTTGTTTTTGAAAACTACAAGGATGCAAATGCTTTCATCAGCGCAGCAGATTTTTCTAAAGAGAATTTAACAAAGGCGGTTGAAACATATTTCAGCCAGGGTTCTGACAAGAACCAGCAGCTAGTTGATGGGTTGTCGGGTAACCGGATTCAAAACCTTTTCAGGCAATTATTAAACGAGAAAAACTTTGCTATAAGGGACCTGGCAAGCGATGATGCTGAATTGACTTACAAATGGGCAATTAATGAAAACGTCCGGAGATATTCCCTGAGTAAAGGCAAAATTAAATTTGAAGAACACATTGCCTGGCTGACGCGCAAACTGGATGATCCGAAGTGTAAATTTTACATTGCGTCTCTTTCCGGAAAACCTGTTGGATCAATCAGGTTTGATATAGATGGGCAAGAAGCTGTCATCAGTTACTTGTTGGATCCGGCATATCATGGCAAAGGTCTTGGCGCAACGTTACTTAAGCAAGGAATTTTGTCTTTCATTAGTGCCCCGCATTCGGCGAATTTGATCTCCGGGATAGTTATGAGAGAAAACATCTCATCTTGCAAAACATTTGAACGCTTCGGATTTGTAAAACAAACAGACGGCGAAAATTATAAATACACTATGTATATCGGTGATGAAAATAGGAACATTTGAAATCAATCAGGACAGCCCCGTATTTATTATTGCTGAGCTTTCGGCAAACCATAACGGCAGCTTAGAAACGGCCATAGCAACGATCAGGGCAGCAAAACGTGCGGGAGCTGATTGCATTAAGCTACAAACTTACACGGCGGATACCATTACGATCGATTCGCGCATGGACGACTTCCGCATTGGCGGAACGATCTGGGACGGACAATATCTTCATGATCTGTACCAGGAGGCTTACACGCCTTGGGAATGGCACGCCGAACTATTCCGGGTAGCGGAAGAAGAAGGTTTGATTTGTTTTTCCTCCCCTTTCAATCCAACGGCTGTCGAATTTCTGGAAAATCTTAATGTTCCAGCTTACAAAATCGCTTCGTTCGAAATCACAGATATCCCGCTTATTGAGCTGGTTGCTTCTAAGGGTAAGCCTGTGATTATTTCTACCGGGATTGCCACGGAAGAGGACATTGAGCTTGCATTGGATGCTTGCAAAAGACAAGGTAACGATCAGATCGCCCTGTTAAAATGCACATCAAGCTATCCGGCGCCAATTGCGGAAGCAAATATGACGATGATCAAGGACTTCCGCGAACGTTTCAATGTTATCAGCGGACTTTCCGACCACACCATTGGCAGCACAGTTCCCATTGTTGCAACAGTTCTTGGTGCCAAAATCATTGAAAAGCATTTCATTCTGGATAGATCGATCGGTGGCCCGGATGCTTCCTTTTCGATGAACGAAGCTGAATTTTCCGAAATGGTAAAATCTGTCCGCGAAGCCGAACAGGCCATTGGAAAAGTGGATTATCAGTTGACCGAAAAGCAGGCAAAAGGGAAAGATTTTTCGCGATCTCTATATGTAGTTCAGGACATTGCTGCGGGAGAAAATGTGACAACGGCGAACGTGCGGTCCATTCGTCCCGGCTTCGGACTTCACCCGAAACATCTAAAAGACATTATAGGAAAACCTGTAAAGGAGGATATCAAAAGAGGATCCAGGATGTCGATGGACAAAATGGCCTAGAGAACTGGCTCATAACAACAAAACAGCACATTAGAAAAAGGTGATATTAAGCTTGAAACAAAGGATTGGTAGTATTCAAAAGCATCCGCTTGTTAAAAATAGCTTATTGTATGTACTCACTGACGCCGTCAACAAAGCAGTTCCTTTTCTACTTCTTCCATTACTCACGCACTATCTGCTTCCAGCTGATTACGGCATTGTCGCCAACTATAATGTTTATGTCAATTTCCTGGCAATATTCATTGGGCTAAGTGTTCAGAGCATTATCTCAGTCAATTTTTATAAACTGGATAAGGCAGAAATCGGGAAATATATTTTTAATATATTCTTCGTGATAACGACAACACTTACAACTTGCGGGCTAGTTATTTTCTTGTTCAATAAGCAGATAGAAGAGTTTCTTTCTGTAACTCAAATCTTCGTTGTGAGTGGACTGGCCATTGGCCTTTCTCAGGTTCTCAGCTCGATAAGCCTTATTATTTGGAGATTGGAAGAACGGCCACTTGCTTTTGGTGGCTACCAGATTTCCCAAACGATTTGCGATGTTGTTATATCACTGATTCTGATTACCATGTTCAATATGGGATGGCGCGGAAGGCTCATTGGCATCGGCACCAGCTCTGTCATATACGGTTTTATCAGTATCTTTTTATTATGGAAACGGGGCTATCTCAACGCCTTTTACAACAAATCCTATATCAAGGAAATATTGGGATTTTGCCTCCCGCTGGTGCCTCATGCATTAAGCATCTGGGCAAGGGCTGGATCTGACAGACTCATCGTGTCTAAGCTGGCAGGAGTTTCTGCAAGTGGTATTTATGCCGCAGGATTTCAGTTTGGCTTGCTTATTTCATTTCTGACCCTTGCATTTAACAACGCATATGCACCCTTTGTTTATAAAAGCTTATCCATTTCGGATGAAAGTATTTTAGAATCGAAGAAACAAAAGTTGGTCAGGTTCACCTATTTATACATTGTCGCGTTATTAGGATTAACATTCATTGCATCAATTGCTTCGAATTTTGCAATTGACAATTATTTGTCAGCAAAATATGCGGATGCAAAAATGTATGTAGGGTGGGCCCTTTTTTCCCAAGCCTTTCAAGGGGTCTACCTCATGTATGCGAGTTTCATTTTTTTTGTAAAAAGGTCTGGATCCCTTGCAATAGTAACATTTGTATGTTCAACCCTGCAAGTAGCATTATCGTACTATTTAGTTAAAAGCGTCGGACCAATCGGGGCAGCTTATTCGAACTTTGCGATCAGCGTACTCAACACTGCGATAGTCATGATTCTCAGCGCCAAAGTCTACCCAATGCCATGGCTTAACTTCCGCATGATTTTTGCGAGATCGTTAAAGCAGCTTAAAAAAACATACTATGATTAATACTTTAAAGAGAGAAGTTGTCAAGCTGGCGGAGAAAAGTAAACTATTTCGCAAAATATATTGCCAATACAAAAGGTCAAAATCGATCAACTTTCCGGCGTTGGCTGAATCCAGGCGGTCGGCGGACATCTTCGATCTGGAACAATTGAGCTCGCCCCTGCCCTATTATCCCCTATTCTATTTTGACGACTGTAATTATTATGGCATACTATGCCGCTTACTTGAATACAGCAATATCAAAGTTGGTAATGCCAGGCTTCCATTGCATGAAATATATTTAGAACATGGAATTGTCATTGGAAGTGTCGTCCGGGCAGATTCGGTTAAGCTCGCCAAAACAACGCTCACATATAGCAGCTATCGTGAAAAATATATAGCTGAGAAAGCCAAAAAAACTTCCATTTCAATTGGCCCTTATATCCACTACGCTGAAAGTTTGCTTAATCAAAGGGATCTGGATGATTTAAAGAAACAGCTTGGCCGGGTACTATTGGTTTTCCCCAGCCACTCCATTGGTGCAGTATTATCCGAATATGACCAGCATGAATTCTGCAATGAAATAGAAAAGAGGAAAGTTGGATTTGATACGGTGTTGGTCTGCATGTATTGGAAAGATGTACAGAACGGAGATCATGAAGCATACAAAAAAATGGGTTACAAGCTCACGACTGCTGGGCACCGCGACGACCTGTATTTTCTGAATAGGCTAAAATCGATCATCATGCTTTCCGATATGGTGATTTCGAATAGCACCGGCACACACGTAGGATACAGCATCTATTTAAATAAACCTAATTATCTGTTTAAGCAGAATGTAGCATTTGTGGCAGTGTCAAAAAGTGGGGAGTCACTCGTAAAAAATCACTATATGCCGGACGTAACGGCTACGAAAGACCGGGATAACCAGATGCTATATGATGCTTTTAATGTTTTCCAAGATCAAATAACTGACGATCAATACAAACTGACCAACTACATTTGGGGGTTTGATTGCGTTAAAACCCCCGAGGAACTGAAAGCTATTCTTTTCGGATAAATCCTTGTTGATGTACAACTTATGACAATTTCCCTGCCAAGTATCACCGTCAAAAAGGATCTCAAAATTGATATCCGCAATCTGATATGCATCAATCTGGTGTTAATCGCTTTCGTTGATTCGTACCCGGTATATAGTTCAATGTTGTTTGTTAAAGTGGGTGTTTACGGCTTGAAGTTTTTGAATTTGTATGCATTTCTGTTTCTGCTATTCAAAAATAATTACAGAAACTATATCCTTGCAGCACTTTTCCTTCCAATGTGGTGGGCGTATTACAATGAAGATTCACTGATTATATCCTTTCAGCTTCTGTATTCAGGCGTTTTTCCGGTCTTAACTTTTATCCTGCTGAATGACGAAGAGAAATATAAGGTTGCACGGTGGTATATCAAGGTGTTTCTCTTTTTAATGATAATCGGGATTCCCATTTTCCTGCTGATCAATATTTTCGGTATTCCGCCTTTGTTTTCAATTCAGCGCGGTGAGCTAGGTAAAGGCCGGCTATACGATAACTATTTACTTTTCTATTGGTCGCGGGCAGGTGTAGAAAATCGGTTCAGCTCGGTGTTTGATGAACCAGGTGTTGTGGGCACAATTATCCCGCTCATTCTCTATTATTACAGGCGAATGCTGACTGGATTTGAGTACTGGATACTAATCATTACAGGAATTCTATCGTTTTCGTTATTCTTTTTAATTGTCTTTTTGCCTGTCCTCTACTTTTCAAATACCAGGTTGCTCTCAACGAAACAATTAATGCTGCGACTGACTTTCTCGTTTGTCTTCATTTTCATTTCATATGTTGCATTTGTATTCATTGCAAGGAGCACAAAAGATGACCCGATCCTGGCATTAAAGGTCTATCACCGTTTTGAGTGGAAAGACGATTGGATCGTTGGGATAGTAAACAACAGAGATACCCGGATCAGAGGTTTTGATTCCATGTACCAAGGCTTTGCCAAGGGAGATAATGCTGATTTTTACACAGGCAAGGGCAAAGACTATATGCTGAAAGAATATGGAGGATCTACTTTGTCTTACAGAGTTTTTGTACTCGAACGAGGCATTATAATACTGGTATACCTGGCATTTCTCTTTGCATACTTTCACCCGTGGCGTCAGTATTTGATATTCAGCCTGATATCCATGGTGCTCCTGGCTCTGGTTTTCTTTCAACGGCCAGGATTATTTTCCTTGAATTACTTTTTACTTGTTTATGCAGGATTAACACTATTTAAAATGCAGATTCCGCATAAATCAAAAAATATTGAAACTGATAATGAAGATCGTACACATTATTCCATCGTTAAGTAGAGGGGGAGCAGAGCGGTTTGTTATTGATCTCTGCAATGAGCTTGCAAATATCGAATCAACAAATGTTTACCTGGTCTCATTGAGAGATAATTCTGACTCAGACTCGTTTGTATCAGAATTGCATAACCAGGTCAACTATATTTCATTTGGGAAAAAACCAGGATTTGATGCTAAAACCTTATCAAGAATCACTCGGTGGATTAATGAGTTAAAGCCTGATGTGGTAAATACGCACATTAATGCATTCGAATATGTCAACCTAAATGTTTTTTTTAAGCTTCCTTCCAGCACATTTTATTTTCATACCGTTCACAGTAGAGCTGCTCAGGAATGTCCAAATAACATTTTGAAGCAAGTCAGGAAGCGTTACTATAAAAATGACCGGGTTACGCCCATTACCATTTCACAGGATGGCAAAGCCACTTTTAAAGAGTATTATGGCCTTAATAATGACGTTACAATTGTAAATGGTCGTCCCGAATTGTTACCAACATCAGCATTGCCTGGTATTAAAACGAAATATGCTTTAAGAGAAAACGAATATCTGTTTCTGAATGTCGGCCGGGTGGTTGAGGTAAAGAACCAAGCCATGCTTATCCGATCAGTCCAGAGATTTAATAAACAGGTCGCTGATAAGAAATGCAGACTATTGATCATCGGCGATTTGAGGGAACGAGATATCGTCGAAAAGTTGCAGGAACTTGTTAAGGATGATCCTTATATAGAATTGATTGGCGCAAAGGATAACATTGTGGATTATCTCTCCATTGCGGATGCTTTTTGTCTGTCAAGTCATTATGAAGGTATGCCGATCTCTCTCATTGAAGCGCTATCGGGCGGTTGTATCCCAATCTGCACTGCGGTTGGTGGAATCACCGAAATGATCACGGATAATGTAAATGGATTTCTTAGCAAGGAAGTCACCGAAGAAGCTTACCTGGAAGCGATCATGGCCTTTCATCTATCAGGAAACAAGCTAGAAATAGCTAAAAATGGTGTAGCCACTTTCACGCAACATTACCATATCCGCTCGACGGCCGGGAATTATTACCGGCTATACAAGCACCGTATGATGTCAAAATAAACGAGATTTTTTTGACGGGCAGATTCCATTAGGCATGGTTGTTGTCCGACCAGCATTAATCAATTACTCCGCTTATGAAACTAACAACATTCTGGGCAACCATTATCTGCCTTCATTTATTTTATTCCCAGGCGCATTCCCAACGCAAAGTTTTATCCTACGATTCAACCAAACACTCGAGCAGAGTCAAAAAGGCGATCATCAAACTGAACATTCAAAAGGACTTTGGTGCGATCCCTAATGATACCATTAATGATCATGCCGCATTCCAGGCAGCATCGGAGTTTATTAATAGCCGGAAAGGAAATTGCGAACTGCTCATACCAGCTGGAAATTATATTGTAGGCAAACAGATAAAATTGAGCAATCGCGATTACTACTATCGTGGTGCAGATGTTATTCAAATTCTTAATGCAAAGAACGTTACAATAAAGGGCCAACCTGGAACCAAGCTGAAATATGATACGGGCTTCCGGTTTGGCTCATTTAATCCCGAGGACGGCTCAAGCTCAAACATCTCAGTAGAATGCACACCTAAACCAGGAGCGACTTCCGCAAAAAGGGCTGATCTGGGAAGGTGCATTGTAGTGGCAAGCAGCAGCAATGTTAAGATCGAGAACTTGGTTCTGGATGGCAATTTTTATGCTGAGAACCTGAATAACATGAATACTTTCAATATGAAGTGCATGGATAAAAAGAATACAGCCTTTGATCCTGAGAAGATTAACATTGGTGGCGGATATGGTGATTGTGGAATCCAACTTGCTCATTATGGAGTGATGATTGCACATTCGGGCAACATTGTTGTCAGGAACGTTACTGCCAAGCGATTTGGATTGGACGGGATTCAGATAGCCAACTCTCACACGGAGGCAGGCCAAAAAAATGTGAAACTTATCCAATGCGACCTCAACTTCAATGCAAGAACCGGGTTAGCCATTATAGGTGGCGATAAAATTGACGTGATCAGTACATCGATAACAAGAACTGGAAATTGCTTGTACGCTGCCACGGGAACTGGCGTTGACATTGAAGCAGAGATTGATGCCAAAAGACAAGCAAGGCAGGTTACTAACGTTAAATTCTTGAAGTGTAAATTCAGCAATAACAGTTCCGGGGAAATTTTGGCAAAGTTTGGGTTAGGATCATCAAACATTACATTTGAAGACTGCGATATCAAAAGCTCTAGCCTGGCTATCAATCTTGGCAGAAAGAATTCCGGATACAGATTTGTCAACAACAGAATAAGCGGCACAAAGGTCGTTGTACTGGAAGACAAAAAAATTGATGTTATGGCCCATCAAAGCGAGCAGAAAAAGACTATAAGCGCAAAAGGCGTGACTTCGTCAAGAACGGAAAACCCATCTAATGTTTTTTTAAAAAACGTTCTGGTTGAATAGCCTTAATAGCAATGACCAAAAGCCATAACTGGCAAAAAACAGTTTAATGAAAGTACTTGTAATCATTAATGACATTTCACAAGGTGGTGGAGAAAAGCTGCTAGTTTCTTCTCTTCCTATCTTCAAAAAGAAAAATATTGATATCAACGTTTTGCTGCTCAATGCCGCAAATTCGGTTCCATCCTTCCTGGCCCATATAGAAAATGCGGGCATTACTATTCATGATCTCCGGATTTCCAACTTTTACAATCCAGTGTGTGCGCTTGAAATATGGAAATTCCTTAAAGCCAACTCGTTTGACGTAGTTCATGTGCATTTGTTCCCAGCGTCCTATTGGTCCAGCTTGGCAATTTCCACGCTTAAAACAAAGCCAGTTTTAATATTTACTGAACATAGTAATCATAACACGAGACGTGATAAGCAATATTTCAGACCGCTCGAAAAAGCCTTTTATCGTCCTTATAATGCGATCATTGCAATTACCGATAGTGTAAAAGAAAAATTATCTGAGTGGATCGGACAGGGTGATAAAATTAAAGTAATAAATAATGGCGTTGATCTCACTACTATTGCAAATGCCAGTAAGGTTGAAAGGCAGCATCTCTGTGCTGAACTGAATATCCCAACAAATTCGAAACTGATCCTTATGGCTGCCGGTTTCAGATATCCAAAGGATCAGGCAACACTTATCCGGGCATGTGCATTGCTGGGGGAAGACTTTCACTTGTTATTAGCAGGTGAGGGTGAGGCAATGGAAGCTACACAAAAGATAGCCGCAGAATGTGAAGTGCTCGAACGTATACATTATCTGGGATTTCGAACAGATATATCCTCACTCATGAAATCCGTTGATTTGAATGTACTTTCTTCCGAATACGAGGGAATGTCTGGTGTAACCTTGGAATCACTCGCCGCAAATGTGCCGTTTTTAGGCTCCGACGTAAATGGTATACAGGAAATTGTACCAAGCGAAGATTTTCTGTTCAAACCCGCTGATAGTCAGGAATTAGCCAGTAAAGTACGGGCAATCCTGGATAATCCAGATGCTAGCGAGGCGATGGTCAAAGCAGCAAAATCCTTCGTTAAGAATTTTGACTTGGAATTCATGGTTGACAAGTATATTAGTTTATACCAATCATTACTCAAAAAGTAAAATAACTTCTACAATAGTCTATAAAGCACGAACATTTCATGTTCGTGCTTTATTTATTTTCACGCGATCTTAATGCTTAAATCACAGGTGATTCTACATAAAACGACTTTTTAACCTTCTATTGTGTAGTATAAAAATAAAATATTCTACGCGATTGTAGTTATATAGATTTCTTACGTAAATTTGATCTATAATTTTATAGAATATATTCTATATATGAGGTCATATTTATTCATTATAACCATTAAGAAATCTATGATGATCCGAGCCGTAGCATTATTCTGCTTCTTCGTAGTGAATGCTTCTGTCAACAGCCTTACACACGCAGCCGCATTTATTGATCCCATTCGCTTTTCAATAACCACACAGACAACGGAAGTGGTTGTTAATGAAGAGTTCGAAATTGAAATTAAAGCAGATCTGATAGATATACCCATTAATACAGTCTATGTATTTAAAAGTGCACGGGCATTCAGGCTAAAACTGATTTTACCGCAAGGTTTCCAGCAAACTGGTGGTTCCTTCCATGATTTTGTCGGTTTAGAATTAACAGCAAGTAAACCCACCGCTGTTTTTCATCTGAAAGGAAAATTTGTAAGTGCAGAACGCGCCGGCGTGTTCCAGTTACTCCGAAGCCATGAAAACGCAAACAACAGCAGTGACTTCGTCGAGGTAGGCCGACTTCCTTTTGGCATGGCTGAAACAGCATCTGAAAGTCCATCCAATGCCCGTATAGCACTTGTTGGTACCATATCTTATGTTCCATACCTGACAATGGCAAGCCTACGTCAACTGCCAGACACAGCTACAACAGTTTTTATTACAGATCAGGGACGGGCTGGCACTTTTAAGCTCAATCCATCTTCAACCCGTGCAGATGACGGTGCCCTGACTATTGTATCATCCGGAAAACGGTTTGAGCGTGTCTTTGAAGGTCCTGTGAATGTTGAGTGGTTTGGAGTTAAAGGCGACGGAACTACTGACAACACTGCTACGATCCAAGCTATATTAAACAGGACAGACATCCCAAACATTTTCTTTCCAAAACCTGCGGTTTCCTATCGCTTGAAGGAAATGTTCATGAGATCCAATAAGAATATAGTTTTCGCAGACGGTACGATCGTTGAAGGCTTGGGAACGCTTGGCTTAGAGGAAAGAATGGTCCTGATGAATGGTATACAAAATGTTACTATCAAGGGAAACAATGTCGTTTTTAAAGATCAAAAAGCGAATTATACCAGCGGACAGCAAAGACATATTTTCACAATGCTAGGCGTTACCAATGTGACGATTGAAGGAATAGCAGCCAATAATAGCGGCGGTGACGGCTACTACATAGGGTCAAGCGTATGGCAAAAGTTCTCTCAAAATGTGAAATTGATCAATATCAGCGCTGACAATAACCGAAGACAGGGTCTTTCCATCGTTTCAGGTAAAAACATTGAAATTATTAGTCCTGTTTTAACCAATACCAACGGCGTTGCTCCTTCCGCAGGAATTGACATAGAACCGGATAATGCAGATGAATTTCTGGAAGGCATACGCATTACGAATCCAATAACGAAAAATAATGTCGGAGGAGGAATTGTAATTCTTATAGATGATTTCAAAGGGACTAATCGCGTAGTAGATATCACAGTCACCAATCATCATGATGATGGAAGCTTTTATGGAACTTATATTTCAAAAGCTACGGGAGCCATTGCAGGATCCATCGTCTTTCAAAATCCGCTTTGGAAAAACAATAAGTCTAATGGCCTTTGCGTGAGTAATTACAGCGTTAACGCTTGTACCATCCAGGTCAATGATGCGACTGTCATCGACTGCAATGTAAATGGCATGGCTCATGCTGTTTTCGGATCCGCCTTTTTGGTATATCGCGAAGCTAACGCAATAGGTGACGCCAATATTGGTAATGTTCATATAGTACGCCCAAAGGTGGAAGATACGCGAAGCACGAAAAAAATCTTTTCTGCCTTTGCATTTGATGACGTTTCCAAGAAAGGAAGTATTAAAAATTGCAGTCTTATAGATCCGGTAGTCATCAATGGACTTAATCCGGTGAACTACGTTCATTTTGCGGTGCTGGAAGATTTGGCCTTGTCGGACAAGAACGAAAAGTTAACTTTTGACATCGCGCAGGGTAACAGGACGCTCACTTATGGATTTTACAAAAGAGTATTTCACAACGCTACATCCACGGGTTTAAGAACCATCTCACTGAACAGTTTGCCAGCAAATTATCCTGAAATAACATTTGAAGTGAGAAATGCGCAGATTCTAAGGCTTATACCAACTGTCAATGATAACATAGTCCCCGTGGCTCCGACCAAAGGCAAGTATATCCAAAGCGCAACTGTAGGCAGCAAGATAACGCTTCGAAAAACAAGCACGAACACGTGGCAAGTTAAGGACATGATCGGAACCTGGACCGTTCAGCCATAAGTGTACACCAAATCATCACAGATGCATTTGTCGTAGTGCAGCACGGTAATTGTAAATTATAAAATGTTATCAAAATTGAATCTTATGAAACAATTTTGATAACATTTTCATTTAATGACAATCATTTTTTCAGCACATCGACTATTTTTGTCATTTATTGGCAATACTAACAGACTATATGCACCTAGAAAACAAAACAATTTGTGTAATCGGCTTGGGTTACGTGGGACTGCCACTCGCAGTTGAGTTTGGAAAAATTTTTGTTACAATCGGTCTTGACATTGACCAGCAACGGATTACAGAGTTAAAAAACCATTTTGATCGGACATTAGAAGTCGATGAGGAAGGTTTGAAAAAGGCTTCAAGACTAAGCTTCACTTGCGATCCGACAAGTATTAAACAAGCCTCCATCTTCATTATCACCGTTCCGACGCCCGTCGACCAATTCAATAATCCTGATCTTACACCTGTCCGAAAAGCAACTGAAACTGTTGCCCGTAGTCTGAAATCCGGTGACATTGTCATTTATGAATCAACGGTTTATCCGGGAGTTACGGAGGATTACTGTGTTCCTATTTTGGAGAAAATCTCCGGTTTGACGTTTAATCAGGATTTTTTCTGCGGATATTCTCCTGAACGGATCAACCCGGGCGACAAACACCATACACTGACCAAAATAAGGAAGGTCACGTCCGGTTCCACACCCGAAATTGCAGAAGAGGTCAATAATTTATATGCGTCTATTATTACAGCAGGCACATTTAAAGCGTCAAGCATTAAAGTTGCGGAGTCTGCGAAAGTAATTGAGAATGCTCAGCGCGACATTAACATTGCATTTGTCAATGAACTGGCAAAAATATTTAACCTGCTAAAAATCGACACCAGCGAGGTCCTTGAAGCCGCTGGAACGAAATGGAATTTTCTTCCATTCAAGCCCGGACTGGTAGGAGGACATTGCATCGGCGTTGATCCTTTTTATCTGGCGCAAAAGGCAAAGGAAGTGGGTTACCATCCCGAAATCATCCTCGCCGGCCGAAGACTGAATGATTCTATGGGTCCTTACGTGGCTACGCAATTTGTAAAATTACTAATTCAGAGCGAGCGTAAAATAAAGGGGCAGGATGTACTGATTTTAGGAATAACTTTCAAAGAAAATTGCCCGGATATTCGCAATAGCCGGGTTATTGACATTGTCAGGGAGCTGGAATCATATGATATGAATGTGCATGTATATGACCCTTGGGCGGATAAAAATGAAGTTGAGCACGAATATGGCATTCGCCTGATCGACAACCTGGACGGACTCAACGGATACCAGGGCATTATTGCAGCTGTGGGTCACGATCAATTATTGGATCTTGAAATTCCATCAGGAGAAAACGCTCCGATTGTCTATGACGTGAAGGGAATATTTCCAAAAGATAAAGGCTACACCAGGCTATAATGGTTGCGTCACGCTGCCGAAATTTAGCTATTCAAATTATATCTTAGTCGCATAACTCAATGACTTTTAACCAATATCATCAGCAGGATATCACCTCCTCAAAATTCCTTATCACCGGAGGAGCGGGGTTCATCGGTTCCAACTTGGTCGCATATCTTGTTCAATATCAAGCTGCTAAGATCGTAGTGCTGGATAACTTATCAACGGGTTACCTGGAAAACATTGCAGCGTACATTGATAAAGGACAAGTCGAGTTTATCGAAGGCGACATCAGGGATTATCAAACCTGCGTAAAGGCGATGCAGAATGTTGATTACGTGCTGCATGAGGCTGCGCTGGGTTCAGTTCCAAGAAGCATTAATGATCCGATTACAACTAATGAAGTAAATATCAGCGGCTTTTTGAATATTCTCCAGGCTGCTAAGGAGGCTGGTGTAAAGCGTATGGTCTATGCAGCGTCGTCGTCAACGTATGGGGACAGTCCATCACTGCCGAAACAGGAAGCGATCATCGGAAACCCGCTCTCACCATACGCAGTTACAAAATATGTCAATGAGCTTTATGCGGATGTGTTTTCAAGGACCTATCAGTTTCACAGCGTTGGATTACGGTATTTTAATGTATTTGGGCCAAAACAGAATGTGAATGGTCCTTATGCTGCTGTGATTCCACTGTTTATAACCCAGGTTTTGAATGGTCAGGCACCGGTAATTAACGGCGATGGCTTAACCTCCCGCGATTTCACGTTCGTATCTAATGTTGTTCAGGCGAATATTAAAGCTTTGCTTGCCCACAATCTGACGAAGCACGAGGTTTTCAATGTGGCTTGTAATGAGCAGACTTCGCTTACCGAACTCGTTTCTGCTATCACTGAGGAACTAGGCAGTCCACTCGAACCAACTTACGTGCCGGAAAGAAGGGGTGACGTGAAGCACAGTCTCGCGGATATTTCAAAAGCAAAATCACAATTACAATATCAACCGGAAGTACTTTTTAAAAACGGACTTAAAGAAACTATTCTTTATTTCCAGGAATTGACAAGCGCTTCCTGATTGGTCTGGCATGATCGGATCAATCAAACTTCCACCGGTTAAAACGAAATACAGCACACTTGAATGGAGAAAATCAAATTACTTAGGATAACAACCGAAACTTATTCGCTACGTATATTATTAAAGGGCCAGCTGAAATTCATGTTGGAGCAGGGCGTGGAAGTATCAATGGCAAGCACTCCGGATAAACATGTTGGTGATCTGGTACTTAATCAGGGAGCCCCGTTTTACCCTCTTAATCTTTCGCGGGAATTAACACCTTTCAAAGACCTGTTAGCTCTTTTTGAAACCATCCGGCTTATCCGGAAAATCAAACCGCAAGTTGTTCATACCCATTCGCCTAAGGCCGGAATCATCGGAATGCTTGCAGCATATATTTGCAGGGTTCCACTTAGAATGCACACAGTAGCCGGGCTGCCGCTCATGGAAGTCACCGGCCCGAAAAGAAAGCTTCTTGACTTCGTGGAATCGTTAACCTATAAGTGTGCACATTGGGTTTTACCAAACTCACAGGAGCTCAAAAAATTCATTTTAGATAACGACCTCAGTCCCGACAAATCGAAAGTGCAGGTTATCGGCAACGGCAGCAGCAACGGAATTGATCTGAAATACTTTTCGGTTACGCCGAAACTGCTGGCAGAAAGCAATGAGTTTAGAAAAGCACATAACATCGGCCATAGCGATATTTTACTATCATTTATGGGTCGGCTTGCTAATTACAAGGGTGTCAATGAATTGGTTGCAGCATTTTCAGAGCTTCAGAAACGCCACGAAAACCTCAAACTTGTACTGATAGGAGCCCCAGAAGACCTTAATCCGCTGGAAGAACACACCAAAACGGAAATCGCAAATAATAAATCCATTATTGCGGTGGGGCATCAGCATGACGTGCGAAAGTTCTTGGCTGCTTCTGACATATTTGTGTTTCCCAGTTACCGGGAGGGCTTTCCGCAAGCGCTTTTGCAGGCCAGCGCCATGGGCATTCCGTGCATTGCAACCAACATTAACGGCTGCAATGAAATGATCGATGATGGAAATACGGGAATATTGATCCAGCCAAAAAGTATCCATGCCATAGTAAATGCCTGTGAGAAGCTGATAAACAATCCGCAGGACAGTAGAAAAATGGGGAAACTGGCGCAACAATTTGTCCTCAGGAATTTCGAACAGCAGCAACTTTGGCGAGCCATTCATGCATTTTATAGTTCGAACCTGACGGCAAGAAAATAATATGTTCAAAATATTTTTTCTAAAAAGCGAAGTATAAATTTACCGCACTTATCTTTGTGAAATACTTGCTCAATGCCCTCTCCTCGATATATGAACAGACAATCGTATCTAACGTTTGTTCAAACCTATAAACCTTTAATTAAATGAAAGCCGCCGATGGTTCAGTATGCCTGGCTGACTGTTTCAAAATAGGAATTTTTACATTATAATTGCATTCTTTTTGCACACGCTTTAACTTTTACTATTGCCGCACACATATGGATCAAACTTCTGTTTCTAATCGAAAGTACGTACATCGATTGTTGAGCAAAAATGCTTCTACCGATGAAATCTTGATTATCACGAGTTATGACTATTTTTTACAGAAATACGATTTAAAACATCTGCGTCAGACTTACAGGGAAATTATTCTGGTCCCTCATACAGAAGACGATGATTACCTCATTAACTACACGGTAAGGCCGTTGCTGGACAAATTTGAGAAAGTCCATCTTGTCACCAATCCTCACTACGACAAGCGTAACAAAGTCATTTACGAATTGGTTATTCGTAAAAACAAATCCATTCGCATCACTACGGTTTATGACTTCTGCGAGAAGAGCTTGAAGAAAGTTTATATACCCGAAGACATATCGGAAATCAATCCTAATTTATCTGATATGCCCGCATTCGGTAAAAGGGTAAGATATCCAAAGAAGATTATCGATGTTGCCGTTTCTATCGTTTTATTTCTGCTGACTTTTCCGCTCTGGATTTTAAGCTATTTCCGCATCAAGCTTGAGTCGCCCGGTCCCGTATTTTATTATCAGGAAAGGGTCGGGATGGATAACATCGCCTTTAAGTGTATCAAATTCCGCTCTATGTCATTGGATGCAGAGTCTAATGGGGCGACTTTTTCCAAAAAGAACGATTCGAGGACTTTTTCATACGGGTCTTTCATGCGGTTAAGCCGAATTGATGAATTGCCACAAATCATTAATATTTTCAGAAGAGATTTGTCTCTGATCGGTCCACGGCCGGAAAGACAGGTTTTTACAGAAACCTTTGATGAGGTTATCCCCTACTACAATTCTCGGCATAGCATTAAGCCCGGAATCACTGGATACGCTCAGGTAATGTATTCCTACGGCGCCGGGGTCTTCGATGCGCGGCACAAGCTGATGTACGATCTCTACTACATCAAAAACTGGTCATTGTTTCTTGAATTGAAGATTATTCTTCTTACGGCTGTTGTCATTTTTGGCAAAAGAGGGCGGTAACAATTTCTCGAACATTCTTTCGCGGTCAACTTATCATGCATGAGAAATCCATTCTTAATGCTGCTATTAATGATAGCATCGCAAACAGGCAGTTTTTCTCAGGATTCTACATGGCACTATTCTTCGGAAATTAAAAGCGAACTGTCGTCGAGTCAAACACCATATTTAATTCATGCAAACACGTATGGTGTTACTCCTACAAACGGATCGTTTTTGCTGGCCCAAGCTGGTCTTCATAAAATTTATAACCAGAATAACCCACGGTTTTTTCAATGGTCCGGGGGATTTGAGGCGGTAGCAAGCACAAACCATTCCCCGGCTGCATTCCTTACCGATTTATTTGTAGCAGGCAAAGCTGGCCCGGTAGAACTCAGCATTGGGCAGCGAAAAGAATTCTACGGCTTGGGTGATAGTCTATTAACAAGTGGCTCGGTAGCAATATCATCCAATGCTAGACCGTTCCCAAAAATTCAGATTTCTACCCCTCACTTCATCAATCTGATTCCCCGCAATGACCTCTTTTCATTTAAGTTTTCGTATTCAGATGGCCTCTTAGGCCCCGCAAAATCGATTTATGGCAATGTGAAAGCTGTGCCAGAAACATATCTTCACCACAAATCCGTATACATCAAGCTTGGCAAGAGAAGGCATCTACTGAATTTATATGCAGGATTTAACCACCAGGTAATGTGGGGCGGGGAAGATAAAATCTTTTCAGGCGGACTCAAATTCCCCGAAGCATATCGCTACGTTGTTTTAGGAAAGCCATGGGCCGCCAGCAGAGTTGGCAATCATTTTGGTACGATTGATGCAGGGCTGGAAATAAACGGAAAAGGATGGACAACGCTTTTGTACCGCCAGAGCATTTATGAAGATGGCTCAATTGCAAACACTGCAAATGTTTCCGACGGGCTTAACGGGCTCAGGATCAAAAGGAACAAACTCCAAAATAAAGGTTTCCAACTCAATACGATCTTGCTTGAATATCTTTACACAAAGAAACAGGGTGGCGACGTTTTCGATTTTGCTAATAGCACATTTGGACGCGATGATTATTTTAATCACTACGTTTATAGCCAGGGTTGGTCTTACAAAGGCCGGACGCTCGGCACTCCAGTGATCGCTCCCCAGCATTTAATGCGCGAAGAATTGCGAACCTCGCAAAGGCTTTTCACTGCAAACAACCGCCTTGTTGCCCTTCATGGCGGTTTGGAAGCTTCAATGAACCGTGTGAGGCTATTGTTGAAAGCGAGTTATTCAATCAACTCAGGTACATATAATAAGCCTTTCAAATCCCCCATTAATCAGACTTCCCTCCTAGCGCGCGTGGAAATGCCGCTGAAACTTATGAATGAAAGCCATTTGAGCGCTTCTCTTGGCACGGATTTTGGACAATTTTACCCAAACAACACTGCTATTTTGATTGGATGGAGAAAATCCCGTTTTATCAGATAACTTTGGGAAGTCAACTCAACCCCTTAATGAGTAATTTTTACATTTAAATGCCGGTCCCAATCTCTCAGATACGAGTCTGCCTTTTTGCCGTCTTGACATGTCTCGCGATACATTCTAACGCCCAAGACTCAACAATTTATTACCGAGCCAGCCTAATGTTGTCTGGTGCTACCGATAATACTCCTTTTTGGGCTCACGCGAACCAGAATGGCAATGTGCCGATGAATGGAAATTTTGGTCTGGCCAATGTCGGCATTTACAAAGTTTATAATCCACACAACCCCAGAACATTCCAGTGGAGCGCTGGTCTTCAAGGAATTGCCAGCTATGGTAAATCAGCTAATGCGTTTCTTTCAGATGCGTACATTGCTGCAAGGATAGGAAAGCTGGAAATCCTGGCCGGACAAAAAAACAATGTAGTCGGGTTAATGGACACGACTATGACTTCGGGCTCTTTGTCGGTTTCCGGCAATTCCCGACCCTTTCCCAGGCTGCAAATTTCACTTCCCGAATATCTGCCGTTGTATTTCACAAAAAATTTTGTGGCTCTCAAATTTTCTTATTCCGAAGGTTATTTGGGAAGCAGCAGGCTGAATTATGGCGTGGAACGGAACATTTCATACACCTATTTTCATCAGAAATCGCTGTATTTCAGGTTCGGACCGGAGCACGGCCGTTTAAAAATCCATGCTGGTGCTAACCATCAGGCTATGTGGGGCGGCGAGGATAAGATCACGCCGCTGTACGAACTGGAACCATTGAATGCTTACTGGCATACAATCTCTGGTAAAACATTAAACTACAATAAAGTAGGCTACCACTTTGGAACCGTTGATATCGGTGCCGAATGGCGAGGTAGAACATGGTCTTACTTTGCGTACAGACAAAATATTTACGAGACTGGCTCCCTGTTTCACATTATCAATTTTGAAGATGGTCTGAACGGGATAAGGATGAAGCGGATCAAGCCTTTACCAGCCGGATCAACCGCTTTTGCGTTTCAAAGCTTCCTGCTCGAAGCAGTTGGGACCAATAACCAGACAAATAAATCTCCATTGTCCGGTCTGGCTATTTATGAAAAAGGAAATTATTACAACAGTTACATTTATCAACGTGGCTGGTCTTATTTCAACCGCGGCATAGGCACGCCACTGGCACCATCTTCGGGCATGACCAGGCCGTCTTTACCGGTTACTGGATCAGAGTTTACTAATAATAACCGGTTCTGGGCGTTTCATACTGGTGTTACCGCTACTTGGCAAAAGACTTATTTTGGGCTGAGAGGCACATATTCAAGAAATTCAGGGTCGTTATTAAGTCCTTTCGAATCACTGAAAGAGCAGGTGTCCTTGTCTCTTACAGCTGAAAAGAATATAAAGTTATTAAACGGTTGCAGTGTCTTTTCCAACCTTACAACTGATTTCGGACAACTTTATCCTATTTCTCATGGCCTGATTATAGGACTTAGGAAAAGTGGATTCCTGGATTAACGTTGCTTTTTCACGTTGCCTGATATGTCCAATATGAATAGCAAAAAGTTATACTTATTTTTGTCAAAATGTCACATTATACACATTGAAGAAAAAGCTTGAGGGCACGCCTATGAAAATCTTTCCCATACTGACATTACTGTTATGCATTTCCATAGCCGGCTTTTCCCAATCTGAGCCTGCCGAGACTACTGAATTCCCGGATTCTACAAATAATTTTATTGAGATTGCCGGTTTTGGCAGCAACAATACGCATACACCATTCTGGATTCAGGCCAATCAGTACGGCACCGTTCCTTTGGACGTTCCCGCCGGAAGTGCGCGTATTTCGCTTGAAAATTACTGGCCGCTCAACTCATCCTGGCGTGTGGGTGCTGGCGTAGAAGCGGTAGGGAACTTCAATGAACACCCTAAAATGCTTGTGCCGCAGCTGCACGCAACCGTAAAATTCAAAAATTGGCAGCTTTTTATCGGACGAAAAAAGCAGAATGTCGGCCTGGCTGATTCCACACTCGGTACCGGCTCTTATGCATGGTCGGGCAATGCGCTGCCAGTACCCAAAATATTTTTCGGAACCAGTGGTTTTGTTGCTGTCCCTTTTACAAAAGGCTGGATCTCATTCAACGCATTCTATTCCGACGGACTTTTCGAAAAACACCGTCCGGCCACCACAAACCTAAAATTTCATCAGAAGGCTTTTTACGCGCGACTGGGAAAGGTTAATTCGAGGCTTAAATTATACGGTGGATTCAATCACCAAGTGCAGTGGGGCGGAAAATCAAAATACCTTGTTAAAGATCCAGAAAGTGGAAAGCTGCCCGATGGTTTCTCTAATTATGTCTATGCCGTTTTTGGAACCATCGGCGGAACCGGGACTGACATTTCACATTTTGATAGCACCAATCGCGTTGGAAATCACTTGGGATCGCTTGACCTGGCCGTTGAAGTGGAGACTTACGGAAGCACCATTTATCTATACAGGCAATTTATCTATGAAGATGGTTCACTATTCTATATGGAGGGCATCAAGGACGGGTTAACCGGATTGCGGATCAAGCGGAAAAACTCGTACGGTGCCAATTTTGAGATAACCGAAGGCGTTATTGAAATGCTTTTCACAAAAGATCAGGGAGGTCCGCTATTTGAAATGGGGAATGGCAAGAAACGCGGTAATGACAACTATTTCAACAACCAGCAGATCCGCGACGGATGGTCCTACTACGGGCGCGGCATCGGAACACCTTTTATTCCGCCTACCTCCCAGACAAATTGGAAATGGCCCGGCTACGCAGATAATTTTACCAGCAACAATCGCGTGTTAGTATGGCATGTAGGGTTAAGAGGAACACTTTTCAGACAGGTGCAGTGGCATACCAAATTATCTTTCTCAAGTAATTCGGGCGCTTACAATTCGCGCTTGGAAGGTTCTCCAAAACAATTCTCCGGCCTGATCGGCGCGCAAACCAATGTGAATGTGCTTGGCGGAATGACCCTTAAAGGTTCTTATGCCAGCGATATTGGCGATCTATATCGCAAGACACACGGATTTATGTTGGGAATCAGAAAAGATTTTTCTTTTAACTGAGGACAATCCATTTTCTAAAAACCTATCCCATTTCTGCGCGAATCTTCGCTGCCAGCGCTGCCAATTCTTCTCGCGTAGTCTGTATTTTTTTCGAGAAGTCCGCGTCGGCCATGCTATTTAAGGGAAGCAGGTGAATGTGGGTATGCGGCACCTCCAACCCTATGACTGTCAAGCCTATACGAAGGCAAGGAACTGCTTTTTGGAGTGCAGGAACAATGCTTTTTGCAAAGAGAAACAGCTCGGAATATTCCTGATCATTCAGATCAAACACATAATCTACCTCTCTTTTCGGGATCACTAATGTATGCCCCGCGGCGATCGGAAAAGCGTCCAGGAAGGCAAGGAAATGATCCGTTTCTGCGATTTTATGACTAGGAATTTCACCCCTTACAATTTTTGAAAATATAGACGCCATCAGAATATCAATTAAATATCGTTTAGTTGCAGAGCAGCGCGACATATCGCGCCATATCTTTACCCAAATAAGTAATTAAAAACTGAAAAGTACTTAATATTGCGTTCCAAACTTTAACACTAAGAATATGAATTTTACGAATTGGCGTGCTTTCACTAAGGCAGGCGTGGTTGCATTATTTTCACTCGCCCTTATTTCAAACACCGCAGAAGCGCAGGAAAAAGGGAAATGGGTGAAATTATTCGACGGCAAAAGTTTGAACGGCTGGCATAGCTGGCAGTCGGATAATGTGTTACCACAATGGAAAGTGGAAGATGGCGCTATTGTTCTTGCGGAAAAAGGCGGCAAGGACCTTGTTACCGACAAAGAATACGGCGATTTCGAATTAGAACTGGAATGGAAAATTTCAGAATCAGGAAATAGCGGTATCATTTACCATGTAATTGAAGACAAAAAATATTGCTGCCCCTACTCAACCGGCCCTGAAATCCAGATTCTGGATGATGAAAAGCACCCGGATGCAAAAGCGGGAAAAGCTGGAAACCACAAATCAGGATCACTTTATGACATGCTCCCACCAACTGACTTTGCTGCTGTAAAACCAGCCGGCCAGTGGAATAAGGCAAAAGTTGTAATCAAAGGCGGTCGTGGCGAAAGCTGGTTGAACGGCAAAAAAGTAGTTGACTTTCCTGCACAAGGCGGCGAATGGGATAAATTGGTTTCCGACAGCAAATTCAAAACCTGGGAAGGCTTCGGCGCCTCTTCCAAAGGGAAAATTGCTTTGCAAGATCACGGAAATAAGGTTTCTTTCAGAAATATTCGTATTAAGGAGTTATAGTAACTGCTGGTAGTCCATAGTCTTGGTCCAGTATTCGCGGCTGTAAATACGCCTGTAAGGCCAATTTTTCTGCTGCAAAAGAAGGGGTAAATAAGCGTGCGGTTCTTTTGACGATTTGCTGTAATGATAGAAATCATCGTCGGTCAGGATCAAACCCTTGTAAACCCCTTCTTTTTTTATGGTAATGTCGCCAAACGGTAACTCTTTCTCAAAATCCGGATGCTGCTTCACCAACTGGTCTTTCAGCAGCCAATCTGACCTGAATTTGCCGGTTGCCACCGGTGCCGGCACAAATTTCCCTTCCGACACATTCAGGGCATATTCAAGATAAGCTTTTAAGATTTTCGGACCCGCATTTGCGGTCTGATCCGTTTGGAGTTGCGAAGGCCATAAGCTCGTTACGAAATAAATCCGCTCTCTTGCGCGTGTCACGGCCACATTAAGCCTGTTTTCGCCACCCTGCATATTCAGGCTGCCGAATTGCATGGAAACTCTCCCCTTCTCATCCGGCGCATATCCCATTGAAAAGATAATAATGTCGCGCTCGTCGCCCTGCACGTTCTCAATGTTTTTAACGAATAGGTCCTTGAAGAACACATTTTCCCTTTCAAGCGCGTCCTGAATCGCATTTTGCTGGTAAAAGTTAAATGTCACAACACCAATGCTCCTGCCGGTTTCTCCAAGCTCTTTGATCAATGAAACAACCTGCTCAATTTCAACGAGGTTAATGTTATTCTTCCAAACCCCATCCGTCTTAATATATTGAATGCCAGGCTCATCATTATTGATTCGCAGGAAATCAGGAAGCAATCTTAATGTGTTCTTATAAAAATTCCTGTTGGAAAAATCAATCAAATCAAGCGATAAGCTGCGATAATGACCTGTAAGCTGGTATTGATCAAGCGATTGTGCTGCCAGGTCCAGTAACGATTCGATTTCTATGGCAGCTGTATATTCTTCCTCGTCTGCTTTTTCTTCATATCGTATTTTATATAAATCACTCGGAGACAGCTGCTTGCTATCCCCTGTTACTACAACCTGCGCCCCCCGAAATGCCGCGGGCAGGCCATATTCAGCATAACATTGCGAAGCTTCATCAAAAATTACGAGATCAAACAATGCACGCTGCATGGGAAAAACTGCTGAAACAGCCTCCGGCGAAGCCATCCAGCAGGGAATTAAAGAAAAAACCTCATCTGTGTAGTTTTCAAGCAATTTCCTGATCGGCCAGATCATTCTTTTCTTAGTCACCTGATGCCCTAGCTCGCGATAAGTGACGCGGTTACCAAGGCGGTTTTTCTCGATATCCTCATAAGTCGCCTCCCTGAGTTTTATCCCGGTAATGTCTGTGCTCAGCTGCTGTTTTTCCGCAATGCTTTCTTGTAAACTGGTCTCCCATTGCTTCATTTTCAATGAGGTAACCGCTCTCAAATCCGGAAATTTGCTCTCTATATGCTCAATCCAAGCTAGCCGGATGCTATTTTCAAAAAGATTGACAAACTCTTCCGAACTCGTATGCCTAAGATTTAAACTTTTTTCAACGATGATTTTGGCAACCGCCTGTTCCGGCACAGTCATGCTTTCCGTGAGGTTGTCCATATCAACCATTGAATCAAAATCCCTGGCTAATGCTGCTGACAACTGCTGGCTGAAAAGGTCCGGATCTTTAAGCAATTTCCGGACTTGCTGCGGCAGCAAATAAGGTAACATAGCAGCCTCCAATTTGCTCCAAACTGTGATCCAGGCTTTCAGCTCATGGATACGCTCATTGAATGTCGTGTAATCTGTACTTTCAGAAGCAATGTGCCGCAAAGTCAACAACCAAGGATCCAATGCAGCCCTTACCGCCGCATCGGCGGCTGATTCTGCTTTTTGGAAAAAAGAAATGTATTCCGCACCTTCACTCAGCTCATTCTGATCAATGTAGGAAACGTCGAAATTCAAATGCTTGCTCGTAAGCCAGCCTTCTAGTTCGATCCTGTTTTTAACTTTAATTTCAAGCTTTGAAAGATCGTCCAGTGCAGTTGAAAGCCCATTTGCCTTCGCAACCTCTTCCACCTCCTTCTTTTCTTTCCCAAACATGTTCCACCAAAGACCCGAAACCGTCGAGCTGTTTGCTTCAATGGATTTTCTCAGTGATTGAAGGAATGACTGTAATTTTGAAGCTGGTAAGGAAAATTCAATGCCATCTTCTGCCAAAAATCCTTCAAGCGCATCCGTGGTTTGCCGGATGAATGCAAGCCGTTCGTGGCCACCTGAGGAGTTGATATATTTCTTAAACAGCGTAAATGTTGTATTGTCTGCTATAAGCCCGGTAATGTCGGTGAGCCGTTCGGTGATCTCGCCTTTCTTTTCCAGATAGTCAAGCGAAAAGGGCTGGCTGGTTAAATGCTCGAATTTTTGTTTTTGCCTGGAAAACACTTTCGGCCATTCTGCAAGCATCTCTTCCATGTTTCGCAATTCGCTCATGCCAAACTTTGAGAAGCTTCTGCGCTCTGCCCAGACATGACCGGCAGGAAAATGCAAAACATATGCACTATACGTTTTCAACTTCCTCCTGAAATGATCCAGATTGTCCATACGAAAAGACCTGTAATGATCTTTCATCTCCACTTTCGGAGCCGTTTGGTCACTTTTCAGGTAAAGCTCTTTGATACTCACACCACATTCCATTTCATCAAACAATGCTTCCCGAAACGCATTTAAATCTTGAACCGTACGGTCAATGGCCCGACTCTGCTGGGTAAACTGCCTTTCCAGAAAAACGGCATCCAGGCTGTAATTTTGTTGTTTATATGCTTCAACCTTGTCAATCTGTGATGCCAGCTGTCTGTATAATGCCGAGCGGTCATTTTTAAAATCATGGATCAGGCCCACAAAATCGGTCATTCCAATGGTTTGCAGCCTTTGATACACAACATCCAGCGCCACACGTTTCTGGCATACAAGCAAAACACGCTTTCCTCGGGCTGCAAAATCAGCCATCAGATTACAAATAAGCTGAGATTTCCCGCTCCCCGGTGGGCCCTGCACCACGACCGATTTCCCGGATTTCACAGCCAAAATGATTTCCTCCTGTGACTGATCCACCGGAAACGGCGTCAAGATCTCCTCTTCTCTGACTGTTTTAGTATTAATAATTGCATCAGGGATATCTTTTGGCGCTTCTGATCCCGAAGATTCTCCTTCGAGCAAGGGAATGGAGAAATTTGCATTCAGGGCGTTTTCCAGCAGCAAATTATAGTCCGGAACAAGATAGGAACCGGCTTGCGGAAAAATGCCGAGAACGGCCTCAGCGAAAAGTTTCAGTTCTCCGTTTCGCTCACTAGCAGCCAGCTCTGAACTTTTCAACGCATTAAATGCAATGAGCTTGTCTTCAAAAAGATCCTGATTGAAATTAATTTTGAGCGGCGTAGTCTTTAACCATTCATATAACTGCGTCCTGAATTCCAGGAAATCCTTTGGAAAATCTTCAAACGACTTTTCAAGAATGTCGTCCGTTATAACCGACTCATTGAAATGTGCATAAGCCAGCGCAAAACTGGAATTAAGGACCACATTGCTTTCCGGCACTTCAAACAGGCACCATTGCTCCCGGTCCATTTTTAGAGTAACCGGAAAAAACAAAAGCGGCGCATGAATGGGTGTTCCATCGGAAAGCTTTCCTTTTACAAACGGAAACCCCACATACAAATCCCGCGAGCCTCTCTCCTCTTCGATAAACCGTTCTGTACGAGCAATCTTTCTGAGCTTCTTGCTGGCTTCGTTAACCTTTTCAAAACGGGAATCTGCAACATCACAAAGGGCAATGCGTGATTTCCCGGAAACGAGCTGCCTGATAAGTTCTATTGCAGGCTTTTCCAGCAAAAAATCAGTTTCATGAAGATCCAGGAACTGCTCCGAAGGCAGCCCTGGCAACAATAACGATTTATTACGCGTACTAAGGTTGGTAAGTCGTTTTAAGTAAGCTTTAAGAATGCGATCCATAGATACTCAAACGATCCTGATTGCTTAACTATTGGATTTAGCGTGTTTCTACCTTTTTCTCCGGAAAAACAACAGAGGCGAGCACGCTTATGGCCAAAATGCCGAGGATTACGTAAAGTGAATAAACCGTCTCAAATCCAAGCTCTTCCAGTTTTGAATGGAACAGCATTTTTCCACCAATAAATACCAGCAGCACTCCTAACCCGTATTTCAGGAAGCGGAAAAGGCCCATAATGTTGCTCAGGAAAAAGAACATGGAACGAAGCCCCATGATGGCGAAGATATTGGAAAAGAAGACAACATATGGATCCTTCGTAACAGAGAAAACCGCCGGCACCGAGTCAACAGCAAAAATCAAATCGGTGAATTCGACAATCAAAACAACCACAAAAAGCGGTGTTACCAGCCATTTTCCTTTTTTCAAAACAAAGAAATGCTCACGCACATATCTTGGGAAAACAGGTAAATACTTGGATGCAAATTTCACAACCGGATGCTTGGCCGGATCAATTTTTTCATCCTCGCCAGCTTCGAAGAAGATCTTACCACCCTGATAAACCAGCAGCAAACCGAAGATATAAATGATCCATTCAAAACGCTGCATTAATGCCGAGCCCAGGAAGATAAAGATGAAACGCATGATAATTGCGCCCAAAACGCCCCAGAAAAGCACCTTCTTGTAATACTGCGGACGAACGCCGAACGAAGAAAATATCAGGATAATAACGAAAATATTGTCAACAGAGAGCGCGTATTCAAGCAGATAGCCCGTGATAAATTCCAGGGACATATTCTTCCGGTAAATTTCAAGACTTCCCTCAAAATCTCCGGGAATGAGCTTCAAATGCGGTGCGTACTTGTCTTTAACTGCTGCCAAATCAGCGTAGTTCTCCATGCCATGCACCAGATCGCCATGTGTGTTGATGATGACGTAGAAAACGAGTGCAAGAAAGATCCAGGCGACAGTCCACGCAGCGGCTTCGCCGAATTTTACAACATGGTCTTTTTTATTAAAAACGCCGAGGTCTAAAAGCAGCATGACGCTGATCACCAATATAAACCCGCCAAAAAACAGAACTTCGTTGGAAAACATGAATAAATATATTTACTATTTAAAATCACCCACAGACAGGATCATGCAATAAAACATCAATCTATGCAATCCTGTCAAAGGAGGCAAAGGTAATTAAAATATAAAGTGCTAAAATTAAATAGGACGGACGGCATTAAAATTATGCGAGGCCAGCCCAAGCAAGAAGCAGAAACTGCACATTGCACCGGCAGCGCACATTCATTTTAATTTTTTTTGAAAAAAAATGCGTCCAGTATCAATTGAGTAACAATTTGTTAATAAAATGTTGCGTTTTTTTTCCTAAATATTTTTTACAAAAACTTGCGTCACATACTCCCTGTGCCTACATTTGCACCACCATAATCAAAAACGGTTATGCGAAAGTAGCTCAGCTGGTAGAGCGCGACCTTGCCAAGGTCGAGGTCGCGGGTTCGAACCCCGTCTTTCGCTCAGAGGTTAAAGCACCGGAAACGGTGCTTTTTTTCTCTATATGCCATCCTAATCGCGTGGATGATGCCGGGGTGGTGGAACTGGTAGACACGCAGGACTTAAAATCCTGTGAGCCGAAACGCTCGTACGGGTTCGATTCCCGTCCCCGGTACAAAGCCTCTGGAACCTCACCAGAGGCTTTTTTCTTTTCAGGCATGCTTTATTTAAGCAATACTTTTCTACATTTATCTTCCTGACGATTTTTCAATATCTGCCTGCATGAAGCTTTTGCTTATCGAAGACGAACCCAGCGTAATTTCCCTCATTCAAAGAAGCCTATCCGCTTCCGGGCACGAAATAACGGTGGCTATGGACGGCAAATCGGGCCTCGAAATGGCTACGAACCACACCTTCGATATGATCATACTGGACCTGATGCTCCCCGTCATCAATGGCATGGAAGTATGCAGGAAAATCCGCAGCGCTGGCCATGCAACGCCTATTCTCATGCTGACAGCGCTGGGCACAACAGAGAATATCGTATCGGGATTAGATGCCGGAGCAGACGATTATATGACCAAGCCCTTCAAACTGGCAGAGCTCGAAGCGCGCATTCGCACGCTCACCCGGCGAGGAAAGGAAGTTGAAAAAGAGAAAAACGGGACGAAGCTTGAAATCGCGGATCTGGTGCTGAATACAGAGACGAAGATCGTGCAAAGAAACGGCCACATCATTGACCTCACTGCCACGGAATTCCGCCTGCTGGAATTTCTGATCCATAACCGGAACAAAGTGCTCAACCGAATGGAGATCCTGGAAAATGTATGGGACATCAACTTTAACCTAGGCACCAATGTCGTGGATGTTTACATTAATTATCTCCGCAAAAAAGTTGATAAAAATCAAAAAAATAAGCTGATACACACCGTTTTCGGCATGGGATATGTGATGCGACAGTCTTATGAAGATACAAACTAAAATTGCCCTTCTCTTCACGATTCTCACGTCGGGCATTATCGTGGCGCTGAGCGTATTTATTTACACATTCGGGTCGGAAAGCGTTTCAAACAGCTTTTATCACCGGTTGGAAGTCCGGGCAGACATTGTCGGGCACGCAGCATTGCAGGAAAGTAAATCGACTACTTCTATTTACTACGACATCAAGGAACGACACCTGGGCGACCTGCCTTTTGAGCAGCACCATATTATCAAGAATGGCGAGATTGAAAAGGCAAGACAACTGAAAGAACGGCTGCCGATGCCATCTGCTTTTTACGACAATATTGTTAGAAAAGAACCTGCCCGCTTTTTCAAGAATGATACTTCTTATGTTGGATTGAACATTAACCAGTCCGGTAAAACCATAATCATATTGTCATCCGCAGTGGATCTTTACGGTCTGGAAGAAATTGAAAACCTTAAAAAACTGCTGATCGTTGGCTTTTTCATCTCCATGATCTTCGTTTTCACGTTTGGAAAACTATTTTCTACACAAATTTTCAATCCCATCCGACGCATTATTCGCAATGTAAAAGGGATTAGTGCGCATAACCTGCACCAGCGCCTCGAAGTTGCCGGCAGTAAGGACGAAATCGATGATCTCACGCATACGTTCAATGATATGCTGAACCGCCTCGAAATTACATTTGAAATACAAAACAACTTTGTCAGCAACGCCTCCCACGAGTTCAGAACGCCCCTTACCGTAATCAGCGGCGAAGCGCAACTGGGCCTTTCCCTTGAAGAAATTCCTCCTGCCGCAAAGACCTCGTTTGAAGTTATTTACAAGGAAGCGGGAAAGCTGGAACATCTGGCCAACAGTATGTTAAAGCTGGCACAAACCGGTTTCGATGGCACAAAGGAGCAATGGTCGCCGATACGGGTGGATGAGTTGGTGTTGTCTGTCAAGGAAGCGGTGGACAAGATTATTCCCGATAATCAGGTGGATATCGACTTTAATCATTTACCAGAGGACGAAGCCAAGCTGACAATTAACGGGAATCAGACCCTTCTCACGGCAGCATTGTCAAACATTGTTCTTAATAGTTGCAAGTATTCTGATAATAAACCGGTTACTATTATCATTTCTTCTGATGGAACCCATTCTATTGTGGAGATTCAGGACATAGGGATCGGCATTCCTGATCGGGAGATTGCTCAGATCTATGTTCCATTCTTCCGGGCCTCTAATACGGAGCGTTACAAAGGCTTCGGGATAGGGCTTCCTTTGGCTAATAACATTATCAAGAAGCATAACGGAACCATTGCCGTTGATAGTCAGGTTGGTGCGGGAACGAGCTTCAAAATTCACTTACCCTGCTCAAAAGCATCCTTCTAATGTCATTTTAATAATCTAATCCCCTTCTAATAAGTCTCACATTGTATTATAACACCGCTTTTAAGTGGTGCTAACAACCTCGCCGTAACATTGCATTATCAATTTAATTCAATGGATCAATCAACAAAACAAGCGAGAAAATATGAAGACTGTAATTATCCCGGCCGACTTTACTGCTGACAGCCTGCAAGTTGCACACATTCTGGCACGAAACGCCCAACAGAAGTTCTCCATCGTCTTTACACATCTTTTCCACGTTGCAGACGACATTCAGGACCTTCTTTTTTCAACTTATAGAAAGAAAGAATACGACTTCGTTTCAGAGGATTTCTGGAAGGAATGCCATGCTATTAAAGATGTATACAGCAACAAGGTGCACAGTATCAAAGTGGAATTCTTTTACGGCAACAAGCTTGCTGCATTCAAGAACTTCCTGGACGCCAATAACGCGGACTTCATTGCATTTTCGGAAAGCAATGGCATTCCAAAGCTATCGAAGAGCAGCCTGGACGCATTGCCGATCATTAAAAAAGCAGGTGTAGAATTGATTAATGTGGACAAGATTGAGGAACCAGCTAACACACAGGAAATATGCTTCTGAAAAAAAACATCCCCATCAGATACATCTTTGGCAAGATCAAATACGAAATACTGTTTGTGGCCATTTATGGATTTGCAATTGAAGTGATTTACAAAAACTTCAACATTACAGACATTTCAATTCCAATGACCGTCCCAACGGTGCTCGGAACAATCATCTCACTGCTGCTCGCATTCCGGTCCAACCAGGCTTACGACCGCTGGTGGGAAGCGCGCCAGATCTGGGGTGCGATCGTTAACGATTCGAGGACATTAGCACGTCAGGTCATGTTTTTAATCGACGATCCTTACGATCCGGATCAGATAGAAGGTTTTAAAAACCGGATTATCAAACGACAAATAGCCTGGTGTTATGCATTAGCGCATGGTTTGCGGAAAGAAGATCCTATGCCAGACATTGAAAAATATGTTTCGCCGGAAGAGAGCGAATCTCTGCAAGATTATGATAATAAGCATGTTGGCCTTATCCAGTTGCATGCCCGTGATTATAACAATGCATTGAAGCAAGGCTGGGTGAATCCTTATCAGCAAATCGAGATGGATGCTACATTGACGCGCCTTGTAGATTCAATGGGAAAATGTGAACGTATCAAAAACACCGTTTTTCCATCTACATATAGTCTGTACATTCATCTGGCATTGCACTTCTTCATATTGTTGCTCCCGTTCGGACTTGTTGAACTCTTTGGTTTCCTGATGGTTCCTGTGCTGATCGTCATAACAGGCTGCTTTTTCCTGATTGAAAAAATGGCCATTCATTTACAGGATCCGTTTGAAAATAAGCCCACAGATACGCCAATGCTGACTATTTCAAGGAACATTGAGCGCGATCTGAAACAAATGATGCGCGATAAACAAATGCCGGTAGCCGTTCAGCAGCCATCGCATTTCTATGTCCTTTAATCATTAAGGAAACCCCCTCTTTTTGCCTTAAATTATTTGATAATTAACTAGGAACTTGTTCTATGACTTTAAAAAAGACTTCCGCCTGGAAGTCTTTTTTATTGATCCCTTTTCGCTTATATTTGAAGTTTTCCAAATTGTTAAGAGCCTGTTAAATCGAATTAGCGGCTCTTTACCAGCACTTCACGCCTACCCAACCATAACAGAATGAAAGTTTCTCCCACCGAGCCGTTTAAAATTGTTTATTCCATTCTCAATCATGAATTTTTGGGATACATTTTTGAATCCTTTGTGGTCCAACTGAACAATCAGGGCGATTTTTCATTCCAGATCCAGAACATTTCATCCAAGAATATCAAGGAGTTCCGCACCGGTATTGACCAGCGCGATGTGGAACTCGTAGGGTTAATTGACGACATTCAGCAAGATGTTATTCTTCGAAAATTCAATCCCAAAAAACTGAATGCCGTAGACTTTTTCCTGAAAGTTTATGACGCGCAAAAAGGCGATAAGGCGACTCAGGAAACCATTGCGGCTTATCTTGAAAATTGTAAAGCCAAGATACTCGAAAGGCTTAGCGGCAAAGAGATTTTTATTATGGGAAGCGATGGAAACCCATTGTGGAAACCGGTTTTCTGGGAGCCAGAAAAAGCTACGATCCGCTTTCACTTTATCCGAAACGAGGATAACACACATTATTTCCCTACAATCCGTCACAAATATCAAAAGGTTGATTTTCAATATAAAAATGCCTTCCTGATTTGCGAAGAACCAGCCTGGCTCGTTGTGGACGGACATTTGCTGCATTTTGAAGGTCACGTGGATGGCAAAAAGATCAAACCATTCCTCGCCAAAAAATTCATCGCCATTCCCGGACAGGTGGAGGAACAATATTATGGCAGGTTTGTGGCTCCGCTGATAGCGTCCTATGATGTGGTGGCCAGAGGTTTTGAGATCAGAAATGTCTCATCAACGCCTAAAACCGTCCTGACAATCTCGGAATATAGCACAAATAAAAAGGCTCCGGTCATTTTCCAGGACGGGGATGTGGATGTGATGGAAGAAGAAGAGGACAATGATGTGGCATTCGATTTGTCATTTCAATATGCCAATTTCTCCTTCCACTACGACAGTTTTGCGCATGCGTCGAGCGTGCATATGGAGAAGAAGGATAATGATTATGTTTTTAATAAGGTTAAACGCAGCATTGAAGCAGAAAGCCAGCATGTGGCCCTGCTGAAAGACTGGGGCCTCAATATACGAAACGGCAATATCCAGATGCCAAAGTCACAGGCTTTTGGCTGGCTGCAAAGCAATGCGAATACACTGGCTGAAAATGGCATTTCCGTCCGTCAAAATACGAGTGACGCTAAGCGCTATTTTCTGGGTTATTCCTCCATTGATATTTCCATTCAGGAAGGCCGGGATTGGTTTGATATCAATGCAAAAGTGAAATTCGGTGAGTTTGAAATTCCTTTTATTCAGCTAAGAAGCTATATACTCAACCGTAAGAAGGAATTTTTGCTTCCTAATGGTGAAATTGCGGTGATCCCCGAATGGTGGTTTACCAAATATTCAGAGTTTTTCTCTTTCACGGAGCACGATGGCGATGACGATCCTTTGCGGCTGCGTATGCACCATCTTGCATTGGTCCAGGAGCTAAAAGAAGAGAACCTTGCCACAGCCACGATCAGCCGGAAACTTGAAAATCTGCGGGATTTCAATCACATTGAGGCAGTTGAGCCACCATTACATTTCGAAGGAACATTGCGTCCTTACCAAAAGACCGGTTATGACTGGTTAAGGTTTTTGAAACAATATCGCTTCGGCGGATGTCTTGCGGATGATATGGGTTTGGGGAAAACCGTGCAAACGCTGGCATTGCTTCAAGCCGAAAAGGAAACAGGCGTAAAAGAGCCTTCCATGCTCATTATGCCCACTTCGCTGCTCTATAACTGGCAGTTAGAGGCAAAACGCTTTACGCCGGACATGAAAGTGTTGCTATATACCGGCACAAACCGTGAAAAAGACACCGCCCAGTTCGATCATTACGACTTGATCCTGACATCCTACGGAATTGTGCGGCTGGACATTGATTTCATTCAGTCTTACCGTTTCAATTACGTGATCCTGGACGAGTCCCAGGCCATTAAAAACCCTGCTTCCATCATTACCAAGGCGGTTAAGAAGCTCAATGCAGCAAACAGGCTGGTTTTGACGGGCACGCCGATTGAGAATAATACATTGGATCTCTGGTCTCAAATGTCATTCGTGAACCCGGGGTTGCTGGGCAGTCAGTCGTTTTTCAGGGATGAATTTCAGGTTCCTATTGAGAAGCGCGGGGATGAGGAGAAGACAAAAAGGCTGTACAATCTCATTAAGCCATTCATATTAAGGAGGTTAAAATCGCAGGTTGCTACCGATTTGCCAGAAAAGGTTGAAAGCATTCAATACTGCGATATGTCCGATGAGCAGGAAAAAGCTTACGAAGAAGCAAAAGCATACTATCGCAACCTGATCCTGCAAAGCATTGATAATGATGGTATTTCAAAATCGCAACTCGTTGTTCTGCAAGGCCTGACCAAACTCCGGCAGCTGGCCAATCATCCATTAATGGTTGATCCGGAATATTCACACGGCTCCGGCAAGTTTGAAGATGTGCTTTACAAGATGCAAACCGCTATCAGCGAAAATCACAAAATATTGATTTTCAGCCAATACATTAAGCACCTCGATCTGTTCCGCCAGTTTCTGAACGAAAAAGAAATCACTTACGCCTACCTCGACGGCTCAACCAAAAACCGCCAGGAGCAAGTGGAACTCTTCCAAAATAACAACGACATTAAAATATTCCTGATCTCACTAAAAGCCGGAGGCTTAGGCCTCAATCTCACAGCCGCAGATTACGTTTTCATCCTCGACCCCTGGTGGAACCCCGCCATAGAAGCCCAAGCCGTAGACCGCGCCCACCGCATCGGCCAGGACCGAACAGTCTTTACTTATAAGTTTATTACTAAAAATTCGGTTGAGGAGAAGATTCTAGCGCTTCAACGAACCAAGAAGCAGCTGGCAGATGACTTGATTTCGAATGAGGAAGGGTTTATTAAGTCACTGAGCCGGGAGGATGTATTGAATTTATTGGCATGACCCTCGAAAGCCGTGTCATGCTGAGCCCTACAGCCCTGTCAGCCTGAGCGGAGGGGGGGGGGGCGCGGGCGGGCCGGCACCCCGCCCGCCGAGCCCCCACAGGAGCCGC